>NZ_LBLS01000043.1:0-720117 GCF_001188205.1 Vibrio sp. VPAP30
CGTTGATAGGCAGGGTGTGTAAGCGTTGTGAGGCGTTGAGCTAACCTGTACTAATTGCCCGTGAGGCTTAACCATACAACACCCAAAGGGTTTTGATGGACTCAAAGCAAGAACAGATTGAATGTGTTAAGAACTTAAAACAGCTTTCCGAATTAAGAATTTGCTTGGCGACCATAGCGATTTGGACCCACCTGATTCCATGCCGAACTCAGAAGTGAAACGAATTAGCGCCGATGGTAGTGTGGGGCTTCCCCATGTGAGAGTAGGACATCGCCAGGCTTACTTTATGTTTTCAGATTTTAGAAAAATCTAAAGGCAAAAACTTAGACTTAAATGTCTAACCAGTGCGGAGCGGTAGTTCAGTTGGTTAGAATACCGGCCTGTCACGCCGGGGGTCGCGGGTTCGAGTCCCGTCCGCTCCGCCACTTATTCGAGAGTCGTCTCACTAAACACGAACAATAGGGGTGTAGCTCCAATTGGCAGAGCAGCGGATTCCAAATCCGCGTGTTGGGAGTTCGAATCTCTCCACCCCTGCCATATTTAAGGCTCTAGTCGAAAGACTGGAGCCTTTTTGCTTTTTTATATTGAAATATTCAATTTGCAGAGCAGCGGATTCCCCGACTTACCAAAAACAGCGCGTGTTGGAGCGAAGCTTTCGAATCTCTCCACCCCTGCCATATTTAAGGCTCTAGTCGAAAGACTGGAGCCTTTTTGCTTTTTTATATTGAAATATTCAATTTGCAGAGCAGCGGATTCCCCGACTTACCAAAAACAGCGCGTGTTGGAGCGAAGCTTTCGAATCTCTCCACCCCTGCCATATTTAAGGCTCTAGTCGAAAGACTGGAGCCTTTTGCTTTTTGGTGTTGAAGTATTCAATTGGCAGAGCAGCGGATTCCTCGACTTACCAAAAACAGCGCGTGTTGGGGCGAAGCTTTCGAATCTCTCCACCCCTGCCATATTTAAGGCTCTAGTCGAAAGACTGGAGCCTTTTGCTTTTTGTGGTGTTGAAGTATTCAATTGGCAGAGCAGCGGATTCCCCGACTTACCAAAAACAGCGCGTGTTGGGGCGAAGCTTTCGAATCTCTCCACCCCTGCCATATTTAAGGCTCTAGTCGAAAGGCTGGAGCCTTTTTGCTTTTTTATATTGAAGTATTCAATTTGCAGAGCAGCGGATTCCCCGACTTACCAAAAACAGCGCGTGTTGGAGCGAAGCTTTCGAATCTCTCCACCCCTGCCATATTTAAGGCTCTAGTCGAAAGACTAAGGCCTTTTTACTTTGTCTTGGATGCACCCTTCGATCAGAATTGTATTTCCGTAGAACGACGAAGGAGTGAGTAGGGCTCCTGTTCACTGTAAGAGATTCTTAACTCGTCCATTCTTTACTCACTATAATAGTCATAAAAACAAAATCTTGGCACCAAACACCAATCCTCCAAAGTTGTCTAGCCACCGTCATGAAGGCAGGAGTGGATAAGCTTTCAGGGTTTCTATACGTTAAGGAGTAGTCCTAACTTAGCCGTGTTTCGCTAAGGGGGACAGCGGTAGTCTCTGATTTGCCCCTCACAGCTTCGATGCGCAGGTATAAAAAAAGCCCACTCAAATGAGTGGGCTAGAAATTCAGCTGTGACGGAGCTTAAGATTATTTTAGTAGTGCTTCATTACCGTTTTCACGGATGTGCTTAAGCATACCTTTAACGCCGCGAGCGCTTGAAGCAACAACGTTACCAGACTTCATGTAGTCAGTGCCGCCTGCAAAGTCAGTCACGATAGCACCCGCTTCACGAGCAATAAGTTCACCAGCAGCGATGTCCCATGGCTTAAGACCAAGCTCGAAGAAGCCATCAACTCGACCAGCAGAAAGGTAACAAAGGTCTAGAGCTGCTGAGCCAGTACGACGGAAGTCTGCACAGTCAACAAATAGAGACGACATAATCTTGAAGTAAGATTCAGAGTGTTGCTTTTGCTTGTATGGGAAGCCTGTTGCTAGAACAGTACCTTGAAGGTCTTTTAATTGCTTAACACGGATACGAGCATTGTTTAGTTGCGCGCCAGCACCACGTTGTGCTGTGAATAGCTCGTTAAGCATTGGATCGTATACACAGGCTACTTCAGTTTTACCTTTGATGCGTACAGCGATTGATACTGAGAAGTGTGGCAAACCTTTAACAAAGTTTGTTGTGCCATCCAGTGGGTCGATGATCCATTGTACGTCTTTATCTTTACCTTCGATTACGCCGTTTTCCTCAGCAACGATTTCGTGCTCAGGGTATGAAGCTTTGATTGTATCGATGATGATAGTTTCAGCTTCTTTGTCTACGTTAGTAACAAAGTCATTCGCGCCTTTTTGAGTAGATTCGATCTTCTCAGCATTTTCTAAAGATTTGGCAATATGGTTGCCAGCTTTTCGTGCAGCACGAATAGCGATATTAAGCATTGGATGCATACTAATTTCCCAACGGATGTTAAAGAACAGAAAAACGGGCGGCAGTATACCAGATAAATGGTGAAATGGAAGTGGTTAATTTTTGCACTTTTAGTTTTATTAGTAGAAAGGGTCTGACCATTTTACTCAGGTATATGATACTATCTTGCAGCTCAATTTTTGTGTTCGGAAATCATCAATGCTTAACAATGTTAAAGTCGTCCTTGTCGGCACTTCTCACTCAGGAAATATTGGCTCAGCAGCTCGTGCTATGAAGGTAATGGGGCTATCTAATCTTGTACTAGTCGATCCTCAGTGTAGCATTGATGAACAAACTTTAGCTTTAGCGGCTGGTGCGGCGGATATTGCTCAAAATTCTCAGGTAGTTTCAACTCTGGCTGAAGCGGTAGAAGACTGCGCTTTAGTCGTTGGATCTAGTGCGCGCTCTCGTACTTTAGAGTGGCCGATGCTTGAACCACGTGAGTGTGGCCAGAAGTTTGTGGAAGAAGGGCAATCAGCGCCTGTTGCATTGGTGTTTGGTCGTGAACGTACTGGGCTAACTAATGACGAGCTACAAACCTGCCACTACCATGTGTGTATCCCTGCTAACCCTGAATACAGTTCACTGAACTTGGCAATGGCTGTTCAAACGTTGAGCTATGAAATTCGTATGGCTTACTTAGAACGAGAGCAAAGTCTATATGAGCCACAAGACGTGATTGAATATCCTAGACACAAAGAACTAGAATTATTTTTTGCACACCTTGAAAAAGTAGCCAAGCAAACCCAATTTATCAGTGAAGAGCAACCTGGTAAGGTGATGATTAAGTTGCGTCGAATGTTCAACCGCGCTAGACCAGAATCGCAAGAGCTCAATATTCTGCGCGGTATCTTAACTTCAATTGAGAAGCGTATCTCTCAACCAAAATAACCACTATAAGCGAATGGTTAAATACCTGACTAAAATAGTCAATCAAATACTTGACCAATTTAGTCAGGTATGTGACAATTCATACCACATTAACGGTGTGGATATGGTGTTATATGAGACTTACATCTAAAGGAAGATACGCAGTGACAGCCATGTTAGATGTGGCTCTGCATTCGCAACAGAACCCTGTACCTCTGGCTGATATTTCAGAGCGTCAAGGTATCTCTTTGTCTTACTTAGAGCAGCTTTTCTCTAAGTTACGTAAAGCTGGCCTTGTGGCTAGCGTTCGTGGTCCTGGTGGTGGTTACCGTCTAGGTGAAGATGCTCATTCAATCGCAATTGGTACAGTGATTGCCGCAGTCGATGAGTCTGTGGATGCAACAAAATGTAATGGTAAAGGAGATTGCCAGGGTGGTTCTCGTTGCCTTACACACACGCTATGGCGTGACTTAAGTTCACGTATCAGTGACTTCTTGAATAACATCACTCTTGGTGAGCTGATGAAGGACAACGAAGTACTACAAATTTCAGATCGACAAGACATTGATCTTGCCGTTAATCATGGGTTCGCTACTAAAAATACAAACACCGCGCCCATCGGTGTAAATGTCCGCTCGTAAGCGGTTTGCCTGTTACATTGGAGTAGAAAATGAAACTGCCTATTTATTTAGATTATTCAGCGACCTGTCCTGTTGATCATCGTGTGGCTGAGAAAATGGTTCAGTACATGACTATGGACGGTACGTTTGGTAACCCAGCATCTCGTTCACACCGTTACGGCTGGCAGGCAGAAGAAGCAGTAGATACCGCTCGTGAGCAGATTGCAGACCTATTAAACGCAGACCCGCGTGAAATCGTATTTACATCTGGCGCTACAGAGTCAGATAATCTGGCAATTAAAGGCGCTGCGCGTTTCTATTCGAAGAAAGGTAAGCATGTAATCACTTGTAAGACAGAGCATAAAGCGGTTCTTGATCCATGTCGTCAACTTGAGCGTGAAGGGTTTGAAGTAACTTACCTTGAGCCAGAGTCAAATGGCCTTATCGATCTTAACAAGCTAGAAGCAGCAATGCGTGAAGACACTGTTCTTGTGACCATCATGCATGTGAACAACGAGATCGGTGTTATCCAAGATATCGCTTCAATTGGTGAAATGTGTCGTGAGCGCAAAATCGTGTTCCACGTAGATGCAGCACAATCAGCAGGTAAGCTACCTATCGATGTTCAAGAGATGAAAGTAGACCTGATCTCTATGTCCGCACACAAGGTATATGGACCTAAAGGTATCGGTGCACTTTATGTACGTCGTAAGCCGCGTATTCGCCTTGAAGCACAAATGCATGGTGGCGGCCATGAGCGCGGTTTCCGTTCTGGAACTCTAGCAACACACCAGATTGTTGGTATGGGTGAAGCATTCCGTATCGCTAAGGAAGAGATGCAACAAGACTTCGAACATGCTTTGGCGCTACGTAATCGTCTTCTTGATGGTGTTAAAGATCTAGAAGCGGTAACTATCAACGGTGACCTTGAGCAACGTGTTCCGCACAACCTAAATATCAGCTTTGCGTTCGTTGAAGGTGAGTCACTACTGATGTCGCTAAAAGATTTAGCTGTCTCTTCAGGCAGTGCTTGTACTTCCGCAAGCTTAGAGCCGTCGTATGTACTACGCGCACTAGGCTTAGACGATGAGCTAGCACACAGCTCAGTCCGTTTCTCATTTGGCCGTGCAACGACTGAAGAAGAGATCGACTACGCAATCGAACAAATTCGTACTGCAGTGCTTAAACTGCGCGACATGTCTCCTCTATGGGATATGTACAAAGAAGGAATTGACCTAAGTACAGTTGAGTGGGCACACCACTAATACTGAGTCAGTCATTCCAAGGATAGAACTAGAGGATTCGAGGTAAATATCATGGCATATAGCGAAAAAGTAATTGATCACTACGAGAACCCACGTAACGTTGGTTCATTTGACAAAGAAGATCCAGCAGTAGGTAGCGGCATGGTGGGTGCTCCTGCATGTGGCGACGTAATGAAGCTTCAGATCAAGGTAACGCCAGAAGGTATTATCGAAGACGCGAAGTTTAAAACTTACGGTTGCGGAAGTGCGATCGCTTCAAGCTCACTGGTTACAGAGTGGGTCAAGGGTAAAAGTGTTGATGAAGCAGCGGCAATTAAAAATGCAGAAATCGCAGAAGAGCTAGAACTTCCACCAGTGAAGGTTCACTGCTCAATTCTTGCTGAAGATGCAATTAAAGCAGCAGTTGCTGACTACAAGAAAAAACACCAAGAATAAGTAATCTGTATATAATGGGGCTAAAATCCCCATATCATTCGCGAAAGAGACAAACTAAGGTGCAGTATGGCCATTACAATGACAGAAACCGCGGCAAGTCGCGTTAGAACATTCCTAGAAAGCCGAGGTAAAGGTATCGGTTTGCGCTTGGGTGTGAAAACGACCGGGTGTTCTGGCATGGCTTATGTGCTTGAGTTTGTTGATGAGCTTAACGAAGAAGACTCTGTATTCGAACACGAAGGCGTCAAGGTTATTATTGACCGAAAGAGCCTAGTGTACTTAGACGGTACAGAGCTTGATTACGTTAAAGAAGGCTTAAACGAAGGGTTTGAATTCAATAACCCAAATGCTAAGGGCGAATGTGGTTGTGGTGAAAGCTTCAACGTGTAATTGATAAGGCCTGTGGGTTTGTGACTCACAGGTTTATTACCAAGGATAGAATTCTCCATGAATTACTTTGAATTATTTGGGCTACCAAGTCAGTTTAAGCTGGATGGTAGCCTTCTTGCTTCACAATTCCGTGAACTTCAAAAACAGTTTCATCCCGATAACTTCGCAACTGCATCTGAACGTGACCGTTTGATGGCTGTGCAAAAAGCAGCCGAAATCAACGATGCCTTCCAAGTTTTGAAGAATCCTATCTCAAGAGCAGAATACATCTTGTCTGAGAATGGTGTTGAGATACGAGGCGAACAGCAAACGATGCAGGATCCTATGTTCTTAATGGAGCAAATGGAGCTGCGTGAAGAATTAGAAGATATCTCTTCAAGTGCTGAAGCTGAAGATGCGCTGTTCGACTTTGAAAGCAAAGTGAGCAAAATGTTTAAGCAGCAACTGACTGCGACCGAGCAAGATTTGAACCATACAGACTGGCAGCAAGCTGCTGACCGAGTTCGTAAACTTAAATTTATTGCCAAACTACAGAACGAAATAGAACTAGTGGAAGATAAACTCTTCGGCTAGTGCAATACAAGGACCATCCATGGCATTACTTCAAATTGCAGAACCGGGTCAAAGCTCGGCACCACATGAGCATAAACTCGCCGCAGGTATTGATTTAGGTACGACTAACTCATTGGTTGCTTCTGTTCGAAGTGGCGACGCGGCAACATTGCAAGATGAGCAAGGTCAAAGCATTTTACCTTCGGTTGTTAACTATTCCGGTGAAAAAACAGAAGTCGGTTACTCTGCGAAAAAGAAAGCTGAGATTGATCCAGCCAATACCATTATTTCGGTTAAGCGCTTACTTGGACGCTCACTCAAAGACATTCAAGCTCGTTATCCGAGTCTGCCTTACCAATTTAGAGCGAGCGACAACGGTCTGCCAGTGTTGCATACGGCAAGTGGTGATAAGAACCCTATTGAAGTATCTGCAGAGATCCTTAAAACATTAGGTCAACGCGCTGAGAAAACTTTGGGTGGGGAACTTGCTGGTGTTGTTATCACTGTGCCCGCTTATTTTGATGACGCTCAACGTGCCGGAACCAAAGATGCGGCTAAGTTAGCAGGTCTACATGTTTTAAGATTGCTTAATGAGCCGACAGCTGCTGCTATTGCTTACGGATTAGACTCAGGTCAAGAAGGAGTGATCGCTGTATACGACTTGGGGGGAGGCACGTTTGATATCTCTATCCTGCGTTTGTCAAAAGGCGTGTTTGAAGTATTAGCAACGGGTGGTGATTCAGCACTCGGTGGTGATGATTTTGACCACCTGCTCGCAGACTACCTGATCGAAAAATCTACACTTACTGAGCCTTTAACCGCAACGCAAATGCGTACGGTACTGAATGTTGCAGCGGCGACCAAGATTGCTTTCTCCGAGCAAGAGTCAGTAGACGTCGATGTTCTAGGTTGGCAAGGTAGCGTTTCTCGCGATGAGTTTGAAGACTTGATTCGTCCGCTAGTTAAGAAGACTTTAATGTCTTGTCGTCGTGCATTAAAAGACGCTCAAGTTGACGCCGAGGATGTGTTAGAAGCTGTTATGGTAGGCGGTTCAACACGCACTCTGCTTGTAAGAGAAATGGTCGGCGATTTCTTTGGTCGTAAGCCGCTAACAAGCATTAATCCAGATGAGGTGGTAGCGATTGGTGCGGGTATTCAAGCGGACATCTTGGTTGGTAATAAACCAGATTCAGAGATGCTGCTACTTGACGTAATCCCTCTCTCCCTGGGTATTGAGACCATGGGTGGGCTGGTTGAGAAGATTGTTCCACGTAATACGACCATTCCAGTTGCGCGTGCCCAGGAATTTACCACTTTTAAAGATGGTCAAACGGCGATGAGCGTGCACATTGTCCAAGGTGAGCGTGAAATGGTTGATGACTGCCGCTCGTTAGCGAGTTTCTCGCTAAAAGGCATTCCACCAATGGCGGCGGGTGCAGCCCACATCCGTGTTACTTACCAAGTCGATGCAGATGGTCTACTGTCAGTCACGGCGATGGAAAAGAGTACTGGTGTTCAGTCTGAGATTCAGGTTAAGCCATCTTATGGTTTGAGCGATGATGAAGTGGCAAACATGCTACGTGACTCCATGACGTACGCGAAGGAAGATATGAACGCGCGAGCACTCGCGGAGCAGCGCGTAGAAGCCGATCGCGTTATCGAAGGTTTGATCGCAGCACTGCAAACTGACGGAGACGAGTTATTGTCTGAGCCAGAGCGCACTGAGTTACTCAAAGCGATAGAATCACTGATCGAGCTGCGTAATGGTGATAGTGCTGACGCGATAGAGCAAGGAATCAAAGATACTGATAAGGCGAGCCAAGAGTTTGCTTCTCGCCGTATGGACAAATCGATTCGAGCTGCTTTGTCAGGTCAATCAGTCAATGATATTTAAGAGAAAGAGTTATGCCTAAGATTATTGTATTACCGCATGAAGATTTATGCCCAGAGGGTGCGGTTTTGGAAGCAAATACAGGTGACACTGTTCTTGATGTCGCGCTAAAAAATGGCATTGGCATTGAGCACGCATGTGAAAAATCTTGTGCTTGCACGACATGTCACGTAGTAATTCGTGAAGGCTTTGACTCACTAGAAGAGAGTGAAGAGCTAGAAGATGACATGCTAGATAAAGCATGGGGTCTAGAGCCAGAGTCTCGATTAGGTTGCCAAGCTAAGGTCGCGGATGAAGACTTAGTTGTAGAGATTCCAAAGTACACCTTGAACCATGCTTCAGAAGATCACTAATCAATAGCTTTTCTCATTCGAATTATCACTACCGGAGAGTAGAAGGAAGGTAAGCAATGAAATGGACAGATTCACGCGATATTGCGATAGAGCTATGCGAAAAATTTCCAGAAATTGATCCTAAAACTGTGCGTTTTACTGATCTTCATCACTGGATTACTGAGTTGGACGAGTTTGATGACGAGCCTAATCGTTCTAATGAAAAGATTCTGGAAGCGGTGATCTTGTGCTGGATGGATGAAATGGATTAATCCTCGGCGGAAAACCATCTCAGTTAACAAATTTTACTAAAAACAACGGACCTTATGGTCCGTTTTTTTATCAATTTCACATTAAAGTGTTAACATCCCTGAACGAATAGAAAAAGGCGTAGGCAGCGCCAGTTCGGACAAGGAGAAACCATGTCTACACAGATGTCAGTATTTCTAAGCCAAGAGGCAGCAGCACCGCATTGGGGAGAGAACGCAATTCTTTCTTTCTCTGAAGCAGGGGCAACGATCCATCTTGGTGACCATCATGATTTAGGCGCGATTCAACGCGCAGCTCGTAAGCTAGACAGCCAAGGTATCGCTTCAGTTTCTTTACAAGGCGAACGTTGGGGGCTTGAGAGTGTTTGGTCGTTCCATCAAGGTTACCGTGGGCCAAAGAAGAAAAACCAACTGGTTTGGCAAGAGCTTAAAGAACAAGATCAATCAGAGCTTACCGCGCGTATTAAAGCAACGGACTTTACTCGCGATATTATCAACAAGCCAGCTGAAGAAGTCGCCCCGCGCCAATTAGCGACTATGGCGGCCGAGTTTATCAAATCAGTTGCGCCAGAAGGCACAGTGAAGGCGCGCGTCGTCAAAGACAAAGACCTGCTTACTGAAGGCTGGCAAGGGATTTATGCGGTTGGCCGTGGCTCTGAACGTACATCGGCAATGCTCCAACTTGACTTCAACCCAACGGGCGATGAAAACGCGCCAGTTTTTGCTTGTCTGGTTGGTAAAGGGATTACCTTTGATTCTGGTGGCTATAGTATCAAACCATCTGGTTTTATGACTGCGATGAAAGCGGATATGGGCGGTTCTGGTACGATTACTGGTGGTTTAGGTCTTGCGATCATGCGAGGTTTGAACAAGCGTGTAAAACTGATCCTTTGTTGTGCAGAAAACATGATTTCGGGCCGCGCACTTAAGCTGGGTGATGTTATTACCTACAAAAATGGTAAAACCGTTGAGATCATGAATACTGATGCGGAAGGTCGCCTTGTACTTGCGGATGGTCTAATTTACGCGAGTGAGCAAAACCCTGAACTAATTATTGATTGCGCTACCTTAACGGGAGCTGCTAAAAATGCACTAGGTAATGATTACCACGCACTAATGAGCTTTGATGATGAGTTATCTCATCAAGCATTGAATGCTGCGCGTGAAGAGAAAGAAGGTTTATGGCCACTACCACTGGCAGATTTCCACCGTAGTATGTTGCCATCTAATTTCGCTGATCTTTCAAATATCAGCAGTGGTGATTACTCACCGGGTGCAAGTACAGCAGCCGCTTTCTTATCTTATTTCGTTGATGATTACAAAAAAGGTTGGCTGCATTTTGATTGCGCAGCTACCTATCGTAAGTCAGCAACAGATAAGTGGTCAGCAGGTGCCACGGGTGTTGGTGTCCGTAGCCTTGCTGGTCTGCTACTTCAGCAAGCAAATAATTAAAAGCTAAGAGGCCGTAGAGCCTCTTTCAATAAAACAAATATATAACGAAAGGATATCCTATGGCTCTAGAAAGAACTTTTTCTATTGTAAAGCCCGATGCAGTAGAACGTAACTTAATTGGCGAGATCTACCACCGTATAGAAAAAGCGGGTTTACAGATTATCGCGGCGAAAATGGTTCGCTTAACTGAAGAGCAAGCGAGTGGCTTTTACGCTGAGCATGAAGGCAAGCCATTCTTTGAAGATCTAAAAGCTTTTATGACATCTGGTCCGATTATGGTTCAAGTGCTAGAAGGTGAAAATGCGATTGCGCGTTACCGTGAATTGATGGGAAAAACCAACCCAGAAGAGGCCGCTTGTGGTACTATTCGTGCCGATTACGCACTAAGCATGCGTTACAATTCAGTTCATGGCTCTGATAGCCCTGCGTCTGCAGCTCGTGAAATCGAATTCTTCTTCCCTGAATCGGAAATCTGTCCTCGATAATTGCAGGACAGCCTTAATAATAGATATGCTGTCTGTATAGTTTATAGGCAGCATTTTTATTCTGAAAAAACTTCGTCAATTCGTTGAAATGCGCCATTAAAGGGCAGATTAGCTGCTAGTATTGGTGAGAAAAGTTTTTTTTACATACAGCGCATGCAAGGGTATCAGTCTTGACAGATTGTGATATACTCTGCGCGCAATTTATACCTTATAAACAGAGTAAGACAATGGCAGATTTATCAAAGTACAGAAACATTGGTATTTTCGCGCACGTTGATGCGGGTAAAACTACCACCACTGAGCGTATTCTAAAGCTTACTGGTAAAATCCACAAAACTGGTGAAGTACACGACGGTGAGTCTACAACTGACTTCATGGAACAGGAAGCTGAGCGCGGTATTACTATCCAGTCTGCTGCTGTAACATGTGAGTGGAATGGCCACCGCCTAAACGTTATCGATACTCCGGGACACGTTGACTTTACAGTAGAAGTATACCGTTCACTTAAAGTTCTTGACGGTGGTATCGGTGTATTCTGTGGTTCTGGTGGTGTTGAGCCTCAGTCAGAGACTAACTGGCGCTACGCGAACGATTCAGAAGTTGCTCGTCTGATTTTCGTAAACAAACTAGACCGTATGGGTGCAGACTTCTTCAACGTTGTTGATCAAGTGAAGAACGTTCTTGGTGCAAACCCACTAGTAATGACTCTGCCAATCGGTCGTGAAGACGATTTCGTTGGTGTTGTAGACGTACTAACTCGTAAAGCTTACGTTTGGGACGAAACTGGTCTACCAGAAAACTACGAAGTTCAAGACGTTCCAGCTGATATGGTTGACGATCTAGAGCAGTACCGTGAAGAGCTAGTTGAAACTGCTGTAGAGCAAGACGACGACCTAATGGAAGCTTACATGGAAGGCGAAGAGCCATCTATCGAGCAACTAAAAGCTTGTATCCGTAAAGGTACTCGCGACCTAGCGTTCTTCCCAACGTTCTGTGGTTCTGCGTTCAAGAACAAAGGTATGCAACTTATCCTTGATGCTGTTGTAGATTACCTACCAGCTCCAGCGGAAGTTGATCCTCAGCCTCTAACAGATCCAGAAACTGGTGAGCCAACTGGTGAAGTTGCTACTGTATCTGCAGATGAGCCACTAAAAGCGCTAGCATTCAAAATCATGGATGACCGTTTTGGTGCACTAACATTCGTTCGTATCTACTCTGGCCGTCTGAAGAAGGGTGACACTATCCTTAACTCAGCAACTGGTAAGACTGAGCGTATCGGTCGTATGTGTGAGATGCAAGCTGATGAGCGTAACGAACTTACTGAAGCGCAAGCTGGTGACATCATCGCTATCGTTGGTATGAAGAACGTTCAGACTGGTCACACTCTATGTGATCCTAAGCACGAATGTACTCTTGAAGCTATGATCTTCCCAGAACCAGTAATCTCTATCGCTGTAACGCCAAAAGATAAAGGCGGCAGCGAGAAGATGGGTATCGCGATCGGTAAAATGGTTGCAGAAGATCCATCATTCCAGGTTGAGACTGATGAAGAGTCTGGCGAAACTATCCTGAAAGGTATGGGTGAACTTCACCTAGACATCAAGGTAGATATCCTTAAGCGTACTTACGGCGTTGAGCTAGAAGTAGGTGCTCCACAGGTAGCTTACCGTGAAACTATCACTCAAGCAGTTGAAGATAGCTACACGCACAAGAAGCAGTCTGGTGGTTCTGGTCAATTCGGTAAGATCGACTACCGTATCAAGCCAGGTGAGCCAAACTCTGGTTTCACGTTCTCTTCAACAGTTGTTGGTGGTAACGTACCTAAAGAATTCTGGCCTGCAGTTGAGAAAGGTTTTGCATCTATGATGGATAACGGCGTTCTAGCTGGCTTCCCTACTCTAGATGTAGAAGTTGAACTATTCGACGGTGGCTTCCACGCAGTTGACTCTTCAGCTATCGCTTACGAAATCGCTGCTAAAGGCGCATTCCGTCAGTCTATGCCTAAAGCGGGTGCACAACTTCTTGAGCCAATCATGAACGTTGACGTATTCACTCCAGAAGACAACGTTGGTGATGTTATCGGTGACCTTAACCGTCGTCGTGGTATGATCAAAGACCAACAAGCTGGTACTACAGGCGTTCGTATTAAAGCAGACGTTCCTCTATCAGAAATGTTTGGCTACATCGGTCACCTACGTACTATCACTTCTGGTCGTGGTCAGTTCTCTATGGAGTTCGGTCAATACGCACCATGTCCAGCAAACGTTGCTGAGCAAGTAATCGCAGAAGTTAAAGAACGTAACGAGAAGAAGTAATTCTTACGTTAGCTAGATAGCTTTGAAAGCCCCAGTCGAAAGACTGGGGCTTTTTTTTGGGAGGAGTGCGGGAACGGGCTTCGCTCTAAGGAGTGCTGGAACGAACTGCGCCCTATGGAACGCTCTGCTATGACAATCGAGATCGGGCTTAGCCCTTCGAGAATTATTGGGTCATTCAATAGAGTGACGAAGGAGCGAGTAGGGAATCTCATCAAGTATCTGATTCGCTTCAAGAGATCCCCAATTCACTCGTTCTTCGCTCTCGAGGATGACAAGAATAAAGGGTTGACGCAAAACGCCAGCACCGCAAATCACCTCGAACCCCGCTCACCTTGGGCTGCGACTATCGATAATCTCCAAACCTAAATGATCTAACTTCTGACATTCTTTAGCTTGGTCAAAAATCCACTCACAGAAGCGTTTGATTTTCTTTCTTTTAAAGTAGGCACGCGGTGCGCACAGAAAATAGTTGTAGTCGGTACGCTGCGCTAGATTGCCGATTCTAACTAGCTTCCCTTCATCAATATAGCGCTGAGCTAAAGTATGTTTCGCTAGCGCAACACCTTGAACGGCTAAAGCGCCTTCTAAAACAAAATGAGAACCATTGTATTTCAGAGTCGGTTTAGAGGCCTTGTGACCAACGTTGTTAAGCCAAATTCCCCAGTCTAGGTCACGCCAGTAATCTTCGATCAAATCCGCACCAGTTAGGTCGCTGAGTTGGTAAATGCCGTGCTGCTCTTGGTAGATGGGGTGACAAACGGGATAGAGCAACTCTTCAATAAGCAACTCTGAGGTGATGTTTGGATAATCACCGGGCCCATATCGAATACACAAATCGAGATTAGAGTTTTGAAAGTCCGCCAGTTCGCTGGTGGGTTCAATCATCAGTTCTAGATCTGGATTTTGCTGTCTAAAGTGGCCAATTCTCGGCACAAGCCAGTGTTGAGCGAAGGAAGGTAATGTCGAAATGGATAACTGGTTGGGATTCGGGTCTTGGTTGATTTGTCGGATACCGCGATGAAGATGCTCAAACCCTCTTATAGCTTGCTCATAGAGTATCTCACCTTCCATCGTTAGTGTGACTTTGCGATGCTGCCTTAGAAACAGTTCTGCGCCTAAGAAGTCTTCAAGTTGGCGTATCTGCTGGCTAATGGCTGCAGCGGTCACATAGAGTTCTTCAGCTGCGAGTTTAAAGCTGCCGAGCCTCGCTGCGGTATAAAAGTAATAAATGCTCTGCAAAGGTGGCAATCGATCTTTCACTTTAGTTTTCCTTAACTGAAGGTTAATTTGTATCGTTTGAGCAACATAGGTTCATGGTTAATTATTTACTCATCAAATGCAATAGAGGAAAGAAACCATGGAAACTTCAGAGTGTAGCTACAAACAGAAACTATATGAAATCTTCGTTTGGGATAAAAAAATCTTAACTATACTGAAGCGCTGGTGGCGGAATCATCGCACTCGAAAACAGTTAGAAAACTTGCCAGATCATTTACTCGATGATCTTGGATTAACTAAAGAGAAAGCTTATGACGAAAGCATTCGTCGATTTTGGGATGAGTAATCCGTATATAGGGTTACTCAGCAATCTCGTTGTGCAGCCAGTTGGCAAATGCTGCTATGCGTTGACGGCGAGGGGATTCGCTATCATAGAAAAGGTTGAATTGAATTCCCGGAGTCATTCCAATATCAAACGGCTTAATGAGTAGCCCCCTTTCTACGTAATCACTAGCCAACGAATCGGAAGCAAGGCAAGCACCATGGCCGGCCATCACGGCATTCATTGCGTGGTCAAAGGTGCTGACATCCATCCACTGTACGGACTCTTTGTTCATAGTAACACCTGCTTGAGCAAACCAGGTCTGCCAAGGGTAGCCACCAGATTCATAGTGAATAAGCCAAGTGTTCAGCAGTTGCTCTGGGCTAGTAAGTTCAATGCTCTTGGCTAGATTAGGTGAACAGAACGGGTAGATGGTTTCTTCAAAAAGAAATTCTTTATGCAGTTTTTGGTTACTGTTGATATCTAGTTCTTCACCTTGCCATATAGCGAGGTCCGCATCACCCAGTTTGAGGTTTGGTGCCTCACAGCTAGTGATAATTCGAATTGGAATACTTGGGTGCTGGGTAGAGAACTTCCAAAGTCTAGGCAGTAGCCAGCGAGAGGCAAAGGATGGAGTGGAACTTACACACAACAGGCCTTCTACAGGCTCACTTTGGATTTGATTGAGGCCACTGACAATATTTTCAAAGCCTTGAGATACATGTTTGAACAAGATTTTACCTTGCTCGGTTAGACGCATTTCTCGGCCATCACGGACAAATAACTTACAGCCTAAACCGTCTTCAAGTTGGCGTATTTTCTGACTGACCGCGGCTTGGCTGATAAATAGCTCCTCAGCTGCGCGGCTATAGCTGTTGAGCCTTGCTGCAACTTCAAAGTAGCGCAATCCCGCTAAGTGGTGCAGCCTTGCATCCATATCGACTTCCTGTGTTTTGTCCTAATGAGTTGGCATCATAATCGGTTTGGTCAGAAAAGCAAAAGGAGAGCCAATGCTCTCCTTTATATTTAGTGAGCTAAGATTATTCTTCCCAAACCACAAGTTGCCCTTTTGGCCAGCTTTGGCCCACATCATGGTATTTCTGTTCCAAGACATGACGTTTAATCTTTAGTGTTGGGGTTAAGATCCCATTCTCAATACTCCAAGGGTCTTTGATCATTAGCACGCCTTTGATCTGCTCGTGAGACTCAAGATCTGCGTTCATTCTTGCAATGACTTTCTTGGTTGTTCTCTCGTAGCGTTCTTTATCAAAGTTAGGGAAATCGTGTGGAACCACCAGTAGAATAGGGGCCGGTAGACCAAGTCCGATTAAGCACATCATTTCAACGCGGCTATACTCAAACAGTTTTTTCTCAATTGGGACAGGGGCGACAAACTTACCTTTGGCGGTCTTGAAGGTATCTTTTTTACGGCCTTGAATGGTTAGGTAACCGTCACTATCAATAAAACCGATATCGCCTGTGTGCAGCCAGCCTTCAGCATTGAATGATTCTTGGGTTGCAATGTCGTTTTTGTAGTAACCAGAGAAGAGGCCTTTGCCACGAACCAAAATTTCCTCATCTTCGGCTATCTTAAGTTCGATACCAGGGCCTGCGTTACCGACACTACCGATTTTGTCAGCACGGAACGGATAATTGAGCGTGCTGTAGGCAAACGACTCTGTCATCCCCCACGCTTCCGTAATATGGAGGCCAACACTGTGGTACCACTCTAGTAGTGCTGGGGAAACAGGTGCTGAACCACAGCCCAGTACGCGTGCTTGGTCTAAACCTAATCCTTCAGCAAGTTTCTTTTTGATAAGAGAACCTACGAACGGTATCTTAAGCAGAATGTTGAGTTTTTTCTGCGGTAGCTTATCTTGGATACGTTGTTGGAATAGTGTCCATAGGCGAGGTACAGAGATGAACAGTGTCGGGCGCTGCATTTTTACATCTTCTATAAAGGTATCTAAAGACTCCGGAAAAGCCGTTTGAACACCACCCATGACCGATGAGCCAAAGATGTACACGCGTTCTGTGATGTGCGCCAGTGGCAGGTATGAGAACAAGCGATCATTTTCTTGAATGCCAATATGATCAATCAATTGTTGAACAGACCAGCTAAATGCACCATAAGTTAACATTGCTCCTTTAGGTAGCCCTGAAGTCCCAGAGGTATACACTAGCGACATCAGCTTGTCGTCATAGTGTTCAGGCCTACTTTGGCTAGGCTCAGCAGAAGCTATCAACTGTTTAAACTGATGTTTGCAGTTTGGTGCGGTATCGTAAGGCAGTGAGATGGTGATCAGATCAGGAAATGAGTCTATCACTTGTTGAGTGGCCGCTGGATCATCGAGCTTACCACCGATTAACACTTTACTTTCGCTGTGTGTTACACAGTATTCAATCGTATCTGCTCCCGCTGTAGGGAAGATTGGCACGCTGACAAAGTCACCGAGCATCATTGCAAGGTCGCAGATAAACCATTCGGCACAGTTTTTCGAAACTAAAGCGACTTTATCTCGTGGTTGAACCCCTAAGGCATTTAAAGCACTCACAAGCTTTAGCGCTTGCTCTGCAACCTCTGCATATGTGTATTCAACAAACTTGCGATTGATAATTTGTTTAAGATAAACCTCATTTGGGCGCTCCTCTGCCCATTTTAGGATCATCTCATTTGGTGGTGGGAGAGCACAGGTTGGTTTGCTTAACTCGTTAGGCTGAATCATTCTCTAACTCCATGTTATTTGCAAAGTTATGGTTATGTTTTTATTGTTAATAGACTGTTAACTCTAACATGTTAATCCAAGCGGAGGAAAGCACTTGTCATGAATTTTCGTGCATCTTGTGAACAACATACCTAAATGTATTCACTTTGACTGGCTTATGAGCTTGCGGCTGTTTCGAGTCGTCTATTACTAGTGTAGTTGACGATAGATGGCAGGGCTGATTCCGGTTTTCTTTTTAAATATACGAGAAAAGTACGAGACGTCGTTGTAACCACATTGGAAGGCAATAAATGAGATTTTCTCTTTCCTATCGTTAGTTAAAAGGTGTTTGGCGAGATTGATTCTTTTTAGTGTCAGGTAATCGCGAAAGCTGACACCTATTGTTTTGTGGAAAAACTTAGAAAAGTAAGTCACTGAATAGTGGCAATATTCTGCAACGTCCTCTTCTCGAATTGTTCTTGATAAGTTTTTTTCTATATATCGCAGCATTTCGACTAAATCTTTGCTGATATGTTTTTGAGATTGTTTCTCAACTAATTTATGAATGTCTAAAATTTCTTGGTGCTTAGTAAACTGATAGTAAACCTGTTTATTTAGTTCATCTGACCATAACCTAACATCATCATGCTCAATGGAAAGTACAGAGAATATGACATCAAGGTCGCTAACGTCTTGTGGAACGTCATCATTACAGACAAGGACAAGTTGTTTATCGAGATTTTGGCAAAGTTTTATCGCAGTATGGAAAAGAGAGTCGTAGCGTGTTTCATAAAAGAAAAAACAGAAGTGAATATCAGGTTCGCTTAAGACAGATACGTCATAGCCATAATCGAGAATATGGAAATACCTTTCTAAATCTCTTACCTGATCTTTTGGTATGTAAGTAACTGATTTTCCTAACCAGTATCCTTTATGTAGTACTTCCACTGTATGCAGTCCTTAGTTAATCTTATTTAGAATAATGAGGAACTATAATCTTGAGCTTAGTATGAGATAGAGTGGTTGATCAATGACGCTATTGAGCCACCATTAAGTTAATTGATTATTTTTATGGATTCGGATCACGTTTTTTGTTTCTTGGTATTTTGTCAAGTATCAAAGATGAGAATTTTAATATTTGTCTTGTTGTAGGCTCGTTTTAATTCAATCAAACCAAAGTAATTTAATGTTAATCAAGATGTTAGTTAAAGTAAAAAAAATAGAGCTATTATTTTAATTATCAAAATTGTGCGCTAAATAAGACAAAAAAGTCCAAATGTTAATTAAAGTATTAGCAAAAAAGTACAATAGATAGATAAAAAAATCCTAACTGTTATGTCCTAATAACTCTAAATTATCAATAAGCGCTACAGCTTAATGAACTTTGGAAGGAGACATATCATGAGCAAGCTTATTACAAACATCACTGCATTTATGAAAGACGAAGAAGGTTTAACGGTTGTTGAATACGTTGTAGGTGCAGGTCTACTCGTACTAGGTCTAGCTGGTATATTCGATCTATTTAGTGCCGAATTACAAGCAGAGCTAAGTACTATTTTTGCTTAACTTTTTATCTGAAATTAGATAAGCAAACTATTGAAACCCGTCTAATATATATTTAAGGCTTGTAGAACTAAACTATAGTTTTACAAGCCTTAATAGTATCTAGGGGGAAATTATGCAAACAATAACTCATATTAAAGATTTTTTTCAGGATGAAAGTGGCCTTACTGTGGTGGAATATGTAGTAGGTGCAGGCTTAATGGTGGTGGGCTTAGCTGGTCTTTTTGTTGCTTTTAGTGACATTTTGGTTGCGGAGATGGGCACCATTTTCGCTGGGTAGCAATGTTATGGATGACAGGTACCTATTATGAGTTATCTTATCTGGTTGGGGTTTATTGTCGTTGCCGTAACGGACGCAAGAGAGAACCGAATCCCGAATTTGTATCTGCTTCTAATTTTGGCAATTTGCATTGTCGATAAAGGGTTGTCAGCAGCGCCTGTTGAGAATCTTCTTTGGTCTGCTGTAGCTGGACTGGGTTTCTTCGTTTCCGCACTACTATTGCATTTTATACGAGTCATGGCTCCTGGTGATGTCAAATTACTAGGTGTCGTTGGCTTTTGGCTTGGTTGGGGAAACTTAATTGATGCCACTGTTTGGATTGCTTTATCTAGCGTTGTCGTTGGGGTGCTTTATGCAGTGATGAATAGGGCAGAGAGCGGCAGTTCAATCAAACAACTTGTTTCTAAATATTCGATGATAGCGGCCTATGGCTCGAGTTCTCACGCCGCGCTATCAGCAGGAGAAAAAATAGAGCGCAAGCTTCGCATGCCTTTTGCCCCCGTCGTGGTCATTGGTTTAGCGATGTATCAATACTTTTAAACTTATAGACAAGGAGTCTATATGGTTCAATCTACAGCTAAAATTAGGCACAGAGTAGAATTGACACCGCAGGCAGATTCGCCCCCAGTGCCAACATCCTTTGACGCTTTAGAAGTTCCCAAAGCGGTATTAGAAAATCTACTGCTCAAGCATTTAGCCGCGTATCCAAAGTCCGATATTCTCCAGTTGACTAAGTTGATGTGTATCAACAGCCATATGATTGAGGAAATGCTTAGTGACTTACGCGCTAAATCTCAAGTCGAAGTCTTTCAGGCACAGAGTTCTACCTTTGCCGCCGCCTCTACTGGGCATGTTCGCTATGGTCTGTCGGAGCAAGGCATGACAGAAGCCGATATTGCCTTCGCAAAGGACGCATATTTAGGTCCCGTTCCTGTCTCTCTAACTAGCTATGATGCCATGGTTAAGGCGCAAGATGTGCGCGCGCAAATGGTAAATCGACAAGACGTTACTTACGCCTTGGAAGAAGTGCTGGGCGCCGATCGTATGATAGGCAGCTTAGGCCCTGCGATTAACTCGGGTCGCGCGCTGTTACTTTATGGTGACGCGGGTACTGGTAAAACCTTTGTTGCGACAAGAATCTTAAACTCTCTAAACACGTCGGTTTATATTCCATATGCTGTTTACGCAGCGGGTAATATCATCAAGGTGTTTTCTCCTCAGCATCATAAACGTGTCACTAGTGCTGAAAATCAATCCATTACGTTTAAAGAACAGTTTGACCGCCGCTGGAGCCTGTGTGAACGCCCAAGTATCCAAGTTGGTGGTGAGTTAACTATGGATATGCTAGAGGTCAACCACAGTGAGCACAATCGGGTTTGGATGGCCCCTCTTCAAATGATGGCTAACAATGGCATCTTTATTATTGATGACCTAGGTCGTCAAACTATGCCTGTTGCAACGTTGCTCAATCGTTGGATTGTCCCAATGGAATATTTTTATGATTACTTATCATTACCTAATGGGCAGCAAATCACCATTCCGTTTATTTTAACACTGGCCTTTTCTACGAACTTAGATCCGGAAAAGATCAGTGACCCCGCATTTTTACGTCGTTTAGGCTACAAAATTCAGTTTGGCCCTCTACTGGAAACGGAGTATCGCCAGTTATGGGATATTTTCTCTCAAAGCCGCCAATTGGAGCTTGCAGAGGACTGTATATCATCACTTTTAGAGTTACATCGTCAGCATAGCGTTGGCTTCTATCCTTGTATTCCAAAGGATTTAGTAGGTATCAGCCGAGATATTATAGTGTTTGAAGAAGTTGCCCCGGTCATTACCTCCGAGATCGTCAGCCGCGCATGGGAAGTTTATTTTACTGCTGATGGCAAAGGAGGAGGAGCTCGATGAGTCGGAACCAAGTGATCTTACTATTCTTATTATCTATCGCTTTTGGGCTTGGTGCGGTTTTTTTCGCCAAGCAGTGGATGGATCGGCAGCTTACACCACAGACTGAAGTTGAAGTGGTTGAGCGTGAACCTGTCATTATTGCTGCTCAGGAAATTCCATCTGGCAGTGTGATTGAAGAACAGCATATTAGCTCTAAGTTACTTGAAGTGTCATGGCGTGGAGAAACGCAGTTTGTTTCGGAAGAGGATCTTCTAGGTCAAGTCGCGGCGACCACTATTTACCCAGGTGAAATCGTTAATCGAAACCGTCTTGCCAATTCTGGTGAAGGCTCGACGCTTGCAGCTCTGATACCAGAAACGAAGCGAGCAGTGACGATTCGGGTTAATGACGTTATTGGTGTTGCAGGTTTTTTGTTGCCGGGTAATAGAGTCGATGTGTTGAACACCATTAGTTATAGCCCAACCTCGGCGACGACATTAACGGTATTAAAAGATATCAAAGTGTTGGCGGTAGACCAGACCGCGCGAACGAAAGAAAATAAACCCATCATAGTACGAGCAGTGACTTTAGAAGTGTCACCAAGACAAGCTGAAAAACTTTTGACGGCGCAGAGTAAAGGCGAGATTCAACTTGCTCTTCGAAATCCTCATGAAGAGGAAAAACCGGTCAAAAGATACGTTGCACCGAGTGTCACCATTTTGAAAGGCACAGAGAAAAGCAACATCAGAGTCAAGGATTGAGGTGAGCTATGCGTAAGATAATCATACTAATAAGTCTTTTATTATTTAGTACTTTAACTGTACACAGTGCGACCCAGTCTGGAAAAGTGGTTAAGGTGCCGCACCATAAATCAACCCATGTCACTTTAGCAGGCAAAGCTAAACGGGTTTCTTTAGGTGATCCTGAAGTGCTCGATATTGTGATGCTGAAATCAAACGAGGTGTTCCTTATCGGTAAAAAACTTGGCTCGACCAATCTAATGGCTTGGGATAGCCGAGGGCAACTGATTGAATCAATCAATATTGAAGTCACCCACGATTTGAATAGTTTGAAGGCTAAGTTATATGAGTTTCTGCCTAATGAGCAAATTGAGGTTCATAGTGCTCAAAACCGCCTCATATTAAGTGGGCAAATCAGTAATCAGTCTGCGATGAATATTGCTCTCCGAGTCGCAGAGACTTATGCAGCAGGCCAAGAGGCAGATAAAGAGAAAAAGTCTCTCAGTGAACAGGTCGAAGCAACGGGGGTCATTAATCTTATGACCATCGGTGGTGCACAGCAGGTGATGCTGGAAGTGACCGTTGCTGAAGTACAGAGAAGCCTCGTACGTAAGTTTGATGCCAATTTTCATTTTTTTCAGAAAAGTGGTGACTTAAGTTGGGGGGGAACTTCTGCGGGTGGTGTGATTGATGATTTGCCATCAGGAGCAATTGGACCGATTTTTAATGCACCGAGCATCGATAACACCGGGTTACTGGGGACTTTTATTGATAGTAATACCTTGTTTACCTTTGCGCTTGATATAGCTAAGCAAAACGGCACAGCGAAAGTTTTAGCTGAACCTAATTTGACGGCATTAAGTGGTTCTAAAGCTGATTTCTTGGCGGGTGGTGAATTTCCGATTCCCGTACCGAATGAAAAAGGCAGTATTACTATTGAATATAAAGAGTACGGGGTTGGTTTGAAGTTTATTCCTACAGTACTTAGTGATCAGAAGATTAATTTAAATCTGGCGATTGATGTCAGTGAAATTGCCAATACATCGTCATTGACCATTTCTCCTAGTTTGACAAACAGTACTTATATTATTCCACCAATTACTCGCCGTAGCGCATCCTCGACGCTTGAGCTTGCGGATGGACAGACTATTGGTATTGCGGGGCTAATCAGCGAAAACGTCCGTGATGTGATCAACGAAATGCCAGGTTTTAGTGATATCCCGGTACTTGGTCAGATGTTCAATAGTCAGGAGTTTGTTTCAGGTGAAACAGAGTTGGTTATTTTAGTAACACCTAGACTAGCGAAACCCGTTGATCGAAACAGAGTCACTTTACCAACAGACTCTTTTGTCGAGCCAAATGACTTTGAATATTACTTGCTGGGTCGCGGTGCCTATCTGGCCCCCGCTCGTTCTTCTAAACCAAGTGAAACTGCTGAACAAGAATATGTCGATCACTCTAAAGGTGGTACTGAAGGCACATTTGGACACAGCTTATAGGGGGCATCATGAGACAGGTTAAATTTTTCATCAGCTTACTAGCGTTGTCATTGTTGCTTCTTGGATGTGTAAATAATGCAGAGCGATTAGGAGCACATGTGACTAAACTTAAAACAGAACAAATTTATAACCCGGACGCAACTCGGGACAATTTAGGAGTCATTCCTTCAGGTAGTGGTGAACGAATGGAAGGTGCTTATCAAGTTTACACTGGGAAACAAGATTCCGAGTTGAAAGGTACTGAGAGTCAATTCCTCGAAGGGTTTGGAGAATAGCCCTAAGGAGCTATTATGAGTTGGAATCTGAACGGTCGAAAAAACAATCGGCAAAAAGGACTGGTGTTAGTGATGGTGACGGCAGCCATGATGGCACTTGTTGGTGTGGCCGCATTGTCCATCGATGTTAACCATGCACTGATGAATAAATCACGACTGCAAAACAGTGCTGATGCGGCTGCGTTGGCTGCCGCAACTGTGATTGATAGTGACGGTTCTACTGGAGAGGCAACAACTGCAGCCAATACGACCTTAACCAATATGGTTAATGCTTCGGGAAATAGCTCGATGTCATTTTCTGATGGTTCAGTGATAGTCCAGTACTCTAACGATCCGGAAGTTTTTCCTACTCCTCCACTTACCCAAGCTGCAGGCTTTGACGATGATGACGATACTTTTGTACGAGTTGTCGTAAGTAACTACGAGCTAGATAATTTCTTTGCCAAGGTAATGAGCGTTGAAAAAAAACTTAGTGTTTCGGCTGTTGCCGGACCTAGCCCAAGTGCGCCTGCAGTTAATGTGGTTCCTATGGCGGTGTGTGAAGACGAATCTGCGTCTGGTAGCAACGGCTACGATACTGGAAAATTGTATGCTCTGAAATTAGCTGACCAGAGCCAATCAGATATGGGAGCAGGCAACTATCAGTTACTTGATTTTGGTTCAGGTGCAGCCACCGTTCGCGATGCTTTAGCGGGTGGATATGAGGGTAGGGTTGGTATCGGCGATACGGTACTTACCAAGCCTGGTAATACTGTTGGGCCAGTAGGACAAGGACTTAATACTCGATTTGGGAACTACAGTGGTGGTGGGTTGGATGCCTCTGATTTTCCTTCTGATGTTTATGTCAAGGAGCCGACCAAGAAAGCTACGTTAGATAACAATGGTGATGTCAAATATGATGATAACTCCGGTGCTGGAGGAGAAGGTTGGGCATACACGGATTATGAGGCAGCGCTACCTTGTAATGGTGATAGCGACTGCCGAATAGATTCCGGTGGGCAATATGACAGGCGCATTCTGATTGTCCCAATAGTTGACTGCTCTGGTGCATCCGGGGGAACAAGCAGTTTTACTGTGACTGCACTAGGTTGCTTTTTTATGTTGCAGCAAGCTCCTACCTCGAATAGCGGCAAAGAAGCTGTTTTTGGTGAATTCCTCTATGACTGCTCCGCATACGGTGGGACGCCAGGGCAAAATTCAGATGATGATGGGCCATACCTCATCGTTCTTTATGAGGATCCTGATAGGGAGGACTCATGATGAATATAAGACGTAGAAGAGCAGCTTTGGTAAAAGATAAAGGTTTAGCAGCAGTGGAAATGCTGATAGCGGTTCCTGTTCTTCTTACTATCCTGATGGCTATTACTGAATTTGGTAGTGCATTCATTCAATATAATACGCTGAATAAAATGGCCCAAAATGGTGTGCGCCACGCCACTGCAGATATACTAGGCACGGGTAGTGTTAACCCTTGTAATAATGCCACCACAGTTTCAGAGACCAGAAATGTTGTGCTATATGGTAAAAGGAGCCCTGGAACAAGTGGTTTGATTATGGATGGGGTTACTGCAGAAGATGTCTCAATTACTTGTGCAAACAAATACATCACCATCACCATTAACCATGTTTATTCACCTCTAATTGACAGTTTTGCTTCGGATATTTCTTTCGATGTGCCTTTGATTGCTTCAGCAGTAATGAGGACAGAGCCATGAAAAAGCAAAAAGGCGTGAGTGTTATTGAGTTCACTATAGTTTCTACTGCGCTATTGCTCATTCTGTTTTCTGTTATTGAGATTGGGCGTTATGTCTACTCATTACAAACGATCAACGATATTACTAGGGTTGCGGCGCGCTTAGCTACGGTATGTAGAGTTGAAGATCAGAATGATATACCAGCATTAGCCATCCCTGATTATGCGCCTGGCGGTCTAACTGCTGAAAACATTGTTATCGATTATTTGGATGAATCTGGAAGTGTTATCAATGGAACTCTGACAGATGATGATGTGTTTTCTACAATTAGATATGTGAGAGCGCGAGTTGTGGACTTTGAGTATCAATTCACAGGGTTATTAAGTTTTGTCAATTTTACTGGGTTATTAGCTGTCCCCGAGTTTGAAACGATTCGACCGCGCGAGAATTTAGGCCATCACAGACGTTCGGATGGAACCGAAAGTAGTTCTGATTGCTAGGAGGCATATATGGGAGAGGCAGTGAAGATTACGCCAAATGGAAGCGCTCCACTTAGGTTAAAAACCAATCTCACGATTTGGGTGTTTTACTCGTCGGATGCTTTTCATTTGCATATCAGTCACGAGCTGTCTAAGTGTCAGAGTATTAGCTATGAAATGATCTCGTTTCATGGCTTGGTCGTTGGTAATTTAGCCCACTTTTCTCCGCCAGATCTAATTTTTGTTGAGACTGGGCCTAATTGGGCACAAAAGATTGTCGAATTACAAAATTATGAGGCTCCGGACGGAAACAATGATAACCACGAGGCCTCATTGATCGTCTTCGGTAATGAAAGTGACAATGGTGCACTTAAAATCTCATTGCGTATTGGCGCGGCTGATTTTGTTTCCAATACGGCGCAAATAGAAGAGCTTATCCCATTACTAAAAAATGTCGCGGAAGAAAAAGTCGCCAGCCGGAACCTCGGTGAATTACTGGTGTTTATGAACACTAAAGGGGGCTCTGGTGCCTCAACGATTGCGCTCAATTCAGCCATTAAAATAGCCAGAAGAAATCCAGAGAAAGTGTTGTTACTTGACCTCGACCTTCAGTTTGGCGTGGTCAATGATTACCTTAGTATCAGCCCCACCTACAGCATGACCGATGCGTTAGCAAATGTTTCTGATCTTGATGAAGTGTCACTGAGTACTTTTGTAACCAAACATTCTAGTGGGCTGCATATTCTCTCGTTTAAACGAGAGAACAGCCATGAGAACTATGAAAAGGCCAAGCATCTTAATAAGCTGCTACCTTTGTTAAGAGAGCACTACCCTTATGTCATAGTTGATTTGTCTCGCGGTCTAGACCGCCTGTTTGCACCAGTGTTAGCACCGGCAAGTAAAGTGTTTCTTATTGCACAACAAAACTTAGTCGCGATCAAAAATACTACTCAAATGATTAAGCTCTTATCGTTTGAGTTTGGCATCAATAAAGAGCAAATTGAGATTGTGATCAATCGCTATGAGAAACGTCAGTCAATAAGACTTAAAGATATTCAGGGAACGATCGGAGATATATCAGTCCATGTTGTGCCGAATGAATTTAAAGTGGCACTGGAAAGTGCCAACTTAGGTCGTCCATTCATTGAAGCGAAAAAAAGCAGTTCAATTTCCAAGTCTATTAGCCGCTTTGTTAATTCTCTTACTCCACAACCCGATGAGAAAAAAGGTTGGTTTAAGCGGTTATTCTCATAGTTTTTCATGCACAGTGACAGAGAGCCATTATGTTTTTTAAACGAAAAAACCTGAATCCTGAGTTGCAAGAAAAAGTGAACGTTGTAGATCAACAACAGGAAACAGGAGTGCCATTAATCGACTCTGACTCCCATTTAAATGGGAGTGCTACTGATTCTAACTCTTTCAAAGAACGAAAAAAATTAGAAACAGAAGCAAAAGATAAAGTGATAGAAGAAACTCGCAAGCAACTCACTCAAGAGCAAGAAGTAAAGCACTATTATCACCAAAGGTTGCTCGAGACATTGGACCTCGGACTTTTGGCAAGTTTAGAGCCTGAAAGAGCTAAAGCAGACTTGCATGATGCGATTGTTCAGTTGATGGCCGATGACCAGACTCACGCGTTAAGTGCTGAAGGGCGCAAACGAGTCATTCAGCAAATCGAAGATGAAGTGTTTGGTCTTGGTCCTTTGGAGCCATTGCTACATGATGCCACAGTGTCAGATATCTTGGTTAACGGGCCTAAGCATGTTTTTGTTGAAAGGCGCGGTAAGCTTGAACAGACGCCATACACTTTTCTTGATGAACGTCATCTGCGTAACATTATCGACCGAATTGTTAGCCAAGTAGGACGCCGCATTGATGAGGCTTCGCCAATGGTGGATGCGCGATTGACTGATGGGTCGCGTGTGAATGCGATTATTCCTCCTTTAGCACTAGATGGCTCGTCAGTCTCTATTCGCCGCTTCGCGGTTGAAAAACTCAACATGGACAACCTGCTTGACTTCAACTCTCTATCTCCGGAGATGGCGAAGTTTGTCGAAGCAGCCGTCCGTGGTGCGCTTAATGTCCTCATTTCTGGTGGTACTGGTTCGGGGAAAACCACCACTTTGAACATATTTTCTAACTTTATTCCTTCAGATGATCGCATTGTCACCATTGAAGACTCGGCGGAGCTGCAACTACAACAACCACACGTTGTTCGCCTAGAGACACGCCCCGCAAACCTTGAAGGCAAAGGGGAAATTACTCAGCGAGATTTGGTCAAAAACTCCCTACGTATGCGCCCCGACCGCATCGTGCTAGGGGAGGTGCGTGGTGCTGAAGCGGTCGATATGCTTGCGGCGATGAATACCGGCCACGACGGTTCGTTAGCGACTATTCACGCCAACACTCCTCGAGATGCGCTTTCTAGGGTAGAGAACATGTTTGCTATGGCTGGTTGGAATATGTCGGCCAAGAATTTACGTTCACAGATTGCGTCTGCGATTCATTTAGTGGTGCAGATGGAGCGCCAGGAAGATGGTAAGCGTCGAATGGTGAGTATCTGTGAAATCAATGGTATGGAAGGTGAAATTATTACCATGTCGGAATTGTTCCGCTTCAACCGTCAAGGAATGGATGAAGAAGGCAACGTTCGAGGTTTTTATACAGCGACAGGGGTTGTTCCCCAGTGTCACGACCAATTGTCTAAAAAAGGTATGCAACTTCCATTTGATATTTTTAATGAGACATTCTCATAAGGGGGCGTTATGCAGCAGGATGCGACGTTATTCTTTATTCTACTTTTCTTTGCCGTGGTGTTTATTTCTCAGGCACTCATACTTCCTGCTGCAGGGAGCAAAGCAAAACACAAAGAGCTGTCTCAGAGGCTAAAAGAGTCACAAACCAACCTTGACGAGGAAGCGCGTTCATTACTACAAGAACACTATATAAAGAGCTTAACCCCGCTTGATAGAAAGCTGGTTAAATTTGAAACCTTCTCGTCGCTAAAAAAAATGATTGAGTTGTCAGGATATGACTGGAGTTTAACCCAAACATTAACCGTTACCTTAATGTTCTCTGTAATAGGCTTGATCACTGCGTTGATATTTAGGCAGCCTATTTATGTCGGTCTCGCCGCTGCAGTCGGGGTATGGTTTATCCTTTATTTTTGGTTGAACAAGAAAATATCCGATCGCCTAGCTGCATTTGAAGAACAATTGCCTGAAGCACTTGATATCATGCGCAGGATGCTTCAGGCCGGTCAGCCCGTCACTCAGGCATTTAATGAAGTAGGGAATGAAATGCCTGCACCGATAGGCATTGAGTTTAAGAATACCTTTAACTTACTCAACTACGGTTACGATATGCGCATGGCTATTATGCAGATGGCAGAGCGTACCCCCACCGTTTCCATGCTTGCTTTCTCCAGCGCGGTATTACTACAAAAGGAAACGGGCGGTAACTTGTCAGAAAACTTAGAAAAAGTCTCTAGAGTGCTGCGTGCTCGTTTTAAATTGCAACGTAAAATCAAAACCCTTTCCGCTGAGAGCCGTTTATCTGCATGGATACTTGTTCTTTCGCCTTTTATCTTATTTCTATTCTTATCTTTTATTAACCCGGAATATGTTGAACCTCTATACCGAGACCCCCGAGGGTTGGATCTTGTTAGTGGTGGCATAGTGAGCCTATTTATAGGATCGATGTGGATAAGAAAAATTATCAACTTTGAGGTATAGATATGGAAGACCTCATTTACCAACTTAATGAACTACAACTAGATGAGCAGACTGCATTTTTAGTTTTGATTCTTATTGCAACCATTTTAATTTTCTTCACAGTTTTGATGTTACTACTTGGCTCGAAATCGCCACTGACTCAAAAACTAGAAGAAATTCGTAAAAGCACTGGTGGAGAAAGGCTGAAGAAAAGTCGACGTTTAGACAATACACTGGAATCATTAGCACCGGTAATGCAACCGTCGAACAGCAAAGAGAATGCAACGATTCGCAGTAAATTGATGCATGCGGGCTATCATGATGCCAATGCAATCACTATTTTTTATGCCTTTAAAGGTATGTCGATATTATTGGGTTTGTCTATTGCCGCTTCGCTGTACTTCTTCTTTCCTGATTTTGGTCAACTAAATCTTGCCATGATTGGTAGTGTTGGTGTTGGCTTATATGTACCTAATATCACCCTGAACTATTTGGTAGATAAACGCCAATCTAGAATTCGTGGCGGTGTGCCTGATGCTCTTGATCTACTCGTGGTATGTACGGAATCTGGTTTAGGCTTTAGTGCTGCACTTCGCAGAGTTGCTGATGAGTTGACGATCTCTCATCCCGATTTTGCCGATGAACTTGATACCGTATGTGCCAAGATTAAAGCAGGTGTTGAAATGTCTGATGCTTTCAATGAATTGGTCGAACGTACGGGCTTAAAAGAGATTGCTGGCTTGGTTACTATGCTTTCACATGCTTCTAGAATTGGTGGCAGTTTGTCGCAGACTTTACGTGAATATACCGAAGATTTTCGTGATAAACGCAATCAAGAAGTCGAAGAGATTGCCGCCAAAATACCAACAAAAATGATTTTCCCATTACTTTTGTTTATTTGGCCTTGTTTTTTTATCGTTGCAATTGGCCCTTCAATGCTGTCATTGACAACGTCGCTAGGGAATTAAGGATTCTGCTATGAAAGGATTACGTTTTTTACTGCTGCTAATACCACTTTTCCTGCTCTCGGCTTGTGCGAGTAACGAACCTCAATTGGACACCTCTCTCTATGAAGGTAAACCGATAGATACGTTGTCGTTAGAAGAGCCACCGAAAACGGAAAAGGAGGCGATTCAGCGGGGAGATGTTGCTTTAAGTTCTGGTAATACGGATCTGGCTTTATACGAATACATTCGTTCGCTTGCGTTTGAGAATGGGCAGTACAGAGATCGTGCCCTATTTAATATTGGACGTATTCACCAGTCACGAGACAACCTAGCACTTGCGGAAAAAGCCTATTTAATCGCGATTGAAGAGAACCCTAATAATATTAAGGTGCTTGAGCAACTGGGGATTCTCTACAGCCGTAATGGTGATATTGAACAGGGAAAAAGCTACTTTTTGCGTGCGGTTAATGCTGATCAGTTGAGGTTCAACAATGGCGAAACGCTCGAAGGAGAGGATTTAATGACGGTCAAATCAGTGGCAAGCCTAAAAGTCGACCGTCATTCACCCGAGTATGCTTTTATGGGGTTAGGCGTTGCCGCTGATTTGGGTAAACAGCACGAGTTGGCTCAGGCATTTTATAAACAAGCACTGAGCATTGAGCCTGAATCGGTCAAAACTCTGACTAATGTCGGTTACTCTTTCTACATGTCTGGAGATTATCGTAAAGCGCAACGATTTGTTTTGCAGGCGCTTGATATCGATCCTGATAACGAGAAAGCATTGAATAACTTAGCACTGGTTTATTTAGGAAAAGGAGAGATCAACCGAGCGCTCAATGTTTTCTCACAGCATATGGATAAGCCTGAAGCATTGAATAATGTCGGCTATTTCCTGACTCTACAAGGCAAGCCTGACAAAGCTATTCCCTATCTTCAGCAGGCGATTAATACCAAGTCCACCTACTACAAAGTCGCTAATGAGAATCTAGAAAAAGCGTTGGCGATGGTCAGGGAGGAGCAAGCGCAGCAGGCTGAATAGAAGCAAGGAGAGCAATATGCTCTCCTTGCTAACTTTAGGCGGATATATTTTTAGCTGAGATAGCCTGTTGCGAACCCTGCTGCCATAAACAGAGCAACCATCCAAACAATCGGTAGCTTGTGTTGTTTCATCAAGTAGAAGCCAACCAGTACCAGCGAGATGTCCAGTGGATTTATCACTGCACTGGTAAATACGGGTTGGTACAAAGCGGCAACCAATAAACCAACGACCGCAGCATTGACTCCATTTACAGCACCAGAGACTTTGTGATTCTTAGCTAACGATTGCCAGTTCTTTAGTACCCCTAGTAGCAGCAAGAAGCCAGGTAAGAAAACCGCTAAGGTCGCCATCAATGCACCCGTAATCGGGGCTGAAGGCATCAACTCGTAACCTATGTATGTCGCAAAGGTAAACATAGGTCCAGGTACCGCTTGCGCCGCTGCATAACCTGTTAGAAAAGCATCTTGGCTGAGTTGATCACCGACGATATTTTGCAGTAGTGGCAGAACCACATGGCCACCACCGAAGACTAAACTACCTGCTTGGAAAAAATCATTGAACAGCCCTATTGCAGGCAATGCTTGCGCCGCAAACGGCAATCCAACAAGTAAAGCGGCAAATAGGGCTAGAGGGGCAATAGAAGGTTTAAACTTGCTGGTGCTTTGCGCATCGTCATTACCTAAGTATTTCACACCGATCAAGGCCGCCACAATCAACACGCCCATTTGGGTCGCAATACCCGGTAGTAGTAAGAGAGCAACGGCCGTCATTACGCACAGTGCAACCGAGAGCTTCTCTTTACAGAAGTTTTTGTACATTCCCCAAGTGGCATCTGTAACGACCACCACCGCGAGCAGTTTTAAGCCATGCACAATGTTTTGGAACGTACTCGCTTCAGTGAGTTGGCTACTCAGCACCGCGAGCGCCAACATAATGATGACAGACGGTAGGGTAAAGCCGATAAACGCCATACACGCCCCGCCAAGGCCACCACGTTTATAACCTAAGGCAAAGCCAACTTGGCTGGAGCCGGGACCGGGCAAGAACTGGCTAAGCGCAACAATTTGTGCGTACTCTTTGTCGTCTAGCCAGTTGACCTTTTCAACAAAGGTATTTCTGAAATAGCCAATATGCGCTGCTGGGCCGCCAAAGCTAATCCAGCCAAGCATAAAGAAGGTTTTAAAAATCGACAGCATGGTTAGGTTACTCTTTTGCTAGGTCAATAGACCTTAAATAGTGCCAATAATGTACGCAATGAACTAAAATGATTCAAATTGATAGTCTTAATATGAACTATGAATCAAATGGGATTAGGTGAGTGAAAGAGTTTAATTGGAAAGGAGTCGACCTCAATTTGCTGGTGGCTTTTCAAGCCTTGTTTCAGACCAACAGTGTCAGCGCGGCTGCAGAGCAGTGCTTTGTTAGTCAGTCGGCAATGAGTCATACCTTGCAGCGAATGCGTATGCTTTTTGAAGATCCTCTATTCGAGAGGGTTGGAGCGAAAATGGAGCCCACACAACACGCTCAAGAGATTGCTCCGACAATCGACAGCTTACTGGGCAGTATCAAGAACGACTTACTGGTTAAGAAGCATTTCACAGCCAATGGCTATTCGGGAGTATGGAAAATAGGCTTAACCGATTACGCAGAGCAGCTATTTGCTCCGGCTCTATATGATGCGATCAAGCAGCAGTCACCGAACTCGCAAGTGAACTTTTTTAACGTTAACCGCAGTAATTACGTTGAGATTGCAGAGAGTAAAGGCTTGGATGTTGTGATTGGCAGCATTGAAAACCTTAACCGTCGTTTCCTCTCAGAGCATCTTTATACCGAGCAACACCTGTGTTTGTTTGATCCTAGTTCCGTGACCACGAGTGAACCGATGAGCCTTGAAGACTTTGTTGGCTATGAACATGCCCTCGTTAGTCCAGACGGTAGCTTACAAACTCAGGTTGATAAGCGTCTCACTAAGTTAGGTTATGAGCGCAGAGTTGGGGTGGCTTCACGCAACTTTCTTACGATTCGGCGTTTGTTACTCGGGCGAGAGTTGCTGTGTATTGTGCCTAAACGCTTTGCCGAGATGGAAATGTACAGCCATGATCTGCAAGCGATCGCTAGCCCGATTGAGATTCCTGACTTTGATATTCGTTTATTGTTTTTAAAGGCAAATCAGTATGAAGAGAAGAGCGCTTGGATTAGAAAAATGGTAGCTTCGGTGGTGAGCTAGTGTATACAGATATGAGTACTTTGAGTTAAGGGAGCCAAGTTGCAATTGGCTCCCTTTTCTAGACTATTTACTGTCAGTAAAGAAGTCGTTGTAGAGCATATACAGATGCGCCGCGCTCCAAGAAAAATTCGGTGCACCTTGTTGAGCGCCCGATAGTGGGTTGTAGTTCTCGCGGATTGGGCCATCTTCCACTAAGCCATCAGCGTGGTTAAAGAAGGCTTTAGCCATTTCAACCGCATCGTCGCGGTAGCCATACTTCTCCATACCCTTAAGACCAAAGTAGAACTGATCGACCCATACGCGGCCGCGCCAATAAATATCTGGACCAAAGGCTGGGTTGGTTAAAGCGGCTGTTCCCAGTGGAACGTAAGTGTTGAACTCTTTTGTATCTTTCATCACTTTGACGACTGCGTCTGCATGCTCTTGGGTTGCAGCGCCATTAAACAGTGGAGACCAGCCTTCAGGGCCCATGCCACGCTCTACGATAGGCTTACCCGCACAACCGTTGGCAAGCGGCTGATTTTCAATACGGATGTCGTAGAAGAAACCAGTGCTTTCGTCGAACATACAGGTGTTGATGTAATCGGCTAGGTGTTTCGCTTTCGCGCGGAACGCTTTTGCTTCTGCTTCTTTACCTAACATGTCGGCCATTTCCGCTAGGTATTGGTTATCGCTGAACATGTAGCTTGCTTGGTCAACAGACTCTTGCAGCAATGAGTAACCCAGTAGAGTGCCATCTTCCGCACGGTTTTGTGCAAACTCAACGTCCCAATCACTACGCTTGCCACCGTCGGCAACATAAGCATCTAGCTGATCTTTGTCGATGAAACCGAACACAGCAGCGTCATCACGGCCAGATTCCCAAGAGGCAGCCGTTTGAGCTGGGCTCTCGATGTAATCGTAGTCGCCTTTCTCCATGACTTCAGCAAGTGCATTTTTGCCAATTATGGTCTCGTGCTCGTCGCCACGTACGACGGTGAAGTACATTTCACCTTCTGGTGTGTTATGCGCTTTATCGACAGCTGCACCGTACTCAGGAACGCCGTTACCATTGTTATCACGGTTACGTAGCCACCAGTCGTGGTAAGCCACTAGCTTAGGATACATTTCCTCGATCCACGCTTTATCACCAGTGGTCTTGTACACTTCCATTACAGCCCATGCCGCAAGGCTTGGTTTAGTGTTACGCTCGTTCCAGTTACCGCCATCACCACCACGTTCAGGGCTTAAGTTGTAAGCCAGTAAATCTGGCACATAGCCTTTATCCCATGGGCGTACTGGATCATTGGCTTGAATTTGATAAGCGAACATGGCGCGAATATTGTCTTTAGCAACATCTGGGTTGAAATGAGCCATTGCATAGGCTTGTTTCCACGTATCCCACGGCCAAGTTTGGTTGCCAGAGAACCAACGAGCAGTAACAGAAGGTGTGACAGAGTCAAACTTCATTGCACCAGCTACACCACGCCAGTTACCGTTCAATGTTTCCATCGCTTTGACTGCCACACGTTCTTGCGCGGGTGTGGCACTTGGATTGCTTAGCCCTTTATCTAGGTAGTTTTCCCAGCGCTGCGCAGAGGCGTCTAGGTAAGATTCAGGGTTGTCTAGAATCGCAGCAATGTTTGCTTGCTCAGTTTGATTCTCTTGCGCGGTTAACACGTGTGTGTAAGTGGTGTAGATCGTCGTTGAGCCGTTTACGCTCGCTTTAGATGTAAAGCGATGGCCATCAACTTCCGTTTCCATATCGATGGATTTATGGATTTGATACTCAGACGCACCAGAAGTCAGTAGATCCCAGGTAGAGCGAACTTTGCCAAACGTTACTTTTAGGCCATTGTCTGTTGCGATAATCGTACGGTTGTAATCTGGGTATTGCTCATCAATGGTCTTATCTGATTGAGGTTCACCTTCTTTAGCATGGTATTTCTCAAGCAGTTCACCGTCCCACACAAGTTCTACAGGTGTGTCAGAGGTGATTTTTGTTTTTAATAAAGACGTGCGGTCTGAAGCGAAACGGATAGTCATTTCAACCGTCACATCTTTGGATATGAGTTTTTGAACCAGCGCACCAGGTAGGCTGTACGCTTCCATTTCGAACGCCACTTTCTGGCCATCTTTGTACACGCTTAGGCGGTCGAAGTTGTTAGCCATAAAATTAATGTATTCTTCGGTTAATAGCGCTGTACCTGGGAAGCCGCCCATACCGTCTGCGTTATCTGGCAGCAAGTGACCGTGCCATGCACCTAAATCGAAAAATGGGTTGTAGCGTTGGTGATCATCAAAGTCGTAATCGCGCATGTATTCTGGCGAACCAGTACGATCAATGACGTTTTTGAATTCGTTCGCTTGTCGTTGCGCGTCTGAAGAAGTAAGCGCGTTACAGCCAGATAGCGTGACAACAGAACCAACGGCTAAAGCGATAAGCGTTTTACGTAAAGTCATGAATTAATCCTCGGTTTACCAGTAGAAGTATTGCATTGCGAAAAGTTGAGCGTCCCCAGTAACATTGTCGTTACCAACTGCGAAGCGGCTATCGACGGCTGTTGCCCATACACCGTTGCCGTATTCCCACCAAACACCAGCGTTGATGTAGGATGTGATTTCGTCTTCTGCAGTATCAGATTTGAAGCTTGCGTAGTTATAGGCTGCCGATAGATAGACGCCTGGAGTAGCTTCGTACCAAGTACTGGTCATGAAGCCAGATTCAGTACCGTCAGAAACTTGGTTGCCTTTATCGGTGTCGTGCCATACACGTGCTGCAACATTTTTGTATTCAACACCCAATAGAAATAGCTCACCGCCATCGTTGTTACGAACTTCAGCACCACCTAAAAGTGTGAGGTTTTCTGCGATATCATATTGAATATAACCGTTAACCATTGCGTTCTTGTCGATCCACTGATCAGCAAAGCGGTCGTATTTACCAAAGTTCACCCATGAGTCATCTTCAGAGAAGTCAGACTCAGGTGCAGCTGAAATGCTGTAGCGGAGTTTGCCTTCTATATTTTGGATTTTTGCACCTACAAATAGGTCGCGTGTATTAGATATTACGTAACCGTACTCTACCGTCGCGTCTCCCCACCATTGGATGTCATCCAGAGAAGAGTCCATACGACCAACCATAAATTCTGTGTTGCCATCTGTACGGTAGCCAGCATAGAAGCGGTTAAAACCACCTTCGAAGCCTCCCCAGCCGTGACCAGTCGCCCAGGCGTTACCCTCAGAATCCGCTTGAACTGTCCAGCCTTCCATATAAGCCAGACCAAACCAGTTACCATATTCAATCGCCAAACCACCTTCAATGTAAGTACCGTCGGCGTAACGGCCTTTGTCGTCCCCCTCCAGAGCAACATGACCACCCATTCCCAATTCACCGTAGAAGTCGAAGCTCAGTTCTGGTGAGCTTGCTTGTGGTGGTTGAGTGGTGTTGTGGTTGGCTTCGCTTTCAGTAGCGTGCACGTTAACAGCAGCAAGAACTAACCCGGATAAAATAGTTTTAGTAAAATGTAATTTCATTTTAGTCACTTCTAATTGTGTATGAATTTGCTTAGTGAGATTGGTTGATTCTGTTGGGGTGTGCTCTATAGGCGTATGATCAACTTTGCGCACTAGCTGATGATAATTTTATCGATCAATCTAAGTTGCACTAAATGATCTTTAGTTAATGTGTGATGTGTGTTTAGTAAAATTTTACTTATTGAGTTTTTTTTAGATTTGAACGAGATTAGTGAGATACTTTGACAGGGAACAACTAGTCTTCGAACTGTTAGTTAGTGTTGAGTTATACAGAGAACATAAATAATGGTAAAAGTAAGCGAGGTTATATTGAGTGGCAAAATAACAGTTCGAGCATATAGCCGCTCCTCTAATGGGCATAGTCATAGCCATCATCAGGTTTTGCTACCTTTGCGTGGCTTTATCGATTTGACCTTAGATGGACAGGCGGCAACTGTCTCTTATGGCGATTGTGTGGTGATTCTGTCTGGTTGCTACCATGAGTTTCGAGCACGAGAAGACTTTCGTTTTCTGGTGATTGATGTCAATGAGTTGCCTACACCATTGCTAGAGCTAGAGCTAGAGCTAGAGCTAGAGCTAGAGCTAGAGCTAGAGCTAGAGCATCCGATTCTGGCACTGGATGAAGCAACACATCAGTATCTCAGTTTTATTGAAAAACAGCTTGAGCAAGATATTTCAGGAGAACTGGAAGAGAACATGTTGTCTCTGCTGTTTGAACTATTAGCCCGCCAGTGCTCCAGTAGCAAAATGGATATGAGGATCAAAAACAGTATCCAGTACCTTCATCAAGACATCGCTAAGAGTCATTCTATTGAAGAGCTTGCTAAAGTTGCCTGCTTAAGTGCGACTCAGTTTAAGTACCTATTTAACAAAGAAGTACAGCTCTCCCCACTTAAGTATTTAACTAAGCTACGTATGGAAAAAGCGCGTACCTTGTTAATCAACACCGATATGCCGATTGGCCGGATTGCTGAGGAAGTGGGCTTTAGTAACCCATCTTCCTTTACGCGTAGCTTTAGTGGTTATTTTGGCTTGCCACCGAAAGCTTATCGCGTCCACGAGTAAGTCTCGGCTGACGACGATATAAAACAATGCAAATGGCGACGATAGCCATACCAAGCATAGTCAAAGGTGTTAACGTCGTACCGAACAACAGATGATCAAACAGATAGGTTAGCATGGGGATTGCGTAAAATAGTATGCTGACTTTATCAGAGCTGTCCCGTTTTACCATGTACATCAGCAGTAAGAGTGCCCCGACGGAAACCACCAAACTCATCCACAAGACTGAGAATACAAACTCTGGCTGCCAATCAATATAACCTTCAGTGCTCACGCTAAGAGCGAAAAACACAATGCTCGATAAAACACATTGATACCACATAGCTTGAAATGAATTCATTGTCACACAAGCTTGCTTGACGGTTCCCATTGTGAGGGAGAGGAGTGCCAAAACCGAAAACAGTATCCCTATCCATTCAACGTTGTCGAGGCTTTGCGCACCAGCAATGGCAATAGAGAGCCCAGTGAAACCAAAACTCAGTAAGACTAATTTAGTACGACTGACTTTTTGCTTGCAGAGCAATGGTGTAATTAAAGGCTGGATGCCTAAAACTAAAGTCACTAAGCCAGGAGACATACCTGTAGCGATCGCTAGAATATAGAATGCTAGGTATAGCACTTGTAGCAGTAAGCCGACCGACAAGACGATTTTTAATTCTTCTTTGCTCGGCTTAAGAAATTGAGTATTGAAAAGATACTTGGCGATTAAACATATCATGCTGATACTCGCCAAAGAAATCACCGCACGTATTGCTAGAAAACTCCATTCAGAAGAGAACTGCAATCCAAGTTTTACAATAACCGCACCACTGCTCCACATCACCAGAAATAGGATCGGAGCGAGGGAATCTAACTTTATCATCAGATTTAACCTTATTAATTCAACTGTAGAGAATGATGCGGTGGCCACCTACATGGGTACTTACTATAGCTTGGCTAAATCGTAACAACTGATCCCATCGGACGGTTTTCTGTTCGTGGAAGGCGAAGTTGGTGAAAGGAAGGAAAAGAAAAAGCACCTCACGGGAGCTTAGGGTGTCTATGACATTTATTGAGTGGTGTCACTTTGGGTGAGTTGAAGTAACCACTGCTGACTTGTGATTTGTTGTGTTCCACATTCGACCATATAAGGTTTACCAGTGAACCAACTTTTGGATGCGACTTCGCTAATGAAGGTCTCGATATCTTCGACCTCATCTTGGGCATAATCCCACTTACTTTTAATATGCTCAGCGGCTTCAGTCGGGGTATAGGCCTTTCCGTTTCGATAAAAAGTACAGGATGATTGCTCAATCTTGCTGATTAAACTGTCTACATCATTTTGAATGCTGGCAGCTGCAGAAGTAGCCAACATCGCTAACACTATGACGAGATACAACCGTTTCATCACTTCCCCTTAATCCGTATTTGGCCTCGATCACTTACCCTGTTCGTCCTTATAGGTTCCACCAAGGTTTGAGTTTTAGTGGCTCGTTGAGTTCAACACGTTGTCCAAACTCAGGACTGACCATGGTGACACCGCGCTTTTCACTAATCTCCATCGCTTGCTGCATTGGTTCGTTCCAATCATGCATAGCGAGATCAAAGGTGCCGTTGTGAATTGGCATCATCACCTTACCTTTAAGATCAATGTGCGCCTGAACACTCTGCTCAGGGAACATATGGATGTCCGCCCATAAGCTATTGTAAGCTCCAGTTTCTATCATGGTGAAATCAAATGGCCCATATTTATCACCAATTTCTTTAAATCCTGAGAAGTAGCCAGAGTCACCACTAAAGAAGACTTTATTCTGCTGACCGTTAATCACCCAGCTTCCCCATAGAGTGCCGTCGCGATCAGTTAGTCCGCGTCCAGAGAAGTGTTGGGTTGGAGTCAGCACATATTCCACGCCATTGTGCACATGGGACTCCCACCAGTTAAGCTCAACTATCTTCTCTTCAGGAACATTCCACTCTCTCAAGGTTTGTCCTATCTTTAACGGCACAATAAACACGGCCACTTTCTCTTTCAGCGCTTTGATCGATGCTTTATCCAAGTGATCGTAGTGGTCATGACTGATCAGTACTGCATTAATACTTGGTAGCTTTTGTAGCGAAATAGGTGGTTGATGGAAACGCTTTGGCCCTGCCCATTGTACTGGTGATGCACGGTCACTAAACACCGGATCAGTCAGGATTAACTGCTGATCAATCTTCAGCGCAATACTCGAATGCCCTAGGCGGTATAGAACATCTTGCTGTTCATTAGCGAGTTGCTCTGTGGTAATCGCATGTACGGGTAAATCAAAGCTTGGCGCTGGATTCAAACGTTCGGTTGTGAAATAGGCTTTCGCGATCTTTAGGATGTCACCAAAGCCGCTTTTGTATTCAAGCTCGGTGTTGGCAAACTTCTCAGGATATTGCTTACCCGAAGCTTTATCTGAACTAGAACAAGAGATGATTGAGGTGGTCATAATTATCGCTCCTACAGTAGCTAACATTGTGCGTTTCATAGTGACTATCCTAAAGTAAACTATACGGTGTAGTTTACATGCTTTGCTTTTAAAGTAAACTGCTTGGTGTAAAATAGATCTCAGCGCAATGAAGTAGGATCGTTAACTCTATGAAAGTTAGAAAGAAAGGTCGTAGCGAAATAAAACGTGAGGCTATTTTGCTAGCGGCGAAACAAGCTTTTCAGGAATTTGGTGTGCAAAATACCAGTATGGATAAGCTATCTGCCATGGCTGAGGTCTCTAAGCGAACGGTTTATAACCATTTCGAATCCAAAGAAGCGATCGTAATGGAACTACTGGCTGAACTGTGGCGAACTTCAATGGCAGAGCATGAAATCACAGGGCTTGTTGAACTGACTTTAGAACAGCAGCTTGTTGCTTTGCTAGAAAGCGAAATCAATGTTGTGACTGAACCGCACTATGTTGAGCTGGCTAAAGTGGCATTGAGTTATTTCTTCCACAAGCCCGATGAGCTGAAAGAGCAACAAGAGAAGATGTCTAAACAAGAGACGGCATTGTTTCGTTGGTTGCAAGAGCAGGCAGAGCAGCAGACGCTTGCGATTGATGATGTCGTTGTCGCGAGCACGCAATTGCACAGCTTGGTTAAAGGTAGTGCTTTCTGGCCGCAGGTACTTAGTATGAAGCCATCGCTGACCAAGCAAGAGGCGAGGGTTCTGGCAGAGCAAACTGCTAAGCTGTTTATGAGTCAGTATTGCGCTTAAGTTCGTTTAAAAAGCCCATACCAATATGGTATGGGCTTTTACATTGTTAGTGATTTTACAACTAATCGTTATGGTTGTTTGGCGGTCTGTAACTTGATGTTGTTGTTTGCCTGTTTTTTCTCAAAGCGAGAAATCCACCACCACGCAAGGCCAGAGAACACTGCGGTCATAAACACGTTGATGAAGAAGGCACGTACCAAGTCAACGCCGGTTGGGAAGGCAGATGCTGTCATACTTACCACAAAGATAGCGATCAGTACCGAGACCACACTCATGCCAAACTTGCGTGAACCCATACGGAAATCACGCGGCGTATCATCATGTTTGAGGCGGAAGACGAAGTAAGCCGCCATGATGAAGATTGGCGGAAGCATTGCTGTGCCCGCGGTTAAGTTGATTGCTTGGTTCATCATATCTTGAACTGATTCCGAGCCGAAGCCGTTGACAATCAACATCACCACAACGAAAGCAAATTGCCACCATGCAGCACGCACTGGCACGCCGTGTTCATTGAGTTCGGTTGTTTTCTCACCGTAAACCCCCTTGGGAATTTCAGAGAAGTGGATTTTCACAGGTGCTGCTGTCCACATCATCATAGAGCCGAACATTGCGATAAATAGAACGATACCAACAAATCGGCCGACAACTAAGGTTGATATCTCGAAGTATTGGGCCATGCCGGTAAAGATTTCGACCATACCGCCGGCGTAAGTCAGCTCTTCACGAGGAACAAAAACGTTAACCAGTAGTGAGCCAATAGCATACATGGCACCAATCAGAACACCTGCCATAATGATCACCTTGATAAAGGATTTTTGACCACCTTTGACATCTTTTAGGTAAGCGGCAGCGGTTTCCGCTCCACCAGCTGCTTGGAAGATCCAACACATAATACCTAGTGTCGCCCAATTGATGGTTGGGCTCATTGCTTCCATTGTAATAGGTTCCGCTGGCGTGTATTCGCTACCACCCAGAGCCATGAGTGCGCCCAATACATAGATAGCAAATAGCGCGAACACTCCGTAAGCGACGATCTCCGAAATTTTACCGAGCCAACTTGCCCCTTTGGTGGAAATATGGGTGGCCGCTGCAAATAGGACGATCGAGATAATCGAGGTCACCATAGGTGAGAAAGTGTACTCGTAGCCAAGCATCGCGTACGAAGCATAAGCGATGACGTTAGGCAGTAGGGATACGAACCAGAATAGGTTTACAAACCAGTACAAGAAAGAGCCTAAGTATGCCGCTTTGGAGCCTAATGGTTTTTTCAGCCAGTCGTACATGCCTGATTCTGAGTTCTTATTCGCTGAAACGAATTCAGCAATAATGAATACGAAAGGGATGAAGTAAACGATGGTTGCAAGTAAGAAAATAGGCGCTGAACTTAAGCCTAATTCAATATTGTTATTTACGATGTTACGGACGTTAAATACCGCCGCAAAGGTCATCGATAGCAGGGCGAACTTGCCAATGGTGCCGCGCATAGATTCAGACATAGAGTCCTCCGATGAATCACGTCAATTCCTTTGGTACTAAAAGTTACACTGCTATTGAGCGTTCTGTCATCCTGCGCGAATAGTATGTTATGCCGCGTTAGAGTCCAGCGCTATGATCGACTTTTGTGACTTTAGTACCTAAGGGTTTGTAGTCGTTATTGTCTGGGCCAGTTGTGTTGACCCTGTATATTGTGTTTATTTATTTAGGAAATAGCCGTCTTCGATGGTGACCTTTAGTACCACCTTACGAACTCGGTTATCTCCCTGAAAACGGTAAGCTTTGTTGTTGTCGAAAATGGTGACTTGGCCTTCTGTGAGCTCGCGTTTATCACCTTGGCCAGAGAAGTATTCTCGATCGGTTTCATCGCGGTACCTATCGACCAAGTTAAGCTGAGATTTCTCAGCGAACTCTACGGTTTCTGTCCCTTCTAGGTAGTAGTGAACGTCGAAGTAGCGGCGGTTGCCTTCAAAGGTGTCTGTATGATGAGGAACACCATCTTCAATCATGTAAACCAGCGAGTCGCCAATTGAGTACATGACACCGCTCTTGATATTGGATATGTTCTCAATCGCTTCGATACATCGGTTCCACTTACGACCATCGCGGTAAATCTCTTTGAATTGTTCTAAGTTCTCTAACACGATCATGGGTTATGCCTCATTTGCTGTAGTTGAAGTAAAGAAACCTTGTTCAAAGCGGTGTTGTGCCATTACTTGAGCGCTGCAGTCACCAGCTTGTAGTGGTACTAAGGTCAGCCCGTAGCGGAATTCGTCCATGTAGACGCGGTATGAATCAAGCACTTCGCTACCCCAAGAGTTAGAACCTAGACCCATCAACTTGTGGTCTAGGTTGAGCGTGATGTAGCCACTCTTTTCTAGCTCAATCGTATGCTGCGCTTGGTGCAGGTTTTGGTTGGTGTAGAACCAAGCGCTGAAGTTGATTTCTTGCTGAGGTTTAACCAATAAACCTGTGCCATTGCGATTGGTTAGTGCGGCCCAGCGAACCTGTTGGCGGTTACCGTTGTTTTGTGGGAACGGGTAGTTCTCAAACATGTCAGCAACTGTGCTTTGGTAAACATCAATCATGTTGGCTTGCTTGCTGTCTTGGTAGTTCTCTTCAGGGCCGCGGCCATAGTATTTCACTTGGTCGAAGTCACCATTGATGCCAAGGTCTAAACCAATCACTGGAATGACATGAGGGTAGTCACCGTAACGCTCACCGCTCAGTTCAACATTCAGTTGGCCTTCGGTATTGACTTGGTAGCGGTATTCACAGCGCATGCCGAAATCAAACACTGGTGGAGCAATAATGCTGGTGGTCGTGATTTCTACTTTGCCGTTCACTTGCTCAACATTTAGTGTGCGGAAGTGCTCTTGCATGATTTGCAGATGTGCTGGCTCCCACAGACCTTCATGTTCTTGCTTGTGGTTGTCGATCATTGGTTTGAAGAAGTTCAGCTTAGGCTGGGACTTGATCAGCTCTTCGCCATTGACAATCCAAGAGGTTAGCTTGCCGTTTACCTTCGAGAAGTTAAGCGCGAAGTTGTTACCTGAGATTAGGTAATCGAGGCGACTCTCTTCTACGTTAAGTGGCGTAGCGTTATGGTTGCTAAATGCAGCTTCAGTCGCTGTGTTCTCTTTTAGTTGGTATTGGTACAGTGCAATGTTGTGGTTCGCTGCGCTGTAAAGCGTGCAAGAATCTTTGCGTACTGTGAAGTTGATGAAAACTTCACGCTCATCAAGCTCAGGAATTGCGATTTCAATCTCACGCTCTGAGTTAGCAGCAAGCTCTTCCACTTTGAACTGAACTGTGCGGAGTGTTTCACCTTCTGCGCGAATGTCAGCGGTGATGGTGTAATCATTGAGGTTGGTAAACCAAAGTTTGTTCTCAACGATGAACTTACCTGCTTGCTCATCAATCGCGCGGATTTTCACCGGTGCGATGACCTGCTTGTACTCTTTCAAGCCTGGGCCCGGTGTTTGATCTGGGTAGACCAGACCATCCATACAGAAGTTGTAGTTGTTTGGATAATCGCCGTAGTCACCACCGTATTTGTAGAAGCTTTCGCCTTTCTCATCGCGAGCAAGAATGCCATGGTCACACCATTCCCAAACGTAGTGACCTTGAATATGGTCATGCTGGTAGAACACGTTCTGGTATTCGGTTAAACCACCTGGACCATTACCCATAGCGTGGGCGTATTCACAGATGATGCGCGGCTTTTCATGCGGGAATTCACCGAAGTAGTTCATCAGCTGAGCTCGTGAGTACATAGTTGAAATCACATCCACCACTTCGGCGTCACGGTCTTCTTCGTAGTGCACTAGGCGCGTATCGTCGATCGCTTTAGTTGCCTCGTACATAGAGCGAATATTACAGCCATAGCCAGACTCGTTACCCAGAGACCACATGATGATAGACGGGTGGTTTTTTTGCGCATGAACGTGACGCTCGGCGCGCTCGACGAAGACGGCTTCCCACGCTGCATCGTTAGTAATACGGCTTAGATCGCCAACGTTAGCAAAGCCATGGGTCTCAACATCGGTTTCTGCCATGACGAATAGACCATAAATGTCACACAGTTCGTAGAAGCGAGGATCATTAGGGTAGTGCGCAGTACGTACTGAGTTGATGTTGTGTTGCTTCATCAACACGATATCTTTTTCAACGCGATCCATGCCGACAGCGCGACCTTTTAGATGATCGTTATCGTGGCGGTTTACCCCGTGTAGCATCACATATTGGTTGTTGATGTAGAACAGGCCGTCGCGAACTTTAATGTCGCGGAAGCCAATACGCTGCGGGATCACTTCAAGGGTTTTACCTAGGTTGTCTTTTAACGTTACAACCAGTTGGTAAAGGTAGGGGTTTTCGGCAGTCCAGTGAGTAGGGCTGTCCATTTCAATCTTAAAGTGAGTCTGCGCTTTGTCGTCGATAGTCAGGTTGCTACATGAGCCTTGTGCAACAACCTGACCTTTATCTATTAGGGCGTAATCAAGGGAATAACCTGAAGCTTGTAGAGTGGTCAAGTTTTCAAGCTCTACTTGGCAAGAAAGGGTCGCGGCAAGGTAATCGTCGCCGAAATCAGTGCGAACTGTCAGGTCTTGGACGTGAACTTGCTCTTTACCAACTAGGTAAACATCGCGGAAGATACCCGCAGTCCACCACATGTCTTGGTCTTCAATATAGGTAGAGTCAGCCCACTGCATCACACGAACCGCAAGAAGGTTATCACCTTGCAGCACAAACTCAGAAATATCAAATTCTGTGGTTAGGCGGCTGCCTTTACTAAACCCGACGTATGCGCCGTTTACATACACTTCAAAGTAAGTTTCGACACCGTCAAACTTGATGATGGTTTGCTTGTTGTTCCAGTTTTCACCCAGAGTAAAAGTACGCTGGTAAGCACCAGTCGGGTTGTCTGATGGGACGAAAGGGACGTCAATTGGGAATGGGAAACCTTCGTCGGTGTATTGAAGATCACCGTGGCCTTCCATTTGCCACATATTAGGGACGGCAATTTGACCCCACTGTTCCATTTTTTGCGAGTAAAACTCTTCAGGAACCAACATTGGGTTAGTGAAGAAATTGAAGTTCCATTGGCCGCTCAACAGCATAAAGTGGCTACTTAGCTCACGTTGGAATGTTTGGGCAGTCTTAACTGAGTCGTATGAGAAGAAGTAAGCACGTGGTGCCATACGATTCTCATGTAGATGAAGGAAGTTTTCCCAGTTGTTCACGTTTATTCTCCCTCGGCTAAAACGATCGAATGATCATGCCGACGTTGTAATGAAATAATTGCTCACTGAGCATCTAGGAAAGATATTAGTAAAAGTTTTACTAAAATAAATTAATGAAAACGTTTTACTTTAACTTGATCACGATTTATTGACTGAATTATCTGAAAGCTGTGATCTGATTAAAAGAGTGATTATTAAGCAGTGAAAGTGAGGGAACTAAGGTAAATAGTAGAGTGATTAGAGCGAAAAAGAATAAAAAAGCGCTGAAAATCAGCGCCTTAATCATTGTGTAGGAGAGTTAATTAATGCTTTGTCGTATCTCGTAACTTGAGTTTACTTGGGACATAAACTTGTAAGGGTAGGGCGCGGCCGTCACGAGCTTTTTCGAGCAGCAAGTTCACCCCTTGAATGCCCATCATTTCAGAGTGAATTCGAACCGTAGAAAGAGAAGGAAAAGTAAATTTAGCGGTTGGAATATCGTTAACGCTGATAAGTGAAATGTCTTGCGGAATATTAAGACCATGCTCATGAATCGCGCGCAGCACCCCGATAGTAATCGAATCAGAAGCAATAAATAGTGCGTTAGGATAATTCGGCTTAGCGAGCAATTCTTTGGCTAAATCATACCCTGAAGAACTAGTGAAATCGCCGCGATAGATATCATCTAACGACACCACTCCTTTTAACTGGCCATATTCAGCAAACGCTACTTCACGGATATCGGCACTATTTGGTTCATCTTGACCACCGATAAAGCCGATACGTTGATAACCCTGTTCAATAAAGAAGTCGGTGATCTCTTTACTAATTCTTACCAAATCGATGTCGACGGAATCATACTCGGAGTCTGAGTCACTAAAGTCGACGTAACAGATATTTTCCGTGAGTTTCTTTACTTCAGATAAAACCTCAGGGTGGCTACGACCAACCAAAAGAACACCTGTAATTTTACTGCCTTCTAATGAAACTTCATTGTTATAACAATTAGTAAGCTCAATGCCTAGTTTGTCACATTGGGTCTCAATGCCGTGGCGAATCGACAAATAATAAGGGTCATTCACTTCTGCTTCTTGCTTGTAGTTGTAGACAGCAAGAAAGTGGTGATTGTGCTTTTTCCCCAGTCCAGCACGTTTTGAGCTACTGGTTTTGTATTCTAACTTTTCTGCAATTTCCAGAATGCGGTGCTTGGTTTCTTCTTTCACGCTGAGTGTCGGATCATCGTTTAAGACTCGCGAAACCGTCGCTAAAGAAACGCCTGCCTCAGTTGCAATATCTTTTAGTGTTGCCATTTGTTCTTACATCCCTTTTTGAGCGGGCAATCTAACTATTGGTCTCTATTGTAAACAAACACACTGATGAAGTACTAATTTTTAGTAAAAATTGTTGTCAGCTTTGCCCTGAGTGTAAAGCAGCAGAGATGGTTAGCTAGAAAACCAATAAAAACAGGGATTAGAAGGGATTTTAAGCCCAGAGCTAAAATCATTTTCTGCCTAATATCTTCCCTCCTCTAATGAGTGATTTTGTGGAAACGTTTACACAATGCGAATTTGATCACGGATCTGTATGCGGTTTGATTGGTAGACTTTTTCCAACATCAAGCATTGAGTATTTAGTGCTCAAGATTATCTGGAGAGCAAACAGTGAAAGTTCTAGTCACAGGTGGGATGGGATACATCGGCAGTCATACCTGCGTTCAAATGATTGAAGCAGGGATAGAGCCAATTATCGTAGACAATCTAGCTAACTCAAAACAACAAGTGTTGAGCCGCGTTGAAGGATTAACGGGTAAAAAGCCAAAGTTTCACATGGGCGATATCCGAGACGAGGCGTTTCTAGACTCTGTGTTTGCACAGCATGACATCGACGCCGTTATTCATTTTGCTGGACTTAAAGCGGTCGGTGAATCGGTGGCAAAACCTCTTGAGTACTACGATAACAATGTTAACGGCACCTTAGTCTTAGCGCGTTGTATGCGTAAAGCTGGTGTGAAAAGCATTGTGTTTAGCTCTTCGGCAACCGTGTATGGCGACCCGCAAACTGTGCCAATTACTGAAGACTCTCCAACAGGGGCCACAACCAACCCCTATGGCCGCAGCAAATATATGGTCGAGCAGTGTTTGAGTGATCTCTTTAATGCAGAGAAGGATTGGAGCATCACGCTACTACGCTATTTCAATCCGGTGGGGGCTCATCCATCAGGCACCATGGGTGAAGACCCGCAAGGTATTCCAAACAATTTAATGCCTTTCATTGCTCAAGTTGCAGTGGGACGACGCGAATCTTTAGCGGTATTTGGGGATGACTACCCAACACCAGATGGCACTGGAGTCCGTGACTATATTCATGTGATGGACTTGGCCGATGGTCATATTGCAGCGCTAAAATCTGTTGGCGATAAAGCGGGCTTACATGTTTACAACCTAGGTACGGGTAAAGGCTCTAGTGTGCTTGAGATGGTAAATGCATTTGCTGCAGCTTGTGGTGCGCCTATTCCTTACGAGATCTGTCCGCGTCGCCTAGGTGATATTGCTGAATGTTGGGCGAGTACAGATAAAGTGCAGCGAGATTTAGCTTGGAAAGCCACTCGCAGTGTCGATGAAATGACGGCTGATACATGGCGCTGGCAATCAGAAAACCCTAACGGCTATTCCCCCGAGTAACAATGTTGCACTCCAATTTCATTGGCGAATGCACAAAGGTATTTTTAAAAGTTGAGTAAGTAATATGTCGAGTATTGAGTTTAACCCAGTTGATCATCCACACCGCCGCTATAACCCGCTGACAGGGCAGTGGATTTTAGTTTCACCGCATCGCGCCAAGCGTCCATGGAGTGGGGCGGATGAAACCCCAGCTACAGCTGATTTGCCAAGCTATGACGGTAAGTGTTTTTTATGCCCAACTAACGAGCGTATTTCTGGTGATGTAAATCCTGATTACCAAGGCACTTATGTATTTAACAATGATTTTGCCGCGTTGATGACTGACTCGCCAGAGGCGCCCGAATCAGAAAATCCATTGTTTAAAACTCAGGGTGTAACAGGGTTGAGCCGGGTTATCTGTTTCTCCCCAGATCACAGCAAAACTTTACCTGAGCTTGCCGTTGAAAAAATTCGTGGCGTGATCGATACCTGGAATGAACAAATTGAAGAACTAGGTAAAGACTATGTTTGGGTGCAAGCTTTTGAGAACAAGGGCGAAGTCATGGGCTGCTCTCAGCCGCATCCGCATGGTCAGATTTGGGCGAATAGTTTTCTACCCAATGAAATTGAGCGCAAAGAGCAAAATCTAAAAGCTTACTATCAAGAAAAGGGCACCAATTTACTGGTCGATTATGTTCAAGCTGAATTGAACTATGGTGAGCGTATTGTGGTGGAGACCGAACATTGGGTAGCGCTAGTCCCTTACTGGGCGGCTTGGCCATATGAGACCATGCTACTGCCGAAAACGCATATTCGCCGAATGAGTGAGCTGACAGAAACGCAGCGTGATGATTTGGCTGTGGCAATCAAAAAACTCACCAGTCGTTATGACAACTTATTCCAATGCTCTTTCCCTTACTCAATGGGTTGGCACTACGCACCTTTCTTTGAACAGGGTACGGATATTGAACATTGGCAACTACACGCACTCTTCTATCCGCCACTGCTACGCAGCGCAACGGTTCGTAAGTTTATGGTGGGATATGAAATGCTGGCAGAAAGTCAGCGTGATTTAACCGCAGAGCAAGCCGCGCAGCGTCTACGTGATTTGAGCGATATTCACTACAAAGAACAGTAGCCTCTGTCATTTTGCCGATAGTGAATAGATAAAAATTTGAGATTCCTGACATCTCGTCCCTCGATTCTGGAATGACAAACTCAATCATTAGCGAAGTAGTCATTCTCGAGAGTGAGGGACGAACGAGTTGGGAATCTAACTAAATATTGAAGCTGAGAATTTACTATGTCTGATCTAATCCAAAACGTAAAAACTTCTTTTCAACAAGCGCTGGGCTATGCACCAAGCCACATTATCCAAGCACCGGGGCGCGTTAATTTGATCGGTGAGCATACCGACTACAATGATGGTTTTGTTCTACCCTGTGCCATTGACTACCAAACTGTCGTTGCAGCAGCTAAGCGTGACGACAATATTGTTCGAGTTGTGTCGGTTGATTATGGCAATGAGCTTGATCAGTTTGATATCAGCCAAGAGATTACCTTTCAGCAAGACAAAATGTGGCCTAACTACATTCGTGGTGTGGTGAAGTGTCTCATAGAGCGCGGCTACGAGTTTAGTGGCGCGGATATTTCTGTCAGTGGTAACGTTCCTCAAGGCGCAGGGCTTAGCTCATCAGCAGCGCTTGAAGTGGTGATTGGTCAGACATTTAAGGTGCTTTACAACCTAGAAATCTCCCAGGCTGAGATTGCTCTTAATGGTCAGCAAGCTGAGAACGAATTTGTCGGATGTAATTGCGGCATTATGGATCAGATGATTTCTGCTGAAGGTAAAGAGAATCACGCAATGCTGCTTGATTGTCGCAGCCTAGAAACACATGCGGTTTCAATGCCTGAAAATATGTCAGTGGTGATTATCAACTCGAACAAAAAGCGTGGATTGGTCGATAGTGAATACAACACTCGCCGTAAGCAATGTGAAGAAGCGGCTCGCATCTTTGGTGTAAAAGCGTTGCGTGATGTCACTATTGAGCAGTTCAATGCTAAGGCGTCTGCATTAGATGAGTTAGTAGCAAAGCGTGCGCGCCATGTGATCAGCGAAAACGACAGAACGGTTGAAGCGGCTGAGGCGTTGCGTAATCACGATATGAAGCGTATTGGAGAGTTGATGGCCCAATCCCATGCCTCTATGCGTGACGACTTTGAAATCACAGTCAAAGAGATCGACACCTTAGTTGAGATCGTTAAACAAGTGATCGGTGAGCAAGGTGGCGTTCGGATGACAGGAGGCGGTTTTGGTGGTTGTATTGTTGCGGTTATGCCACCTGAACTTGTCGAGCCAGTAAAAGCGGCGGTTGCAGCACAATATCAAGCTGCGACTGGACTGAATGAGTCTATCTACGTGTGCCAAGCTAAAAATGGCGCGGGTGTGGTGGAGTAACTTAAATGATGGCTCATCCTCTTTTTGAGAGTATGACTAAGCAGTCTGCCTATGATGGGCAGCCTGCTCAGTTAATCGAATTGACCAATGCTAGAGGGGTTAGCATTGTGTTGATGGACATCGGAGCTACGTGGCTCAGTTGTCGTTTACCTTTGGCGTGCGGGGAGCAGCGTGAAGTCTTGCTTGGTGTAGGGGCTATGGCTGACTTTGAGTGCCAACAAAGTTACATGGGGGTAACGGTTGGTCGCTATGCAAACCGCATTGCCAATGGTCTTTTTGATCTCGAAGGTCAGCAAGTTCAGTTGGTGACGAATCAAGCGGGCAATTGCTTACATGGTGGTGTCACTGGCTTTGATAAGTTGCGCTGGGACATTGTCGAGCAAACCGCTCAAAGGGTGGCTTTTAGTCTCCAATCTCCAGATGGTGACCAAGGTTTCCCCGGTAATCTAAGTGTCTCTGTCACTTATCAGCTCGATGACGAAGGAAGCGTCTCGATTGAATATCTTGCTCACACCGACAAAGCAACGCCAGTCAATCTGACGAATCATGCCTACTTTAATCTCAATGGAGCGGGCAGCGAGTTAGACGCGCGCCATCATACTTTGAATGTTTGTTCTGATTACTATTTGCCAACCAGCGATGTAGGGATTCCACTCGGTGAGCTGGAAAGTGTGAGTGGCACCGGATTCGACTTTCGCGTGGCAAAAAGCATTACGCAAGACTTGTTGCAAGATGAGCAACAGCAAGCGGCGAAAGGCTATGATCACAGCTATTGGTTTGAGCCAAACCGAGACCGAACATTACCCGTTGCCAGCCTAGTTAGTGAAGACAGCTTGGTGACTATGCGAGTGTTAACCGATAAGCCCGCAATGCAGCTTTATACTGGCAATTGGTTAGCGGGAACCCCTGCGCGCGATGGGGAAGAATATGCAGACTACGCAGGCGTAGCATTGGAAACCCAATTTTTACCTGATTCGCCTAACCACCCAGAATGGCAGCAACCAAGTTGTATTCTCTACCCAGAACAGGAATACAGGTATAAAACCACCTATCAATTTGCTTTCTAATTTAGCTTCGAACAGACCCTAGTAACGCCAGTCTGACAACTGGCGTTAAAACCCTTCAAATTCGTCAATCGCGGCTCTTGCTTCAGAGAGAGAACACCCCGACTGAGTAACGAGCTGATTGATTGTGATATTTGGTGACTCAGCAATGATGGCTGACAGATCAACAACGGGAGTGGGCAAAGCTTTATCGATCGCTTTCACAATCCACAATGTATCTTCCGTAACCAAGTATTGTTTGAGTTCTCTTAACGCTTGTTCCTCTCCGCTAAGCAGCCAATGCCGAGAACGTCGGATACGCTTTACTTGGCAGCCATTAGCAACAATCGCGCTGATGACCTGCGCTTTATCGTTAACGCGGTGAACAAAACTGTTTAACGGAACGGAAATCATGGTGAGTCAATAAAGGGGTTAATAGATGCCACTTTATCGCAACACACCTCAATTCGCCACGCTCTCTACTTCCATGTGGAGTTGATAGATTTTCTCTATCTCGATTGATAGCGATTCCCTATCAGAGCAATAGAAACGTTCAAATTTACCTATCAATCTGGTCAGGGCAATATAACTCCATCGACGCAAGGCAGCGTTCAAACACTAGATTAGAAAGAGAGTAAAATCATGATCAACACACAAATCAAACCATTCTCAGCAACAGCATTTAAAAACGGCGAGTTCGTAGATATCACAGAGCAAGACGTGAAAGGCAAATGGGCAGTATTCTTCTTCTACCCAGCTGATTTTACTTTCGTATGTCCAACTGAGCTTGTAGACCTACAAGAGAAGTACGCTGAACTTCAATCACGTGGTGTAGAAGTTTACTCAGTATCAACGGATACTCACTTCTCACACAAAGCGTGGCACGATACTTCTGACAAGATCGGTACTATCGAATATTTCATGGTAGGTGACCAAACTGGCACTATCACTAACAACTTCAACGTGATGCGTGAAGGTCAAGGTCTTGCTGACCGAGCTACTTTCCTAATCGACCCAGAAGGTACTATCCAAGCAATGGAAATCACTGCTGAAGGTATCGGTCGTGACGCAGAAGACTTACTACGTAAAGTTAAAGCAGCACAGTACGTTGCAGCAAACCCAGGTGAAGTTTGCCCAGCGAAATGGAAAGAAGGTGAAGAGACTCTAGCGCCATCTCTAGACCTAGTAGGTAAAATCTAACCTCATTACCAGGTTTGTACAGGTATGCCTTGCTCTGCTCCTATTGAGCTTGGCATACCGCCTTTAATGACAAAGCCACACCCGAATAGGGTGTGGCTTTTTGCGTTTGATTTTTTGCAGAAAAGAATTCTGATGGCGTGGAGTTTTCGATAGGTTTTGCCTACCAAACTAATAGAAACGTTCAAATTTACCTATCTACGACGTCAGGGCAATATAGCTTCATCAGCGCAGTAGAGCGCATCTGAATCACAAATGAATAGTAGGTAATATCATGTTAGACCAAGCGATGAAGCAGCAGCTTAAAGCATACCTAGAAAACTTAAAAACAAACGTTCAGCTTGTATTGAGCCTTGATGAAAGCGAAACAGCAAGCAAGCTCCAAGCTCTGGCGAATGATATCGCTTCACTGACAGACAAAATCCAAGTAACGCGTGACGACAACGCAAGCTTACGCAAACCAATTATGCAGGTTGTGAACCAAACACAAGGGACAGCGATTGGTTTTGCAGGCTTGCCAATGGGTCACGAGTTTACTTCATTGGTTCTCGCTCTTCTTCACAGCGGCGGCCACCCAATCAAGCTAGAAGCGGAAGTGATTGAGCAGATCAAGCAGCTAGACCAAGCACTAAACGTGGAAATCTTTATTTCACTATCATGTCAAAACTGTCCTGAAGTGGTTCAGGCGTTCAACATGATGTCTGCGATTAACCCACTAACCAAAACAACCATGATTGATGGTGCTGCATTCCAAGATGAAGTGAAATCACGCGATATCATGGCGGTGCCAAGTGTCTTCATCAACGGTGAGCTGTTTGGTCAAGGCCGTATGTCACTGGCTGAAATTCTCAACAAAGTTGATTCTGGCGCAGCTGAGAAAAAAGCAGCCAGCCTAAATGAACAAGCGCCATTTGATGTTTTGGTTGTTGGCGGTGGTCCTGCTGGTTCTTCAGCGGCAATCTACGCAGCACGTAAAGGCATTCGCACAGGTGTTCTCGCTGAGCGTTTCGGTGGTCAGGTGATGGATACGATGGCGATTGAGAACTTTATCTCAGTCAAAGCGACAACCGGTCCTAAGTTAGTTGCGAGTCTAGAAGAGCACGTTAAAGAATACGGCGTGGAAGTAATAACTGAGCAACGCGCTGCCAACATTATCGATGCAGAGCAGACCGAAGATGGTTACATCCACGTTGAGCTTGAAAGCGGCGCAGTACTAAAAGCTCGCACAGTGATTACCAGTACAGGTGCACGCTGGCGTGAAATGAATGTTCCAGGTGAGCAAGAGTACCGCAACAAAGGGGTTGCTTACTGCCCACACTGTGATGGCCCACTATTTAAAGGCAAGAAAACAGCAGTAATCGGTGGCGGTAACTCAGGGATTGAAGCGGCGATTGATCTAGCAGGTATCGTTGAACATGTTACTGTTCTGGAGTTTGCAGACACCTTACGCGCTGACCAAGTTCTGATCGATAAAGCCAATGCGACAGCTAATATTGAAATCATCAAGATGGCGCAAACCACACAAGTGTTAGGCGACGGCAACCGTGTCACGGGCTTGGAATACCAAGATCGCAACACAGGTGAGATTAAGAGCATCGAACTGGCTGGTATCTTTGTTCAAATTGGTCTAATGCCAAACAGCGAGTGGTTGAAAGGTACTAAGGTTGAGCTCTCACCACGTGGTGAAATAGAGATTGATGCACATGGTGCAACCACGATGAGCGGTGTCTTTGCTGCAGGTGACGTAACCACAGTGCCGTACAAGCAAATCATCATCGCCATGGGTGAGGGGGCAAAAGCAAGCTTAGGCGCGTTCGATTACCTAATTCGCACACCAGCTCCAGCACAGGTTGCTGAAACAGTGTAGAGCATTTATCCCTGTCCATATTCATTTGCAAACATTTTGTCGGTAATTTCGACGCCACTTCCAAGCGATTGGAAGTGGCTTTTTTTGTTTGTATGTAGCGACTACTTATCTTCAAACCACTTTTGGGTGAAATCGATAAAAGCGGTAAGCTTGCTGCTGCTGCGCAGTTGCGGTGGGTAGATGAGATAAATATTGCTTCTTGCGATAAAGTAGTTCGGCAGTAGCTGTACTAATTGTCCGCTGTCTAAAGAAGGCTGCACCAAGTAGCTTGGCATTTTTATAACCCCCTTGCCTTGTTGCGCGGCAGTCAGAAGCAGTAAGTTGTCGTTTATCAGCATATCGCCATTCGTTTCGACCTCAATGCTCTTGGTACTATCGACAAACTGCCAGCGACGTAAGTTGGGATCGGATAAACAGTTGTGATTGACTAGCTCGTCTGGGTGACTGGGTAGGCCATGTTTTTCAAGATACTGTGGCGATGCACAGCAGATGTGTTGATAGGGAATAAGCTTTTTCGCCACCATATTATCTGGTGGATTGTTGGTGGCTCTAATTGCCAAGTCGAGATGACTTTTGGTTAGATCTTCGCGGTTATAACCAACATCAAGATCAAACTCGATTTCTGGGTATTGCTGCTGAAATTGATGACAGATATCGATCAAGAAACGATGGCTAAAAATGGTGGGCGCAGTAATTCGAAGTAGGCCACTGACATCGCATTTGGTGTGGTCGAGCTCTTTTTCTAACTCGACGATCGATGTATTAATAAACTGCATCTTAGCGAGAATTTTTTCTCCCGCCGCAGTCAGGCGCACATTACGCGTTGAACGAATCAGTAGACTTGTATCTAATTCTTGCTCTAGCTGATTGATTTGTGAAGAAAGGTAGCTGCGTGAAATGCCTAAATTTTCCGCGGCCTTAGAAAAGCTGAGTTGCTTTGCGACTTCACTAAATAACGCATATCGTTCAAAGCGTTTGTGCATCTTTTGCATATCTGACTCGCCTTCGTTGTTGAATCTATCGTCAATTATATCGTCCTATATAGAATATTAAACTTTGCTTATTGTGCTGTATATCGAATTATCTTTTCTTGTTAGCTAGTTTAATCCCTAGCTTTCATACCAGTATACTGGGCATAGAACAGATTAAACTCACGGCAATATTGCAATGGTGAGGTCTATGTATCAGGGGATAGAGATGAACAAGACACATCCGGTGTTTTCACCAATGATCCAAGGTTACTGGCGTATGGCTGAGTGGGGAATGAACACCCAACAGCAGTTGTCATTTGTTAAGCAGCACCTAGAGCTAGGCATTACGACGGTAGACCATGCGCCTGTTTACGGCCCAGACTCTGCGTGTGAGCGTATGTTTGGAGAAGTGTTAGCGCTAGATAGCGGTTTGCGCGACCAAATTGAGATTGTTTCAAAATGCGGAATTTATCGCGGTGAAGATCCTCAGGTTAATCACTACAACAGTGGTAAAGCCGCCATTGTTGAATCCGTTGATCAATCGTTAACTCGTTTGAATACCGATCATTTAGACGTGTTACTCCTACATCGCCCTGACTTACTCATGGATGCAGATGAAGCGGCTGAATCGTTCGCTCAGTTAAAAGCTGCGGGGAAAGTAAAGCATTTTGGTGTGTCTAACTTCACGCCTGCTCAGTTTGCTTTATTGCAATCAAGAGTTGAACAGCCTTTGATCACTAACCAAGTCGAGATCAATCCAGTGAATTTGCAAGTGACGGAAGATGGCACGCTTGAGCAACTTCAGCAGCATCGCGTGCAGCCAATGGCTTGGTCTTGTCTCGCGGGCGGGCGTATCTTCGGCGAAGAGAGCGAACAGATGTGCCGTTTACGTCATACCTTGGCAGAAGTGGCGCAAGAAGTCGGTGCAATCTCGATCGACCAAGTGATCTTTGCATGGGTATTGCGCTTACCGTCTAACCCAGTACCAATCTTGGGTAGTGGCAACATTGAGCGTGTCCACTCTGCGGTTGGCGCGCTTGAACTGTCATTGACCAATGAACAATGGTACCGAATTTGGGTTGCATCGAAAGGTCATGGTGTAGCTTAAAAACTTAAAGCAACAAAGGCGTTACTCAAAGTAACGCCTTTGTTTGTTCTAACTGGTGCCACGTTTAGGTGACTTTCTCAACTGAATTTCGGCGTACCAAGGTCGGAGTAAACATTAATGCTTCATCGTTGGAGCTTTGTTCTTTGGCTAAATTCAGCGCTAAACGAGCCGCTCGTTCTGCCATCATGGCGATTGGATAACGGATCGTTGTCAGGCGAGGGCTGACATAGCGAGCGATCAAGCCATCATCAAAACCAAGCATTGAGATTTGATCCGGAACCTTGATGCCGTTTTCGTCTAATACCGACAGCGCACCCGCGGCCATATAGTCGTTGTATGCCACAACGCCAGTGATGTCTAACGACTTAGTCAGCAGGTTGGTCATGGCAACTTCACCACCGTCATTGTTCGGCTCACCATATTCAATATAGCTTTGCGGAAGCTCGATATTATTATCTCGCAGGGCTTGCAAGTAACCATCAACACGCTGATCCGAGTCTTCAATACGATGTGCTGAAGCGACGCAAGCTATCTTAGTATGACCATGGCGGATAAGGTATTCCGTGGCGAGGTAGGCGCCTTTGCGGTTATCCAGTGCAATGCAGCGTTCGGCCATTTCTGGAATATGGCGATTGATAAAAACCAAGCCTTTGACTTCTTTGGCATAGCCTATCAACTCTTCATCTGACAAACCTTTTGAGTGAATGACCAGTGCGTCACAACGGTTGTTGATTAACAGTTCAATTGCGTTGCGCTCTTCATCAGGGCTATGGTAACCGTTACCGATCAGGATATGCTTGCCGTGTTCATGGGCAACATTGTCGACTGCTTTGACCATAGTACCGAAAAATGGGTCGGATACATCGCCCACTAGCACTCCAACTGTATTACTGCTTTGGCTTACCAACGCTTTCGCCGCGGCATTTGGGCGATAGCCAAGTTTCGCCATCGCCTGTGTCACTGAGGCAATAGAGGCTTTGCTCGCTTTTGGGGATTTGTTTATGACCCGAGAGACGGTAGCGATCGATACGCCCGCTTCTTTGGCGACATCTTTAATAGTTGCCATGTTTGACCTCGATAAATATTCCTAGAGTTATTTAACCCTTTGGATGTAAATAAGGCAAATTGTATAGCATTCAGTTTCTTGAAATGCGATCTTTACCACTTGCAATATAAGTGGTTGCTGATAGTGTAAACGTTATCTTTTAGTAAAACTTTACTTAATCAATATACTGAGGTTTATCATGGAAACGATTGCATACACAGACTTCGCCAAACTGGAAATGCGCACAGGAAAAATCATCGAAGTCGCTCGCCACGAAAACGCGGACAAGCTCTACATAGTGCAGATTGATATTGGAGAAAAGACGCTGCAAACCGTCACTAGCTTAGTGCCTTACTACACTGAACAAGAATTGATGGGCAAAGAAGTGGTGGTACTGTGTAACTTGGCGAAAGCTAAAATGCGTGGAGAAACATCTGAATGCATGCTGCTTTGCGCTGAGACGGATGATGAATCACAAAGTGTACTGTTAACCCCAGAGCGTTCTATGCCTGCTGGGGTTCGTATTGTATAGAGCTCTCTTTTCGGCTGAGGGTTTTTAGTTAGGTTCTTGCTTCAGCCACCAGAGCATCAATTGTGTTGTGGTGCTCTGGTTTTACTCCTGCTAAATTGCCATATTTGGGCTGATGGCGATCATTCTCCAATGGAAAGTGCCAGCCAAAGGTATGTTCAACAAACTGTTTGGCAAACTGCTCGGAAATTTCTAGGCAGCCTGCCAGTACAGTATCGACGTAAGTCTGCATTATTGGGCTCAATGAACAAGGTGGCTCTGGACTGTCTTTGATATAGACCCAAATTTGGTCACCTGTCGACAGCGATAGTTCTGCGTCTAGTTTATCCGTTGAGATTAAAATTCGGTGGTACCCACGCTCTCTAACATCAAACTCTTGTAGCCCAGTATCGCTGACCTCAAGCAAAACTCCATTCACTTGTCCTTGGCCTTTATCGACGACTAACGGTGACAGAATGTAGCTCTCATCAACTTTGCCCCAATAGCGCTTGAAGCCATGTATTGTGGCCGGAGTTGCGGTAGAGGTTTGGCCCGTCAACTGGCGTGATTCAGAGTTCATTAGACTGCCATAACCAAAGATATAGCTTGCCATTCTGTTCTCCTTCTTGATTGGCATGATCAGTAGAGTTCTAAACTAGCGACTTTTCGTGACAAAAGGAAGTGATACAAATTGTTTTATTGAGGTCATAATGACATGTGTTTATTGTGTCATTATGACTTTAAATTGAGTGATTAGAGCGCTGAAAGCAAGAGTCTATAACGCTTTAACAAACTGGAACACTTCTTGCGATAGTTAAACGAGTTAGAGATTTTAATTTGTTTAGGAGTCTTTCAGTGCTCAATATTACCGACAAAAAGGTTGAAGAAGCCATTCCGCCCGTTTTGCGTCTAGGGTTTCGACCTTTCTTTCTTCTTGGTTCTATTTATGCCGTTATTGCGATAGCGGTTTGGGTATGGATGTTTCAATCCGGCCAACCAACAACATTGAAAGTGCCTGCGTTGTGGTGGCACGTACATGAAATGGTATTTGGCTTTGCGATGGCGATTGTTGTCGGCTTTGTGTTAACTGCAGTGCAAAACTGGACGGGCATTAACGGCACTAAACATCACCGTTTAGCCATCTTGGTTGGGTTGTGGTTGGCGCCTCGTGTACTGTTATGGACGCCGACGCCGTTGTGGCTCATCTCTTCTATTGAAGCGCTTTTTTTAGCCATGGCGGCATTCGAAGTTGGCACCCGAGTGGTGAAAGCCAAAGGGTGGCGTAATCTGTTTTTTGTACCACTATTCATCCTTGCGATTGCGGCTAACTTTGCCAGTTATGCGACTGTGAAAGGCATGCCACCATTCTCCTCATCTGCGGTTTGGCAAGCCATGCTGTGGTGGTTCACTTTACTGCTATCTGTAATGGGAAGCCGAGTGATCCCATTTTTTACTGCTCGCCGGTTTAATTTCGAAAAACCTCAGCCTATCGTCTGGTTGGACTGGGTGGCTAATTTGCCTTTGGTGGGGCTGTTTATTCTTAGTTTCTTCCCGATGACTTTTGCTGAACTTGGCCGGCCATTGATGGTCATATCGGGCGTGGCGCATCTGATTCGTGTAATGAGGTGGCAGCCGTGGCGAACTCTCAGTGAGCCTCTAGTCTGGTCGCTGCACGCAACCTATTTATGTATCCCAGTGAGTTTGTTGCTACGTGGTTTACTAGACAACCCATTTGCCAGCCACAATATGCTGCACATGTTTGCTATTGGCGCCATTGGTGGTGTTATCTTAGCGATGATCGCACGTGTGACGATGGGTCACACCGGGCGCGCGATTTACCAGGGGCCAAACATGAGTATTGCTTTTGTGGCAATTGTCTTAGCTGCTTTGATTCGTAGTCTTGGTGTCGCTTTCTTCCCCCAGTACCTGATTGAATCGGTTAACATCAGCGCTGCATTGTGGATACTCGCATTTGCTATGTATGTTGGATTATTTGGCAAAATGCTGATTACACCTAGAGTCGATGGTCATCCCGGATGAGTTATTAGACAAAGAAAAAGGCTTGGCATGCGCCAAGCCTTTTCTAGGTAGGACAGTGGGGGTTAACCTACCTCAGAAAACTCAACGACAGTTTTAGGTTGTTTGCTCTTTAGGTAGTCACCTAGCACCTGCTGCTCTTGGTCATCCAGATACAAGCCCAGTTTGGTACGACGCCACAAAATGTCTTCCTCAGTTACCGACATTTCATGCTCAATCAAGTAATCAATCTCACGCTGATAAACGCCTTGTGCTGAGTCTGAGAACTTGAAGCCAAGATCATCGACACTTTTTACACCTTCGAGCAATTTCCAGCAATAAGTGCCAAACTGAGTGACATAGCGCAGTAACAATGCCTCAGAAATCCACGGATAATCTTTGCGTATGGATGCAGCAAGTTGCTCTCGTGAACAGCTAAAGTTCCCACCCGGTAACGCGTGGTGAGCAGTCCAAGCAGTTCCCATCTCTGGCAAATAAGGCTTAAGTTTAGTTAACGCTGCTTCACCAAGTTTACGGTATGTGGTGAGTTTGCCTCCAAATACAGACAGCAGTGGTGCTTGGTCATATTTAGCTTCAAGTTCAAGCGTGTAATCACGTGTGATGGCTTGTGGCGAATCGGATTCATCATCACATAAAGGACGCACACCACTGTATGTCCAAACTACGTCTTCACGTTTAAGCTGGTGGATGAAGTGCTGGTTAACGATGTCGATGAGGTAATCGACTTCTTCGTCGGAGATCGCAACTTCTCGAGGATCACCCTGGTACTCCACATCGGTAGTACCAATGATCGAGAACTTATCTAGGTAAGGGATCATAAATACAATGCGATTGTCTTGGTTTTGAAGGATATACGCTTGAGGCTCATTATGAATGCGTGGCACGACAATATGGGAACCTTTAATCAAGCGAATATTACGTGGAGAGTCCTGCTCTAAGCCATCGTCGAAGAATTGTTTAACCCAAGGGCCAGCAGCATTGACTAGGGCTTTCGCTTGACGTTCAAATACTTGGCCAGTGCTTTCATCACGGATAGTGACGTTCCATATCGCTCCCTCTCTGCGGGCACTTTCTACGCGGCAGTAATTACGTATTTCTGCATTGTTTTCTTGAGCCGCAAGTACATTAAGTAGCACCAATCGAGCATCATCTACCCAGCAGTCTGAGTATTCGAAGCCTTTTTTCATTTCAGGCTTGAGTATGCCCGACTTGGCTAAGTCGATCCCTTTACTCGCAGGTAGGGTAGTACGTTTGCCTAAATTGTCATAAAGGAACAAGCCGCAGCGGATCATCCACGCAGGGCGTAAAAATGGACGGTGTGGTAGGCGAAAGCGCATGGGTTGAGCGACATGGGGTGCTTTTTTCAGTATTACTTCACGTTCTGCGAGTGCTTCCGAAACTAAACGAAATTCATAGTGTTCAAGATAGCGTAAGCCGCCGTGAATAAGCTTAGAGCTTGCTGAAGACGTTGCTGAAGCAAAGTCGTTCGCTTCATAAAGACCAACGGATAAACCACGACCAGCAGCATCGGCAGCAATACCTGCGCCATTGATACCACCACCAATAATGATCAAATCTAAAATTTTGTGCGAAGTAGCCGCATTCGGGTTGTTACTCATGAATATGACCTCGTGTTTGAGCGAACGAGCATTTGTGAACATGATTCAATCCTAGCCTAGGTTTCGTTTGTGGTCATTATTTATTTTCGTTTATGCTCGTTTGTGTGATTTAAACACAAAAAAACCTTTATCTAATGATAAAGGTTTCAATAAGGTTAAATACTTCTGAGTGGGGAGTAACTAATCTTCGTTCGCGACCACTTCAAGTGGAATGGCGTTTTCTTTAAGAATTGACAAGATTTCTTTAGGGGGCTGTTTGTCGGTAAACAACATATGTAGCTGAGATATATTGCCGAGCTTAACCATAGCGTTACGCCCAAACTTAGAGTGGTCAACAGCTAAGAATACGCTACGACTGTTTTCTATGATTGCTTGTTTAACCCTGACTTCATGGTAGTCGAAGTCGAGTAGAGAGCCATCAAAATCAATACCACTAATACCCAAAATGCCGAAGTCTAAACGGAACTGCTTAACAAAATCTAGCGTCGCTTCACCGACGATACCTCCATCTCGATTACGGACCTCTCCACCGGCAAGGATAACCTTGAACTCTGGGTTAGGCAGCAAGATGGTAGCAACATTAATGTTGTTGGTAACCACGCGTAGCTGTTTGTGATTTTTACTCAGTGCGCGTGCAATAGCTTCTGGTGTGGTGCCAATATCAATAAATAGAGTCGCACCATCGGGAATGTGTTTCACGACTTCGTCAGCAATGACATCTTTCTCATTGAAATTTAGGCTCTTACGTGTGTTATAAGAGGTGTTTTCTGAACTCAATGGGATGGTTGCTCCGCCGTGATAACGACGGATTTTATTCGTGTCTGCCAATTCATTTAAGTCACGGCGAATGGTTTGCGGGCTTACGTCAAACTTCTCGACCAGTTCTTCCGTGCTAACATAGCCCTGTTTTTGAACCAACTTGATGATCTGCTGATGTCTTGGTATCTGTTTCACTCATTGCTCCCTGAACGAGGTTGGTCGGCAATTTCGAAAAGCCGCATTCGATAGTTGTATTGTGACTATTGTGCTCGAATTTGACCATGGAAAGAAGAGGGAGTCATAAGGAACAAGGGCTAAGGCGCAAAAAGGGCGCTTGAATTGCGCCCTTAGTTGCTTAACGATACGGTGATCTAGTCTTCATCATCGTGCATTTGTGCCCAAGTTTGCGCACACTTCACTGCACGTTTCCAACCTTTATAGCGTCGGTTTCGTTTTTCTTCGTCATGGTGAGGAACGAAAGTGCGATCTAATACCGCTTTGTTTTGCAGCTCATCAATGTTGTTCCAGTAGCCAACCGCCAAACCCGCTAAATATGCTGCACCTAGCGCGGTGACTTCGGTAACTTGAGGACGATGCACTTCGGTGTCCAATACGTCAGATTGGAATTGCATAAGGAAGTTATTCGCAACTGCACCACCATCGACTCGAAGGTTTGCGAGTTTAATACCCGAGTCAGCTTGCATTGCGTCGAGTACATCTCGCGTTTGATAAGCAATCCCTTCTAATGTTGCACGTATGATGTGATTGGAGTTCACACCGCGAGTTAGGCCGACAATCGTACCACGAGCATACGCATCCCAATAAGGTGCACCCAGTCCGGTGAATGCAGGGACAACATAAACCCCATTTGACGAATCTACTTTAGTTGCGAAGTATTCAGAGTCTTTTGCGTCAGCGAGTAGTTTCATCTCGTCACGCAACCATTGGATCGATGCTCCTCCCATAAATACAGCGCCTTCTAGGGCATATGATGGCTCCCCTTTTGGTCCACAAGCTAATGTAGTCAGAAGACCGTTCTTCGACGTTACTTTTTCTTGGCCAGTGTTTATTAACAAGAAACAGCCTGTGCCGTAGGTATTTTTAGCTTGTCCTGCTTCGACACACATTTGCCCATAGAGTGCGGCTTGTTGGTCACCGGCAATACCAGCAATAGGGATACGAGTTCCGCCTTTACCACCAATGTTCGTTTGACCATAGATTTCAGAAGAACATTTGACCTCGGGCATCATGGATGCGGGGATGCCCAATTCATCGAGCATTTTTTGGTCCCAACAGAGATCATTAATGTTAAATAGCATGGTACGTGAAGCATTGGTGTAATCAGTCACATGAACACGGCCTTGCGTCATTTTCCAAACGAGCCAAGTGTCGACCGTACCAAACAGCAGCTTACCCGCTTTCGCGTCTTCGCGAGCACCTTCAACGTTATCAAGAATCCATTTTACTTTGGTACCCGAGAAGTATGGGTCGAGTACTAAGCCTGTGTTATCACGTACGTAATCTTCAAGGCCGCGTTGCTTTAAATCTTCACAAATATCTGCGGTGCGGCGACATTGCCAAACAATAGCGTTGTAGACAGGTTTGCCGGTTTCTTTGTTCCAAACAATGGTGGTTTCTCGCTGGTTGGTGATACCGATACCCGCTAATTGGTCGCTGCGGATACCCGACTTACCAAGAGCTTCAACCAGTGTTGAGCTTTGAGTTGCCCATATTTCGAGTGGATCGTGCTCAACCCAGCCTGCTTTAGGATAAATTTGTGTGAACTCACGTTGCGCAACGCTTACAATGTTTGCATCGTGGTCTAGGATTACGGCGCGAGAGCTTGTGGTGCCTTGGTCTAGGGCAACAATGTACTTTTGCTCAGTCATGGTAAGAATCCTTTTTGTTTCGTTACTTTTAATTTTAGTTAATTCAGGGTTGAAAGGTTATGCGCGCGCTTCTTGCGCTTCGTCTTCTTGTTCACATTGGTTGGGAATTGTGCAGCCGTGGCCTTCTTGAGGCAAATAAGCCGCAATGGCTTTCGGGTATAACCAACCACCAAAACATGCGCCAGCGATTGGGGCAAGTATAGGGACGATGAAGTACGGGATCTCTTTCGCTCCGGTTAGCGCGTATTCCCAGCCAGCAAAGTAAGCAAAAAGCTTAGGTCCAAAATCACGAGCGGGGTTCATGGCAAAACCCGTTAGCGGGCCCAGTGAGCCTCCAATCACAGCGATTAGAATTCCGATTAATAGTGGGTTCATAGCACCACGAGATGCTCCGTTGTTTTCATCCCCTAGAGCTAGAATGACAAACATAAGGACAGCAGTAATAACAAACTCCACAGCAAAGGCGCCAAAGAAAGAGAGTGAAGCATGTGGGTAAGTTGAGAAAATTCCAGCTGTTGCTAGTGCATCTTGGCTGCTGCGTGCGAAACCGTGGGCAATTTCATAGTCGGTGAATAAATTGCTGTATAGGGAGTAAACTAGTGCCGCTGAGCAAAAAGCGCCAAGTAACTGTGAAATGATGTAAGGAATAACTTTAGCTTTATCAAACCCGTGAAACGCGGCTAGTGCGATTGTTACCGCAGGGTTAATGTGCGCTCCGGATACGCCCGCAGTGCAGTAAATAGCAATAGCGACGCCTAAGCCCCACATAATGCTAATTTCCCATTGTCCGAATGTTGCCCCTGTTAATACCAAAGCAGCAACGCAGCCAACGCCAAAAAAGATAAGTAATCCTGTCCCGATGAACTCGGCCAAGCACTCACCTAAGAGTGTAGGTTGTTTGTTCGTTGTCATAGTAAGAGTCCTTTAATAATTATGCTTGTCTAGCACGGCTCTATTGTGCATATGTAAACGTCTTCGAAAACAAACGCGCATTAAAAGTGAGCGTTTGAACATAAAATTGTTAATCAAAATGTTTGTTTTTGTTAAATGGCGCATCTTTTGAACAAAAAAGAAAACTGATAAAGTCGTCATCAAGGAGGTGCTCTTATCTAGAAAGTTAAAACTACCGATGGAAAAATGATTTCACAAACTGGTAAGAGGAGTTTTGTGAGGCCGCGCCACTATTGATAATTGATCGTTAGCGTCTAGAAAATATATCGACATCAAGAGCAAATAAACCACGACCGATGTATAGGCGTGATTGGTTTGTTTCGTTTGCACATTTGGTCGAAGATAACATCGTAACCAAATATGTGAAAAGTGGAATCACGCGCTAATAATTTAACTTTAATACACTGTATTTACTCAGATTTAATTCTTATGCAACATTTGTCACAGAAATAAATTGAATTCCTAATAGAATGCATTTGCTTTCGAACGAAACTTATTTTTTGCTCGTTCGAGTTTGTTAAGACCTTTCCATCGCTCAAGTTATAATGAGGCCCCAATGTTTGGAATATTTAAACCTAAGGCGCATATCGATCGCTTACCCACCGATAAGATTGATAGCGCTTATTCGCGCTTACGCTGGCAGCTCTTTATCGGTATTTTTGTCGGTTATGCTGGCTACTATCTAGTACGTAAAAACTTCAGCCTAGCTATGCCTTACCTAATTGAACAAGGTTTTAGTCGGGGTGACCTTGGTGTTGCACTTGCCGCAGTATCTATCGCTTATGGTCTGTCAAAATTTTTGATGGGCAGCGTGTCTGATCGTTCCAACCCACGTTACTTTCTAAGTGGTGGCTTGCTAATGTCAGCGCTCGTTATGTTCTGTTTTGGTTTTATGCCCTGGGCAACAGAAAGTATTGCAGCTATGTTCATTCTGTTGTTCTTGAATGGTTGGTTTCAAGGCATGGGATGGCCAGCCTGCGGACGAACCATGGTGCACTGGTGGTCACGCAAGGAGCGGGGAGAGATCGTCTCTGTTTGGAATGTGGCACACAATGTCGGCGGTGGCCTAATTGGTCCGCTGTTTATACTAGGTCTATGGGCGTTTAACGATGACTGGCGAACTGCTTTCTATGTTCCCGCTTTCTTTGCCACTCTCGTTGCTATCTTTATCTGGTTTACGGTGCGTGACACACCTCAGTCTTGTGGTTTACCTCCGATTGAAGAGTACAAAGACGACTACCCAGATGATTACGACAAATCTCATGAAAAAGAGATGACAGCAAAGGAAATCTTCTTTAAATATGTCTTTTCTAACAAGTTACTTTGGTCGATTGCAATTGCCAATGCATTTGTTTATTTGATTCGTTACGGAGTGTTGGACTGGGCTCCTGTTTACCTCAAAGAAGCGAAAGATTTTTCTGTAGACAAGTCTTCTTGGGCCTACTTCTTATATGAGTGGGCGGGTATACCAGGCACACTGCTTTGTGGTTGGATTTCAGATAAGTTGTTCAAAGGTCGCCGAGCACCTGCTGGTATCTTGTTTATGGTTTTGGTTACTGTCGCTGTTCTGGTTTACTGGTTTAACCCTGCGGGTAACCCAACCGTTGATATGATGGCTCTAGTAGCGATTGGTTTCTTAATTTACGGCCCGGTGATGCTGATTGGTCTTTATGCGCTAGAACTTGCACCGAAGAAGGCTGCAGGAACGGCTGCTGGTTTGACGGGTTTGTTTGGTTATTTAGGTGGCGCTGTGGCGGCGAATGCGATTCTTGGCTACACGGTTGACCACTTTGGTTGGGATGGCGGATTTATTATCCTAGTCGGATCTTGTATCACTTCTATTGTTTGTTTGACTTATGCTTTTATTGGCGAGCGTGCACATCACGAACAAAAAGCTCGCGAGAAGGAAGCACTAGCGTAACTACAGGCTTGGTATTTCAAGAGTAACAACGTTAGTTAAGGGTATGCTTATCGTCATATGCCAATACGTAAGCGAAAAAATCCCCCAGCAGGTTCCTGCTGGGGGGGTCTTATCAATCTTATTGATTTAAAACTAAAACTGACGTTAGTTGTTGCTGTGAAGCTCTGAATTCAGCTCTACCGCTGTTTTGTTCGCCAGACATTCAATTTGGCCTGTTACTGAATTGCGACGGAATAGCAGATCAGAAACACCTGCTAGGTCGCGAGCTTTAACCACTTCTACTTCTTTACCTTCAGCAATCATGCGAACTTTAGACCCGGCTGTTACATAGAGACCTGATTCAACAGTACAGCGATCACCAAGTGGGAAACCTAGGCCTGCGTTAGCACCAAGTAGTGAGTTTTCACCGATAGATACTACAACGGTGCCGCCGCCAGATAGCGTACCCATGATAGATGCACCACCACCGATATCTGAACCGTCACCAACAACCACGCCAGCAGAAATACGGCCTTCAACCATACTTACACCTGTTGTACCAGCGTTGAAGTTAATGAAACCTTCGTGCATCACTGTTGTGCCTTCGCCCACGTGCGCACCAAGACGTACGCGAGAAGTATCTGCAATACGAACGCCAGCAGGTACCACGTAATCAACCATCTTAGGAAACTTATCGACACAATCTACAGACAGTGCACGACCGGCTAGGCGAGCTTCAATTTGACGCTCAGCCAGTTCTGGCAAGTCGATAGGACCTTCGTTAGTCCAAGCGATGTTGTGCAATAGACCGAAGATACCGTCAAGTACAGTACCGTGAGGTTGAACTTGGCGGTTAGAGATAAGTTGTAGCTTAAGGAAGCCTTCTGCCACTGATGCTGGTTTCTCGTCAGTTGCTAAGACAACCAGTACAAGTGGCTGTGAAGATTCGGCTGCTTTTGCCGCGAATGATGCGTTTGCTGTGTCGCCATTTGCTTCAAATGCGCCAGCAAGCTCAGCACTTTGAGCCGCAGAGATCTCGATAGCTTGGTTACCTTGTTCGTAACTTGCCACTTTAGCAACGGCATCGACAAGTGCGTCTGCTGGATTAAGCACTGGGCTAGGGAAAAATGCTTCGATGATTTTTCCATCACGGTTTTTGGTTGCCGTACCAAAGGCTAGAGAAAAGTAAGCCATGTTGAATCTCCTTGTTTGAATTCATTTAAAGACACCCTTCACTTTGAAGCCGTCACTGCAACGGATTTGGGTATCGAGCATCGTTGCTCTCAAATTAAGTTAAAGTCATCATAAAGAGAGGTTGTGAGACTTTAAAGAGCTGAAATAGATAAAGTCTGTAAGCCGATATTTTTTGTCTCTTTGGCGATATGTTGTCTTTTTGCCTATATTGATGATTTCGCTAGTCATCATTTGATACTAGGAAAAAAAAGAGCCCGAAGCGGTGCTTCGGGCTCTTGAGTAAGACTTTACTTATAACTGATTGGCGCTGCGCTTTTTGCGCTTATATAGCTTTATACTACCAACCGTTCATACCCGTGAGCTTGGGTATGTGAAACAAGTAATTACTTGCTTAGGTCTTCTGCGTGCTCAGATAGGAACGCTGCAACACCTTTTGGAGATGCATCCATTCCAGCTTTACCTTCTTCCCACTGTGCAGGACATACTTCACCATTTTTCTGGTGGAAGTTTAGAGCGTCAACCATGCGTAGCATTTCATCGATGTTACGGCCTAGAGGTAGGTCGTTAACTACTTGGTGACGTACAAGGCCTTCTTCGTCGATTAGGAAAGAACCACGGAAAGCAACGCCTGCTTCTGGGTGCTCAACGTCGTACGCTTTACAGATTTCGTGCTTAACGTCAGCAACTAGTGGGTACTTAACTTGACCGATACCGCCATCTTCGATAGCAGTGTTACGCCATGCGTTGTGTGAGAACTGAGAATCGATAGAAACACCGATTACTTCAACACCTTTAGCTTGGAAATCAGCTAGGCGGTTGTCGAAAGCGATTAGCTCAGATGGGCAAACGAAAGTGAAATCTAGTGGGTAGAAGAAAACAACCGCTTTCTTACCTTTAGTGAATTCTGCAAAGTTGAAGTTATCAACGATCTCGCCGTTACCTAGAACAGCAGCAGCAGTAAAATCTGGGGCTTGACGACCTACTAGTACCATTTTTTTGCTCCTAAAATATATGGTTAGTTCCAAACCAAGCTTGTTGTTTTTGGTTTGGTCCGTGTTTGTACGCGACAAACTATAGTACACATTGTAGTATGTAAAAAAGCGAATTAAATAGATTAAGTTAATCGAAAAAAGCGATAAGTTGGATTTTATTAACTTGGTCAATATCTACCCGGAAATTGTAAATAAATCTATGAATAAGTGGCCTAGCCTCAAACAGTTACATTATCTGATCACCTTGTATGAAACCCGCCATTTTAGTGATGCAGCTGAAAAATGCTTCGTTAGCCAATCGACCTTAAGTAAAGGCATTCAGAACTTTGAAGAGCTGATTGGGTGCCCTCTTTATGAAAAGAAAGATAAAAAGAGCCCGCTAGTCTTTACTAGGGCAGGAGAACTCGTTGTTCAGCAAGGGCGAGAGCTACTGGCTAAAGGGCAAGACTTAGTCGAGTTGGGGCGTCTGTGCCAAGGTGGGGAAATGGAAGGGCAGTTGCGCGTCGGCTGTATTCCGACGATTGCTCCTTTCTTGTTGTGCGATTTAGTTCAGGAAGTCAACCAGCGTTTTCCACAGCTTAACCTTCTATTAAGAGAAGACACCACTACTAATTTATTAGATGCGCTTCGTCATGGTGAACTTGATGTGCTGATTTTGGCGTTGCCGGTTGAAATTGACGGTATGGACAGTCGAATTGTGGGTAACGACCCTTTCCGGATGATCATCAGTCAAAACCAAGCCGACGCAATTCAAACACCGATTAAATATGCTGACTTGCCAAATGAGTTCGTCTTTCTGCTAGAGAAAGAACACTGCTTAACAGAGCATGCGGTCTCTGCGTGCCAGCTCACCGACAAAGAAAAGATTAATCCGTTTTCTGCTACGAGTTTACACACCTTGGTTCAAATGGTGGCCAACGGAATGGGGACCACCTTTATCCCGCAAATGGCGATTGATCACGGTTTGATTGAAAACCAAAATTTGGTTGTGGTCGATGCACCTGGACAGCAGGCTCATCGCCATATTGGCTTAGTTTGGCGTCCAAGCTCGTCTCGAGTGAATACTTTTAATCAATTAGCAGATGTTGTATCAGAGCTACTTTAGCGATAAGTCGTAGCTGATTACCTAGTTATATCCATAAAAAGCGCACTGGGTTTTGTGCGTTTTTTAGCATTTTATTCTGTTGGTAAACTTTAACTTGTAAAATTTCACAAAGAAATCTTGATGAAGCTTTCATTAAATTGTGAAATTTCACAGTGTCAATTTTACAACCAGTCAAATTTTCCCTGTTTGATCTCTCCGTTGCATATCATCTATAAGCCCAGCCCTAATTGGGTTTTCTCTCAATCGCTGATAATCAAACGTTTGTTTAAAACGTTTTTACAAGCTTAATTTTACTGTAATTAAATTACGTAATTACTTACGTTTTGGTGACCCAAATCAATAGTTTTAGGCTGACCGAATAAAACTTTGAATTTAACGGTTTGTTTACTTTTGCTCTTTTACTTAAACGCATGTTGGTATAGCTTAAATGCAGGCTTAGTAAGACTTATGTCTAGATTGAAAAGCGGTTTCTGCTCAGTCAATCTAATAGCCGATGAAACAAAAAAAACCAAACAAGCGATGGTCAATGTGGATGTTTGATTGTTGTTTGATAGTTACAAATGTAACTTGAAATAGACCAAGCAATACCCGAGTGACAGAAACAAATTAAAGGTGAGTGAACAGCACCCAGTTTCAACACTCTGGATAGTTAAGGAAGAAATTATGCTTGCCAACACACCAGATAGAGAAGAAACAACAGTAGAAGCCCAAGAAACCCTACTAACCGAAGGCATGCTTGATGTCACTGGTACCCTTTCACCAGAGCATCAGGCGATTTTCCCTGTTGAAGCCCAAACCTTTTTGTCTCTGCTGTGTGACAAGTTTGCTGGCCGAGTTGACGAGCTACTGGCTACTCGTGAAGAGAAGCAGGCGCGCATCGACGCTGGCGAAATGCCGGATTTTCTTGAAGATACGTTAGATATCAGGGAAGGAAGCTGGAAGATCCAAGGGATTCCAAAAGATCTGCAAGATCGCCGCGTTGAGATTACAGGTCCAACTGATCGAAAAATGGTGATTAATGCACTGAACGCCAACGTAAAAGTGTTCATGGCGGATTTTGAAGACTCTTTGGCTCCGGCTTGGGATAAGGTGCTTGATGGTCAAATTAACCTGCGCGATGCGATAAATGGCGACATCAGTTACACCAATCCGGTTAATGGTAAGCACTATGAGCTGGAACAAGATCCAGCAGTTTTAATCTGCCGCGTACGTGGTCTACATCTAAAAGAAAAACACGTGACATTTAACGGTCAGATTATCCCGGGGGCGCTGTTTGACTTTGCGCTTTACTTTTACAACAACTACACCAGCTTGTTGAAAAAAGGCAGCGGACCTTATTTTTATCTTCCTAAGTTGCAGTCTCATCACGAAGCGAAATGGTGGAGCGAGGTATTCCACTTTACTGAAGACTACTTTGGTTTAGACACTGGCACTATCAAAGCAACTGTACTGATAGAAACGCTACCTGCGGTATTTGAGATGGATGAAATTTTGTTCTCTCTTAAAGAGCATATCGTAGGTCTAAACTGTGGTCGATGGGACTATATCTTTAGCTACATTAAAACCCTAAAAAGACACCCCGATCGCGTGCTGCCGGATCGTCAGGTGGTAACAATGGATAAGCCGTTCCTAAATGCATATTCGCGTTTACTTGTTCGTACCTGTCACAAGCGTGGTGCTTTCGCTATGGGAGGGATGGCCGCCTTTATCCCAGCGAAAGACCCGCAAACCAATCAACAAGTGCTAGATAAAGTTCATAACGATAAATCGCTAGAAGCCAACAATGGGCACGATGGAACTTGGGTTGCTCACCCTGGGCTTGCAGACACTGCGTTAACGGTATTTGATTTAGCACTAGGTGAACGAAACAACCAGTTGAACGTCTCTCGTAAACAGGATGCACCAGTAACGGCTGAAGACTTGCTTGCTCCGTGCGATGGGGCGATTACTGAGCAAGGCATGCGTCACAACATCCGTGTTGCGCTGCAATACATCGAATCTTGGATTTCGGGTAACGGCTGTGTACCTATCTATGGATTGATGGAAGATGCCGCGACTGCAGAAATCTCCCGCGCTTCAATCTGGCAATGGATTCAACACGGTAAATCGCTCGACAATGGACAAACGGTGACTAAATCATTATTCGAGCAGTACTTAACAGAAGAGATCGAAGTGGTGAAAAGTGAGATTGGCCTAGAGCGTTATGACTCGGGTCGATTTGAAGAGGCTGCCAAATTGATGGCGAAACTCACCACCAGTGATGAACTGACTAATTTCTTAACTGTTCCAGGTTATGACTACCTGGATTAGAAACTAACTCCACAACAATAACGTGAATGTTCTACGGCAGAGATGGATGTACTGCCAAGGATAAAAGAAACATAGCGCCCATTTACCCACATAAGAAGCGCTCATCAAAAGAGGGATAGACCGATGACTAACTTAACTCGCCGCCAACAAATCGAAGCTCTGGAAAAAGACTGGGCTACTAATCCACGCTGGAAAAATGTTAAACGTCCTTATACAGCTGAGGAAGTCGTAGAACTACGTGGTTCAATGGTGCCTGCCAACACTATCGCTCAACGTGGTGCAGACAAGCTATGGTCACTGGTCAATGGTGACGCTAAGAAAGGCTATGTAAACTGTTTAGGTGCTCTAACTGGTGGTCAAGCTGTACAGCAGGCGAAAGCTGGTATCGAGGCGATTTACCTTTCAGGTTGGCAGGTAGCGGCTGATAACAATACGGCATCAACCATGTACCCTGACCAGTCTCTATATCCAGTAGACTCTGTACCTTCAGTGGTTAAGCGTATCAACAACTCCTTTCGCCGCGCAGACCAAATCCAGTGGTCTAACGGTAAGTCACCAGCAGATGAAGGCGGCATTGATTACTTTCTGCCAATCGTAGCGGATGCAGAAGCAGGCTTTGGTGGCGTACTTAACGCATACGAGCTAATGAAGTCGATGATCGACGCGGGTGCTGCGGGCGTACACTTTGAAGACCAACTTGCTTCAGTGAAAAAGTGTGGCCATATGGGGGGTAAGGTTCTTGTACCGACTCAAGAAGCAGTACAGAAGCTTGTAGCAGCACGTCTAGCCGCAGACGTATCAGGTACCACAACGTTAGTGATTGCACGTACTGATGCTAACGCAGCAGACTTAATTACTTCAGATTGCGACGCTTACGATGCAGACTTCATTCAAGGTGAGCGTACTCAAGAAGGTTTCTACCGCGTACGCGCTGGAATCGACCAAGCAATTGCTCGCGGCCTAGCTTATGCGCCATACGCAGACCTTATCTGGTGTGAAACGGCAACACCATGTCTGGAAGAAGCGCGCAAGTTTGCCGAAGCGATTCATGCTGAATACCCTGATCAGCTGTTGGCATACAACTGTTCTCCTTCATTTAACTGGGAGAAGAACCTAGATGCTGAAACCATCGCGAAATTCCAACAAGAGCTATCGGATATGGGCTACAAGTACCAGTTCATTACTCTAGCGGGCATCCACAATATGTGGTTCAACATGTTTGAACTAGCGCATGACTACGCGCAAGGTGAAGGTATGCGCCACTACGTTGAGAAAGTACAGCGTCCTGAGTTCCAAGCAGCAGAAAAAGGTTACACCTTCGTAGCGCACCAGCAAGAGGTAGGTACAGGTTACTTTGATAAGATGACCAATACCATCCAAGGTGGTAACTCTTCAGTCACGGCTCTGACAGGGTCAACCGAAGAAGACCAATTTTAATCCCTAGCCAGTAACCTGATATCAGTTGGCTACAAATACAGGCTTTAGATGACTGATATCGGGATTTGGTATTTTAACTAGCATAAACTTTGACATGCTTTTGAGCGGTGCAGACCGCTCCTTTTTATTCGCTTCTCGTTAGTTATCGCTTGGTGCATAACTGCTACAGAACTTAGGTTGACTTGAGCATTAAGCCGCAGGAAGTAGCCAACCTTTCACTCATGAATCACGCTGAACAACTCACAAATAGATGCTAGTTAGATAGGAATTCGAGCAGTTCCGTTTGACTCGGAAGCGCGCTCATTGCCCCTTTTTCAGTTGTTGCCAATGCGCCACATCCGTTGCCCCAACGAACCGCTTCCAGAATATTGAACTCTTGCTGCCAATCATCGCATTGTGATAGATAGGCGAGCAACCCACTGACAAATGCATCACCAGCTCCTGTGGTATCGACCACGTTTACAGAGCGTGATTTCACTTGATGCCTCTGACCGTTAGCTATTGCAAGCGCACCATCTTCACCTAATGTTATCAGTACAAGTGGAATTGAGTGGCGAGAGAGTGCAGCTAGTCCCTCGTCTAGAGACGATGTATCGGTTAAATAGAGCAGCTCTTGTTCTGAAAACTTCACGACATCTGCTATTTGAATTGCGCTCATCACGACTTGGCGGATCTCTTGAGGTTTTTGCCATACCTCATCGCGCAGATTTGGATCGAAGCTGACATAGCCTTTAGCATCCTTGATGGCGTTCATTGCTGTTAATGTGGTTGAACGGCTTGGCTCGTTGGCAAGAGCAATCGAGCAACAATGGAGCCATTGGTTAGCCTGAAACGTCGGAATATCGGTCAACTGAGTAAACTGATCAGCACTTGGCTTGACCATAAAAGTAAATGAGCGCTCACCTTGGTCATCAAGGTCAACGATGACCGTTGAGGTGCGGTGTTGATAATCTAGGGTGAGATGAGAAACGTCAATATTTTCATCGGTTAACACATCAGCCATAAAACGGCCCAGCGGGTCACTGCCCACACGACCAAAAAATCCGCATTGACCAGCAAGCCTTGCAATACCCACCGCCACATTTGCTGGTGCGCCACCAGGACATTTTAAGTAGCTGTTATCACTTTCAGGAATGAGGTCTACCACGGCATCGCCAGTAAGCCAAACTTTGTTCATTTTTCGTTCCTTACAAAAGTGCCCATCGGAGCATAGCAAGATGGGCAAAGACGTTAGTACACCTAGGGGGTGGTGTACCAACGAAAATAATGTTAATGACTATTTTTTACTGGGTTGTAGATTCGAGTCAGTACAAAAGAGGTTGCGAACGCACTGGCAATAACCGTCAAGTAGCCTAAAACAGCAGAGAATGATTGTGAGTATAGTAAAATGCCCGGTATAAATGTGATTCCCATGCCTGTCGCGCTGATATTGAGGATATAAGTGACTAATCCACCTACCGCGCCGCCAATCATGCCAAACAAAAACACCTTGCCGTATTGCAGATTCACGCCGAATAGCAGAGGTTCTGTGATGCCAAATAGTGTCGACATTGACGCACTGTACGCATTGCTTTTCTTCAGTTTGTCTTTAAGCAGGGTAGCCACAGCAATAGCTGCACCAAATTGGCCTGCCATGGATGCTGTGCCTAGAGGTTGAAGTGGATTTACGCCAGTTTCATTAAGCAGCCCAATTTCTATCACACCCAGAGCATGGTGTAAGCCGGTAATGACGATCATTTGCTGTACGGCACCATAGAGGATGTAACCTAGTCCCAGTGGCAAGTCGAGTGCCATACGAACGAGAGATGTGCAGCCGTGTTCAATGGTTTGCAGAATAGGGCCAAAGCCGAATAGAATCACAAACACTGCAATGGTAATCGTTAAAAATGGAGTAAAGACTAAATCCATGCTGGCAGGAATAAAGCGACGTAGGTTACGCTCTAAGTACGAGACAAACCAACCGGCAAATATCGCAGGCAGTACCGTGCCCTGATAGCCAACCAGTGGGAAGTTGATTCCAAGTAGATTAACCATCATCGGCTCGGCGCCACCATTGGCGACAACCCAAGCGTTAGGTAGTTGTGGGGCAACCATCATCAAGCCAACAACAATGGCGATAATAGCATTGCCACCAAATTTCTTTGCCGCAGAGTAAGCGATTAAAACGGGTAGGAAGGCAAAGGCGGTATCAGTTAGCATACTAAAGAGCGCAAGCGTTTCCGGTGAAAAATCGACACCAGAATGCAGCATCATGCCACGTAGACCCATCAACAGACCAGTGGTGACTAGTGCAGGGATCAACGGGATTAATATATCAGCTAAGGTACGAACGACTTTTTGGCTGGCGGTCATATCAGCGAAAGCGTCTTGTTTGAAGTCGGTAGTTTCAAACTCTCCACCGAGTGCACGTTTTAGTGAATCATAAACATGAGAAACCTTGCCTGTACCGATGATAAATTGGTGTTGGCCTGATTGGTAAAAGTAGCCACTTATCTGGTTAATCTCTTTCGCTTTATCTGCGTTGACCTTGTTATTGTCCTTAAGGATTAGGCGCAGGCGAGTCGCGCAGTGTTCTGCGTTACGGATGTTGCCTAGGCCCCCGATACTTTCCAGTATTTCGTTTACGGTAGCGTCATAATTCATTCTGTTCACCACTTTATTATATTGTAAGGTAGGTTAGTTGGGTATTGAGCTTCGCAACGTTTTCAACAGATATATTCAACTGGTGGCTTTCTTGCTTGGGGAAGAAAAGACAGGTAAATACATCTCGACCATTGTTAATATAAATTTCAATAATGCTCTGGTCGCATATGAAAGAAATATTGTTAATGTCGTAGTCTGTAAGGTGTTGACGTTTACAACCATATTTCCAATTTAGGGGGTGATGGTCATATAACTCTCTATCTAAAGTAATAGAGTTACTATTGATAGTGAGAGTTAGCTCGTTACCACTTTGTGTATTTAGTGATATGGTTAAATTCTGAGTATTAGATAAATTATCTAGTGTTAAAGAAAATGATAAACTTTCTAGTTTAACTCCTTGGTTAATTAACAAATGTCCATTTTGTTTGTTGAATGAATTTGAATTAATTATGTTCGGTTTTTGCAGCAGTCTATTGTTTTCGACCGCAAGTTCTCTTGTTAAGGTTAAGCAATTAATCCAACCATATTGTTCGCTCGGTAAGTGTTCATCAGTTCCAGCCCATGCAATTAATGTTTGTTGTTTTGGAGCATTCGCCAATGTCTGTGGTGCGTAGAAGTCAAAGCCTCGATCCAACTCATCCCAGTGAGATACTTCAAATGTTAGTTGCTCAAAGTCGAAACGACCTAAGCAATAGATAACATTGAATTTGTTGTGGAATCGAGTTCCATCAGCAGTAACGCCTTGCGGAGAGAAGATCAGTACGTCATTGCCATCGACCTGCAGAAGGTCAGGGCATTCATACATGTATGCGTCAAGGAACTTACCATCTACTTGAATGTCGAGTGGCCCTTTGTAGTGCCAATCTAAAAGATCTTGAGATTGATAAACAATGATCTCACCTTGTAAGCCTGCCTCTCGTTGAGCGCCGAGCAACATAAGGTAGTCGTTACCGTGTTTGATGATTTTAGGATCGCGTACATGGCCGCTGTAGCCTTGAGGCACGGATTCAATTACAGGATTGAGCGTGTGTTTGGTTACCTGGTTGTTATTATCCAAAATTGCTAAGCACTGATTAGCATCACGTTCATCACCTCGTTTTACATTTCCGGTATAGAAAAGATAAGCATGTTCGTTTTTAACTAGAGCAGATCCGGAATAAGCACCATGGGATTCATAACTTTCTGTTGGTGTTATTTGTGAACCATGTTCATGCCAATTTAATAAATCATCTGAGGTTAGATGCATCCAATGCTTTAATCCATGGTATGTGTCAAAAGGAAACCACTGATAAAACAAATGATATTGCTTATTGAAATAGCAAAAACCATTTGGATCATTTAATAACCCATGAGGTGGAGTTATATGAAACAAAGGTCGAAAGGTTGAGTTTGATTTTATTTTCTCAAACTTTTCTTTATCTGATTCAGTCGCCATACTGATTGTTTGGTATTTTTGTTGTTGCACTGCTCGTTACCTAATAACCTTGGGTTGAGAAAATCATAATGACGCTTAGAAATCGTTGAAATAGTGGTGAAGATTTAATGGCTAGAATTGGAGGGAAATTGAACGAATTAAGATTGTCTTGTGATGTAACACAAAGTCTTGTTACATGGTGTTGGTTAATATGTAGTGGCAAGTGATTGGTAGTTTGGATGAGTATGCAATGACAATTCGAGATGTAGCAAAAAGAGCAGGAGTCTCAATTGCAACTGTATCGCGAGTGTTGAATGGTAATGAGCGCGTTTCGGCAGAGGCGAAGCAAGCCGTTGAAGCAGCAATGAATGAGCTTAACTATCAGAAACCGCCAGAAAAGCGAAAGAGTCCGACTAAACTATTTGCGGTCATCGTGCGTAACATGTCTAATCCCTTTTTCTCACAGTTAGTCGATGTACTGGAAGAAGAAGCGTATAAACATGGACGCAGTTTGTTGCTATTTAATAGCCGTAATAACCTTCAGCTAGAGAAAACTTTCTTTTCTGAGTGTATCAATCATAAAGTGGATGGTGTGTTTCTTGTTCCTCGTTCTTTGAAGAAAGAGCACTTAGCACCGCTCAATGCATTGCCCTTTCCAGTGGTACTTTTAACTGCGACGTCCGAGAATACCATTAGTATAGGTACACACCACCAACATGGCGGCGAGCTAGCTGCAAAGCACTTTATCCAGCAAGGTTATCGTCGTGTAGGCTATATCGGTGCTAGCAATACGCAGTCTGATCGTTTGTTGGGCTATCGAAGTGCACTGAATCAATTGGGGATAGAGCTTGCAGAGTCGAGAGTTCTTGCACCGTACGACTTAAATAGTTTGCATCAATTTATTGATGAGCAAATCACCTTAAGTGAACAGCCGTTGGAAGGCGTGTTTTGCTCAGACGATATTTCAGCCAGTCACCTACACAGTGCCTTGCGAGAAAAGCAAGTGAAGCAGCATGTCGATATTATCGGCTTTGATGATACTTTTATTGCTCAGTCATTAGGTTTTTCTAGCGTTAAGCAGCCAATCAGAAAGATTGCCTTACTTGGTTTTGACATGATGATTGAAGTGATCCAACAGTCCTCTTTTCAGCAGCGCCTGGTGTTGCTTGAGCCTACACTTACGGTGCGCGATCAACCTTTGTTTAGAGTCATGCCCCGCCAGCCAGAAATCTTGCGAAATAATGAACCATAACGCTAAGGGCTGTGCGCCTCTTAGCGCCAATCATTCGTTGTAATAAATGCTCAGTCAATTTCTTCCGGTTCGACTTCTTCTTGTAATTCGAGCAAGTTAATTGCGATAGTGACAAAATCACTGTCGGTAATGATGCCGACCAACTGACCTTTTTCAACCACAGGTAAGCAACCCACTTTGTGTTTTTGCATGTAAACGGCGCTTTCTTTTAATCCTGCTTGTGGCGCGACTGACATGAGGCTAGTTTTCATCACTTCATACAGCGGCGTAGTAAATGTGTAGGATTGGCTTTCGGGGAGTTTTTGCAAGCTCGACTCTTGAGCGGCAAGGACATCTCGCTGTGAGACGACACCGAGCAGTTTTCTATCCGCGTCGATGATAGGAACATGACGGATATCAAGTGCTTCCATCATGTTTTTGGCATCGGCGAGATTGTGGGAGCGGAGAAGCGTATGCGGATTACGCGTCATCATGTCTTCTACCTTAATCATGGCTGCCTCCTGAGTTATTATTCTTGGCTCTTTAAATATAGTAATTTTCTGATTCAGAGTTTGAGAGCTAAACGAGTTTTTACTGCTATAACCACCACTTTTTTGCGATCAATCAACTGGTGAATCGTTCTACAACTGTATTGATTGGCTTAACAGTTATCAGGCGCAAAAGATTACAATAATTCACATCTCTTTCCTTGCTATTGCTAGCGCGCAGAATATACTAGTCGGCTGCGAAAAACTCGTCGTCTGTTTGTGACAGAACCAGTTCGACTTCCATCACGACAAGATAAACCACGACAAAAGATTTAGTGACATGCAAGTATCAGATTTCCACTTTGACTTACCTGATGAGCTGATTGCTCGTTACCCTCAGCCAGAACGTACAGCTAGCCGTTTGCTTCAACTCAATGGCGATAGCGGTGAGCTAAACGATGGCACGTTTACCGATGTACTAAACCACGTGCAACCGGGCGATCTCGTGGTTTTCAATAACACTCGCGTGATTCCTGCACGAATGTTTGGGCGTAAAGAGTCTGGCGGTAAGCTTGAGGTTCTTGTTGAGCGTGTTCTTGATGAGAAGAGTATCCTAGCTCATGTTCGCTGTTCTAAGTCACCGAAGCCGGGCTCAACCATTTTTATTGGTGAGAACGACGAGTACTCAGCGCAAATGGTTGCGCGTCATGACGCGCTGTTCGAGCTGAAATTCAATTCAGAACAAAACGTTTTGGCTGTATTGGAAGAAATTGGTCACATGCCACTTCCACCCTACATTGATCGCCCAGATGAAGATTCAGATAAAGAGCGCTATCAAACTGTTTACAATCAAAAGCCAGGTGCCGTTGCTGCGCCAACCGCAGGATTGCACTTTGATGAGCCTTTAATTGAAAAAATCAAAGAGAAAGGCGCTGAGTTGGCTTACGTGACACTTCATGTTGGGGCAGGCACTTTCCAACCGGTTAAAGTTGATAATATCAATGAGCACCACATGCACGCAGAGTATGTGGAAGTACCGCAACAAGTGGTTGAAGCGATCAATGCGGCTAAAGCGCGTGGCGGTCGAATCATTGCCGTCGGGACAACATCAGTTCGTTCTCTAGAAAGTGCAGCGCAAGATGCATTGAAAAAAGGCACTGAGCTAGCCCCTTTCTTCGGCGATACAGAAATTTTTATCTACCCAGGTTACGAATATCAGTTAGTCGATTGCTTAATCACTAACTTCCACCTGCCAGAGTCAACGTTGATTATGTTAGTGAGTGCATTCGCAGGTTATGAAAATACCATGAATGCCTACAAGCATGCTGTAGAGAATAAGTATCGCTTCTTCTCGTATGGCGACTCAATGTTTATTAAAAAGAAAACGGCATAGGTTACTTTGAGAGATTCCTGATATCTTGTCCCTAGATTCGGGAATGACAAATTTTGCTATCGCAAGGCGAACATGTCATTCCGTTGAGTGGGGAACTCAGACTCTGTCATTCCATAGAGTGAGGAACGAACGAATAGGGAATCTCTTATGTTCAGCATTGAGCTGAACGCAAACAATTTACGAGTGCTAGCAGTAGGCTAGGACGCAAACCAAAAAAGTTGGTTTGTATCTCGCATGGAAGGCGACCGCTCCTTTAATGGGGATAACCCCGAAAATATCGTCAGACTGTTTCTCTGACAACCGGAGGCTTCGTGAAGTTAAAATTCGATCTTAAGAAAAAAGACGGTGTTGCACGCCGTGGTCAACTGACCTTTGAACGTGGCACAGTTCAAACACCAGCATTTATGCCGGTAGGTACATACGGTACTGTTAAAGGCATGACGCCTGAAGAAGTAAAAGGTACGGGTGCTGAAATTCTGCTTGGTAACACTTTCCATCTATGGCTACGCCCTGGCCAGGAAGTGATGAAAATGCACGGTGACCTGCACGATTTTATGAACTGGCATGGTCCTATTCTTACTGATTCGGGCGGTTTTCAGGTATTCAGCCTAGGTAAGATGCGTACTATCACTGAGCAAGGTGTTCACTTCCGTAACCCGGTAAACGGTGACAAGATCTTCATGGATGCTGAAAAGTCGATGGAAATCCAAAAAGATCTAGGTTCAGACATCGTTATGATCTTCGACGAGTGTACGCCATACCCAGCGACACACGATGAAGCGAAGAAATCGATGGAGATGTCTTTGCGCTGGGCACAGCGTTCACGCGACCATTTCGATAAGTTAGAAAACCCGAACAACCTATTTGGTATTGTTCAAGGTGGTGTTTACGAAGATCTACGTGATGTGTCGGTTAAAGGTCTAACAGAGATCGGTTTTGACGGCTACGCGGTTGGTGGTCTTGCTGTAGGTGAGCCGAAAGAAGACATGCACCGTATTCTTGAACACACGTGTCCACAACTTCCGGAAGACAAACCTCGTTACCTAATGGGTGTTGGCAAACCAGAAGATTTGGTAGAAGGTGTACGCCGTGGTATCGACATGTTCGATTGCGTAATGCCAACGCGTAACGCTCGTAATGGCCACCTATTTGTAACTGGTGGTGTGATCAAGATCCGTAATGCGAAACATAAAACGGATACAACTCCGTTAGATCCATACTGTGACTGTTACACTTGTCAGAACTACAGCAAGTCGTACCTTCACCACTTAGAGCGTTGTAACGAAATCTTGGGTGCTCGTCTAAATACGATTCACAACCTACGTTACTACCAACGACTAATGGAAAGTATTCGTAAAGCGATTGACGAAGATCGCTTCGATGAGTTCGTTACTGAGTTTTATGAACGCCGTGGTCGTGAAGTGCCACCGCTAGCAAAAGAACAGTAATTACTGGTTAAAAGAATTAGAGCCTTTGGCATTACGCCAGAGGCTTTTGCTAATAAAGTAGGCAAACGCAGGTTATTTTTGAGAGAGCGATCTCTATTAGTCACTCTCAGACTTGAAACTAAAATGCGAAAGCCCAACTTGGATATTAATAAAAAATAATAGAGGACTTTTTAATGTTTATTTCTCAAGCTCACGCAGCAGCAGAAGGCGCTCCAGCAGGCGGCGGTTTTGAAATGCTAATCATGCTAGGTATGTTTGCGGTGATCTTCTACTTTATGATCTACCGTCCACAAGCTAAGCGTGTAAAAGAGCACAAGGGCCTAATGGCTTCGATGGGCAAAGGTGATGAAGTTCTAACAAGCGGTGGCCTAGTAGGTAAAATTACTAAGATCGCAGAAGAGAACGACTACATCTCTATCGAGCTGAACTCAAACAACGAAGTTGTTATCAAGAAAGATTTCGTTACTGCAGTGTTACCAAAAGGTACGCTTAAGTCTCTATAAAACAGCTAGAGGATCCTCGCTGTGCTAAACCGCTATCCTATATGGAAGTACCTGATGGTGGTGTTTACCATCGCTATTGCTGCATTGTATGCACTTCCAAATGTCTACGGTGAAGATCCGGCTATTCAAGTTACAGGGGCGCGTGGCGCCTCTGTAGATATGTCAACGCTGGATTCTGTCACTCAGGCTCTTGAAAAACAGGGCCTATCTCATAAATCCATTGCTCTCGAAAATGGATCTATTCTCGTACGTTTTAACGACACTGATACACAAATCAGTGCACGCGATATTATCAATGAAGCACTTGGTAGCGATAAAATTGTTGCTCTAAACCTTGCGCCTGCAACGCCAGATTGGCTTGAGTCTATTGGTGCTGCTCCAATGAAGCTCGGTCTTGACCTGCGTGGTGGTGTTCATTTCTTAATGGAAGTGGACATGGATGCTGCAATGGAAAAACTGGTTGGGCAGCAAGAGGAAGCCTTCCGAAGTGAACTTCGTGAAGAGAAAATTCGTTACCGCGCAATTCGTCCTTCAGGCAAAGATGCGGTTGAAGTTTTACTGCGTAATGAAGAACAGTTAGCTGATGCTGAGCGCATTCTAAAGCAAAACCACCCAGATATGATTTTTACACAATCAGACTCTGATGGTCGCTTTGCGTTAACCGCTACTTTTACTGAGCAACGCTTAACTGAAATTCGCAACTATGCTGTTGAGCAGAACATCACTATTCTACGTAACCGTGTAAACGAACTCGGTGTTGCTGAACCACTTGTGCAACGTCAGGGTGCAAGCCGCATCGTTGTAGAGCTTCCTGGTGTTCAAGACACTGCGCGTGCGAAAGAAATTCTTGGTGCGACTGCAACGCTTGAGTTCCGTGAAGTAGACTCTAAAGCCGATCTAGCTGCGGCAGCCAATGGTCGAGCGCCAGCCGGTAGTGAAATTAAGCAAGATCGTGATGGCCGCCCTGTGGTGCTGAAAAAGCGCGTAATTCTAGGTGGTTCAAGTATTACTGATGCAAGCTCAAGTGTGGATGAATATGGCCGTCCTCAAGTTAACATCTCGCTAGATAGCGAAGGTGGCAATAAGATGTCTGCGTTCTCGAAAAAGAATATCGGTAAGCTGATGGCAACCGTGTTTGCTGAGTACAAAGACAGCGGTCGTCGCACGCCTGAGGGCAGAGTTATCTTGTCTAAGCATGAGGAAGTGATCAACCAAGCAACGATCCAATCGGCTCTTGGTCGTAACTTCCGTATTACAGGCATTGACTCTGCGGCAGAAGCACACAACCTAGCGTTGCTACTTCGAGCAGGTGCATTGATTGCGCCTATCTCTATCGTAGAAGAGCGTACTATTGGCCCATCTATGGGTCAGCAGAACATCGATATGGGCATTCAAGCGTGTATCTTTGGTTTAGCAGCGGTCATGCTGTTCTGTCTGGTGTACTACCGTAAATTTGGTCTGTTTGCTAACTGTGCCTTGATCGCTAACATCATTCTTATTATTGGCGTGATGTCGATGATCCCTGGCGCGACGATGACGCTACCCGGTATTGCCGGTATCGTTCTGACGGTGGGTATGGCGGTCGATGCCAACGTACTTATCTTTGAGCGTATTCGTGAAGAGCTGCGTGAAGGTCGTAACCCTCAACAAGCGATTCACCAAGGCTACGCTAACGCCTTCAGTACCATTGCCGATGCCAACATCACTACGCTAATTACTGCAATCATTCTATTTGCAGTCGGTACAGGTGCGATTAAAGGCTTTGCGGTAACGCTGTCTATCGGTATCTTGACCTCAATGTTCACTGCCATCATTGGTACACGTTGTATCGTGAACCTATTGTACGGCGGTAAACGCATTAACAAACTGTCGATCTAAGGAAGTAATATGTTTCAGTTATTGAAAACAGAAAAAACGATCGACTTTATGCGTTGGTCAAAGTTTGCGTTTATCTTTTCGATACTAATGATTGGTGCGTCAATCTTTACTCTATCAACCAAATGGCTGAATTGGGGTTTGGATTTTACTGGCGGTACCTTAATCGAAGTAGGGTTCGAACAGCCCGCTAACCTTGAAGATATCCGCGGCGCTCTTGAGGCTAAAGGCTTCGGCGATGCCACTGTTCAAAACTTTGGTAGTGCACGCGATGTTATGGTGCGTTTGCGCCCACGCGATGATGTCGCGGGTGAGAAGCTAGGCAACCAAATCCTTAATGCAATCAAAGATGGCACGGGTGAAAGTGTTGAAATGCGCCGTATCGAGTTTGTTGGCCCGAATGTCGGTGATGAGCTAACAGAAGCGGGGGGGCTTGCGATCCTTGTTTCTCTAATCTGTATCCTTATCTACGTTTCGGTACGATTCGAGTGGCGTTTGGCGGCAGGTGCAGTAATGGCGCTTACCCACGACGTTATCATAACGCTAGGCATCTTCTCACTGATGCAAATTGAAGTTGATTTGACCATCGTCGCGGCGCTATTGACCGTTGTCGGTTACTCGCTCAACGATACCATTGTTGTATTCGACCGTATCCGTGAAAACTTCCGTAAGATGCGAAAAGGTGAACCCGCAGAGATCATGAACAGCTCAATCACGCAGACTTTGAGCCGTACATTGATTACTTCGGGTACTACCTTATTCGTGGTTATTGCGTTGTTTACTCAAGGTGGCGCTTTGATTCACGGTTTTGCAACCGCACTGTTACTCGGTATTACGGTAGGTACTTACTCTTCAATCTATGTTGCTTCGGCACTGGCGTTGAAACTGGGAATTACCAAAGAACACTTAATGCCACCTCAAGTAGAAAAAGAAGGTGCAGAGTTCGACGAGATGCCATAAAGCATATTGAACTCGCTATACGAAAGCCGCTGAATCTCAGCGGCTTTATTGTTTTGATACCAATCAGAATAAATATCTGACCACCTACTTATCCTGATTGGTCTAAGGAAACCCAATGAATCGTTGTTTTGTGTTTTTTATCTCTGTGCTGCTGAGTTCAACATTATGGGCGAACACGCTAGTCATATCAGGTGATACAGGTGATGAGTTGAAAGCGACGATTCAATCATCGTGGATGCATTGTGAGGAGCAACGTTGGTGTGCTGATGAGCTGTATTACTATCGAGAGAGCTTTATTGCCGAAGCGCAAGTTACCGAGCAGAGCCTTACCGTTGAGTTGTTTGCTGAATACTCACCTCACTTACTCTCTCAATTACAGCTGCATCTGCGCCAAGATGGCTTTGAACTGCTTAGAGTAAAGATTGAAGGGGGAGAGTTTGATGTTGCCTCTGCGGTAAAAGAGTCGTCACTTGCTGAAGCTGATAAAGCGCTAATTCTGTTTCTTAATCGCTACCCCTCGAGTGCTGAACGGACACTTGATTGGCAAAGTCGAGTTTGGCATGCCCAGCTAAAAAGTGATGGCGAGCTAGTCTCGTTGACACTTACCCAGCGTCGCATTCAACCAAGTGGAAACTGATTTGCAAATCTGGACTTGTTTTAACAACAGTTTTCTTATCGGTACTTCATTAACAGTGCTTCACGTACCTTGGTCTGGTCCATATTCGCTTGAGTAGCGAAGATACTATCTGTCGGAATGTTTTTAGGAAAAGGGTTACCGAGAAAAGTTTGATACAAAGCGTACACACCTCGATAGCCCATCTCATAGGGTTGCTGTATCACGAGCCCATAAATTCGACCGTCAGATAGGGCTTCTACAAGAATTTTGTTCGAGTCGAAGCCAATGTGAACTAAATCAGTCGGTGTTTCGAGTGACCCTAAAGCGATTAACACAGCAACGGTTGTGGACTCATTCGGTGTGAAGATGCCATCAAGTTGTTGGATTTTTCCTGTAAGGATTTCTTTGGCATGTTTACGCGCGTCACCAATCTTCAACCCTAAATAGCGGTCTTCAACAATCATTAACCCCGACGATGTTGCACCATCTTCAAAGCCTTGCTCACGGTCGTCTGTTGAAACAACTCCCTTTTCCATTCTTAGTAGAGCTACTTTGCCTTGGTTGCCCAGTTTTTTAGCCATTTTTGTCCCTGCAAGGAACCCTGCGTGGTAGTTATCTGTTGCAATAACGCTGATAACCTCCGCCGAGCCAGTATCTCGGTCGATATAAACGGTCGGAATATCTAGCTCTTTTAGCCGTGCTACATCATCAGCTCTGTCTGCAGAGTTGGGTGCGAGCAATAGTCCAATACACCTGTTTTTTATCACTTGGTCAATGATCATGCGCTGAGCATCAATGTTGGACTCGTCCTTTGGGCCGCGAAAATAAATGGCTAACCCTAGCTCTTGTGCTGCTTTTTCACTGCCAGCTTTAACCGATAGCCAAAAGTCGTGAACAGAGCCGGCTGGAACAACACCAATACAATCTTGAGATAAGCTATAGGAACTGAAACTGAGCAGGAACGGTATCATTAATCGATATAATCCTCTGAGCATCAAGAGAACCTCCGTTAAATACCAATGACTTTATGTTTTCTACTTTCTATCAGTAAGCATAGTGCGCTTCGCCATTTAAGTCGCAATTGCGCTATTAAACAAAAATACGAGCCTGAAATTAAGAATGATCATTTAGAGAGACATTAATGAATATCTTGCTATGATGAGCAAAAATAAAATAGCAGGAAGCATGTTATGCCACATTTACGCTTTAGAGCAGTAGAGCCGCAAACGGTTCAAACACTCTCGAAATCACTTATCGACGATCTGCAGCCGTATATGGATTGCCCACGAGAAGACTTTACCTTTGAGTACATCTACACCACTTTTTATCATGAAGGAGAGGTCAGCCAAGCTTACCCATTCGTCGAAGTGTTATGGTTTGACCGTGGTCAAGAGACTCAAGATGCTGTGGCTAAGATCATCACTAGTCAAGTTCGTGGCATGATAGGCGAAGATGTCGATGTTGCCGTGATTTTTACAGCACTAGAAGCAAGCAGCTACTATGATAATGGTGAACATTACTAGCTAGGGAGTAGGGATGAGAATTAATAAAATGCGAGCTACGGTGCTCTCGTCCTTACTTTCTATGTTTATTGCTCCCGCTTTAGCTACGCCTTGGGAGCAAATCACAACGCCCTCCAAACAACCCCCTCAAGCCATTGGTAGTTATGCTAACGGCTGTTTAGTTGGTGGTTCAGCACTGCCACTACAAGGTGACGGTTATCAAGTTTTACGCAGTCAGCGCGCGCGATATTATGGACACCCGAGTGCGGTGAGCTTTGTTCAAAGGCTGTCCGAGATGACTAAGCATAAGCTCAAAACAAGACTGCTTATTGGTGACATCTCATTGCCGCAAGGTGGGCGCTTTTCAACCGGTCATACTAGCCACCAAACAGGGCTCGATATTGATATTTGGCTACGCTTGGCAGACTCACCACTTTCACAAACGGATCTAGAGCAGCCAATGCCGATGAGTTTGGTTAACCTAAAGCAATATGCGCTGTTAAAAAACAGTTGGGAGTCACGTCATTTTCAACTGATAAAAATGGCTGCAAGTGACGACCAAGTCGCGCGGATATTTGTTCACCCGGTAATTAAAGAAAAACTCTGTACTACGGAAGGGAAAGTCGAGAGGGAATGGCTCCGCAAAGTTCGACCTTGGTGGGGGCACCACTACCATATGCATGTGCGCTTGAAGTGCCCACAGGGGAGCATGATTTGCAAACCTCAAGCCGAACCACCTCAGGGAGATGGTTGTGGTGCGGAGCTGGCGAGTTGGAAGCCACAACCAAAACCCGCAGCGCCCAAGGTAGCGAGCAACAAGTCGAAAAAGAAAAAACGTTCAATCATGCCAGTACAATGTCAGCAACTACTAAACAAAAACGCCGCTCGATGAGCGGCGTAATTTTTATTAAGCTAAACCTTGGATGATGACGAACTTCTCTAATAGTTCTTCATCAGTTTCAACGTGATTTGGATCTGTGATGATACATTTTGTTATCGGGCACACAGACTGACACGTTGGCTTTTCATAGTGACCTTTACACTCTGTGCAGAGATCGGGATCGATCTCGAAGATAGTGTCACCCATGGTAATCGCGCCATTTGGGCACTCAGGATCACACATATCACAGTTGATGCACTTGTCAGTAATCAGTAGCGCCATTGCTTACTTACCAGTTGGATTGCGAGTATCCTGACCTGAGTTTAGGTTACGCATTAATAGGCCGTATTCTAGGTCCATATCCTCAGGAACTGGGATGAATACAAAGTGGCCGTTTCCTTTTGCGTCCTCAATTCTTTCTGACTTGCGGTTTTCCATAGCTTCAAGAGTGAAGATGACGTTGCCTCTTGGTGTCATTAACTCAAGGCTGTCACCAACTAAGAACTTGTTCTTCACTTCAACTTCTGCTAGATCACCACGGCGTTTGCCCGTGAATTCACCGACGAACTGTTGCGCGTCAGAAACTGAGTAGCCGTAGTCGTAGTTTTGGTACGCATCATGAGTGTGACGACGTAGGAAACCTTCAGTATAACCACGGTGTGCTAGGCTCTCTAGCGTGCCCATTAGGTTTTCATCAAATGGCTTGCCCGCCACTGCGTCATCAATCGCTTTACGGTAAACCTGTGCAGTACGTGCACAGTAGTAGAATGATTTAGTACGACCTTCAATCTTCAGTGAGTGAACACCCATCTTGGTTAGGCGCTCAACGTGTTGAACAGCACGTAGGTCTTTTGAGTTCATGATGTAAGTGCCGTGCTCATCTTCGTAAGCGGCCATCTTTTCTTCTGGGCGATGCGCTTCAGAAAGCAGAACCACTTCATCAGTTGGTTTGCCACGACCGATAGTCGTTTCAGGACGCTCATCCTGAACTTCAACCGCTTGCGCTTGTGCAGGGTCAAATTTCTCTACGATGTCGCCAGTGTCGTTCTCTTTGCCTTCTTCAACTTTATATTCCCAGCGACATGCGTTAGTACATGTACCTTGGTTAGGATCACGCTTGTTGATGTAACCAGAAAGTAGGCAACGGCCAGAGTAAGCCATACATAGAGCACCGTGAACGAATACTTCTAGTTCCGTTTCAGGACAGTGCTCACGAATCTCTTCGATCTCTTCTAGAGAAAGCTCACGAGATACAATCACGCGCTCAACGCCGTTAGCTGACCAGAATTTAACGGTTGCCCAGTTCACTGCGTTCGCTTGAACTGACAGGTGGATTGGCATTTCTGGAAACGCTTCACGAACCATCATGATTAGACCCGGGTCAGACATAATTAGTGCGTCTGGGCCCATCTCAACAACTGGTTTTAGGTCGCGGATGAAGGTTTTTAACTTAGAGTTGTGCGGTTGAATGTTACATACCACGTAAAGCTTCTTGCCTTGGGCATGCGCTTCGTCGATACCGATTTTAAGGTTCTCGTGGTTGAACTCGTTGTTACGTACGCGAAGGCTGTAACGAGGTTGGCCAGCGTATACCGCGTCTGCGCCGTAGGCAAATGCGTAACGCATGTTTTTAAGGCTACCTGCAGGTGACAGTAGCTCTGGTACGAATGCTTTCTCAGTCATGTGTAATTCTCTTAATCTGATCTCAAGTCAGGCCGATTCCACCACATGGGATCGGGGGCGCAAATTTTACGTCAAAATGTGACTTGTGACCAGAGTTGAATGTGAACGAAATTTGTTCGAGGCATGAATGACCAGAATAGCTATTGCTTTCCAAGTCGCTTGAGGGGAGTTTTATATTCGAAATGATGCGCAGAGCAATGTCTGCGCATACTTGTCACAATAGCTACACAGGTCACTCTTAAATGTCCTGTGACAAATCTTTATGCGTTAGGGTGAGGTAAGCCGCCTAAGCACTCATATAGATTTGGCAAGAATGCGCTAAGCTCACCACACAGTAGTGAGAAGTCAGCGTCAAAGCGTGCTGCTTGGTCTTCACGTGGGATATCATCATTTTGATCTTTAAGCTCGTCAGAGAACTTAAGGCGCTTGATGCTACCATCCTCAGCTAAGATAAATTCAATACGTTCTTGCCACCAAAGCGCTAGTTTAGTCACGACTTTATCGGCATCAATATGGCTGCGAATCTCGTCTGCTGTCAGCTCTTGTTTCTTACAGCGGATCACGCCGCCTTCCTCAAGTACCGATTTCAGCTCAGCTTCATCAAGCATCTGCATGCCTACTGGTGTTTCACCGGTTTTCACCCATTCTGTTAGCGTTGTTTCGACCGCTTTCTCAGGGATAGCAGGAACCACGGGCAGACTGCCCATGGTTTTACGCAGCAGCGCTAAAACGTCTTCTGCTTTTTTGAAGCTACTCGCATCGACTAAAATAAAGCCTTCTTTGGGTAGTATAAGCACATACGTGTAGTTACTGCGGCTAAAGGCGCGCGGTAGCAAGTCGATCACGATGTCTTCTTTCAGGTTGTCTTTCTCTTTTTTCTTCAGAGGGCGACCTTCTTGCGCTTCAAGTGCTTCTACCTTGGCGTTTAAAGAGTCTTTGATCACTGAAGCCGGAAGCATTTTTTCTTCTTTTTTGGCGCAGATAAGAATGCGGTTTTCTGAAACGTGCGTCATCATGTCGCCATGTTTGCCCATCGCGGTAACCCAACCAAATTTCTGCTTATCTTGGCTACCACACGGGGTAAAACGAAACTCAGATAATTGTTTTTCAAGTTGATCTGCGTTGAACTCGATATCACGGTTAAAACGATATACCAGACAGTTTTTAAACCACATACTCTTTCTCTATACCTTTAAAATAGTTGCCAATCATAAAGACTTTTGCCGCGCTTGTCTTACTGCAAACACACAATAGTGGGATGAAAGTTATATGAAAATTTGTTTTCAAAGGTCACAAAAGTGTCATAATTGCTAGTGATAATGCTTAGCGTTGCACAAGGGTCAATTACCCAAGATAACTTAACTTACATAAGGTTATTAGATTATGTCTAGAAGGATTCTGGTTGTTGAAGACGAAGCACCAATTCGCGAAATGCTTTGCTTTGTACTTGAACAGAAAGGTTACCAAGCGGTGGAAGCGGAAGATTACGACAGTGCGGTAACTAAACTGGCTGAACCCTTCCCAGATCTCGTGTTGCTAGATTGGATGCTACCTGGTGGCAGCGGTATCAACTTTATCAAACATATGAAGCGCGAAGAGTTAACTCGTAACATTCCGGTTGTGATGTTAACAGCTCGAGGTGAAGAAGAAGATAAAGTGCGTGGACTTGAAGTCGGTGCTGATGACTACATCACTAAACCGTTTTCACCCAAAGAGCTAGTGGCTCGTTTAAAGGCGGTTATTCGTCGTGTCACACCAACGGCGTTAGAAGATGTGATTGACGTCCAAGGGCTTAAGCTAGACCCAGTTTCACACCGCGTGACAGCAAATGGAGAAGCTCTCGACATGGGACCGACAGAGTTCAAAATGTTGCATTTCTTTATGACTCACCAAGAGCGTGTGTACAGCCGGGAGCAGCTATTGAACAATGTTTGGGGCACCAACGTGTATGTGGAAGACCGTACCGTCGATGTACATATTCGTCGATTACGTAAGGCGCTTGAGGCTGCAGGACACGACAAGCTGATTCAAACCGTGCGTGGCGCAGGCTATCGGTTCTCGACCAAAGCGTAAAAACAGTACCATTTGGAGAGGTAAGTGGTAGAACGGTTAACTTGGAAAAAGCTAGCCTGGGAGCTGGCTTTTTTTTACACCCCTTGGGTGATTGTAGGTTGGATCTTCGGACATATGCCGTGGTTGCTTTTAGCTGCCACGGTTTTGCAGCTTGTATGGCATTTACATAACCAGATGCGCCTATCTGCATGGCTATGGGATGAAAAGCGTCTTACTCCACCTTCGGGTAGCGACAACTGGGAGTCTCTGTTTAACGGTATTTACCGCTTGCAGCAGCGCCAGCGTAAAAAACGCAAAGAGTTGACCAACTTAATTCGCCGTTTCCGTAATGGTGCCGAATCGCTACCCGATGCCGTTGTGGTATTTCGGGGTGAAGGTAATATTGTTTGGTGCAACAAGCTTGCACAGCACCTGCTTGGTTTCAAATGGCCAGATGATTCAGGTCAGCCTATTTCGAATCTGATTCGTACCCCTGACTTTATTAAGTACCTTAATAAACAAGACTTTTCAGAACCCCTCGAGATGCGTTCACCACTTAATGTTGAACGCATGCTAGAGCTACGTATTGTGCCCTACACCGAAGGTGAGCACTTGATGGTGGTACGTGATGTATCTCAGCTCAAGCAACTCGAAGGGATGCGCCGTAACTTCTTTGCCAATGTTTCTCACGAGCTAAGAACGCCGATGACAGTGCTACAAGGTTATCTAGAGATGACCGAAGACCCTGACATGGTGGTGGGCCCAATGTGGACCAAAGCCCATGGCGTGATGACCGAGCAGCTTAATCGAATGAATAGCCTGGTCAATCAGCTCTTAACTTTATCTAAGATTGAAGCCGCGCCAATGCATGAGCTAGAAGATGTCGTTAATGTACCTGCCATGTTAGAAGTGCTGGAGAAAGAGGCCATCAGTTTGAGTGGGGATCTTGAGCACAAACTGTCATTTGATGTTGATAATAGTTTACGTGTACTCGGTGATGATGATCAGCTACGCAGTGCCATTTCTAATTTGGTTTACAATGCGGTGAAATACACGCCTGCGGGTGCAGATATTCGCGTACGCTGGTATCAGTCGGCTCAAGGGGCGCATTTAGAAGTGGAAGATAGCGGTGATGGTATCGAACCCCAGCATCTACATCGGTTGACAGAGCGATTCTATCGGGTTGATAAAGCTCGTTCACGTGACACCGGTGGCAGTGGCTTGGGTTTGGCGATTGTTAAGCATGCGCTAAGCCACCATGACTCCCATCTAGACATTCACAGTGAAGTTAGCGTCGGCAGCAAATTCTCATTCATTTTGCCACCAAGACTGGTGGTGAGCTGATGAAACAAAATGTCGCATTTGCAATCCTTAGCTTCTGCTTCTCTGTTTCTGCACTGGCCGTTGATGGGCAGGTGGCTGAGGAACTGCCAAGCTACAGCAAAAAGTCAGGCATCACGGGGAGCTTAACCACGGTTGGTTCTGATACCTTAGCGGGGATGACAACTTTATGGGTTGAAGAGTTTAAGCAACTTTACCCTAGTGTGAATGGCCAGGTGCAGGCATCTGGCTCTTCGACCGCCCCTCCAGCTTTGACAGAACGCACTGCACAGTTTGGCCCAATGAGTCGACCGATGCGAAATCGTGAAATTGAAGCCTTTGAAAGAGAGCATGGGTACAAACCAACCGAGCTGAGAATAGCAATTGATGCGATAGGGATCTTTGTCCATCGAGATAACCCAATCAAAGGGCTTAACTTCGCTCAGCTTGATAGTATTTTTTCTGCGACCCTTCGTTGTGGCTCTAACTCTCATATTAATTCTTGGGCTGATTTGGGGTTAGACTATCAATGGGCGAATCGAGGCATGCAGCTATTTGGTCGCAACTCGGTGTCTGGCACTTACGGCTACTTTAAGAAAAATGCCCTATGCGGTGGGGATTTTAAAAACAACGTTAACGAGCAACCGGGCTCGGCGTCAGTTGTTCAATCTGTCAGTTCAGCAATCAACACTATTGGGTATTCGGGTGTAGGTTATCAAGTGTCTGGAGTAAAGCTACTGCCGATTGCTAAATCAGGTCATGACTACGTAGAAGCAAGTAAGGAAAATATCTTATCAGGTAAGTACCCACTATCTCGATACCTCTATGTTTATCTGAATAAGAACCCTATTAAACCCCTTAGTCCAATAGAGCGTGAATTCATTCGTTTTATCTATTCTAAGCAAGGGCAAGCCTTGGTGACTAAAGATGGCTACATTCCAATTTCTGCCGATATTGCACGTCGAGAGTTAGCCAAAGTGGGCATTGCTGAACCTGAATAAAGAAAGACCACTTTCACGCAACCTTTGACAGTTGGAGTTATGCGCTTGTATTTACTTCTAGAAACTCAACTCCCAGCCAGCAGCGAGCCAATACTCCTGTTCACTGCTTAAGTCAGCATCAAGCAGTTTGTTTGACTCTAACCAGCTCTCATCTTGTGAAGTGAGTGTCCACTTATCGCCATCGATAGAAAGGGTCAGTGTTGGAAGTGGATCATCATTTCGCTGCCCGTTGAGCAAGATGGCTAAACGTAAGATGCGTATCAAGCTAACAATGTGCTTCTTTTTGAATAGGGTAAACTCTTCCATCTCATGCAGTTTGAGTGCTTTTCGTTGAAATCGGACCAACATTGCTAACACTCGTTGTTGTTCGCGGTTAAACCCCGGCATATAGGTATTGCGCAGAATATAAGCCGAATGGCGATGGAAAGCTTGCAAGCTGATACTCAGCCCTACTTCATGTAACAGGGCACTCCACTCTAGTAAATCGAACAGCTCCGAACTTTTCTTTATCCCCAAATTTTTATGTACTTGTTGTAAGAAATCAGTCGCTTGAGTTTTGATTTTTGCTGCATGGTCTAAATCAACTAGATGTTTGCTGGCTAGGTTTTCTGTCGTTCGCATGCGAATGTCAGAGCGCTTGAAGCTGTCTTCCATTTCAAACAGCAGTCCTTCGCGTAGTGCGCCTTCAGAAAAGTGCATCTCCGAGACTTTTAGGCTGTTTATAATGGCCGATAAGATGGTGACGCCTGCGGCAAATACGGGTTTTCGTTCAGGTGCAAGTCCACTCAGTTCAATATCACTAATAGTCTCCCATTCGCACAATACGCTGATTAACTTATCAAGACGTTTAGCGGTGATCAGGCCATCTTCAAAGCCTAAACCAATAAGAACTTCACTAATTGACTTGATAGTCCCAGAAGAACCAAATGCGATATCCCAACCTTTCTTTTTGTAACGATAGGCTAAAGACTCCATTTTTTGCTCTGCGGCCAGAACGGCTTTAGTGAAGTTTTTTTTCGACAGCTTGTCATTGGCAAAGTAGCGCTTAGTGTAGCTAACACAACCCATCTGTTTGCTGTTGATTAGTTCAGGGTTAAAGCCGCGACCAATGACTATCTCGGTACTACCACCACCAATATCGACCACAAGCTTAGAATCAGATTCAGGTTGAGTATGGGCGACACCCAGATAGATCAGGCGCGCTTCTTCAATGCCGGGAATAATTTCTATTGGGAAAGGGAGCACTTCACGTGCGCGCTGCAAAAAGATATATGAGTTGTTAGCCTGGCGCAGGGTATGGGTCGCGGCGATACGAACATTTTGCTCTTCAAATCCTTGTAGGCGTTCAGCAAACATCGTCAAACATTCCAGCCCGCGCTCTATTGAGGCGTTGTCTAAATTTTTTTGTCCATCAAGACCTGCTGCAAGGCGAACCCTTTGCTTGTGGCGGCTGACAAGTTGTAAATCTTGTTCAACGACTCGCGCAACCACCATATGGAAGCTGTTGGAACCTAAATCGATAGCGGCAACATCACGAATGTCCGGAGTTTGAGTCATTTGATACCAACCTAAGTAAGTCGTTGAGCAGTCACTTATCCAGATTGGTATGCAACTGTTCTTTACGTTTCTGATTCTTTGTTTGTTTTTCTATATTTTTAAGATAGTCGTAAATGGCAATTTGCGAGCGGACTTTCTTACGGTTTCCACGCGGCACATAACTATTGCTCATTTCTTTATCGATCCACCTTGCCTTAACTGTATCGGTAAAATGGATGTTAATGATATCAATAATGCGCTGTTTAAGACGTTCGTCACGAACAGGAGCAGCGACTTCAATGCGATGGTCAATGTTTCGGGTCATCCAGTCAGCCGATGAGATGTAAACCTGCGGGTCACCATCATTGTGCGCAATCACAACTCTTGGGTGTTCCAGAAAGCGGTCAACGATACTGATGATCTGAATGTTTTCGCTGATTCCTTCGATTCCTGGTACCAAAGAACACATACCGCGGATGATCATTCTAATTTCAACGCCAGAGGCACTAGCGCCATAGAGTTTATTGACCAGCCCTTTATCAACCAAGTTATTCACTTTTAAGATTAAGGCTGCTTTCTTGCCGGTTTTAGCGTTAGCGATTTCATTGTCGATTAAACGATACATTTGCTTACGTGAGTTACGTGGTGAAACAATCAGGTGATCGAATCTAACCGGGCGATATGGGTTTTCAATATAGCCAAATACGTTACGCACTTCGCTGGTGAGTTCAGGGTCGGCTGTTAGCAACGAGAAGTCGGTATAGATACGGGCAGTTTTTTCATGGAAATTTCCAGTCCCGATGTGGGCATAGCGAACGATCTCTTCGCCTTCACGGCGGCTAATTAGCAGCAGTTTGGAGTGAATTTTAAGACCGGGGACACCAAAGATGACCTCAACCCCCGCTTCTGTAAGCACTTTCGACCACTCAATATTCGCTTCTTCATCAAAGCGCGCTTGAAGCTCGACAACGACAGTAACGGCTTTGCCATTATGAACGGCATCAATCAGTGAATTCATTAAGCGTGAATCTTTAGCCACACGGTAGATATTAATTTTAATGCTCAGTACCTTAGGATCGAATGAGGCCTGACGAACCCATTCACTGATATGCTCAAAAGTATGGTACGGGTAGTAAAGTAAAATATCCTGAGCTTTGATGGCATCGAACTTGTTGGCGTGGCCGTCAAAGTCTGCACATTGCATTGGTGGTAGCGGTTTGTTCTCTAGATATTCGCGCCCAACGTTTGGAAAGCCGATAAAGTCTTTGAAGTTATGGTAACGCCCGCCCGGAATCAAACTGTCGTAATTAGAGACTTGGAGTTTATCGCACAAGAAATCGAGCATCTCTTGCGGCATATCTCTTTCGTAGACAAATCGAACTGGCATCGCGGTTAAACGCTGGCTCACACCTTCGGACATCTGTTCTAACAAACTGTGCTCAACCTCATGGCTTAAATCATACTCAGCATCCCGAGTCATTTTCATTGCGTAGCCGTAAAGCGTGTCATAGTTAAAGAAGCCGCTAAATAGCTCATCCAAGCAATGGCGTATAATGTTGTCGAGCAATATGATGGTTTTACGGCGTTTGCCTTTCTGCTCAGGCACCATGACAAAGCGAGGCAGGTGATCAGTTGGGATCTCTATCAAAGCGTACTGATTGTGTTGCTCGGTTTTTAGTTCCACCGCGATATAAGCGTATTCGTCTTTGAGAAATTGCAGAACATCGATGTCATCGCGCATCATCAAAGGGGTAATGTGAGGCAGTACTTCTTTGCGGAAATATTTTCTTACCCACTTTTGCTGAGTTTCACTGAGCTGTGTTTCGTTGACTAAAAAGATTCGACGCCTAGCCATATCACGGATCAACTCTGCATAAAGTTCGTCAAAGCGCTCGTTGAGTTTGAGTGCTTTGGTCTGCATCTTAGTTAGCAAGTGCTTAGAATTGTCGTTACCGCCTCGCTCTTGGTTAATTAGAATTCGGCGTTTCACATCGGCAAATCGAACTTTATAAAACTCATCTAAGTTATTGGAAAATATGCCAAGAAATCGAATACGTTCGATCAAAGGGACATGTTTGTCAGCGGCTTCTTGTAAGACACGTTCATTGAAAGAAAGCCAGCTTAATTCCTTTTCAATATACAGTTTTTCTGCGCTCATGCTCTTACCCTTTAATCAGACTGAGAAAGTCAAATATTGAGAAAACACTCAGATGGATAGCAACTTAAGGTGTTAGTATGACAGTTTTATTGCATTTTTTTATTGCATTGTTTTCAGTTGTTTATTGCGATCTGTAATATAATTGTCACCTAATAGAAATATTATACCCTCGGACGAAAATAGGTAAGAGCAACAGATGGGCAAAGCAGACTTCTCATTGCGAGAGCGTGATCAAAAGCGACTAATTAAAGATCGATTAGTGCGTCTTGCTGTATCCGCTGGTGGTGTGGGAGTTTTAGCCGCTCTGGTTTTGATTTTTGTTTATCTTGCCATGATGGTACTGCCACTGTTCAGTGATGCTAAAATTACTCCAAATGTACGCTCGATGCCGATTTCAAGTTCGCAGCCTGTGGCTTTGGGTATAGATGATACAGGAGAAGGCGCTTTTGTTATTTCTTCCCAAGGTAATATCGATTTTTGGTCGCTAACGAATCCAACTAGCAAGCCCGTGTTATCGCAGAAAGTTAGTCACCCTAATGATTTGTTTGCGCAGTCGTTAGCCGTATATGGGTTATATGGCTTTGCTACGCGAACGGGCGAGGTGAACATCGTTAAGCCAAATCTCAGTTTGGAAATTGAGCAAGGTGCGCGTAAGTTTTCGCCGAGTATCAGTGAATTGACAATACAACTTGATCTTCATCGTGATGGAAAAACGCTGAATAAATTCGCTTTTTCAACCCAAGATAATTTAACCTTGGTCGGGTGGTATGATGACCACTCGGTGCAAGTACGTTGGCAAGCTGAAGGAAAGATACACCGATACACGTTTTCTGAGCCATTGCCAGATTTAGAACAGTTAATTCTCACGCCTGATGGAAATACCCTCTACCTACGTTCGGGATCTGAGCTTATTGTTGCGCTAAAGCAGGGGGATAAGTTTCAAGTTCGAGAGCTAGTGGATCTTAGCCAAGACCGCCCTGAACATGCCGTGACCGATATTGATCTGCTTCCTGGCGCCTATTCGCTGTTGGTTACCCACCAAGACGGTCTTGTTTCTCAATGGTTTGATGTGCTGACGGACGGAGAACGATACTTAACACATATCCGTCAGTTTAAGCTTGCGTCGGAGCTTCAGTTCCTGTTGCCAGATACCTACCGTAAAGGTTTCTACAGCTTTTATATTAATGGTACAGTTCAAAGTCATTACACCACCAGTGAAAAGTTGGTGATGTTTGAGCGTGCCTACACCAAAGCCCCTTTGCTAGCGGCGATGTCGAATAACGAATCGTATTTATTGGCTATCGATAGCAATGCATTAAATCTCGCAGTGATTGACAACCCGTTCCCAGAAGTTTCTCTTTCCTCTCTTTGGCAGAAAGTCTGGTATGAAGGTTATCCAGAACCTGAGTTTGTGTGGCAGACGACTTCAGCTAGTGATGAGTTTGAGGCCAAATTCAGCTTGGTACCAATTGCATTCGGAACATTGAAAGCGGCCGCGTTCGCAATGCTGTTCGCTATTCCTATCGCGGTTTTAGGGGCTATTTATACCGCCTATTTTATGGCGCCAAAAATGCGCAGAGTAGTCAAACCTTCTATTGAACTGATGGAAGCGCTACCTACGGTTATCATAGGTTTCCTCGCTGGATTATGGTTTGCCCCGATAGTTGAAAGCCATCTAGCGGCAGTTGTGGCGTTGATGTTGTTCTTACCTTTATCGACCATCCTTGTAGGATTCTTGTGGCACAACGTATCCAAACAGTGGTCAGGGCAGTTTTCTAATGGTTGGCATGCCGCGATTTTGATGCCAATAGTGGTTGTAATCTGTGCAGTCATTTTGTCGCAGAGTGGCAACATTGAAACGATATTCTTTAATGGTGATGTCAGAGTCTTCCTTGCTGAGCATTGCATCGACTTTGATCAGCGCAATGCGCTAGTGGTTGGCTTTGCGATGGGATTTGCGGTTATCCCTACGATCTTTACTATTGCAGAAGATGCTATTTTCTCGGTACCTAAGCATTTGTCAGATGGTTCACTTGCCTTGGGGGCCACGCCATGGCAAACGCTGATTCATGTTGTTCTATTGACGGCAAGTCCAGGAATCTTTTCGGCAATTATGATGGGTCTAGGGCGCGCCGTTGGCGAAACTATGATTGTGCTTATGGCTACAGGAAATACCCCCATTATGGATTGGAATATCCTAGAAGGAATGCGTACCTTGTCTGCAACGATTGCGGTTGAGATGCCAGAGTCTGCGGTGGGGAGCTCTCACTATCGGATCTTATTCCTAGCGGCTTTATTGCTGTTAGTCTTTACCTTTGCGGTCAACTCTTTAGCTGAATGGGTGCGCGAACGTCTACGTGACAAGTATCGCTCGCTGTAAATCGAATTATTAGGAAACCTTCTACGTGTTTAAGTGGTTAAAATCAGGCTCTCCTTGGATATGGTTAACAGGTGGTGCAGTTAGCATTAGTCTGTTGTCTGTGTTAGGGCTGTTGCTGCTTATCGGTTGGAAAGGACTTTCCTATTTTTGGCCTGCGCCACTCTATCAATGGCAGACAAAGCAAGGTGACGTTTTAGTCGGCCAAGTATACTCACAAGAGTATGTGCCAATAAGCCATTTACGAGAAATGGATGTTGATTTACCTGCAGATGTCGTTGAAAAAGGCTTAGTAAAAAGAATTAGCATTAAAATTGCTAATCGCGACCTTTATTCATCAGACTTTATATCGTTAATTGAAATTGACTTAGATGAACCGACTAAACCAGAAAACTGGGCGGTGATCGAGCGAGCGCGTAGCGGTGACTTCTATGGCCAACCAGTGGGCTATTTACACGCAGATGGACAAGTAAGTCGCAATATTGCCCAAGACTATACTGCGGGAATTGCGTTTGCTGAAACTCTGCGTGATGAAATTGAAAACCTCATTGAACGAGATGTTCGAGTTATCAATGCTCAGGCAGAAAGGTTACGCTTAGAAAAGAGAAAGCGCAGTCTGAATGGCACACTAGATGATGAGTTTCTATCTCTGTATCAAAGTCAAAATACCAAATACACCCAGCTACTAGACGCAACCGAATCTCAGCTCGATAGTCTGCGCAGCCAATTAGCCAATCAAGGCTTAATTGTTGAAGATATGACAGGCCAACGAGTCACTATTCCATTGAATGATATTCTTGATTTGTGGTACCCGAACCAAATGAATCTAGCAGAGAAAATTGCCAGGTGGGGTAAGCAGGCGTGGAAGTTCTTATCAGAAAATCCGCGCGAGTCTAACTCTGAGGGCGGTGTGTTCCCTGCGATGTTCGGTACAGTGCTACTGGTGCTGATCATGTCGGTCATAGTGATGCCACTGGGTGTGATTGCAGCTATCTATCTGCACGAGTACGCTAAGAACAATGCGTTCACCCGCTTAATTCGAGTGGCAGTGATCAATCTCGCAGGTGTACCTTCAATTGTCTATGGTGTATTTGGGTTGGGGTTCTTTGTTTACACGCTAGGCGGCTCAATCGACTCACTATTCTATGCCGAGAAACTGCCAACCCCGACCTTTGGTACACCCGGACTGTTATGGTCAGCATTAACGCTTGCAGTGCTAACGCTTCCTGTGGTGATAGTGGCTACGGAAGAAGGCTTAACTCGAATTCCGAGTTCAGTTCGTCACGGTTCTTTGGCGTTAGGCGCGACTCAATTTGAGACAATGTGGCGAATTGTCTTGCCAATGGCGAGTCCGGCGATTATTACTGGGTTGATTCTTGCGGTCGCTCGCGCAGCGGGTGAGGTTGCTCCGTTGATGTTAGTCGGTGCGGTGAAATTGGCGTCGAGCTTGCCTGTCGATAGCCAATTTCCGTTCTTACATTTAGAGCGTAAGTTCATGCATTTAGGCTTTCATATCTATGATGTTGGTTTTCAGACCACTAACATTGAAACAGCAAGACCTTTGGTTTACGCCACGTCATTTTTACTCGTGACAGTGATTGTAGGCTTGAACTTAACCGCGATCAGTATTCGTAATAACTTGCGTGAGAAGTACCGAACTCTAGGACAAGATTAACCATGTTTTCAGTCAATCAAACACTCGGCTATCAAGCCCCCTTGGATGTGAATAATCTGAGCGATGAGCAAACGGCGATTGCTATCGAAGGGTTAAACTTGTACTACCAAAGCAGCCAAGCGTTGCACGATGTTTCGATGAGAATTCCAAAAGGGCAGGTCACCGCTTTTATCGGTCCGTCTGGCTGTGGAAAGTCGACACTGCTTCGTTGTATCAACCGCATGAACGATCTTGTTGATGGTTGTCGTGTCGAAGGCAAGGTCAAACTACACGGAAAAAACGTTTACCACCCGAAAGTCGATGTCGCTACGCTTCGCCGCCGAGTGGGTATGGTGTTCCAGCGCCCGAATCCGTTTCCCAAGTCTATCTACGAAAATGTGGTGTATGGCTTGCGTCTGCAAGGGATCAAAAATAGCCGCGCTCTTGATGATGCTGTCGAGCGCTCTTTGCGTGCTTCGGCGCTATGGGATGAAGTCAAAGATCGCTTACATGAAAATGCATTTGGATTGTCAGGTGGTCAACAGCAGCGTTTGGTTATCGCGCGTGCAATTGCGATTGAACCTGAGGTACTGTTGCTTGATGAGCCGACTTCAGCACTTGATCCTATTTCCACTTTAACCATTGAAGAGCTGATCAACGACCTGAAAACCAAATATACTGTAGTTATCGTTACCCATAACATGCAGCAGGCGGCGCGAGTGAGCGACCACACTGCCTTCATCCATATGGGCAAGTTGATCGAGTACTCAGATACGGATTCCATTTTCACGTCGCCATTGAAAAAGCAGACTGAAGATTATATTACGGGTCGATACGGCTAATTCGTCGTATTAGAATTTTTACTTATCCATTGGGAGATTAACGTTAACTATGAATTTTGGACGCCACATATCAGGTCAGTTTAATGTCGAGCTAGAGTCGATCCGAACCCATGTATTAACTATGGGTGGTTTGGTCGAGCAGCAGTTGTCGTTTGCGATGCAGGCGTTGCACAAAGAAGACATCGAACTGGCGAGAAAAGTGGTGCGCGATGATCATAAAGTTAACGCGATGGAAGTCTCAATCGATGAAGCCTGTACTCGTATCATTGCCAAGCGTCAGCCGACGGCAAAAGATTTACGACTGATTATGGCGATCATCAAGACGATTACGGATTTAGAACGTATTGGCGATGTTGCGACCAAGATTGCATACGTCGCGATTGAGAGCCCTTCATCGCAAGAGCGCCAGTTTCATGTTTCTCTTGAGCCACTATGTCGCCAAGCGATTGCTATGCTGCACCAAGTACTTGATGCTTTTGCGCGTATGGATGTCGATGCGGCAGCCGAAGTGTACAAGCTTGACGATAAGATTGATGCTGAATACGAAGCAGTGATTCGTCAGTTGATGACCTATATGATGGAAGATCCAAAAAATATTCCCAATATCCTTCAGGTCATGTGGTCTGCTCGCGCGATAGAGCGAGTCGGGGATCGCTGTCAGAACATCTGCGAATACATCATCTATTTTGTCAAAGGCAAAGATGTTCGCCACTTGGGCGAACAAAGTATCGATGACGCGCTGCGTTAATACTCTCTATCGTAATTAGTATTTTTGTGGAACAAACGTTTGTTCTTCAAGTGGAGCTCGAATATAGCCTTCTTTATTGAGATCAGGTAGCTCAATTTCTGGGTAGGTGAGGTCTTGGTATTCTATCTGTTCGAGTAGGTGGCTAATACAGTTTAAACGCGCGCGCTTCTTATCATCAGAAGGTACCACCCACCAAGGACATTGTTTGGTGTCTGTATAAGCGAACATTTTATCTTTGGCTTCAGAGTATTCAGCCCAGCGGTTGCGCGATTCCAAATCCATTGGGCTGAATTTCCAGCGCTTGATGGGGGTTTTGATACGTTCTAAGAAGCGCTTTTCCTGTTCTTCATCGGAAACCGAAAACCAGTATTTGAGCAAAATGGTGCCAGAACGCTGCAACATACGCTCGAACTCGGGGCAAGAACGTAGAAATTCATCATATTGTTCTTCGTTGCAAAAACCCATGACCTTTTCAACCCCAGCTCGGTTATACCAGCTACGGTCAAACAGTACGATCTCACCAGCAGCGGGAAGATGAGCAACGTAGCGCTGGAAGTACCATTGGGTCTTTTCTTTTTCCGTTGGAGCGGGTAGGGCGGCAACTCGACAAACCCTAGGGTTAAGCTTCTCAGTGATGCGTTTAATGACGCCACCCTTGCCAGCAGCGTCCCGACCTTCAAAGATAACAACAACTTTTAACCCTTCTTGCTTAACCCACTCCTGTAGCTTAACCAGTTCAATTTGCAGGCGTCGAAGTTCGTTCTCGTAGATTTTCTTATCAAGCTTGTTCTTGCCCATAATGCACTCCTTTGTTATCAAAAGGTTAGCACTAGTAAGCGTTTGATGAGAGTTTTATCGCTGAGAACTGAGAGTTTCTACGACCTTTTTAATCGCTGTTCTGTCTGTGACTGGAATGGTGAAATCATCGACATTTTGATTACCCATTTTGGCCGCATCTCGGATGCTAGTCATGACACTTGAGCGGGTACTCTTGCCCGAGAGATGAACTTCCCTGACGCCAGTTTGCTGAACGATGTTTTGAACATTGTCGGCTGTTAGTCCAGCACCTGCCATGATTGAGATTCTACCGTCAGCCAGCTCAACCATCTGTTTTAATACAGGTGCGCCTTGCTCAACATTGGCAGCCAAACCTGAGGTTAGAATGCGTTCGCAACCGAGTGAGATAACTTGTTCGAGGGCTTGTCGCCAGTCACTGCTTTGATCGATGGCTCGATGAAAAGTGACGCCTAAGTTAAACAACTTCGCGCGCTGAGTAAGCTGTTCGGCTAGTGGCATATCGATATGTCCATCGGCACTCAGCACTCCCAGCACTACGCCTTCTAATCCAGCCTCTGCTGCCGCTTCGATGTCGAGTAACATGGCCTCAATATCATCTTGGTCGTACAAGAAGTCTCCTTGCCTTGGACGAATCATGGCGAAGATAGGGATAGGGGAGATTTGCGCCGCTTTTTTCATCATGCCAAAGCTGGGTGTTAATCCACCAAGCGCTAAAGAGGAGCATAGCTCAATGCGTGTTGCGCCGCCGCTAATCGCATTATGCAGTGATTCAAGATTATCGATGCAAACTTCAACGTGGTACTTCATTGGTAAAGCTCTCTGAAGATAAAGTTGGCGCTATTTTAACAGTAGGCGCGGAAGATATTAGGGTAAAGGTTGAGGATTTGATTTCCTCAAAACGGCGGAAGTAGATGTGTTGGGTTGAAACAAAAAACCTCAGCATGAGCTGAGGTTTAAGATCTTGAGCAGGAGCTAGGTTAAGCGGCGTCGTCTTGTGCTTGTTCAGCGTCTTCGACTGCTTCAACCTTTTTAGGCTTCTTAGGTGCAGGTTTGCGTTTTGCACCCAGTGCGTAGAGCACTTCTTCTTTGTTTTGTGCTAGGAACATAGCCAAGTCTTCTTTCTTGCCTTCGTCTTCTAGCAGTTCACTTTTACCTAGTAGCTCATAAAGCTCATCAGCCATATCAAGCATTTTGTCATATGCGTCAGCTTCCGCTTTAGAGGTAAAAGTCATTTTCTCTTCTCCGTTGCGTTCTACCACGTACTTGACGATTACAGCCATGGTTGGTCCTCTAACTCAAATTATCAAAAATATTCACTGTCTGTTTATACAGCTTATTGGTGAAAAAGTCTAGGTAGCACAGGCGATCATGAGGTTGAGAACGGTAAAAACTTGGTAACGCGCTGTTCACTATGAAGAAGACAATGGAGTGCAGGACTGGAAAAGATGCTCAGTCGCTATCTTGGCAACGCTTTCTAGCATTTCTGGTGGAGGATTATCTATCGAGTGAATCTGCAGTCCATCGAGCATGGTAACTGCATAATGCGTCATTACTTGAATATCGGCACCTTGCACGAGCTGACCATCATTCTCGGCTCTTTCAAAACGATGTTGGATGAGCTGAATAAACTCTGCGCGCATCTTTAGAGCAGATGTTTTAACCACATGAGAATCATCACTGCAAGCCAGAGAACTTTGGATCATCAAGCACCCTTTGTTCTTCTCGTTGCTGCATTTTGCTTCAGCAGTGCGAGAAAAAATTGTCTCAATGACATCGCGAATTTGAGGCTGTTCTAATGCAGTGAAGAAAGGCGCTCCTTCACGATGTTTATACATTTCTACAGCTTGAAAATAGAGTTGCTCTTTATTGCCAAAAGTTGCGTACATACTTGGCTTGTTGATGCCCATTGCTTTGGTGAGATCTTTGAGCGACGCACCGTCGTAACCTTGTGTCCAAAAGACATCCAAGGCTTTCTCAAGAGCGACTTCTTTATCAAAGCTTTTTGGGCGACCACAGGTTAAACGGACCATAATTTCATTCAATAACTTCTCATATATGACACTCAAATGGTAAATCGCAGGGCGTGTGTTGTCCATATCGAAAATGCATTCATTTGGTAAATTTAACTTGATCAATATCAAAACTTAGGATTATTATACCGATCGGTACAAAAATAATGTAAGGATAGCGAGATGGTAGGTAAACACCTTAAAACCCCCCTTCTACTTATCTCAATTGCAGCACCTTTGGTGTTGTCGGGATGTCAGGATTCACATGCAGAAGTGACTCAGTCCGCACCACCAGCTCCTGGTGTTGAAGTGGCAGAGGTGCTAGTTGAAACCATCACTGAGCTTGATGAATATACAGGTCGTTTAGAGTCACCTCAGACAGTATCGGTGATACCGCGAGTGTCGGGCTACGTTGAGCAAGTGCATTTTGAAGAAGGCACTATGGTTGAAGAAGGCGATGTTCTATTCTCAATTGATGATCGAGCATTTGTGGCAGAAGTGGCGCGACTAGAGGCGGAGCTAAGCAGTGCCAAAGCAAGTTACAACCAATCAATCAAAGATCACCAGCGAGCTCTAAAGCTCAACAAAAATAACGCTATTTCACAAGAAACGGTGGATGCTCGTTTTACCGCTAAGCAGCGCAGCGCAGCAAGTGTCGCGGCGATTAAAGCTTCATTGTCTCAAGCCAAGTTAGATCTTGCCTTTACTCAAGTCACGGCGCCGATTACTGGCAAGGTTTCGAGAGCTGATATCACTAAAGGTAACTATGTGTCTGCGGGTAATACTCAGCTCACCACGCTAGTATCGACTGCTCATATGTACGCTTACTTTGATGTCGATGAAGTGACGTTTCTGAAATACCAGAAATTGAACAAGCTTAAAGCGGGTGAAGGTTACGCGAAACAGTTGGTGCAGCTTGGCTTGGCCAATGATGCAGCTTACCCACGAGTAGGGCACATCGACTTCGTTGATAATGCAATCAATCAAGCTACAGGGACGATTCGAGTTCGCGCGGTATTTGACAACAAAGATCAGTCTTTGTGGCCAGGTATGTTTGCTAAATTGCGCATTACGGGCTCAAGCAGCTACGAAGGTATGTTGATAGACAATCGTGCGGTGGGTACTGACCTCAACAACAAATATGTGTTGGTTCTTGATGACAACAATATCGTGCAATATCGCGCGGTTTCTCTGGGTGAAAAACTCAATGGCTTGCGTATTGTGGCAGACGGGTTATTGCCAGGCGATAAAGTGGTGGTGAATGGCCTGCAACGTGTACGTGCCAACATGCCGGTTACACCGAGTGAAGTCTCAATGGCGAATGAATTAACGTTATCAATGCTGCGTGACCAACAAGATCTGATTGACCAACAGCGCCAATCTCTTACCACAGCGGCATTAAATGAGAAAGGATAACGGGATGTTTTCTCAGTATTTTATTCGTAGACCGATCTTTGCTTCGGTCTTATCGATACTCATTTTTATCGCAGGTGCGCTATCAGTGTGGCAGTTGCCTATTACTGAGTATCCTGAAGTTGTACCTCCTACGGTCGTTGTTACGGCAACATACCCAGGCGCAAACCCTAAAGTCATAGCCGACACGGTTGCATCTCCTCTTGAAGAGGAAATTAACGGTGTCGAAGATATGTTGTACATGTCTTCGCAAGCAACCTCAGACGGGATGATGACCCTAACGGTGACCTTTGAAATTGGTACCGATGCCGACAAAGCACAAAGCTTGGTGCAAAGTCGCGTTGACCGCGCTTTGCCAAGGTTGCCAGAAGAGGTTCAGCGTTTAGGTGTTGTTACCGAGAAGTCGTCTCCTGACTTGACCATGGTGGTTCACCTATACTCTCCAGATGAACGCTACGATTTGCTCTACTTGGCAAACTATGCAGCGCTTAACGTACGTGATGAAATTACCCGTATTGAAGGTGTTGGCGCGGTGCGTGTATTTGGCGGCGGCGAGTACAGCATGCGTATCTGGCTTGACCCTAATAAGGTCGCTGCACTTGGCTTAAACCCTACTGAAATCATTGCAGCGGTACGTGAGCAAAACCAACAAGCTGCGGCAGGTAGCCTAGGTGCGCAGCCAAGCGGCAATTCTGACTTCCAATTGCTGATTAATGTGAAAGGTCGTCTTACTGATGTTGAAGAGTTTGAAAACATCATCATCAAAGTCGGTGAAAACGGTCAGATCAACCGCTTGAAAGATGTAGCTCGCATTGAGTTAGGTGCTGAAACCTATTCACTACGTTCACTATTGGATAACCAAGATGCAGTAGCGATTGGTGTTTTCCAAGCTTCAGGTTCGAATGCGATTCAAATCTCTGAAGATGTGCGCAGCAAGATGGCCGAGCTTGAACAGAGCTTCCCACAAGGTGTGGCATACGACATCGTTTATGACCCGACAGTCTTTGTTCGTGGCTCAATTGAAGCGGTTGTCCAAACGCTACTTGAGGCAGTATTGTTGGTCGTTTTGGTTGTGGTGCTATTCCTACAAACGTGGCGCGCGTCAATCATCCCGCTGGTGGCCGTTCCGGTTTCTTTGGTCGGTACGTTTGCTTTCATGCACTTGATGGGCTTTTCACTCAATGCGCTATCGCTGTTTGGTTTGGTACTGGCGATAGGTATTGTTGTCGATGATGCCATAGTGGTGGTGGAGAATGTTGAACGAAACATAGCGGAAGGCTTGGCACCGATTCCTGCAACGGAAAAAGCGATGCGTGAAGTGACAGGGCCTATCGTCGCGACGACTTTAGTGCTTGCTGCGGTATTTATCCCAACCGCCTTTATGTCTGGCTTAACCGGACAGTTCTATAAGCAGTTTGCGCTGACGATTACCATCTCGACCTTTATATCTGCGATTAACTCTTTGACCTTGAGTCCGGCTTTATCGGCACTGTTACTAAAAGGTCATGATCAGCCTAAAGATTGGCTGACGCGTGTGATGGATTCACTGTTTGGACGTCTGATTTTTGCTCCGTTTAATAAGCTGTTTAATAAAGGTGCTAATGCCTACGGTTACGTGGTGAAGAAAACCATCCGTCTCGGTGCCTTGATTGGTGTTATCTATGCTGGATTACTTGGCCTAACGGCTTATCAGTTTGATCAAACGCCAACAGGTTATGTGCCAGGGCAAGATAAGCAGTACTTAGTCGCTTTTGCTCAGTTACCTGATGCGGCGTCTCTTGAGCGTACCGATGCTGTGATTCGTGAAATGTCTGAGATTGCACTTGCCCAACCAGGTGTTGAACACTCGGTGGCTTTCCCGGGATTAAGTATCAATGGATTTACCAATAGCCCGAACAGCGGCATTGTCTTCACGCCATTGTCTGATTTTGAAGACCGACAAGATCCTAGCTTGAGTGCGGGTGCGATCGCGATGCAACTTAACCAGAAGTTTGCTGCGATTCCCGATGCCTTTATTGCCATCTTCCCGCCGCCACCGGTTCAAGGTCTGGGCACGATTGGTGGCTTTAGGTTACAAATCCAAGATAGGGGTAATCACGGCTATGAGGCTTTGTATCAGGTCACTCAACAAGTGATCATGAAGGCTTGGGCTGATCCTGCGTTGACAGGCGTATTCTCAAGCTATCAGGTCAATGTGCCACAATTAGAGCTAGACGTAGATCGCACTAAAGCGCTGAAACAAAATGTCTCGTTAGATGATGTCTTTGCGACACTGCAATCTTACATGGGCTCAACTTACGTCAACGACATCAACCGATTTGGCCGTACTTATCAGGTGAATGTTCAGGCTGATGAAGCGTTTCGTCAAAACCCTGAGCAGATTCGCCAACTTAAGGTAAGAAATGCCGATGGAGAAATGATCCCACTTGGCTCATTTGTGAATGTTGATAACATCGCAGGACCTGATCGCGTCATGCATTACAACGCCTACAAAACCGCAGAAATCAACGGTAGCCCAATGCCGGGGGTTAGCTCTGGTGAAGCGCAGGCAGCGATTGAAAAGATTCTTGCAGAGACGTTGCCAATCGGTATGACCTACGAATGGACGGAGCTCACTTATCAGCAAAAACTTGCCGGTAATACAGCAACCTTAATCTATCCATTGGTGATTTTACTGGTGTTCTTAGTACTGGCAGCACAGTACGAGAGTGTGCGTTTACCTATGGCGATTATTCTGATTATTCCAATGACGCTGTTGTCAGCGATCAGTGGTGTGATCTTGTGGGGAAGTGACAACAATATCTTTACCCAAATAGGTTTGATTGTATTGGTTGGTTTGGCGACCAAGAATGCAATTTTAATTGTTGAGTTTGCCAAGGAATTGCAGGACAGAGGTCGTACAGTCATGGACGCAATCTTAGAGGCATCTCGCCTACGTTTGCGCCCGATTCTGATGACATCTATCGCCTTTATTATGGGCGTGGTTCCTATGGTGTTCTCAACTGGCGCAGGTGCCGAAATGAGACAAGCGATGGGCATTGCCGTCTTTTCCGGCATGATTGGTGTCACTGTGTTTGGACTCCTGCTCACTCCGCTGTTCTACTACGTACTGGCAAAACGTGGCCAACAGAAGAAACAAGCAGATGAACACAATATTGCACTTGAACCTGCAAATGAATCCACTGTCTGATCCCGCTCATTAGGATTCTTAGGGCAACTCTGGTTATTGGAGTTGCCCTTTTTTTAATCCCATTGATGGCAATATTCGATAAAGGATTTGAGCAATGGGCTCTGATACTTTTCTTTATGCACCAGCAACCAGTAGCGCCTTTTCATATCCAAAGAGAGTTTAAGTTCTACAACTCTACCAGCGGTTAACGCCGGCTGAGCCGCGAGTTTTGATAAGCAACCTAATCCAAGCCCAGCAGAGACACTGTTAATCAAAGCTTCTGTTGTGTTGAGCTGGAATGACTCATGCCACTGTTCAATACGCGGAGCAATAGCGCGAAGGAAAAACTCTCTCGAACCTGAACCTGGCTCGCGTAAAATCCACTCACTCTCTTCCAAATCACCAACACTAAACCTTTGTCTATTTGCCAATGGCGAATGAGGGCAGCAGATCACGCACATCTCGTCTTGGCTGAATTGGGTGGATATAAGCTCGGGGTGCAGTGTTTTACCTTCAATAAGTGCAAGATCAAGCTCATAGTCGACTAACTTCTGACAAATCAAAGCAGAGTTGGAGATAAACAAGCTTTGCGAGTGGTGATTGGTATGGCGGCGAAAGTCACTAATTAGATAGGGCGCAACTTGATTACCTATGGTGTCACTAGCCCCAATTCTTAGTTCACCAGTTAATGTTTGGTCATTATCAAATAACTGCTCGATATCTTGCGCCCGCTCAATGAGTTCGTCCGCTAAAGGCAGTAGTTTCTGCCCTTCTTGATTGAGGATAAGTCGATTATTGACTCTATCGAACAATGAATGACCGATTTGTTTTTCTAGCTCTGACAGCGCCATGCTGACTGCCGCCTTGGACAGAAACAAGGCTTCTGACGCTGCGGTTAACGTGTCATGTTGTGTAATTGAGATAAACACTCTGAGCTGTTTTAGAGATATATTCGCGGCCATAGCTTCGTTTAGATTGTCTGAACATATGTTCTAAATAATTAGATATTATCGAACACTTGGCAAGCGTAAACTAGCTCCATGGTAAGCAAACTAGGTAAATAAAGATGATTAAAGCAGCAAAAGCAAAAGTGATGGGTGCACCTACTCCTATGGCAGGCTTAGCGCTTGGTATTGCCAGTTTAGGATGGTGTTGGGAAAATGCTGCTCCATTCCATGGTTACGCTCAGTGGAGTGGTGCGGCAATCGCAAGTGTATTACTGGCTGTTCTAGCGGTAAAATTTCTCGTTCATAATCATCTATTGCGTGAAGACCTAGCTCACCCTGTCGTGGGTAGTGTTGTACCAACGTTTGCGATGGGCACTATGGTAGTTTCGAATTCTTTAGGGCACTTTTCCCCTTTAGTTGGAGACTTACTTTGGCTGTTTGCGGTTGGTCTTCACATTGTGTTTCTAGTCAGCTTTATCTACCACAGAGCGCAAGAGTTTGAATTGCACCATATGGTACCGAGTTGGTTTGTACCACCTGTAGGCATCATAGTGGCTGATGTTTCTTTCTCAGGTAACCCTGTTTTGAGCCATATTGCAGACGGCGCGCTATTGTTCGGAATGGTCGCTTATGCAGTGATGCTGCCAATGATGATCTATCGTTTTATGTTTACTCATGAGATTCCAGACGCAGCAAAACCAACCATGGCGATCATGGCAGCACCAGCCAGCCTGTCGTTAGCCGGGTATTTAACGGTAACGGCCGATCCTTCACCTGTGATCATAGGTCTATTATTTGGCATTGCGATTTTGATGACAGCAATTATCTACTTGGCTTTCTTTAAATTACTCAGACTGCCATTCAGCCCAGGTTACGCTGCATTTACCTTCCCAATGGTGATTGGTTCAACAGCGTTGTTTAAACTTGCCACATGGATGGAGACCATCGGTGTTGCAGTAAAATACGTCACTCAAGTGCACTACCTTGCCGTCTTAGAGCTCGTAGTAGCGACTCTAGTGGTCAGTTACGTTGCACTTCGTTACCTGCATTTCTATCAGCCTCACAACTTAACAGTGAGCAATGCGTAACCTTTTAGCCTAGATATTTTCTGATACGATATGCACTTATGCTAATCTGAGCGCAATAGCGGCAATATTAGTGTGAGTGCATTTTGTTTACTGTCTACCATTCCAACCAAGTCGATGTCTTAAAGTCACTTCTTGTTGAGCTCGTTCGTCTCAATCCATTAGAAAACCCTTTCGATAAAGAGCAGATCTTGGTGCAAAGCCCGGGGATGTCCCAGTGGTTGAAGATGGAGCTAGCTAAAGAGTTTGGTGTAGCGGCGAACATTGATTTTCCTCTGCCTGCGACATTTATCTGGAATATGTTTACAGAGGTGCTGCCAGATGTACCAAAACGCAGTGCCTTTAACAAAGAGTCGATGACATGGAAGCTGATGCACATCTTGCCTGGGCTTTTGAGTCAAGTTGAGTTCGAGCCACTTAAACGCTATCTAGAGCAAGACGAAGACGGTTCCAAGCTTTACCAACTCTCAGAGAAAATTGCCGACATCTTTGATGGTTATCTGGTTTATCGCCCAGAGTGGATTGCCAGTTGGGAAGCGGGGCAAACCGTGTTGGAGCTGGAAGATGAGCACCCTTGGCAGCCGATTTTATGGCAAGCGCTCTACGATCATACAATTGCCTTAGGTCAGTCACCTTATCATCGTGCTAACCTGTACGAACACTTTATCGATACCTTGGAAAACTTTCAGGGCAGTTTTGAACATTTGCCTCAGCGCTTGTTTGTGTTCGGAATTACCTCACTGCCGCCACGTTATATGGATGCTCTTAAAGCCATTGGTGAGCATATTGATGTCCACCTGATGTTTACCAACCCATGTCGTTACTACTGGGGCGAGGTACGAGACAGAAAGTTCTTAGCGCGTTTAGCAGCAAAACACCGTAAACATGTGGTGTGGAATCAAGACCACTCAGAGCAACAGGGCGAGAGTGAGCAACTTAAAGGTTCGATTGAAGACAACGTGCTTGATGAGCTGCATACCGATGCGGTGGGTAATAGCTTACTCGCGTCAATGGGTAAGTTGGGACGCGACAACATGTATCTTCTCTCGCAGCTAGAGTCCCACGAGATTGAAGCCTTTGTTGATGTCGAGCGAGACTTATTGCTCCATCAACTTCAAGCAGACATTCTCAATCTTGAAGAGCATCAAGATGATCATCAGTTAGAAACCAGCTCGCATAAACAAGTGGTGCAACTAGGTGATAAATCACTCACGCTGCATGCATGCCATAGCCCAATGCGTGAAGTGGAAGTCTTACATGATCAGCTATTGGCGATGTTTGATGCCGATCCAAGTTTAAAGCCACGCGATATTATTGTAATGGTGGCGGACATCAACGCCTACAGCCCCGCTATTCAAGCCGTGTTTGGCAACGCACCCGGTGAGCGATTTATCCCTTACTCTATTTCTGACCGTACCGCCGACCAAGAAAGCCCAATCCTTAATGCATTTATGCAGTTGGTCAACCTGCCAAACACCCGTTGTTTGGCGTCTGAGTTACTCGAACTGCTTGAAACTCCAGCGATCTTGGCTCGATTCGGCTTAACGGAAGATGAGTTTATTTTAGCCAAACAGTGGGTAGAGGAATCGGGTATTCGCTGGGGATTGAATGCGACCACAGGACAAGAGTTTGATTTACCTGAAACCGCACAAAATACTTGGCAGTTTGGTATTGAGCGTATGTTACTTGGTTACGCTATGCCAGAATTAGCAGGGTTGTTTGAATCAAGGTCAGGGGCGCTTTCACCTTACAATGAAGTGCAAGGAATGGGCGCGGAGTTAGCGGGCAAGCTGGCGCACTTTATTGAGGCGGTCAGCGATTACCGACACAAACTGCTACAAACTCAATCAATTGATAGTTGGCGTGAAATACTAACCTTGCTGCTGGATGATTTCTTTAGTGTTGAACTGGAAGGTGAGGCGGCGCTGAAGTCGATTCGTGACACCTTAGCCAATTTAAAAGAGCAACTGACTGACGCAGCCTTCGAGCAATCATTATCTCCGGCGATTATTACCACCTATTTGAACAACAAGCTGTCAGGGACGCGGATCAGCCAACGCTTCCTTGCTGGGCAAGTTAACTTCTGTACTTTGATGCCGATGCGTTCTATTCCATTCAGAACGGTTTGCTTACTGGGCATGAATGATGGTGTTTATCCACGTTCTATGCCGCCAGAGGGCTTCGATCTGATGAATGGACGAACCAAACCAGGGGATCGCTCTCGCCGAGATGATGACCGATACCTATTCTTAGAGGCCGTGCTGTCTGCACAGCAAACGCTATACATCAGCTATGTTGGTCGCTCAATCCAAGACAATACTGAGCGTGTGCCATCGGTGCTGGTTTCTGAGCTAATGGAGTATTGTCACCAAAATTACTGCCTAGATGGAGATGAGGCGTTAGCGAGTGATGAGTCTGGAGAAAAGCTGCTAGCAGTACTCATTGCTCACCACTCTATGGTGCCGTTTAGCGCAGCAGCGTTTGTTGGTGAGCAGTCAAGTTATGCTAAAGAGTGGCTGCCTGCGGTGAATAGATTAGGCCAGGTAAGCGGTGAATTTAATCGACAACTGCAAGATTACTTACTCGATGCCACTTACCCATTAGAGCTGGATTTAGTTGAGCTGCAACGCTTCTGGCGTTTACCGGTGCAATACTTTTTTAATCGCCGCTTAAAAGTGATGTTTGAGCCACCGCTTCCGGTTATGGAAGATGACGAACCTTTTGTGCTCAATGGCTTAGAAAGCTATCAAATGCGCGACAGTTTATTGGATAGCTTACTCAAACAGCAGCTTTCTGGTGGTCAAGATAGCAAGGGTGTGATTGAAAGCTTTGTTAAGCAGCAACGTGCGCAAGGGAAATTACCGGTTGGCGCATTTGGGGATATTGAATTTGAAACTAACCGAGTTCAAGCGCAGGAGCTGGTGGAAAAGCTGACCTTCTTATGTGGCAGCGAAGATAATGACCTCGAAGTAAAACTGACATTTGATGTCTTAGGTGAGGATAAAAAGATCAACCTAACTGGCTGGCTGACACAGTATTATCAGTCGGGCTTGATTCGCTTTCGCAGCGGTAAGATTCGCTCACAAGACTATCTGTCCGCGTGGATAGACCACCTAGCTATGTCGGCGATGGGCATCAGTAAGCGCACCCATATGATTGGTTATGATCGCAAGGAAGGGGTTGTTCATCTTATCTACCCTGAAATTGCAGACCCTAGCTACGCTCATAGCTTGTTATCTGAGCTGATTCGTTTGTTCTACCAAGGCATGACCGAGCCGTTGTGCTATTTCCCGAGAACTGCATTAGCTGGTGTTGAAGCGGGATTCAGTCGTGGCAATTGGGCAGATGATGAAGAGAAATCACTCAAGAAAATGGCCGATACATTTAACGATAGCTTCATGGCCGCAGGTGAAGGCAATAACCCTTACATCTCGCGTATCTGGCCAAGTTGGAACGACAGTTTAGCAGCGCAGGCACGTACTATTACAGCATTGGTACTGCAAACCCCTCGACTTGAGGTAAAGACGAGTGAAGACGCGCAATAGATCAGTTTAGTGGAAAACAGGTTGAAGGAAAGTAGGTGGCCGCCAGTAAATCATTATAGTGTAGGGCGTTCGCTGTACGGCCACAGGTCAGAGGGACCATTATTCTGTCGGTTTGTTGCAACTTGGCTGCTTAGACAAGCTCGGAGTTGCTCAACACATGGCGCGCATAGTAGCGGTTAGGGAACGAGCCTACCGTGAGAAAGATCTCATAAAGTCCCAAGTTTTTAGGGATTTATATTAATAATAATCGTTTTAAAGTCTGGATCACATTTGGATCTCGGTTTTTCATACAAAGGGCAAATATTTTATGACAGCAACGTCAATGGTTACTCCGCTTAATGCCATGACTTTTCCCTTGCACGGTGCACGATTAATTGAGGCATCGGCGGGTACCGGTAAAACCTTTACTATCGCTGGCTTATACTTAAGGTTGCTTCTCGGTCATGGTACATCCGAGACCAAGCATCAGCTGCCGTTGACGGTTGATCAGATTTTAGTGGTGACATTTACGGAAGCGGCAACCGCAGAACTCAGAGACCGAATCCGCGCTCGTATTCATGATGCTCGTCTTGCCTTTGCCCGAGGCAAAAGTAGCGACCCTGTGATTGAGCCTTTACTTGATGAGTTCAGTGACCACAAACAAGCCGCAGAGATCCTTTTGCAAGCGGAAAGGCAAATGGATGAAGCCGCGGTTTATACCATCCACGGCTTTTGCCAACGTATGCTAACCCAAAATGCGTTTGAATCAGGCAGTCGCTTTAACAACGAATTTGTGACCGATGAGAGTCATCTTAAAGCGCAGGTTGTAGCTGATTACTGGCGACGTAATTTCTATCCTTTACCGCTTAATTTAGCAGGAGAAGTGCGCCGAATCTGGAATGCCCCCTCTGATTTACTGCGCGATGTGACTAACTATCTGACAGGTGCACCACTTAGCCTGTCTGTCGCGGCGATGAGTGGAAGTTTAGCGGACTTACACCAACAAAATCTAAAGCGTATCGATGAATTGAAATCGTTATGGCGAGAGCATCAGGATGACTTTTTTGCCCTGATTAGTGACTCTGACGTCAACAAACGCAGTTACAGCAAAAAGTCTTTACCGACTTGGCTCGACGCGGTCAATGTGTGGGCATCAACGGAAACAACGGGTTATGACTATCCAGACAAACTGGAGAAGTTTGCGCAAAATACCTTGGTTGAGAAAACGCCGAAAGGCACCGCGCCGCAGCACCTTGTTTTTGAAGCAATTGATGCTTTCCTTGCTGCGCCAATTGGCCTCAAAGCACCAATGCTTGCCCATGCGATTGAACATTGTCGTGTGATGTTGGCAAAAGCCAAACAGCAGAAACAGTGGCTCTCTTTTGATGACTTGCTGACCAATCTTTCTGCCGCTATTGATGGTGATGAATCTGAGCTACTTGCAGAGCGGATTCGGACTCTCTATCCAGTAGCTATGATTGATGAGTTCCAAGATACCGATCCCCTTCAATACAGCATTTTTAGCCGTATCTACTTGAACAACCCTGAATGTGGTTTGTTCATGATCGGTGATCCTAAACAGGCAATCTACGGCTTCCGTGGCGCAGATATTTTTACTTACATCAAAGCGCGTAATCAGGTTTCGTCGCACTTCACTCTAGGCACTAACTGGCGTTCTAGCGCGGATATGGTTAGAGCGGTAAACCAGATTTTTGACTTGCCTTCAAGCCCGTTTATTTACGATAAAGATATTCCATTCTTGCCTGTCGACTCTAGCCCCTACGCGGATAAACGTATTTGGACTATTGGTGGTCAAAAGCAACCCGCTCTCACTTACTGGCTGCAAGATGCGGAGGAAAAGCCTCTGCCTAAAGGCGAGTATCTTAAGGCAATGTCTAAGGCAACCGCAGATCAAATCCAAACGATTCTCACTGCTGCGCAAAATGAGCAAGCGTTCTTTATGGATGGTAAAGAAGCAGATGGCAAAGATGGTCATCCTATTCAGGCTGGTGATATTGCGGTATTGGTGCGAACCGGTAATGAAGGTCGTATGGTGAAAGAGGCACTAGCAAAGCAAGGTATTGCGAGTGTTTACCTATCAAACCGAGACAGCGTGTTTACCTCGCTTGTCGCCCAAGATATTCAGCGTCTATTGCAAGCGGTGCTGACACCTGAAAATGATCGTGCCTTACGAGCAAGCTTGGCTTCTGAGATGTTTGCTCTCGATGCGGGCGGTTTAGACAAGCTCAACAACGATGAAAATGAGTGGGAAAACGCAATCAATGAGTTTAAAGAGTATCGTAAACTCTGGACTCAGCGAGGTGTGCTACCCATGTTGCGCAGTGTTATGAGCAAGAGACATATTGCGGAGCGTTTACTAGAGGAAGAAGGTGGAGAGCGTGCACTGACTGATTTGATGCATATCGGTGAGCTGCTACAGCAAGCAAGTCAAGAGCTAGACAGTGACCATGGTTTACTGCGTTGGTTGGCTCAAGCAATCAGTGATGCGCAAAACGGCTTAGGTGGCAGCGAAGACCAAATCCAGCGCTTAGAATCAGAGCGTAATTTGGTGCAAATCGTAACGATCCACAAATCAAAAGGTCTGGAATATGATCTGGTGTTGTTGCCTTTCGTTCTCAGCTATCGCGAGGCTAGCGAAGCGAAATACTACGATGAGCAACAAGACAAAACCATTTTAGATATTACTGGGCAAGATGCTTCTTTGGCGCAAGCTGATAAAGAGCGTCTTGCTGAAGATTTACGTCTAATCTACGTAGCGCTCACCCGCGCCGTTTATGGCTGTTTTGTCGGGGCTGCGCCACTGAGAAACGGTCGCTCGACCAAAGAACCAACCGGTGTTCATCATAGTGCGATGGGATATTTGCTACAAGATGGTAAAGAAGGGGGGATCAATGATCTCACTCAGGCAATCCAACAGCATGTGGATGGACTTGAAAGTGTGCGATTAAGTGACCTACCAGAGCTACAACAAGAGGTCTTCGTGGCCCCAAGTTCGCAGCAACAAGATTTAACGGCAAGCGAGCTGAAAAGTGTTATTGATCGAGATTGGCGAATCACTAGTTACTCTGGATTGGTAAAACAAGGCTCTCATCATAGCTCGGATGGCTTTACCGACTTATTGCATCTCGATATTGATTCTTCTGATGAGCATGATGAAGAGGAGTTAGTTGAACCAGAGCAAACCATCTTCACCTTCCCGCGCGGCGCTAGACCCGGTACTTTCCTGCATACGATATTCGAAGAAGTCGAATTTACCGAGCCAAGTACTAGCGAAGCGAATAGTGAGGTTATCACTCATCTTCTCGATAGTGAGCAGTTAGACGCAAGTTGGCTACCGATATTACAACAGTTGATTGATACCGTACTAGCCACACCACTGGATGGAAAATCTCTGCTGCTCAACCAGAAAGGTCCAAGCCAACGTTTAGTTGAGATGGAGTTCTTGCTACCAATTGAGGTACTGGCGGCGCCCGCATTAAACCGTGTAATCCAACGTCATGATCCTTTATCCGCTAAGTCTGGCGACCTAGGATTCTATACCGTTCAAGGTATGTTGAAAGGCTTTATCGACTTAGTGTTTGAGCATCAAGGCAAATACTATGTCCTTGACTGGAAATCGAATCATCTTGGTGACGAAGTCAGTTTCTATCACGGAGAAGCGCTAAAATCTGCCATGGCAGATCATCGTTATGACCTGCAATATCAAATCTATGCCTTAGCGCTACATCGCTTCTTACGCAGTCGAATCGTAGATTATGACTACGATCAGCACTTTGGCGGTGTCTACTACCTATTCCTTAGGGGGATGGACGGAGAAAGCGAGCATGGCATTTTCTCTGCCAAACCAAGCCTAGAGTTTCTTACCGATATGGACAGACTCATTGATGGGCAAAGTGTCGACGGGAAAACGAATCAAGCTGGCCAGATGGAGTTACTTTAATCATGACCACACTTATTTCTGTGCTTAAACAACTGGCAAATAAACCCAGCATCAGACAACTTGATTATCAGTTTGCCCGCTTTATCGCTAGCCAGTCTCAGGATGATCAGATCGCTTTTATTGCAGGTGTGGTTAGCCACGAACTTGGCAAAGGCCATATTTGCTTACCTCTGTTTGACGCAGAAGGGCAGCCTACCGATCTCGCTGCGAAGCTGGGTTTGTTTGGCGAAGCAGCATTAGAGTTGAATCAAACGCTGGTTGCGATTGACTGGGCATCCTTGCTCCATGGCTCTTGTTTGGTGGCTAAAAACTTGGCTGAAGAGGGCGAAGCTCTACCACTGATATTTGATGGTGAGCGACTCTATTTACACCGCTATTGGTACTATGAAGTGACGTTAGCTGAGCGTTTGAATAGCTTTGGGTCACCCATGATCCTAAAGCCTACTGAAATCCAAAAACTATCAAAGCTTCTTGATCATCTTTTTGCTCGCAACTATCGATATCTATTTGAAGTAATTAATAAATCTCAGCAGCAAGGTGATTCTACACCTGTGATGCGACAGCGTATGGTTTGTGACCATCTAGACGTCGTGGCAGAGGATAAGTTGGATTGGCCTACCATAGACCAAAAGCTCTTAGCAGCAAAAAACATTGAGCAGCTCACTGTGCTCGATGAACTAGTGCCATTGGCCGCTTGTGTAAACTGGCAGAAAGTCGCAGCGGCGGTTGCATTGAGTAAAAGGTTTGCTGTGATCTCTGGTGGTCCGGGAACTGGTAAAACGACTACTGTAACCAAACTGCTCGCCGCCTTGATCGAACAAGCACAAAGTTCGGATGCGCAAAATGGCAAAGGTGAGCCACCAACGATCAAACTAGTGGCCCCCACCGGCAAAGCCGCCGCTCGATTAACGGAATCTATTGGCAAAGCCGTGGAAGAGTTGCCTGTTGCACCTGAGCTAAAGCAGGCGATTCCAACTGACGCGAGCACACTGCACCGTTTACTGGGTGCGTTACCCAATAGTGCTGAGTTTCGCCACAACCGGGATAATCCACTCCATCTAGATATGCTGGTTGTAGATGAAGCCTCTATGGTCGATTTACCAATGATGTACAAATTGATCGATGCATTACCTAAACATGCTCGATTGATTTTGTTGGGAGACAAAGATCAGTTGGCTTCGGTAGAAGCTGGGGCGGTACTCGGTGATATCTGCTCGTTCAATCAATTCGGTTTCAGCCATGGTCAAGCGGCTCAAATTGCTCGCTTAACCGGTTTTGAAACACTCGCCCACACGACGAATACGCAGCCTTCTATTGCTGATAGCTTGTGTATATTGAAGAAAAGCTATCGATTTGATGCGCGCTCTGGTATCGGTCAACTGGCGCAAGCGATCAATGTTGGTTCAGCTCAGAAGGTCGATTGGGTATGGCAAAAAGATTTCGCGGATATTGCTCAGTTTCCAATTGATAGCCAGCACTACAATCAAATGATCCAGATGTTAGTTGCCGAATATAGCCACTATCTTAAACGTATTGATACACCGCAATTAGACTCAGTAACAGGCGAAGTTGAAACCATGCCGCAACGAGCCAAAGCGGTATTAGATCATTTTGCTCGCTGCCGCTTGCTATGTGCTATTCGTGAAGGTGACTTCGGTGTTGCTGGACTCAATCAGCGTATCGAACGGGCGCTGGCAGCGAGAAAGCTTATTCAGACCCAAGATGAGCTTTGGTATCACGGTAGACCAGTGATGGTCGCGAGAAATGATTATGCATTAGGTTTGTATAACGGCGATATTGGCATTTGTATGCTTGATGACTCAGAAAACCAGCCAAGATTAAAGGTCTTTTTTGAGTTACCGGATGGCAGTGTTAAATCTGTTTTGCCGAGTAGAGTGCCTGAGCATGAAACTGCATACGCGATGACTATTCATAAATCTCAAGGCAGTGAATTCGAGCACACACTAATGGTCTTACCGCCTGATTATACACCTATACTGACCCGAGAGCTGATCTACACAGGAATTACACGCGCGAAGAAGCGCTTGAGCTTATATATCGATCAACGGGTAATGAAGCGCGGAATCAAGGTTCGCACTCAGAGAGCTAGTGGATTGGTACAAAGGCTGCAGCGAAAGGGATAACCATCCGTGGCTACCGTGTTAAACGATTAAAGTGCTTTCGAGAAAGAAATACTGCGGATGCGGTACTTCTTTTGATAGTTCAAGATGAACGCTTTTAAGCCTTCTGTTACTGGGAAGACACAATGAACGTCTAGATCTTCTAGTAGTTCATTATCTGCCATGTCCCAAAAACTCTGTACAGAGTTACAGATAATTTTCTTCATCGATAGTTTGCTCTTAGTGACGTAGTCAGTAACCTCAAGCAATCCTTGCGACTCAACTTAGGTAAAAGTTAAGTAGAGAAGTGAATCCTATCTAGCTCCCCACTGAGGGCGGGGAGCCGAAATATTAACCAATTAAAAATATGAAATAAAGCTAATAATGTAAGAAAAATTAGCAACAAAGTAGCAAGTATAAGAATTACAGTCAGTTAGAGAGTTAACGACAAAATCTTCGATTTTCTTTGATAGTTGTATAAGTTTTGTTTCTGCGAAGGTAAGAAGTCGACGTTCATCTCATGAAAACCTTGTTCCCTAAACCAGTGCAGGCTGTGGGTAGTCAAAACAAAAATATGTTCAATGCCCTGTGCCTTAGATTGCAGGCGCATATGATTAAGCAACAGTAATCCTCTGTCACCATCTCGGTATTCGGGGTGAATTGCCACACAAGCCATCTCTGCCATTTTCTCTTCTGGGTATGGATAAAGAGCTGCGCAGCCAATTATCAGTCCATCTTTCTCAATGATGGTGAACTGATGTAGCTCTTGCTCTAGTTGTTCGCGCGAGCGTCTGACCAGAACTCCTTGCTCCTCTAGCGGTTGAATTAAATCTAGAATACCGCCGATATCATCAATGTTGGCAACGCGAACCTGCTCCGCACTCGCTTTCACCACTTGAGTACCTATACCATCAAGTGAAAACAGTTCTTGAATTAGAGCGCCATCCACCTTGTAACTGACTAGATGGCTACGGGGAACACCAGCTCGACATGCTGCTGTCGCGGCACGTAAAAACCTTAGAGTGCCAGAGGAATTATCAACGCCTTCTACGCGGTCGGTTTCTAGTCGAGATAAGATTCTTTCTGCATCTTTAGGGAACAGTTCAGCGACGACTTCACCGTTCTCGTCAATGATGCCCTGTTCGGAACAAAAACCTATCAACTTGTCGGCATTCAATTTGATCGCGACTTGAGTAGCGACCTCTTCAGAGAGTAAGTTAAATGACTCTCCAGTCACTGAGCTTGCAATGGGGCCTAGAAGAACAATTGATCCTTGATCCAACATGCGATTAATCCCCTCTACATCAATGCGTCGAATCCTGCCGCTATGGCAATAGTCGATACCATCATCAACGCCAAGAGGTTGAGAAGTAATAAAGTTGCCACTGACAACATTAAGTTGAGTACCGGCCATCGGCGTATTACTCAGGCTCATTGAGAGCTGAGCAGTGATGGTTAACTGTAGCTGACCAGCTGCTTGCATGACATAATTGAGCAAAACCTCATCAGTAACTCGAATTCCTTTATGGTATGGGCTATCATGCTGATTTTGCTGAAGAAGATGGTTGATTTGGGGACGTGCTCCATGAACAAGAACAATTTTAACCCCTAAGCTGTGCAACAGTGCAAGATCACTGATAATATTCGAAAAATTGCCGTCAGCCACGGCTTCTCCGCCAAGCATGACGACCATGGTCTTATCCCGGTGAGCATTGACGTAAGGGGCGGACTGTCTGAACCCTTTTACTAAAGCAGTGCTTCGAATCTTCACAATATCTTCCGTGGATTGAATTTATATACACTGATATTGCAATTTTATTCTGTGTGCGGCAAGGGTTTTTTCTGTGTGATTTGTGGGTTTCATTTAGTTTCTGGTTTGGTGAGTTCATTTTGCATATGAGATTTATGCGTCGCTAAACATTTCTAAATGAGTTTGGAACTCGCAGTTAACACAATTTTGGTTAACACTTAATGGTAAAATTGTTATTACATTGGTGACAAAGAAAGTGAATGGTGTGAGCGGTAAGAAAAAAATATTTGAGCGGGTGATAGTGTTGGGGGCGCTCATTGCTGCAGTTATGGCCATCATGATGGCGAGCAGCCTGTATCAGCTTTACTTAGAGAAAACCTACCCCAAATCGAATGTGTATGGCACTTGGGTTGAGCAAAACGTTGCCTCTTATGCGGCAGAGGAGTTTGTGCTTAGTCCGTCTGGTGTGGCGATTAATGGCGGTATTGTTGATACTCAGTACAGCTGGGATGGATCTCACCTTAAGTACCGCCTTGGTAATAAGGTGCGTAAGTTTAAGGCTCTTAACGAAGAATTCACCGAGCTTCAGTTAGTTTCTGAGCCTAATTATCAACCTGTCTATCGTTTGTCAGAAAAAGTTAAAAATAACATTCATTAACGATGACTCGATTGCGAATTCCTATCAAGTTTGTCATGCTCATGGCATCGCTTGAAAGGGATCAAATCGTGTTCAAAAAATATCTTCCTCTTGCAGCCGTCAGCTTACTGTACGGCTGTGCTCAACCTACTGACCGTGCTCAGCAATATGTCGATGATGAATTCAATGCCATTTTGAATAAAACTGCAGTTGTAGAGTCGAATAAGCCACGAGACTTTACCGAGTTTCACCGTCAGGCTGATCAAGTCGTGGTCAACTCGCCTTCGATGGCAAAGATTTATCAGCCGTTGTATGACCAGTTGAATGAATGGGTGCTGCAAAGTGGAGAGCCTACTGATTTAGCTAATTTCGGCATTCAAGCTGCTCAATTAGGTGGTGGTGATAAGCAAGGCAATGTGCTTTTTACGGGTTACTTTTCTCCGGTGATGGAACTGCGTCACGAATCGAACGAGAAGTTTAAGTATCCAGTATATGCAAAACCACAGTGTGAGAGTGATTGTCCCACTCGAGCGCAAATCTATGCTGGTGCACTAGAAGGTCAAGGACTAGAGCTGGGTTATGCAGCCAATAGGATTGACCCATTTTTGATGGAAGTGCAGGGTAGCGGTTTTGTTCATTTTGAAGATGATGACACCTTGGAGTATTTTGCCTACGGTGGTAAGAACAACAAAGCTTATATCAGCATAGGTAAGGTTTTAATTGAAAGAGATTTAGTGTCGCGTGCCAAAATGTCGATGAAAGCCATCAAGCAGTGGGTGATGGAAAATGACGAAGCAACGGTGCGCGAGTTGCTTGAACAGAACCCTTCTTTTGTCTTCTTTGAGCCTCGCGCAGATGCACCAGTCACTGGCTCAGCAGGTATTCCGTTACTACCTATGGCTTCTGTCGCTGGTGATCGCGCTATCTTGCCAATGGGCACCCCGATCTTAGCTGAGGTGCCATTACTTAATCCTGACGGCTCTTGGAGTGGAGCTCATCAACTGCGCTTGTTAATCGTGTTAGATACCGGTGGTGCGGTGAAACAAAATCATCTCGATCTTTACCATGGTATGGGCCCGCGCGCAGGCACAGAAGCGGGCCACTACAAACACTTTGGTCGAGTGTGGAAGCTTGGTCTTGAAGGAAGCGCAACACAAGCACCTTGGGCATTACCGCCAGAAAAGCTACAATAGCTTCATCTAGACTTTTTAATTAAGAGTGCGTATAAATCGCACTCTTTGTTTTTGTACCCAGCGGAAAACCATATGCGTGAACTCGACACTCCAGCTTCTGATAATTACAACCAACGTTTTGGTGGCACACGCCGTCTTTACGGTAATAGTGAAGTTGAGATTTTGCGCGCTGCGCATGTGTGTGTGATTGGTATTGGTGGTGTTGGCTCGTGGGCTGCCGAAGCCTTAGCAAGAACCGGGGTTGGTGAGCTAACGTTGATCGATATGGATGACGTGTGTGTGACCAACATTAACCGTCAGATTCATGCAATGAGTGGAACGGTTGGTCAAAGCAAGATCGAAGTGATGGCGGAAAGGGTTAAGCTCATTAACCCAGAGTGTAAAGTTAATCTGATTGATGATTTTATTACGCCGGATAACCAACACGAGTACTTAACTAAAGAGTACGACTACGTGCTGGATGCCATTGATAGTGTCAAAGCAAAAGCGTCATTGCTTGCTTACTGTCGCAGCAACAAAATCAAAGTCATTACGACGGGTGGTGCTGGTGGACAGGTTGATCCAACACAAATTAAAGTGGCGGATTTAACCAAAACAATCCAAGATCCATTGGCAAAAAAAATCAAAGATACATTGCGTCGTCATCATAACTTTCCAACTAACCCTGCACGCAAGTTCGGTATAGAGTGTGTATTCTCTACTGAGCAGCTGAAATACCCACAACCAGATGGAAGCGTATGTGGTGTCAAATCGACAGCCGAAGGGCCAAAACGCATGGACTGTGCTAGTGGCTTTGGTGCCGCGACGGTGGTAACGGCTACATTTGGTTTTGTCGCAGTATCGCGCATCGTAGAAAAATTAATTCAAAAATACAGTAAGTAAATTAGGTTAGAGAAAGAATGTCACCGTATCCTCAAACGCCGTTCGGCACTGAAATTACAGCCGATGATATCGCCCAAACCATGCAAGACTTTAAAAGCTGGGAAGATCGCTACCGTCAGGTGATTCAGTGGGGCAAGAAGCTTCCTGCCATGCCAGAAGAATTTAAGTCTGAGCAGGTAACCGTGTCTGGCTGTGAAAGCACGGTGTGGCTTGTGAGCAAGAACTTGGATGGCAAATGGTACTTTTGCGCAGATTCTGATGCACGTATCGTCCGCGGCCTAATTGCTTTGGTACTGGCGGCATTTGACGGTAAATCTTCGCAGGAAATCCAATCGTTCGACATTGATGCTTATTTTGCACAGCTCGGTCTTGTTAAACATCTGAGTCCTTCCCGAGGCAATGGTTTGAATGCCATTGTCGAACAGATTAAGCAAATCACAACTAACTAATTTAACCATCTCCAACTCGGTGGTTCCTTTCTATCAGAAGTGACGATTTGTATCTTGGCTAGCGTGTATATCCAGTCACTCCCGATAGCAAAGAACGTCCGTAACCGGCAATCTATTCAGCGTTTATATCGCTTATGTTTGTGTTGTTTAATAAATAACCGCTTTGATATTAACGCCATAGTAAATACAGGGCTTTACAGGTCTTGTTGTCACTGCGTAAAGGCTGTACAATTCGCGCCCTTAATTAATGTTCCGTCGCTTGAGAGGCCACATGACCACTGAAAAAATCAATCTACTCGACTTTGATCGTCAAGGTTTGCGTAAATTTTTTGCCGATGAACTAGGTGAAAAAGCATTCCGTGCAGATCAGGTAATGAAGTGGATCTATCATTTCGGTGTCGATAACTTCGATAATATGACCAACATTAATAAGAAGTTACGTGAAAAATTACAGCATCGCTGCGAAATCAAAGCTCCTACAGTCGCTGAAGCTCAGCACTCGTCGGACGGTACGATTAAGTGGGCTATGAAGGTTGGTGACCAAGACGTTGAAACGGTATACATCCCAGAAGATGACCGTGCTACCTTGTGTGTATCTTCGCAAGTTGGTTGTGCGCTTGAGTGCAAATTTTGCTCAACCGCTCAACAGGGTTTCAACCGCAATCTGAAAGTGTCTGAAATTATTGGTCAGGTATGGCGTGCCGCGCGCGAAATTGGCTTAGAAAAAGAAACAGGTCGTCGCCCTATTACCAACGTCGTAATGATGGGTATGGGTGAACCACTGCTCAACATGAAGAACCTCATCCCTGCACTTGAGTTAATGCTTGATGATTTAGGCTTTGGTTTATCTAAGCGTCGAGTAACGGTATCAACATCTGGTGTTGTTTCTGGTCTTGATCAAATGACAGGTAAGATTGATGTGGCACTGGCTATTTCGCTACATGCTCCGAATGATAAGCTGCGTAGTGAAATTATGCCGATCAACGATCGTTGGGATATCGAAGGTTTCTTAGCCTCTGTACGTCGTTACATTCAGTCTTCCAATGCTAACCGCGGTAAAGTAACGGTCGAGTATGTTCTACTAGACCATGTGAACGATGATATGGACCACGCTCGCGAACTGGCTGAGCTCATGAAAGACACACCTTGTAAGATTAACTTGATTCCGTTTAACCCGTATCCAGGTTCGCCGTATAAAAAACCAAGTAATTCACGTATCGATCGTTTCCAAAAAACCTTAATGCAATACGAACACACAGTGACGGTTCGTAAAACACGTGGTGACGATATCGACGCAGCATGTGGTCAGCTAGTCGGCGATGTTATCGATCGCACAAAACGAACTGCGACAATAAAAGCTGCCAAAGGTGAAACAATCCAAGTTAAAGCTGTTTCATAAAGAGAGTTATTTTCACCAAAGCCAGAGCCCAGCTCTGGCTTTTTTGTTACATCTGGTAGCGATCTCATGGTCAAAATAACGAAAAACCTTGAGCTGCTTGTAAATTATGCGTTTTGTTTGTGTTGTTTCATCTATGATATCTATTAGAATTGAAGGTTAACGCTTTCGAGGTATTTTTCCTCTGTTTATTGAGTGGAGCGTTAAATTAGATTAATTGAGGGTCATCCTCGACAAATTCAGAGTTTGGTTATTTTTCACGCAACAAAAATAAATAAATAAGCGATGAAGTGACGAAGCTTTAACAAGAAGAGAATTTTTACAATCATGACAGATGAACAACAACACCTAGCGAGTGACGAAAACGTAGAAAAAGTACAAGCAGGGACTTTGCTTAAGAACAAACGTGAATCGCTTGGTCTGAGCCAAAAGCAAATCGCCGACCGTTTGCGCTTGCGCCTTTCAATCATCGAGAACATTGAAAGCAACAATTTTGCCTCTGATCAAGTTGCTACTTTTACCCGAGGTTATTTACGCTCTTATGCAAGAGCTGTAGGGCTTGCTGAGTCAGAAGTGTTGTGTGCGATTGATGGTTGTGAAGAAACTCAACCCGAAGAGCAAGAAATGAAAAGTTTTTCGCGTAAAACTAAGCGCGAAGCTCATGATAGTCGCATCATGACCTTAACTTGGGGAATTATCATTGTTGTATTGGGGATTTCATCAGTTTGGTGGTGGCAGAACCAAGAAAAAAGCATGGAATCACTAACTTCTGACGCGGAACTTGAGCAACAGTTAGAGCAACAAGCTGAAAATCAACCGCTTGACTTTACGACACTTTCTGAGACCGACGTCGAACCTATGGCGAGAGAAGACGAAACTCAAAGCCTAGATTCAACCACGATGCCTACAACTGAAAACGTAGCGGTTCCTGACGCAGTAGAGACAGAAATCGTCGTCGAACCTCAACAAGCACCAGAGAGTAAGCCAGAACCTCAACCGCAAAGCACAAGTGAAGATAAAGCGGAACAGACTCCTGTCGTTGATGAACCTAAAACTGAACAATCTACCGCCGCCGCGAATTTGTTGTCTATGTCATTTGATGATGATTGTTGGATTCAAGTTAAAGATGCGACGGGTAAAACCTTATCTACCGGGGTTAAGAAAGCAGGTCAAAGCCTGAATTTAAGTGGCGATTTACCTTACAGTGTCATTTTAGGTGCTCCTGAAAACGTTTCAATGACATTAGCGAGTGAACCTGTCGACCTTTCTGGGTATACTTCAGGCAAAGTAGCACGATTCAACTTACCTTAAATACTATTATGCAATACGAATCTCCTATCAAACGTCGCCCATCGACTCGTATCTATGTGGGCGATGTACCTATTGGTGACGGTGCACCGATTGCTGTGCAGTCGATGACCAACACCAGAACAACAGACGTAGAAGCGACTGTTGCACAAATTAAATCACTGGAAAATGTCGGTGCTGATATTGTTCGCGTATCGGTTCCCACTATGGATGCTGCGGAAGCATTCAAGCAAATCAAGCAACAAGTGAATGTTCCTCTCGTAGCGGATATTCACTTCGACTATCGTATCGCATTAAAAGTTGCGGAGTACGGCGTTGACTGTTTGCGTATCAATCCAGGTAACATCGGTAACGAAGAGCGTATTCGTTCGGTAGTTGATTGTGCGCGTGACAAAAACATACCGATTCGCATTGGTGTGAATGGCGGCTCATTAGAAAAAGACATTCAAATGAAGTACGGCGAACCAACCCCTGCGGCGCTGGTTGAGTCTGCGATGCGCCATGTGGATATTCTGGATCGCCTTAATTTTGACCAGTTCAAAGTGAGTGTCAAAGCTTCGGATGTATTCCTCGCGGTTGATTCATACCGATTGCTGGCACAAAAGATCGATCAGCCACTTCACTTAGGTATTACAGAAGCGGGTGGTGCTCGCGCTGGTGCAGTGAAATCGTCGGTGGGTCTTGGGATGCTTCTCGCAGAAGGTATTGGTGATACGCTGCGTATCTCTCTTGCTGCCGATCCGATAGAAGAGATAAAAGTCGGTTTTGATATTCTAAAATCTCTGCGTATTCGCTCACGTGGTATTAACTTTATTGCTTGTCCAAGTTGCTCTCGTCAAGAGTTCGATGTGATTGGTACGGTGAACGCGCTTGAGCAGCGTCTAGAAGACGTGATTACGCCAATGGATGTTTCTATCATCGGCTGTGTGGTAAACGGTCCGGGTGAGGCCGAAGTATCTCACTTAGGTCTGGCGGGGAGTAACAAGAAGAGTGCATTCTATGAAGACGGCAAACGTCAGAAAGAGCGCTTCGACAACAACGACCTCGTTGACCAGCTAGAAGCTAAGATTCGTGCCAAAGCTTCAACACTAGATGAAGCCAACCGCATCGACGTTAAAGTACAAGATTAATCTCAACGTAACCCAAATTACGGTAACCATTTTTACGGTAAAAAAACTGTGGCAAAGAAAATCCAAGCAATTCGAGGCATGAACGACTGCCTTCCAACTCAATCACCACTGTGGCAGAAACTTGAAAACACAGTGAAGAACGTAATCAGCGCCTACGGTTACAACGAAGTGCGCATGCCAATCGTTGAGATGACTCATCTGTTCAGCCGTGCTATCGGTGAAGTGACCGATGTGGTTGAAAAAGAGATGTACACATTTGAAGACCGTAACGGCGATAGCCTAACGCTACGCCCTGAAGGTACGGCAGGCTGTGTACGTTCTTGTATTGAGAATAGTCTCATTGATCGTTCTGAACAGCGCCTATGGTATATGGGCCCGATGTTCCGTCACGAGCGTCCGCAAAAAGGTCGTTACCGTCAATTCCACCAATGTGGTGTGGAAGTGTTTGGTCTAAATGGTCCAGACGTTGACGCTGAGCTAATTATGATGACGGCGCGTCTATGGCGTGAACTAGGCATCGACAAGCATGTGCGCCTAGAGTTGAACTCCATCGGCTCTCTTGACGATCGTGCTAACTACCGTACCGCCCTCATTGCTTATCTTGAACGACACATTGATGTACTTGATGACGACTGTAAGCGTCGCATGCACACTAACCCGTTGCGTGTTCTGGATACTAAGAACCCAGATGTACAAGCTATTCTTGGTGATGCTCCGCGTCTATCTGATTATCTTGGGGAAGAGTCAAAACAACATTTTGCTGGTCTTTGTGAACTTCTTGACGCTGCAGGTATCGAATACACAGTTAACGAGCGTTTAGTTCGTGGTCTGGATTACTATAATCGTACGGTATTTGAGTGGATTACCGAAAGCTTAGGAGCTCAGGGCACTGTATGTGGTGGTGGTCGTTACGATGGTCTGGTTGAACAGCTAGGCGGTAAGGCAACACCAGCTGTAGGCTTTGCAATGGGCCTTGAGCGTCTAGTTCTTATGCTAGAAACGCTAGAGCTAACAGAAGTACGTCGCAGCGTTGATGTTTACATGGTCACAGCAGGCGAAGGTACGATGATGGCTGGTATGAAGCTAGCAGAATCACTGCGCGAGCAAGTATCAGGTCTACGTGTTATGAGCCACTTCGGTGGAGGCAACTTCAAGAAGCAGTTCAAACGTGCAGATAAAGTGGGCGCGGCTGTTGCGCTAGTGCTTGGTGAAAATGAAGTCGCTGACAACACAGTCGTATTGAAAGATCTGATTGGAGGTACTCAAGAAACTTTGAGCCAAGCAGATGTTATTACTAAGCTAGCAGAACTCGTTTAATATTAATGATTTATGAGTGGCAGTCTCGGCTGCCATTTTTGATGTAAGAGGACAGGAAGTGGAACTCTACGATACTGAAGAACAACAAGTAGAAGCGATCAAAGATTGGTGGAAAGAGAACGGCAAAGCAGTGATTTTAGGTGCTGTCGTTGGTCTAGGCGGCCTGTTTGGCTGGCGTTATTACCAAGATTCAGTAACAGCGGCTCAAGAAGCTGCGTCAGAAAGCTATACCAAAGCAGTTCAAGCTTTGGCTGAACAAGGCGCTTCAGCTGAAGGTGATATTCAAGCTTTCATCGATGCAAACAAAGAAACGGAATACTCAGTTTTAGCTGCGTTGCAACTGGCAAAAGTTCAAGTTGAAGCGGGTAATCTTGATGAAGCGCTAGCTCAACTTGAGTGGGCTAAGTCTGCGACTAAAGATGCGGCAGTTGCTGCGGTACTTGATTATCGTTTGGCTCGTGTTAAAACCGAGCAAGGTGAGTTTGATGCGGCTATCGCGCAGTTGGCTAATATCAGTGACGAAAGCTGGGCTGGTCGTGTGGCAGAGCTGAAAGGTGACATCTTGCTACGTAAAGGTGATGCACAAGCGGCTTACGCTGCATACACTGAAGCACAGCAGTCAGGCGATGCGAGCCAGACGCTACAGATGAAACTGGATGATCTAGCCAAGTAAGGGCGTCGCATGAAGAATATGCTGAAAAAAGCACTCACAACAGCGATGTTTGTTGGCGTTCTGGCTGGCTGTGCTGGTGAAGAAGACACCATCATTATGTCACCAGTGCCTCAAGTCGACAGTGAATTTACCCCCTCTAGTCAATGGAGTACTTCTGTTGGTAACGGCGTTGAACAGTATTACTCAAAGCTGACGCCAGAGTATGCTTATGGCAAAGTCTTTGTCGCCAGTCGCGATGGTGTGGTTAAAGCCCTTGATCCTGAAAACGGCAAAACCTTATGGGAAACAGAGATTGAAGCCGATGTTTCAGCGCGTTTATCCGGTGGGATTACAGCTGGCTACAGTCAAATCTTTATTGGTAGCGAAAACGGCCAAGTACTGGCATTCGATGAAGAAACGGGTGAAGTAAACTGGCAAGTTGAGGTGGATGGCGAAGTGTTAACGGCGCCAGCAACCGACAACAACTTTGTGATCGTTCATACCAATAGCGGTATGTTAGTCGCGCTCAATCAAGAAACGGGCGAAACTAAGTGGACCATCAGTACTGAAGTGCCGAACTTGACTCTGCGTGGTAACAGTACTCCAGTGACCGCATCTGGCGGTGTTTTCTGGGGAACAGCGAATGGTCGCTTGGCGGCGGCAATTGTTGAACGTGGTCAGCTAATTTGGCAACAGCCAATCGGTATGCCACAAGGAGCGACAGAAATCGATCGTTTGGTTGATGTCGATGCTGCGCCACTGATTTTGGGTAGCTCTTTATACATCGTTGGTTACAACGGACAGCTAACAGCAATTGACCTGCGTTCTGGCAAACCAGCGTGGAAACGCAGCTACTCTTCAGCAACCGATCTTGCTAGCGACGGCAGTCGCCTCTATCTCGTTACTGACAAAGATCATCTGGTCGCTGTTGATGCACGTAGCGGTACTGAACTGTGGACTAATGACCAGTTGGAGCATCGACTTTTAACTGCTCCGACTATGATCGATGACTATGTTGTTGTCGGTGATAGTGAAGGCTTTTTGTACTGGATTGATCGCAGCAGCGGTGAATTTGTATCAATGCAGGAAGTGAACAGTGCTGGATTTGCGGTTGCACCCATAGCTGTACCGGGTGGTTATGTCCTAATGACGCGCAATGGCGATGTAAAGAAACTTACGATCAACGAGTAATCGTGTGATATAATTCACATTCGGCTCCTAGCTGGTAACAGTTGGGAGCCGTTTGTTTGTTTTAGAACCCATAGTTGTGTGTGGTTATAGGTAAAGTGCTCATAGTGTGAACTCTGCGGAGTTGTTACCTATAACTACATAAAGAAAAGAATATTGTAGAGGTTATTATGGTACCTGTTGTTGCTCTGGTAGGGCGTCCAAACGTTGGTAAATCGACGTTGTTTAACCGACTGACTCGTACTCGCGACGCATTGGTTGCGGATTTCCCTGGCTTAACTCGTGACCGTAAATATGGCCAAGCTAAGCTTGGTGAACATGAATTTATCGTGATTGATACCGGCGGTATCGATGGCACGGAAGAAGGTGTAGAAACCAAGATGGCAGAGCAGTCGCTAGCGGCGATTGATGAAGCCGATGTGGTATTATTTATGGTCGATGGCCGAGCAGGTCTGACACCATCTGACATTGCCATTTCTAACCACTTGCGCAAAATTGAAAAGCCTTCAATGCTTGTAGTAAACAAGGTTGATGGTATTGATGCCGACGCAGCGTCAGCTGATTTTTGGCAGTTAGGTGTGGAAAACATGTACCAGATTGCTGCTGCTCATGGCCGCGGCGTTGGTGCGCTTATCGACCGTGCACTTAACCCATTTGCAGAAAAAATGGCTGAAGAAGCGCTAGGTGAAATCGAAGACTTAACTGAATTCGTTGACGAAGAAGAAGAGAAACTAGACTACACCGAAGAAGAAGCGGAAGAAGAGTTCAAGCGTCTACAAGATCAGCCAATCAAACTGGCGATTATTGGTCGTCCTAACGTAGGTAAATCAACCCTGACTAACCGTATTCTCGGTGAAGAGCGCGTGGTGGTTTACGATATGCCTGGCACGACTCGTGACTCTATCTACATTCCTATGGAACGTGATGGTCGCGAATATGTTCTTATTGATACTGCGGGTGTACGTCGTCGTAAGCGTATCAACGAAACCGTTGAGAAGTTCTCAGTGGTTAAAACATTGAAAGCAGTTGAAGATGCTAACGTTGTTCTGCTGGTTATCGACGCTCGTGAAAACATCTCAGACCAAGATCTAAGCCTACTTGGCTTTGCGCTTAACGCTGGCCGCTCAATTGTGCTTGCAGTGAACAAGTGGGATGGTCTGGATATGGACGTGAAAGAGCACGTTAAGAAAGAACTTGATCGTCGCTTAGGTTTTGTTGATTTTGCTCGAATTCACTTTATCTCTGCGCTTCACGGTACAGGCGTTGGCCATTTGTTCGAATCTGTGCAAGAGGCATACAAGTCAGCGACAACTCGTGTAGGGACTTCTGTGCTGACGCGTATCATGAAAATGGCAACGGACGATCACCAGCCACCATTGGTACGAGGCCGTCGTGTTAAACTCAAGTACGCGCATGCAGGTGGCTACAACCCACCAATCGTTGTGATTCACGGTAACCAAGTCAACGAACTGCCAGATTCGTATAAACGTTATCTGATGAACTACTACCGTAAATCATTGGAAATCATGGGTACACCAATTCGTATCCAATTCCAAAGCAGCGATAACCCATTTGAGGGTAAATCGAACAAGATGACGATGTCTCAGGAGCGTAAACGTAAACGCTTGATGAGCATGATGAAAAATCGTAAGAAGTAATCTGCCTAACATCAAATAGGAAAGATCGATTTCGATAAAAGCGCCTAGTTCTCTTGGCGCTTTTTTTATATTGGAAGAATAAATAGATGCAAATTACACCAACCATTACCCAATTTTGTCACCAAACTTGGCAGTTAGAAGCCAGTATTCAACTTATCAAGCAGGGGGAAGGGCATCTGTATGTGGTGACAGATGTTAGTCCTTTTCATCCCGTGAGCCATATTTGGCCAGATCATCCGGCGGACAAAGGCCATATTAATGATATCCCTGTGCTGGATTGCCAAGTCGGCGCGGTTGAGTTGAACAGTGGCGAACTATACGTTGGCAAAGCTATTCCTGTGAAACGTGATGAGCCTGGTTGGGCATTTGTGGTTGTTCACTGCATTGCAGCGGCTGGTTCTGACTTCAAAGTAGGGCAAAGCGTGCATTTAACTGTTGATAAAGAGTTTCAGTTAGCACTAAGTCGAGGACATAGTGCAGGTCATTTGGCCTATCTTGCCCTTAATAAGGTCCTGACTGAACAAGGCTATTGGCGTAAAGATGCTGATCGCAAAGACTCTCACGGAAACTATGATTTTAACAGTTATGCGCAAGTGAGCAGTTTTGTCACCCCAGATAAGTGCTTAGATACTTATCGTTTAGGAAAAACACTGCGCAAACGAGGTTTAAATAGCGCTGATGTGCTTGCAGATTTAAGTCATATTGAGCAGCTAGTTAACGTGCAGATGATCAAGTGGTTAGAGTTGAAATCTGATATCAAAGTTGAGTGTCATGGTGAGGCTTTGACAGATTCTCGCTATTGGCAATGTGACTTAGAAGAGGCGCAAACCGCAGTAATTCCATGTGGTGGCACGCATGCGAGTTCGTTAAGCGATTACCGTATTATTGAAGTGCTTTTGCGGCTTGTAGATGAACAAAATATTGAAATGCATACTGATGTAATATCAATATAGTGAATCCTGATCTTTTTATTAAATTCTAAATATTGTTTTTTTAAGTAGAATATTGAAGTTTTATTCTGGCACAAATTCAAATGCAGCACATGTAACTTATGCTTTCGGTGTGTGGTTATATAAATGTTCTTTTTATGGCAGATCGCTGATCAAATTGGATTTTGCCGACGATCAGACTTGGATCTTTTATCATGTTAACGGTTTTTATTGGGTATATTAATCAAGCGCAGCTATTAATGAGGTTACGATCGGGTTAAAAGCAATTTCTTTATGCTACTTTGTGAAGTGCAAATAAAACAAATAAAGAATCAGCCTTATGAGTCACCTTGAACTTCTCAATGCTCACAGAGAAGTAAATAAGTTGCTTGCTAAATTAGCTTTGGGAATGGGTAAAGAAGAACTCAACAGAAGAGTAGTTAACCTATCTGAGACCTGGTTTGGTGAGCGCAGAACTTCTATTCTTCGCTTAGAGCCGAAAACAAAAACGCTATATTTGGAGTACGCACCAAGCTTACCTCAGGTATATAACGATGCGGTAGAAGGCATCGAGATTGGTCCAAATGTAGGATCTTGTGGTGCGGCCGCTTTTCATAAGAAAACGGTTGTTGTAGAGGATATTAATCAGCATTCTAACTGGGTGCCTTTCACCGACTTAGCGCATCAAGCAAACCTACGTGCTTGTTGGTCTGTCCCTATTTTGTCAAGCGAACAGACTGCAATGGGAACCTTTGCTATTTATAGCTCGGAACCTTCTGCTCCCGCCGAGCATGAGCTGGAAGTGTTAGAAATGCTTGCAGCCCTATATGCTGTTGCTTGGGAAAAGTACCAACTAGAAGATAAGCTCTACTACCAGGCACGTTATGATCCATTGACCAAGTGCTTAAATCGTTTTGCCCTACTGCAGCAAGCTCAAGACTGTCTAAATACTGACTTGAAGTACATTTCTTGCTTTTTCGCGGATATCGATCAATTTAAGTTGATCAATGATCGTTATGGACATGAAGTAGGAGACAAGGTTCTATCGGCTGTAGGTGATCTGCTTAACCGAACTTTCAAAGGTTGTAGTTTAAAAGGGCGCTACGGTGGAGACGAGTTTGTCGTCTTTTCTTTCTCTGATAGTAAAGAAGTTTTCGCCAAGCTCGAGGAGACGTTTAATCGACAGTTGAAAAGTCTTTCTCTATTTGAAGGTTTAACGATTAGTGTCAGTGTTGGTAAATCAGTCTGCGAGGTTAACCGACTTACCTCATTGCAGATTTTGATTAAACAAGCGGATCAGCAGATGTATCGAGTAAAACACAGTCGTAGGCATGATAGAGATCAAGGCAAGCTGATAGCAGAATATTAGAGTGACGGTTAGCGCTTAACTACTATCGAGTACCTTTATGAAAGAAAATGTCTGCCCAGTGTGTGAGGATGAACTAGAGTGGATGGGTAAGTATCATTGCCCGGCTTGTGATGAGAACTACATTAAAGTTGGATTTTGCCCAGACTGTGAAGCTGAGTTAGAAAAGCTACAAGCGTGCGGTGCGGCGAACTACTTTTGTAATAACTGCAATGAGCTAAAATCCAAGTCTCGCATCCGGTTTGAGTTTCAGCCGAGCTAATTATCTAATTGGCTATCGAGCGAATCTCACCATCAGATAAACGGGTGACCAAAGTGTCGCCCGATTTTATTTGTGACGTTTGAGTCACGACGTTACCTTGCGCTGTTTGAGTGATCGAATAACCACGTTTGAGCGTGGCTAGTGGGCTTACTGTCTCAAGCTTTTCCGCTGCCATTGCAAGTTGGTGGCGAGTATTGAGCAGTTTTCGATCCATCGCATCCAATAGCTTTTGCTCCAGTCTTTGTAATGAAGCATTTTGCTCGGCCAGTCGTTTGATTGGAGAATTGAGCTGAATTTTGTGCTGTTGACGTTCAACCTTCTGATTACGCACCGCAATATATTGCCCCATAGCGCGATGTAGTCTAGCTTCGAGTTCATCGAGCTGCTGACTTTGGCGCTGAAGCTGATAGCTAGGGTGTTGCCGCTCTAGACGGTGAAGCAAAGAGGCGATGGTTTTTTTCTGCTCAGCCAAAAAGTAACGCATAGAGCTGCTTAGTTTGTGTTGGCGTGCTAGAAGCGCTTGGTCTTTATGGCTATTGTCTCTACTAACCAGTTCGGCTGCAGCCGACGGAGTAGGAGCACGCATATCCGCCACAAAATCGGCGATAGTGACATCGACTTCATGACCAACCGCGCTGATAATAGGAATCTGACTAGAAGCAATAGTGCGCGCAAGGATCTCGTTGTTAAAACACCACAAATCTTCCAGTGAGCCACCGCCACGGCCAACAATCAAAACATCACATTCATTGCGGCTACTGGCACATCCAATCGCTTGTGCAATTTGAATCGCAGCTTCTTCACCCTGGACCATAGTTGGGTAGATAACCACAGGAAGAGAAGGATCACGACGTTTGAGGACATCGAGGATGTCGAAAAGAGCCGCCCCGGTTTTAGAGGTGATAACCCCCACACATTTTGGATGCTCAGGCAATGGTTTTTTGCTGGTTTGGGCAAATAACCCTTCACCAGCCAGTTTCATCTTTAGTTCTTCAAATTGCTGTTGAAGTCTGCCGTCACCTTCTGGCTGCATGCTTTCAATTATTAGTTGATAGTCGCCACGAGGTTCATAAAGCGATAAACGAGCTTTAACCAAAACTTGATTGCCGTTTTGTGGCTTGAAAGTAACGCGACGATTGTTACCACGGAACATGGCACACTTTACTTGAGCGCGTGAGTCTTTAAGGGTGAGATACCAGTGACCTGAAACAGGCGCAGAAAAGTTAGAGATTTCTCCAACTAACCAAATAATGCCCATTTCATTTTCTAACAACAAGCGGACTTCAGCATTAAGACGAGATACGGTGAAGATGTTTTGATTGGTCAGAGAAGACACAGCTAATTCCGTAGGCGTGGGTATGGAAGTTAGCGGCAATATAATACATAGCAAGGGGGTAAATGCAAGAAAAAAATCAAAAAAACTAGTGGTCAAGCGATTGCGTTAGCCGTATAATCCGTCCGCAATATCTAATCCAAATGCAGCCTAGCATCTCTGCTTACTGCCCTCATTATGCGAAACGATGAGATTGGATTGTTCTTTTTACTCCTCTAATTGTGAGATATTGCAAATGCTAAGAATTGCCAAAGAAGCGCTGACATTCGATGACGTACTACTTGTGCCAGCACACTCCACTGTTCTCCCAAACACAGCTGATCTTCGCACTCAGCTAACTAAGAACATCACCCTAAACATCCCAATGATTTCGGCGTCTATGGACACCGTTACTGAAGCGCGCCTAGCAATTGCACTAGCGCAAGAGGGTGGCATTGGCTTTATCCACAAGAACATGTCGATTGAGCAGCAAGCAGAAATGGTTCATCAGGTTAAGATTTACGAAGCAGGTGTGGTTTCTCACCCTGTGACAGTTAGCCCTGATGCCACAATTGCTGATGTGGTTGCTCTTACTGAAAAGCATGGTTTTGCAGGTTTCCCTGTAGTGACGGATAACAACGAACTGGTTGGTATCATCACTGGTCGTGACGTTCGTTTCGTAACGGACCTTTCTAAGAAAGTAGAAGTTGTGATGACGCCTAAAGAGCGTCTAGCGGCTGTTAAAGAAGGTGCAACTCGTGAAGAAGTTCAAGAGAAAATGCACGAAGCGCGCGTAGAGAAAGTACTGGTTGTGAATGATGAGTTCCAACTAACCGGTATGATCACAGCAAAAGACTTCCATAAAGCAGAGCGTAAACCAAACGCATGTAAAGACGAGCAAGGTCGCCTACGTGTAGGTGCAGCCGTTGGCGCAGGCGCGGGTAACGAAGAACGCGTTAAAGCTCTAGTAGAAGCAGGCGTAGACGTTCTACTTATCGACTCTTCACACGGTCACTCTGAAGGTGTTCTAAACCGTATTCGCGAAACTCGCGCGGCATACCCAGATCTAGACATCATTGGCGGTAACGTAGCAACAGGTGCAGGCGCTAAGGCTCTGATCGAAGCTGGCGTAAGCGCAGTGAAAGTGGGTATTGGCCCTGGTTCTATCTGTACAACTCGTATCGTTACTGGTGTTGGTGTACCTCAAGTTACCGCTATTGCAGACGCAGCAGAAGTTGCTGGCGAGTACGGCATTCCTGTTATCGCTGACGGCGGTATTCGTTTCTCAGGTGATATCTGTAAAGCAATTGTAGCGGGCGCATCTGTTGTGATGGTTGGCTCTATGTTTGCCGGTACAGAAGAAGCACCAGGTGAAGTGATTCTATACAATGGTCGTTCATACAAAGCATACCGTGGTATGGGTTCACTAGGCGCTATGTCTCAAGGCTCTTCTGACCGTTACTTCCAGTCAGATAACGCAGCAGACAAGCTAGTACCAGAAGGTATCGAAGGTCGTATCGCATACAAAGGCCGCCTAAAAGAGATCGTTCACCAACAGATGGGTGGTCTACGTTCAAGCATGGGTCTTACAGGCAGTGCAACGGTTGAAGATATGCGTACTAAAGCTGAATTTGTACGTATCTCTGGCGCTGGCATGAAAGAGTCTCATGTACACGACGTTCAAATTACGAAAGAGGCTCCAAACTACCGTCTAGGCTAATCCTAATTCGATTAGTATAAACCTGACGGAAACGTTTGCTTTTTTCCTTGAAGCATTAATAAGAGGCGAGTAAACTCGCCTCCGTTTTAATAACCTAGCTTATAAGACTGCTCAAAATGACTAAAAATATCCATGACCAACGTATTCTGATCTTGGACTTCGGTTCTCAGTACACTCAACTTGTCGCGCGCCGCGTCCGTGAAATCGGCGTTTACTGTGAACTTTGGAGCTGGGATGTAGAAGAAGCGGATATTCGTGAATTCAACCCAGATGGCATCATCCTATCTGGTGGCCCTGAAAGTGTTACCGAGGACAACTCTCCTCGCGCTCCTCAATATGTATTTGACTCAGGTGTTCCAGTATTTGGTGTATGTTACGGCATGCAAACAATGGCTGAGCAGCTAGGTGGCAAAGTTGCCGGCTCTACTGAGCGTGAGTTTGGATACGCTCAAGTTAAAGTTTCTGGTGAATCGGCACTATTTAAAGATCTTGAAGCGACTCAAGACGTTTGGATGAGCCACGGTGACAAAGTAGTAGAAATTCCAGCAGATTTTGTCAAAGTTGGTGAGACCGAGACTTGTCCTTACGCTGCAATGGCGAATGAAGAAAAGAAATACTACGGTGTTCAGTTTCACCCAGAAGTAACGCACACTAAACAAGGACTGCAGATGCTAGAGAACTTTGTTCTTGGCGTATGTGGCTGTGAGCGTCTATGGACTTCTGAATCAATCATCGAAGATGCGGTTGCACGTATCAAAGAGCAGGTTGGTGATGATGAAGTTATCCTAGGTCTATCTGGCGGTGTTGATTCATCAGTAGTAGCGATGCTAGTTCACCGTGCAATCGGTGACAGATTAACCTGTGTATTTGTTGATAATGGTCTACTTCGCCTTAACGAAGGTCAGCAAGTTATGGATATGTTTGGTGATCAGTTTGGTCTTAACATTATCAAAGTTGACGCAGAAGAACGTTTCTTAGCTGCGCTTGAAGGCAAGTCTGATCCAGAAGAGAAGCGTAAGACTATCGGTCACGTATTTGTTGACGTATTCGACGAAGAGTCTAAGAAGCTTAAGAACGCTAAATGGTTAGCGCAGGGTACTATCTACCCAGACGTAATCGAATCTGCAGCATCTAAGACGGGTAAAGCGCACGTAATCAAATCACACCACAATGTGGGCGGTCTTCCAGATGATATGGAAATGGGCCTTGTTGAGCCATTACGTGAGCTGTTTAAAGACGAAGTACGTAAGATTGGCCTAGAGCTTGGCTTACCTTACAATATGCTTTACCGCCACCCGTTCCCTGGCCCTGGTCTTGGTGTTCGCGTACTTGGCGAAATCAAGAAAGAATACTGTGACTTACTACGCCGTGCTGATGCTATCTTTATTGAAGAGTTACATACTGCTGACCTATACAACAAAGTATCTCAAGCGTTCACGGTATTCCTACCTGTACGCTCTGTAGGTGTAATGGGCGATGGCCGCAAGTACGACTGGGTTGTATCGCTACGTGCGGTAGAAACTATCGACTTTATGACGGCGCATTGGGCACACTTACCATATGACTTCCTAGGCAAGGTTTCTAATCGCATTATCAACGAAGTAGATGGCATTTCTCGCGTGGTATACGACATTTCAGGTAAACCACCAGCAACAATTGAGTGGGAATAATTTTCCTGTTTGAATAGATTAACTAAGCCAGTCATCGGACTGGCTTTTTTTATACCACAAGATAATTAACGTTATTTCCTGTGTTTTTACCAAACGATGTTTCTATTAATTGAGACGTTTCTAGAACATTCGTTTTTTGAACCTACTAGACAGTTTTTATTAGTACGATAGTTTCAGATTCCGTTGCAACTTAAGAGTGACTCGCAACTTGACCTTAACGCAACATACTAGCCGTGAAGTTAGTGGCTGAGTTTTCTAGTCTTTGTTCAGAAATTCACTTAAGGACTTGTCTGATGAAGAAAACAAGCTACCTCGCAGCACTAGCCATGCTATCTGCGGCACCTACATCTTGGGCGACGATGAACATCCAGCCCGATCCTCAAAATCCTACTGGTTATGTCGTTTCACGTGCTGATATCCAAGCAGCAGAGAGTCAGCAGACGGCGGATCCTATGTATCACATATGGTCTCAAGCGTTACGAACGGCGCCAAACGCAGTGGTTGAAGCGATTGATTCGGGGTTAGCAACCAACCCTGGTAACGTAAAAAGAGCAGAGCGAGTATTTCCAAGAGCAGAGTGGGACTTTCTTACCCATATGGCTGCTCCAGAATACACCTATACGCGTTTCTTACGTGCTATTGGTAAGTTCCCTGCATTTTGTGCTGAGTACACCGATGGTCGCGACTCCGATGCAATCTGCAAACGTTCAATTGTGACCGCTTTTGCTCATTTTGCTCAAGAAACTGGTGGGCATATAGCGAAAGATAATATCTCTGACAACCCATTAGCTTTAGAAGAGTGGCAACAAGCACTAGTGCATGTACGCGAAATGGGCTGGTCTGAAGGTCAGGAAGGCTATACCACAGGTTGTGGGCAGAATGATTGGCAAAACAAAAAGTGGCCTTGTGCTACTGGGCAGGGCTATTTTGGCCGAGGTGCCAAGCAGCTTTCTTACCACTTTAACTATGGCGCATTCTCTGAAGCCATGTTTGATGGTGATGCGTCAGTGCTGCTCAACAATCCAGGTTTAGTGGCAGACTCTTGGTTAAACCTAGCTTCTGCTATTTGGTTCTTCCTCACACCACAAGCACCCAAGCCGGCAATGCTCCATGTCATTGATAAAACATGGTCGCCTTCTCAGCGTGAAGTTGACGCAGGAATTGGTTACGGTTTTGGTACCACGATTAACATCATCAACGGTGGGATTGAATGTGGTGAGCAAAACAAAAACAAAGGGCAGCCCGTTAACCGTATTCGTTACTGGGAGGGGTTATCGGCACACTACCAGATCCCCATCGAGTCGGATGAAAAGAACACATGTTGGCAGCAAACTCCATATGGCAGTTTAAACCTCAATGGTGCAACCGATGTGCTATACACTAACTGGGATGGGAACTGGAAATACTATGCAGACAGACCGGGGGGGTACTCCTTCGAGTGTGAGCTGGTTGGCTTCCAAACCGCTTATTCAGCTCTTGTTCCGGGAGATTACGAGAAGTGTGTGACGAATTTCTATGGTTCGCATGCGAGCTGGCCTGAAGTCCGTGTGGTTGAAAAGTTAGACCCTGTCGATCCTGATCCCGATAACGGCACAGGATGGAGCGCAACTAAGGTGTACAACGCTGGTGATAAAGCGACCTATAAAGGGGCGACATACAAGGCTAAATGGTGGACACGAGGAGATGAGCCTAGCTTAGGTGGCCCATGGGAGTTAGTGGCAGGTACGACTGAACCGACACCAAACCCTACTCCTGACCCAGCACCAACCCCAGATCCTGAGCCAACTCCAACACCTGATCCGGAACCGACCCCAAGCCCAGATCCAAATACATTTATTCAGTGGCTACCGGGTGTTTCTCAAGTCGCGGATGGCGATAAAGTGACATACAACGGTAAGTGCTTTGTCGCTAAAAATGGTCCTGGAGTATGGGAATCTCCGACACAATCTAACTGGTTCTGGGATGAAATCTCTTGCCAGTAAGTCATAGCTCGTTAATTGAGTAGCAAAACAGCCTTAAGATGTTTCTTAAGGCTGTTTTTTATTGCGAGATATTATCCGCATTTCGTGTCTTTTATATGTCTTATCGGCTCAAATACGGTCAAAGTTTCGATTTGGTGATTTTCGCAACCTTAGATTGCGATTCCGTACACTATCTTTTTTGTTGAACGACACTAAAATTTGCGCGTAATTTTTATTAACTTTTTTGAAAGGTGCGCAAAATGTCAACAAAACTGGCAAACCCGGCTCCACTGGGCCTAATGGGTTTCGGTATGACAACCATCCTGCTAAACATCCACAACGCAGGTTTTTTCCCTGTTGATTCTATGATCCTAGCAATGGGTATTTTCTATGGTGGTCTTAGCCAAGTTCTTGTCGGCATGATGTGTTTCAAACGTGGTGATACCTTTGGTACTACGGCGTTTACCTCTTACGGTCTGTTTTGGCTAACGCTAGTAGGTTTGATCGTAATGCCATACATGGGCCTACCAGCAAGCCCTGCTCACTTTATGGGCTGGTACTTAGCTCTATGGGGTATCTTTACTGGCTTTATGTTTATCGGCTCACTGTGTTACCCAGTCGCGAAACAGGTTGTGTTTGGTTCTCTGACTGTGCTGTTCTTCCTACTAGCAGCGCGTGATTTCACAGGTAGCCAGTTCATCGGTACTATTGCGGGTATTGAAGGTATTTTCTGTGGCGCGAGCGCGATCTACTTTGCAATGGCACAAGTACTGAACAACGAATATGGCCGTACTATCTTGCCAATTGGTGAGAAAAAGCCAGCAGTAGAAATGCCTCTAGAGCAGGTAGCGGCATAATTAAAAGAATTTAGTTGATGATGTGCCTGAAACAGCGTCGACTAAAACTAAATGAGTGAGTAGTCATTTAATTTAGTGCATTTTTGGGAACAATAAGACGAAAGGGGTTAGCCATTGGCTAACCCCTTTTTTTACCACTGCTTTTTATTTTTATAGCATGTTGCTATTAGGTTGAAGGTTGTTCAACCGGTTTGGACTCTGGTTCAGCCGTTGGCTGTTTGCCAGTTTTACGGCGGTACTTATCTTCCCAGTAATCAGCACCTTTGATGCCTAGTTTCACAGGGTTGAATGTGTACTCTTCAACACCTTGTTTTTGTTGCTCTTCGTAATCGTTGAGAGCTTTCAAAGCAGGCTTAGCCATGAAGAAGATGATCAGGATACCAACGATGTTTAGCCACGCCATTAGACCTACACCGACGTCACCCATTGCCCATGCAAGGTTTGCTGTCTTAACTGTACCGTAGAACACTACTGCAATTAATGCCACTTTTAGTAGGAACATCAGGCCATTAACTTTGATGTGGCGACGAATGTAAGCCACGTTGGTTTCGGCGATGTAGTAGTAAGCTAGAATCGTCGTAAACGCGAAGAAGAACAGTGCAATTGCGATGAATGGTTTACCAATGCCTGGTAATGCACTTTCAATTGCCATCTGTGTAAATACCGGGCCGTTTGCTGCGATGTCAGCGGCAACGTTTTGTACTAGGAAGCCTTCAGCGCCATGCACATTGTATGCACCAGTGATGATGATCATAAATGCGGTTGCTGAACATACTAGTAGTGTATCAATGTAGATAGAGAAAGACTGTACTAGGCCTTGCTGTGCAGGGTGGTCAACGCTCGCTGCTGCTGCTGCGTGAGGACCAGTACCTTGACCGGCTTCGTTTGAGTAAACACCACGTTTAACACCCCAACCGATAGCTGCACCAACACCTGCCATCGGCGTAAATGCATCGCCAATAATCATAGAGAATACGCGTGGTACTTCACCGATGTTGAGAAGGATGATGATGAAGGCTGTCACAATGTAAGCAAGCGCCATGAAAGGAACAACAATCTGCGTGAAGTTAGCAATACGTTTAACGCCACCGAAGATGATAAACGCTAGGATGACTGAAATCAGCGTACCTGTGAAGATCTTCGCAAAGCTGAATGTACCGATAGCTGTTTCAATCATTTCACCAGAACCGAATGCTGCTTCAACCGCATTACCGATACTGTTTGACTGAACGCCAGGTAGCAGGAAGCCACAAGCAAAGATAGTCGCGATTGCGAAGATCCATGCGTACCAAGTTTGACCCATTGCTTTTTCAATGTAGTAAGCCGGACCACCACGGAACTGACCGTCGTCTTCTTCCTTGTAGATCTGTGCCAGTGTTGACTCTGCGTACGCTGTTGCTGCACCAAAGAAGGCCACAACCCACATCCAGAATACCGCACCTGGACCACCAAAACCGATAGCCGCCGCAACACCTGCAATGTTACCTGTACCCACACGACCAGATAGCGAAACCGCTAGTGCTTGGAATGATGAGATACCCTTAGTAGAACTTTTCCCTGAAAGAAGTAAACGCCACATTTCACTAAAGTGACGAACTTGAACAAATCGAGTCATGATCGAATAGAACAAACCAGCGCCTAGGCAAAGATAAATCAGTACCGGGCTCCAGATTATTCCGTTCAGAAAATCAACTAATGACTGCATAAGTATTTTCCCTGTTTTGTTTTGTAGTGGTTGTTTTCTGAACAGGATATTACCCTTTCTGTAATGTAATTGTTAATTTATTTATTTGTTAGTGTTAATTAGCGTGACCCAAAACACAAAGTGCTAAAAAATTGTTAAATGGTAGCGATTGATTATTTACTGAGCTTCAATTGGAACGCTATATGGTCGATTGGGGAGGTTTGTTGGTGGTTTATACATGAGGCAAATAACCCAATTACGTTGCTATATATTTTGTTAATAGAACGTAAATGAGTTAATTGTGTTGATGCGAAAAGTGCGGTTTAACTAGGCATACCTCTCCATGCTGAGCTCCGAAAGAGACTTTTGACCGTTTGATGCCATCAACTCAGCTAAGATATCGGCTGAGCCACACGCCATCGTCCAGCCTAATGTTCCATGCCCGGTATTGGTGAATAAATTGCTGTACTTTGTCTGGCCTATGATTGGTGTTCCATCTGGTGTCATCGGGCGGAACCCTGTCCAGTATTCGGCTTGAGTAAAATCGACGCCTTGCGGGAACAAATTACTGACAACGTGATTTAGTGTCGCAAGGCGTTTATCAGGCAAGGCAGGATCAAACCCTGCTAGCTCTGCCGTTCCCGCGACTCGAATTCGTTGCTCAAAACGGGTCAGAGCGACTTTATAGGTTTCATCCATGATGGTAGACGTAGGAGCTTGATGTTCGTTGATCACAGGCAATGTCAGTGAGTAGCCTTTCACTGGGTAGACGGGAATATCAATGCCGAGTGGATTCAACAAAGCTTTTGAATAACTGCCCAACGCCACTACAAAATGATCACCATGCAGCGTGCCTTGGGTAGTTTTAACCGCCACCACCTTGTTGTTTTCAGCAAGCAAGGCATCTATATCGGTATTAAAGACAAATTCAACTCCGGCTTTTTGAGCCATTTTCTGAAGTTGCTGACAGAACAAGTAGCAATCGCCCGTTTCATCATTTGGCAGGTAAAGCCCACCGACTAACTCGCCTTGCATATTCGCAAGTCCAGGCTCTTGGTTCAGGCATTGTTTAGCATCGAGTAGCTGAAATTGTGTCCTACTCTCTTCTAGCAGCGTCATGTCTTTTTCTACGGCTTTAAGCTGGGCTGACGTGCGGAATATTTGCAGCGTGCCTTGAGTACGTCCTTGGTAATCGAGCTCAAACTGTTGGTTTAATGCGGCTAAACACTCACGGCTACGATTGGCGATGGTAAGCATGCGAGATTTGTTGACGCGGTATTTATCCAACTGGCAATTGCCGAGCATTTGGCTCGCCCAGTAGAGCAATTCAGGACTGAGGGAGGGCTTAATTTTCAGCGGGGCATGTTGTTCAAATAGCCACTTAATAGCTTTAGTAGGAATGCCGGGCGCTGCCCAAGGCGAAGAGTAACCATATGAGATTTGACCTGCATTGGCAAAGCTAGTTTCTTCTCCCGCTTTAGCTTGTCTGTCTATCACAGTGACATCGAATCCAGCTTGATTTAAGTACCAAGCACTGGTTAATCCGATGACCCCACTCCCTAAAACAATCACCTTCACGAACGCTACTCACAGTTTGAAATTTTGCTAAGGATGAATAATTTACATCTGCTTAACAATCGATAAGAATTGATACTAGGTTTTAGTTTTTCTAAAGGCTTAATATGAAATCTACCTTGCTGCATGGGGTGAACTTAATCTGCATTGTTGCTCGCCATCAGAGCCTAACAAGCGCAGCTAAAGAGCTGAACCTTACACTCGGGGCTGTCAGCCAACAACTTCAGCAAATTGAACAACGGTTAGGGTTTAGTGTATTTGAACGTCATGCTCGTGGAATACGTCTAACAGATCAGGGTAAGAAACTGGTTGATGCTACGAGTCACCACTTTGCTGCTATTGAAGAGAACGTTTTTCAATTAACACAAGTTTCTGAGCGCAAGCAGATTCGCCTCAAACTAACGCCTTCTTTTGCCTTTAAATGGCTGGTTCCAAGGCTAGAAAACTTCCACAAACTATATCCTGATATACAGATCCACACTTTTGCCGAGGGAGCCTTGGTCGATAGTGATAAGCGTAATTTCGATATTGCAATTGATTACGGGTCTTTGCCTTATAAGCACTCAGAAGCCGAGTTATTAATGGAAGAAATGCTCATCCCTGTGATGAGCCGAGAGTATTTTTCTGTCCATTCCAAGCTGGTGGAAGGTAGCAGCGCATGGGAAGGAGTGACTTTACTCCATGACGTAATGCCTTGGCAGGGAGCCGAGAAAGACTATGAGTGGTTGTATTGGGCTTCACAACAGCAACTCGATTTCGCAACCAACCGAGGACACTTTTTTAACCGTACCGATATGGCAATGTCGGCTGCAGAGGCCGGAGTTGGAATCGCCCTCGCAAGAGTTGCTTTACTGGGAGATGAGATCGAGCAGGGAAAGTTGGTTGCGCCTTTTACTGCAATTGAAGCCAATGCGGGTTATTTTGTTCTTACTCATATCGATGATCCATACACCAGATTGTTCAAACAATGGTTAAGAGAGCAGGTGAAGGGTAACAAAAACTTTCCCAGCTAACTCAGCGACTAAGAAATAGTCATATTAATTAAATTATAAATAACAATGGCGAGCCCATATGCACCCACTACACTTAATATTGTGTCTAGCTTGGCCTTTGCCGAGATAGATAATGTTAGGGGCAGCGCATATGGAATCTCACCAAGGCCAATGCAGCTATCAAAATCCAGATGGCTGGTGCTGCGATCAACCGTGTGGGGAGTCAGGATTGTGTTACTGGCATGACCCAAAAGTCGATAAAAGCAAAGACAATATAAAAGACAAGGTTGAACGATGGGCCGCAGCAGGTAAACCTTTAGACGGATTTCAGTTGGCAAGAACAAACCTCGAAGACCTTGATTTAGTAAACCGAGGCTGTAAAGAAGGTTATCAATGTCGAGATGTGGATTTTTATCGAGCAAATTTAACGGAGGCTCATTTTTTTGGCTTAGATTTACGTGGCTCATCTTTGATGAAGGCTAAGTTAATTGGTGCAAATCTACACTGCGCCAAACTAGACAACTGTAACTTACTCGGTGCTGAACTTTCTCGTGCCAAGCTTGAAAATATCGAGTGGGGAGGGTGTCTTAAGCAAGAGTTGGAAGCGAAAAAAGCGCTGAGGCAGCGTGATCGTAAGAGATCAGTCATGCTATGCCAAGAGGCTGAAGAGGTGTGCCGCAATATTCGTAAGCAGTGTGAGAAGCAAGGGCTGTTTGAAATGGCGGGAGACTTCTTTAAGCGCGAGATGCGTTATCGGCGTTATCAAATGCCACTTCTGAGTGTAAAAAGGATGATCTCCAAGTTGGTAGATGTCTTTTGTGGCTACGGAGAAGATCCAATTCGCGTAGTAGGCTTTTCTATCTTTTTGATTTTGGTCTGTGCATTGGCTTACTTCTTTTTGGATACCACCGGAGCCCACCCTATTTACGAGGGAGTCACTGGGTGGAAGTTCTATGTACTTGAGTTCTTCAACTCGCTTTATTTTAGCGTAGTGACATTTACTACATTGGGGTACGGCGATATATCGCCCGTCGGCTTGGCACGCTTTATAGCGGCCTGCGAAGCTTTCTTAGGCAGCTTTACCATGGCGCTGTTTGTGGTGGTGTTCGTTAAGAAGATGACTCGTTAATGCAAAGCGCTATTCTGCCTTGATGTCACTTTTTAACCAGTCACTGAGGATGATTTGATCGTCTTTGTACTGGTTAGAAAAGTGCTCAATCAGAGCAGCAAGGTGCTCGCCCGTGTCACACATGGTGTCGGCAACTAAATCTTCAGAGACGGTAATCGCGCCGCCTTGAGGGGTAGCATTTGTGGCTATCTGCACAGGGACAATAAACTTCGACTTACTTTCAAGATGGCACTCTTTTAGTCGCCTAGCTTGCTGGTGGATATTGGCTTTTAACTCTTCAGTATAGTTTTGGTTAACAAGGTCAATGGCGACTGGGAACACCAAACCGCGATAAAGAATAACAACCTCGATACCCAAATTAGAATCTGCTTGCGACAAACCCAAAACAATATCGCCCGCTAAATGAGGCAGTAGATTGAATTGCTGTTTAAGTAGGTCAATTTTTGTCTGCCAGTCTGAAATCGAGTGTGAAAGCTGCGCGCAGATGTCTGAGTTTTCAGATTGGAAAAAATCGAGAATGGAAGCGAAATATTGGGCGTGTAACGTCATCTTGGTTTATTGGCAAATAAGCGAAAAGCAGAGGCTAACCAAGATAGTAGAGTGAGGCTAGCGAGTTAGCTGAATTGTTTGAACTTAGTGTCGCGGAAAACAAAAAGGGTCACCAGATGGCAACCCTTTATGCTGGAACTCTTGCTGATTAAGCGGCGTTGGCAAACTCGGCTAAGAAGCAATCTTTACGCGCGTTAAAGCGCTCTACTAGGTCGTCAACCGCTTCTTGATTATAAGGTTTTAAGCCGCTTGCCACCATGCGCTTAATCCCTTTACCGACCACTTCGCCATCTTCCTTAAAGCTGAAGTTTAGTGTTACAAGACCGCGCTTGCCTTCAACGTCAAAGGTAGCACCAGCGAATTCAACTTCAGGATGAGTCAGGTCAAGGCGATCAAATTCAACTTCCATACTTTCATAAATCACCAATGGACGCTGGCAGTTGATCATCATCTGTGCTTCTTCCATCAGTGGAACCATGATGTGCGGGAAATTCATGCCAGAGAACTGAACATAGCTCGTAACTACGTGCTCGATAAATGCAGCATCGCGGCTTACTTCACCTTCGTGAGACATGTGTAAGTATTCCTTCGCATTGTCATCGACTAGCGCACTTTCTTTCTCACATTTGTTCTCAATCGATAGCGAAATCCCATCGTTAACCATACCTGAGAAATCAAAGCGCATTTTCTGGCTAATGCCTTCTTTGCTTAGCAATACAGCAAATAGCAGATCGCCAGGTACACAGAAGCGTTTGTTATCTTCGTCGTGGATAGGGTTAAAGTCGCCCGCTACCTTTTTAGCAAAGTGGCTTGCTTGCTGGCGAGTGAACTGGAACTGATTGTTATCTTGTGAAAAATACGGTGACAGAAACATACTTTTATTCATGTGGCTATAACTGCCGCGCAGTATACATGAAGCTATGCAATTAAATGGTCTATCCAGATGATCTTGACCAAAGCTTAACCTTAGCACACAAGGCAATATTAAAAGTAAGGCGACTCTGAATGTGAATGAATCCACATATTTGCGTAAATAATGAACAAGTTAATGCTGATTACTGATATGACAATACACAAAATTTACGTTAATCACGCAAGGAAGGCACATGAAAGACGAAACGCTCTCGATCCACTTTGGTTATGAAACCGACCCAACCACAAAATCAGTTGCGACACCAATCTATCAAACGGTCGCTTATGAGTTTGACAATGCTCAGCATGGCGCCGATTTGTTTAACTTAGAAGTCCCGGGCAATATTTATACGCGCATCATGAATCCAACTAATGACGTGTTGGAAAAACGCATGGCAGCTTTGGAAGGCGGGATTGCCGGTCTTGTTGTGAGTGCGGGTAGCGCGGCAATCAACTATGCGATCCTGACACTGGCTCAGACAGGCGATAATATCGTTTCGACGCCTCAGCTATACGGTGGCACCTATACCTTGTTTGCGCACATGTTGCCAAGCCAAGGGATTAACGTGAAATTCGCTAAAGATGATAAGCCCGAGAGCCTTGCCGAGTTGATCGATGAAAATACCAAAGCAGTGTACTGCGAAAGTATTGGTAACCCTGCTGGTAACATCATTGATTTGGAGCGAGTGGCCGAGCTTGCTCATGCTCAAGGTGTTCCGGTTATTGTTGATAATACCGTTGCAACGCCTGCGCTTTGTAAGCCCATTGAGTTTGGTGCCGATATTGTGCTGCACTCGCTAACCAAATACGTTGGCGGTCATGGCACCACGTTAGGCGGTATTATTATCGACTCTGGCAAATTTCCGTGGGCACAGCATAAAGACCGTTTTCCTGTGTTTAATCAACCGGAGCCGTCGTACCACGGTGTAGTTTATACAGAAGCTTTCGGTGAAGCAGCGTTTATTGGTCGTGCGCGTACTGTGCCACTGCGTAATACGGGTTCAGCCTTATCTCCAATGAATGCCTTTATGCTAATGCAAGGGCTAGAGACATTATCTCTGCGAATGGAGCGTCATACTGAGAACGCAATGAAAGTTGCCGAGTACTTACAGCAGCACGACAAAGTCAGTTGGGTGAGCTACGCAGGTTTGCCAAGCTCTGAGTTTTACCCACTGGCAGAAAAGTACATGAAGGGTAAACCATCTGCGATTTTGTCTTTCGGTCTAAAAGAGGGTTACAACGCAGGTGTTCGTTTCTATGATGCGCTGCAGATCTTTAAACGTTTGGTCAACATTGGTGATGCGAAATCACTGGCTTGTCACCCAGCCTCGACCACACACCGCCAGTTAAGTGAAGCGGAGCAGAAACAAGCAGGAGTATCACCTGAGATGATTCGTTTATCCGTAGGTATCGAACATATCGATGATATTCTTGCTGACTTGGAGCAGGCGCTTAGGGCCTAGAGAGAACGGGCTTCGCCCTGCGAGAAACGAGAACGGACTGCGTCCTATAGAACGCTACGCTCCGAGATGAAAGCACTAAAGGTTGACGTTGTACGTCAGCCTATAGAATTGTCTCGTTTCTCGTTTCTCGTTTCTCGTTTCTCGTTTCTCGTTTCTCGTTTCTCGTTTCTCGTTTCTCGTTTCTCGTTTCTAATCTCTTTCCGTTCTTAAACTCACCCGAACCTGCAATATTCGGTTGTTCTGTACTTTTAGAATCTCAAACTGCCATTCTTGATAAGCAATCACTTCACTTTCTGCAGGGACTCGGCCGATTAGCCAGGTTAGAAAGCCATTGAGGGTTTGGAAGCCTTCACTTGTTTCCCCCTCAATGACGCTGATATTTAAACGGCGTTTTAGCTCACTTAGTGGGATCAGAGCATCCATCCACCAGCTACCATCTTGATGTTGTCTCGCCCAAGTGTGCTGTGGGGCCAAGCCTAACTCTCCGGCGACAGATTCTAGAATATCGTAGTGCGTCACCAATCCTTGGATGTCTCCATATTCATCGACGATAAAAGCCATCTCACAGTTGTTTTGCTGCATTTGATTGAGCAAAGGTAAGCCTTTCATTGACTCAGGGAAGTAAAGTGGCTTTCTGACCAAGCGAGCGATTTTTTCAATCGAAAGTGACTCATATTGGTCGAGCAGCACCTTAGATGAAATTGTGCCGATGATATTGTCTAAGCTTCCATGACAGACTGGCCAAACCGAATGCTGAGTATGACGTATTTGCACTAGGCATGACTCTATCGGCTGCTCGATGTCGAGGTAATCCATATCGCAGCGCGGGGTCATCAAAGAGGTCACTAGGCGATCATTCAAATGCAGAATATTACGGATCATCTGCTGCTCTTGAGGCTCAATCGCCCCCGATTCTGAACCTTCACTCACTACCGCAAAGATATCTTCCTCTGTGACTTGCTCGCTATCATCACCTTGTTGGCGAAACAGTTTGAGAAGTGCATCGGTTGATGTGCTCAGCAATAACACAAAGGGTGTGGTCACTATTGCCAGCCAATGAATAGGATAGGCGACAATAATGGCAATTCTCTCGGCATTACGCTGAGCAAAACGTTTAGGCACCAGCTCACCAACCACAATCGCGAAGTAAGTGATTAACACAACGACGCTTGCGGTTGCGACGATAGAAGCCAATTCGGCATCAAGTCCTTGTCGTGTAAGCCACAGAGCAAAAGGTGTAGAGAGGGTTGCTTCACCGAAAATACCACTCAAAATACCAATCGCGGTAATACCAATTTGGATGGTTGATAAAAAGCGGGTTGGGTTGTTTTTTAGCTCAAGAGCGAGCTGCGCTGAAGACTGAGTTTGAGCGAGCGCTTTTAATCGGCTCGACTTCGCAGCCACAAGCGCCAGTTCTGACATGGCGAACAGGCCATTAAGGGTGATAAGCCCCACCAGTATGAATATGTCCATAGAGAATTCCAGCGAGAAACACTTGTTCAGAATAGCGTCTCTTTAACTGAAAAGATATGAGCGCAGTGGCGAATAGTATTTGTGGTTTCGATTACGATTATTGATGTCAAACTATTGGTTAACGTGATAACCAAGATCGTGAAGCTCACGAGCAAACTTGTCCTGAGTTTCGGGCTCGCCATGAATTAAGTGAACCTGTTTCGGTTTGTCGGCAATGCCATTGATAAAGCGCAGAAGATCGTGTTTATCAGCATGGGCAGAGTAGCCCGACATGGTATGAACTTGCGCTTTAACCTCTATCTCTTCACCATCAATTTCTACTTCCATTGCGCCTGTTTGTATTTCTCGACCCAATGTCCCTTGCGCTTGGTAACCTGCCAAAAGTATATCGGTGTTCTCTAGCGGCAGCAGCGCTTTGAGGTAGTCCATAATACGCCCCCCCTGACACATACCAGAAGCGGCGACCACTATTGCGGGCTCTTGGGTCGATTGCAGACGATTGACCAAACGCTGGTGGGTCCGATGATCTTCGACCGTAATGCATTGCTCAAAAGCCAATGGGTGACGGTGCAGTTCTAATCGTTGTTTGGCTTCTTGCCCCCACAACTGTTTGAAATGGCGATAGGAACGAGTGACACGCTGAGCCATTGGCGAGTCGAGAATTATAGGGATAGAAACATCTATTTGTTGGTGGTGGATGAGCTGCTCAATATCGAACAATAATTCCTGAGTGCGCCCAACACTAAACGCAGGAATCAAGATCGCTCCTCCATCTTCAAGAGAGCGTTCTATGATGGCTTTCAGTCTTTCTGCTCGAGTTTTTATATCGTCGTGATTCTTATCACCATAGGTGGTTTCAATCAACAGATAGTCGGCACGTTCGGGTGATCTCGGATCGGGCAGAAGAGGGGTATTGCTTGGGCCTAAATCGCCAGAAAAGACCACCACCTCTTGATTGGCTAAGCGTACTTCGACAAAGGCAGAGCCGAGTATATGCCCCGCTGGTTGAAAACGTATCGTCATCGAACCAAGGGGGTTAATCTTGTCGAGGCAATGCCAACAATTGTAGTCCAAGGCTTAATCAGGCGACGTACCTTGTTTAACACTCGCTCGGTTTGTTTACGGTCTAAACCGAGTTGTAGCTTTAGGCTATCTTCGAGCATTAACGGGATCAGCTCGGCTGTTGCGGTGGTGCAGTAAATAGGTTGGTTGTAGCCAGTTGCGAGTAACCATGGCAGTCGACCTATGTGGTCAATATGGGCATGGGTAATGACAATCGCGGTCAAGTGAGAGGTTTCAAATTCAATATCCAAAGGCCGAGCATCGGCGCCTTGAAACAGCCCGCAGTCGATAAGAATTGCTTGAGCCTCTGATCTGAGCTCATGGCAAGAGCCAGTAATGGTTTGTTTGCCGCCATGGTGAATGATTTTCATGTTAATTCCTCGCAACCTTTCAAGCTGACTGTGCCGACAAAGCTATTTTACGACAACTAACCCACTCAAATTTGCGAGGATTGAACACCTTTGGCAGTAAGTTATAGAGTACTCAGTGGTTTATCTGCGACTGAGTTACTCTTTGAGCGTATTATCTTGCGTGTTTACGCTAAAGCTATGCTGCGCTTCGAGAGCCGCCACTTCTTTATCCAGCTCAGCGATTTTAGCTTCCATTAACTGATGACAATGCTCTGCAAGAGCGCGGGCATCACTCAGGCTGTAATTGGTGGTATCAATTGGCTCAAGCATTTCAGTGATTACCACACCATTGTTGCGGCGGTTAAGGTCAATCTTGTTATGCGTGGTGCTCACCACCATAGGTGTGATTGGTACGCCGGCTTCAATTGCCATACGAAAGGCACCGGTTTTGAACGGTAGCAGTCCTCTCCCTTTGCTGCGGGTACCTTCCGGGTAAGCCCAAACGGACAGATCGCGTTGGTGGATGGCTTCCGCAACTTGCTTAATCGTATCGCGAGCTTTGGACTTATCTTGGCGGTTAATCAAAATATTGCCAGTGATCCAATACAGTTGACCAAAAAATGGTACCCAAAGCAGTTCTTTTTTACCTAATGAAACGGTACGTGGTCTTAGCATTCCCGGTGAGGTAACAAAGTCATACACGCTTTGGTGGTTAGAAATATAGACACTGTTTTTCGGCGTAGGCGCTCGCTCTAGACCGCGTTGAATCAACTTTAAACCAACCAATTTGTGTAGCTGGTTAAACCAACGGCAAAAGAAATACACGTGCCTTGGGTTCCTTGGGCTAAACAGGCAATAAACCATAGCGAAGAGGGTCATAAACACAATATAAATAGCAGCCAATACAAGGCGAAGAATACTTAACAAAACGCGCTCCTTCCGTTATCCAATCCACAGGTATGTGGTCAATCTGGTTTACACAGTTAGAGTTTTAATTCTATTTAACTAAATTGCAACAAGTTTTGCTGGCTCTTGGGGGGTAATCAATTATAAAGCCAATTACTATGCAGTAAGTTCCACTTCGGTAGCAAGGCTATGTCTTCAAGTTATTCTTTTTACAAGCAAAATGCGGAACAACTGTGCGCTCAATATAACAGCATTTCTGATGATTATGTGCATTGTTCATGGCAGCCTTACTGGTCTTTGCCAAATAATAAAGTACTTGATGTAGGTACTGGTAGCGGGTGAGTAGTGAGATCATTATCAGGTCTCATGAAACCGAATAATTATCTAACTTCTCTGTATTAATCGACTCTTGCTTGCCACTCGCCATTTGCAAAATCGTAGCTTGGATTGGGATGGCGAACTCGGCGTTGTTTTGTTTGATGATACGCTCGATGCTAAACAGAAGTTCTTGTTGCAGCTCCAGGAAACGCTCGCGGTTGGTGGTATCTAGGTGAGCGAGAATCTCTAAGTTGATGCGATAGTTATCGAATGTTGAGAAATGGACCCGAACGGGGGAATCCAGAGTGTCTGGATGAGCGACAAGCATGGTTTCAATCTCGTGGGTAATCTTTGTAACTACGGTGGTTGGGGTACCAAAGCGCAGTGCGATTTCTGCTTTAAACGGATATCGGTCACGGCGACTGTAGTTAATGATCTCCATTTTGACTAAATCACCATTGGCTATGGTGATTTGAGTTCTGTCTTTGGCGCGAATGCGGGTAGAGCGCACACCAATCCGTTCCACCACTCCTGACACTTTACCCATTTGGCAGTAATCACCCACCGAGAGTGACTTGTCTAAGAACAGAATCACACCACCAATTAGGTTTTCCATTGTTGGCCGAATAGCGAGCGCAATTGCCATACCGCCTAAACTCAGGCCAGTGACAATGCCATAGACAGGTACGCCGATCCGGCTCAGTCCGTAACCGAAAATGCTTACCGCTAGCGCAGAGCCAACAAGTGTCCCGATAATCTGAGTAATGCTCTGGCGCAGGTTAGAGGCGTCTGTGGTTTTAGCCATAGCAGAACATGTTTTGTAGCCAAGTAAGTAGGCAGCTTGTGCGATTAGCAGCCAGATAACCAACTCACCACATATCGACACGACAGACATTAATTGCCCAGTGAGATTAAGCTGGTGGTTGCTGATAGCGATAAACAAGCCTAAACCGACTGCCATTAACAAAGGGCGTAAAAGCGTTAGCCTGTTAGAGCGGTAAACCCAAACGCTATACATACAGAGCAAGATTGATAACGTTACTAATCCTAACCACTGCCACACGGCCTGTTCAGCCAGTTCTAGCATAAACACGGGGGGCAGGTCTTCAATCCATGCAAACCAAGCGGGAGGGACTAACTTACCTGCAGAAAGGGAGAAATAGCGATAGAAGTCTTTTTCTGTGCCATCCCGATTAGGCAGATGTTTAATGAGCTGATAGTTGCTATGTAAGCTGTCGACCGTTTGAGCAGAAAAAAGAAATTGACCGTTGGGCTGTTTTGTAATGACAAGTTGAGTATTGGGCACAGTCCATTGTTGTACCTGATTAGAGTCGGGAATGATGGAGGGATCGAAAGCTGGAATACGATCGAGAATCTCTTTCATTAACATCACTGATTCAAGTGAGATTCTAGGGTATTCAGATTTTGGTTGTTGCGAAAAATCAAAGCACTGTACCGCTTTGTTGAACAAGGCATAGACAGATTGCTTGGTCGCTTCGCGTTGTTCTGTTGGTAACTCTGGTAATTGAGATAGTTGGTGGTTAGCAGTAGAGACCAAACGATTAAAACTATCGAATGTGGCTTTAGGTGTGCTGGTATCAGGGGGTGATAATGGAAATACCTCCTCTGCACTGGTGGCAAAGGCCATGAACAGCAAAAGAGTTGAGACAATTATGTGAGTGACTATTTTCATTGTTTTGTACACCGAGTCGATCCCTGACGTTACTAAGCTAATTCATATCTCTTTAATTGCATACCCAAGTCTTGTTATCTCAACTTGTTTCACTGATATATGAGGTTTTAGTCAAGTGCCTGTTATCTAGTGCTTTAGTTTATAAACCTGAGAGGCTTTGAAGTGGGGTGAGGCTACCCATTGGGCTAGGGGTTATGACCTGTTAAATATGAGAATTTGCATGCGGCGTGTTATTAAGTGATTGCTTTATAAGGAAATAAATAATCTATTGAGTGTTCACCTTTTAGGTGTATTTGGTGAGCCTGAGCGTAAAATAGAGCATTAACTTTATAAATTGTTGGCGGTTTTATAATCATCCTTTAATGCTAGGTTGCTTGTGAGTTATCACTAAGAATGATGATTCATGAGTAAAAAGTGAATAAAAATAGCTCAATAAGGAATAGAGCAGATGCACAACATAACAAGTAAAACCAAAGGGTTATTCGCCCTTTCAACTATCGCAGTGGCTATGGCCGGAATCTCAGTGGCGAACGCTTCGCCATCAATGGGATTCAACGAGGCTGATTTACCAACCAAATACATTGTTAAATTTAAGCAAGATGCACCCATGCCGTTTACTCGAGCTGGCGAACCAGTGATGGCGCCAAGTGAAGTTCGTGAGTCGGTGCTACAGCAAGTAAAAGCTCGCAAGGTTGAAAAGCTAGGTTCTGAGCCTATCTACAGTGTTGAGATGGATGATAACGAGCTTTCTTCTTTGCGTACTAATTCACAAGTAGAATACGTAGAGGTCGATCCGCCGCGCTACCTGCTAAGTGAAACTACTCCGTGGGGCTTTAATGCGGTGAATGCGCAGCTTCTTAGCGACTCAAATGCAGGCAATCGCACGGTATGTATTATCGACTCTGGTTACGACATTAATCACAATGATCTAAGTGGTAACCGTGTGAATGGTACTAATGATAGCGGTACGGGCTCTTGGAGTTCACCGGGTAACAACAATGCTCACGGTACACACGTTGCTGGTACGATCGCGGCGATTGCCAACACCGAAGGTGTTAAAGGTGTTATGCCGAACCAGAATGTAAACTTGCACATCGTGAAGGTGTTTAACGAATCTGGTTGGGGTTATTCATCAAGCTTAGTGAAAGCGATTCAAACCTGTGCGGATAATGGCGCTAACGTCGTCAATATGAGCCTAGGTGGTAGCCGTTCAAGTGTTACCGAACAAAATGCAATGCAAGATCTGTATGATAAAGGTGTACTACTTATCGCAGCCGCAGGTAACTCTGGCAACACAGCGCACAGCTACCCAGCGTCTTATGATGCGGTAATGTCTGTAGCGGCGGTCGATACTAACAGTGACCACGCAGCGTTCTCTCAAGCAACGGATCAAGTCGATATCGCAGCACCAGGTGTAGCGGTACTTTCAACTGTGACTGTGGGTGAGGGTGTGCTGTCTGATATCACTATTAATGGTGCGACCAGCTTTGATCGTGGCGTTGTTCCGCATAACCGTAAAATCAAAACTTCAGGCAGTTACGAGTCAGCGCCTGTGGCTGGATCGTTCACCGCACCTCTTGCTGCGTGTGACATCTCTTCTGGCAGCTACAACTGTGGCGATATGACAGACAAGATCTGTCTGACTGAGCGTATTGAAAACCAAAGAACGGGTGTTCGCCCTGAAATCAACGCGGTGAAAGCGTGTTCTGATGCGGGTGCTAAAGCCGCGGTTGTATACAGTAATCAAGATTTACCTGGTTTGCAGAACCCATTTGTACTCGATGATAACGACAGCTACCGCATGGTTTCTGTTACGGTTGACCGAGCATTTGGTTTAGAGCTAGCGGGTAAAGTAGGCGATACTGTCACTGTGTCAACGGAAACGGGTAAAGACTACGAGTACTACAACGGTACATCAATGGCAACGCCACACGTAGCAGGTGTTGCAGGTTTAGTGTGGAGTTACCACCCAACCTGTACAGCAGCGCAAGTGCGTAAAGCACTAAACGCAAGTGCGACAGATATCGATGCTGCAGGACGCGACGATCGTACTGGTCATGGTTTGATCAATGCTGATGCCGCGAAAACATACCTAGATGTAGGCTGTAATGGCCCTATTGACACCAGCACGGTTCTAGAAAATGGTGTGGCGAAAGGTGCGCTATCTGGAGCGAGCAAGTCGGGTACGGTTTACACATTTGAAGTTCCTGCCAGCGCAACAAAAGCGACATTCAAGCTGACTGGTGGTAGCGGTGATGCAGATATGTACGTGCGATTTGATGGTACGCCAACAAACAAAACTTACGACTGTCGTTCTTGGGAAAGCGGTAACAACGAATCTTGCACTTTGGATGTAACCCAAGCGGGAACATACCAAGTATTGATTGACGGTTACTCTGCTTATTCGGGGGCTTCTCTAACTGCTACGCACAATGGTTCTGATAATGGTGGTCAAACGCCTTCGAGCTACAGCAACACTAATGCTATCGCCATTCCAGACAACAGTACATTAGGCGCAACAAGCGAGATTGATGTACTGCGCAGCGGCGATTCTGGTACAGTAACGGTTGCGGTTGATATCAGCCATAGCTATGTGGGTGACCTGAAAGTAACCCTGACTTCACCAACTGGTGGCCAAGTGGTATTGCATGAAAATACGGGTGGTTCAGCAAATGACATTCGTACCAGTTTCCAAGGGAACTTCACTGGCTTTGAGTCAAAAGGTAACTGGAAACTGAAAGCAGTAGATAGTGCGCGCCAAGACACAGGTACGATCAATAGCTGGTCACTGACATTTCAGTAAGGGATGAATATGAAGAAGCAAGTGTTTTATGGTTGCGCTCTGGCGGCGGTACTAACGAGTGCGGTGACGACTTGGAGCTATGCTGATAACCCAGCGTTTCCACCTGTTGACGAAAGGCAGGCAGAAGCAGAGGCTCAAGCCCCCCGGTTCTTTGTTAAGTATCATAAAGGCGCAGAGCAGCAGACTCGCGAGCTTCTTCAATCCTATCAGCTGGAAGTGGTTGATACCTTAGACAGCCAGCATGTGCTGGTGGTGTCGGGCAGTCAGGATCAAGTCGATAAGCTTACTTCCAGTAAATTTATCGATTATGTCGAACCAGAACCGATTCGAAGTTTATATTCTCAATAACAAAACACCCCATCTCGCGATGGGGTGTTTTTCTGTTTAGGCCTGTGCTTAAAGCTTTGACTGTGCTCGACTTAATCGATCATGAACAGCCAACCACTCGTCTGAGATAGGTGGACGTTCAACCCAGATCTCTTCACAGCCCCATTTATCTGCCTCATCTAAAGCGCGATAAAGGTCGTGAGAATAGTCAGCCACATCTGATGGCATTTGCTTCGACTTAAAGCTTTGGATTTCAATGGCGGAAATATGCAGGCAGGCAATGTTACTCCCTTCAGCGTTTTCAATCTCAGCAAGGTCAACCAAACGCACTCTGGTATTAGGTTGGTAGTGGCTAGTCACATTTCCCGGAACGGCAACGGTGTGTGCCTTTGGTGACAGCACTTCTTCGCCTAGCGTTTCTGATAGTTGCGCTGCTGTCACCGGGCCGCTGCGTAGAATACGGAAAGGTTTTTGGGTTAGGTCAATGATGGTTGACTCTAAGCCATGAGTGCAGTCTCCACCATCAAGCACTGCGGCAATTTTTCCACCCAATGAGTTGAGTACGTGCTGTGCTGACGTCGGGCTAAGCTTTTTATATGGATTGGCAGAAGGCGCCGCAACGGCCATGCCTGAAGACTTCAGCAAAGTAGCAAACACTTCATGAGCCGGCATACGAATACCTATGGTGTCTAAACCACCGGTTACCACTGGTGTCGCTTGGTCTGCTTTGTTGAGTAGTAAAGTCACAGGTCCAGGCCAATAGGCATTGGCAATGGTATAGGCTTGTTGAGGAATGTCTTTTGCCCACTCAGACAACTGCTCGACCTCTCCAATATGAACGATCAGTGGGTGATTCGCTGGTCTACCTTTGGCGGCAAAGATCTTTTTCACTGCTTCTGGATTTGATGCATCTGCAGCAAGGCCATAAACGGTTTCTGTCGGAATCGCAACAAGCTCGCCAGATGCGAGAATGTCTTTAGCTTGTTCGATATCTTTGCTGTCACTTGCCAAAAGGTGTTGCGTGTTCAATGTCTTTTCCTCAAACAACCAGTAGGGTTAAAAATCTAAGCGCGCTATTTTAACCATGTTTCACAAAGTTTCGACGTTTAATTAAGTATGAATTGTATCTATCGATAATATTTTTCTATATCAGTCGATCTTTCAATCGTTTAAGGTCACGATTAATATTGGTGGTTTGGAGTGGTATAGAGACAAGGAGCAATAGAGTGGATCAGAGTTACGATTACATTGTGATAGGTGGTGGGATTGTCGGTGTATCGACGGCTTGGCAATTGCAAAATCGTTATCCGGACAAGTCCATTCTCTTGCTAGAAAAAGAGCAGCAACTCTCATCTCACCAAACCGGGCACAACAGCGGTGTGATTCACGCAGGTGTCTACTATGCACCGGGAAGTTTGAAAGCGGAGTTTTGTAAGGCCGGAGTTACAGCCACTATCGACTTCTGCAGCAAGCATAATATCAAGGTCGAGAACTGCGGCAAATTGCTGGTTGCAACAAGCCCGATTGAAGTCGAACGCATGCAGGCGCTGTATACTCGTTGCCAGAAAAATGGCATTGAGGTTGAACTGATAGATCTGCAAGAACTTAAAAGGCGCGAACCTAACATAGTTGGGCTAGGCGCAATTGCCGTTTCTGCCACCAGTATTGTGGATTATCGCCAAGTCACGGAGGCGATGGCACAAGAGTTCCGCCAAGCGGGTGGGCAGGTGCGTCTTGGAACAGCAGTGGTGGATTTGCAAGAGTACTCAGATAGGGTTGAGGTTTCGGTTGTCAGTGACGGTCAGGCGCAATCAATCCGAGGTCAGTTCCTTGTGGTCTGCTCGGGGTTAATGGCCGATCGCATGACCAAGATGATGGGGCTACAAACCGATTTTCAGATCATTCCTTATCGTGGTGAATATTACCGCCTTGCGCCTAAGTACAACAAGATCGTCAACCATCTAATTTACCCAATTCCTGATCCTGATTTACCTTTTCTTGGTGTTCACCTAACACGTATGATTGATGGCAGTGTCACAGTTGGACCGAATGCGGTGCAAGGATGGAAAAGGGAAGGTTATTCACACATTAACTTTAGTTTTCGCGATGTGTGCGAAATGCTCTCGTTCAGTGGTTTCTGGAAAGTGACCGCTAAGCATCTAAAAACGGGGTTAATTGAGACGAAAAACTCTTGGTGGAAAGCAGGCTATTTAAAATTGGTGAATAAATACTGCCCAAAAATTCGAGTTGAAGATCTTGAACCCTATCCTGCGGGGGTTAGAGCTCAGGCTGTGCTAAAAGATGGCATGCTAGTACACGATTTTCTGTTTGCACAAAGCCCGCGTAGCTTGCATGTGTGCAATGCCCCTTCACCTGCAGCGACCTCTTCTATCCCAATAGGTAACTATATTTGCGACAAGATTGAGCAGCAACAATCTGCGACATCAGAGCCATTAATATAGCTAAACGCTAAAGTTAAACAATGCTATGTTCCATGTGGTTATTAAACTGTCATAAAAAGTTCATATTTATACAGCTAAGAAGTTTCTCGTCAGTTTTTGTTTTGTAAACCCATGATAAATGGCGTTTAAGAACAGGTGTGCGCTAGTACCTCTAAACCTTTTGCTTAGATTGAGTCTAATCGACTACATTCGTCTCTCTTCACTGTATCGCAGATTTATCTCTCTGATTTCATTTGGCTTATAAAAAGCTCAGCTGGCTAGATGAGAAATCAGGGGAGCATTGAAATTAGACTGACGTTTATCGGGAATTTTACATACTAGCACTTATTGACCAAACTGTTATTAGTGGCCAGTTGGATGCATTGGAGGGGCGTTATGCGTCGAGTGAAATTCATGGACTTGAAATTAAATCAGTTGCTTATTGTGTTGGTTTTTTTGTTCGCATCGCCTAGCTTTGCGCAAAACAACGATACCGAACCACTAAGACCTGGAACAGTAATTTATAAAATTAGTGCCAATGCATCACCGAGTGATCTAAAAGGCCTCAATGCTTTGCTGAAAAGTAACGGCTTAGTCTCAGAGCGGACATTAGAAGGCAGTCAAATTGTGATTGCGACGTTTGAGCACCACGGCCGCGAAAAAGCCATTGCTAAGATTTTAGATAAAAGTGGCTATGTAGAGTTCGCCGAACCCGATTATGCGATGGAACCGACGCTACAACCCAACGACCCACTGTTTGGTAATCAGTGGCATCACACTAACGTAAATAGCCGCCAAGCGTGGGATCTCACCACGGGTAATAGCTCAGTGTTGGTCGGAGTCTGTGATACGGGTTTTGATGTAAATCATCCTGATTTAGGCCCAAATCTACGTACCGATTTAGCTTTCAACGCCCATGATGGGTCCAACTATATTTTTGATGCCAACGGACATGGTACCGGGAGTGCTGGTACGTTAGGCGCTGTGGGTAATAATGCGACAGGGGTAGCGGGCGCGAACTGGGATGTTGATATTATTCCTGTTCGAATTGCGATCAGTGATCAAAACAGCTCGGCCTATATCTCGACCATGGCAACCTGTATTGAGTATGCTGCTGACAATAATGCTCGTGTGGTCAACCTCAGCTATGGTGGTATCCAGTACTCAACGATCGATGCTGCGGCGCAGTATTTGAGAGCTAGAAATGGCCTATTGTTTATGTCGGCGGGCAACAGCGGTCAAGAGCACCCAACATACCCTGATTACACTAGCTTAGTTGGTGTCGGCGCAACGGATCGCAATGATAACAGAGCAAGCTTTTCCAGTTGGGGGGCGTACGTTGATATTACGGCTCCTGGGGTAGAGATCGCTACTACTTACCCTAATAATCAATACGTTTACTATAGCGGTACGTCCTTTTCGTCGCCTCTGACTGCAGGTATTGCGGCATTAATGGTTGCGGCTAATCCGGCGATTACACCAGATGAAATCGAAAATGGCCTGTTCTCTACCGCGGTCGATATAGGCGCAGCGGGAGATGATAATGTGTTTGGCCATGGTTTGGTTGATGCTTTTGCTGCCGTAACTTTCGCGCAGAATTTGGGTAATACTCAATCTCCTGTAGCGGTCATTGTTGTGAGTGACAATTCCGTGCCTTTTGGTACCTCGGTTAACTTTGATGGTACCAATTCAAGTGATCCTGACGGGACTATCGTTTCATATCAATGGGACTTTGGCGATGGGACAACGTCGAACAGTGCGATTGTCGACCATACCTATCAGCAAGCGGGGAGTTTTCAAGTCAGCTTGACGGTGACAGACAATGATGGATTGTCTGACGCAGAAGTAACCACGATTCAGGTTACCAATGAATTGCCGACTCCCGTTATAGAGATCACCAATCCTCAGCCAAGTTATGATATTGGTGAAAGCATTTTCTTCGTCGGATCAAATTCATCAGACTCTGATGGCTCGATCGTCAGTTACGCTTGGGATTTCGACAATGGCGACTCTAGTTCATCGGCCAATGTTGAATATGCTTATGGTGCGGCAGGTAACTACACAGTCACCTTGACGGTTACTGATAATGCAGGAGCACCAAATAGCACCAATGTTACTGTCTCTGTGGTTGATTCATCAGTGCTTGTTGCCCCAACTAATCTATCCGCGACGGTCGATGGTTTGGATGTCTCACTGACTTGGCAAGACAACAGCCTCAGCGAAACGGGTTACTTCGTTGAGCGAGGGGTTAAACGTCGAGGCAGAATAAGCTTTGAGCGTGTTGCTACCCTTGGGCCAGACTCGACGAATTACGTTGATACCGTGCCAGACACAGGCGATTACAGATACCGTATTACGGTTGAAAACGCTGTCGACCAAGCCACCTCAGAGACAATTAGAGTAACGGTCGATTCTTCCTCGGAACCAGAACCTGGCACTTTGCCAGCACCGAGTAACTTGCAGGTCTCGGGCGGAGGTAATAGCACAAGCTTAAGTTGGGTGGATAATGCTAACGCTGACAGCTTTGTTATTGAGCGAGGGTTGAAACGTAAGGGACAGTTCAATTTTGTTGTGATCGAGTCTAATCACACCGGAACCACCTCATTTACAGATACTGAGTTTGGCAGCTTACCGAATGGCAATTATGGCTACCGTGTCAAAGCGATCAAAGGATCAGAGGTTTCTGGCTACAGTAACATTGCAGAGATCCGTAAAAAGTAGTCTCCGTATCAATTTAAGAGTCTTAGAGCTAGCAAAGGTGCTAGCTCTTTTTATATTAAGTTATATCTTGGCGGACAAAATCAGGGTTTTCATTGTACGGTTTCAGCTCTACCGTATTCCCTTCCGGATCTTGGATATAGAGTGAACGTCCGTAACCTTGCGCGCCATATCGCTCTGTGAAGTTTGGTGTCTGTATCTTATTTTGATGTAAGTATTCAATGAGCTCATTTTCATTGAAGGCTGTCACCTGCAGACAGAAGTGGTCAACGTTTCTGCCATTTTGCTGTGGCGCTTTCCCCCCCATTCGGCCTAGTTCACTATCGACTGTCACGATGTCAATTAATGCGCTACCTGCTCTTAGTTGAGTAAGCCCAATATCGAGTTTTTCTCGTTCAATCACACAGCCAAGAATGTCTTGATAAAAATGCAGCATGTTATTGATCTGGCTAGTTCGCAGCACAATATGATCGAGTGCGATGATATTGATAGGCCGTTTACTCATTGATTGCTGCCTCCTCTAAAACAATAAATTTAGTATACGCAGTAGTGGAAGAGGTGATCGATTGAGAAACATAAAAAAGGGCGCTAGAAATAGCGCCCATTGAGTTTGTCTCGCTTAGAGTTAGGCAGTTACTTGTCGAGTCGAGGACTGATAAGCCGGTAGCTCTGAGCGCAAGCCTTTGATCAGGCTGACACACATTACGAGTAGGACAAGAGTGAAAGGAAGACCTGTTGCAACAACCCCAGATTGAAGCGCTTGCAATGCCTCTTTACCACCAATCCAAAGCATAACCGCTGCAATCGAGCCTTCGATACATGCCCAGAAGATACGTTGTGGGACAGGTGCATCAATTTTGCCACCAGCGGTGATACTGTCGATGACTAGGGAGCCAGAATCCGATGAAGTAATAAAAAATACCAAGATCAATACAATAGAAAGTACTGAAATAATCGAGCTGTATGGTAGTGCATCATAGACATGGAACAACGTCAGTGAGATATCAGTTAAGCCGTTTGCGCCAAGCTCACCAACATTATTGACGACTTGGTCTAACGCAATACCACCAAATACCGACATCCAGACAAGAGTCACAACGGTTGGAATAATGATCACAGCAAACAGGAATTCACGCACCGTTCGGCCTTTCGACACTCGCGCGATAAACATGCCTACAAATGGCGACCAAGATACCCACCAAGCCCAGTAGAATACAGTCCAGCCGTGCATCCAGTCGATGTCTTCTCGACCATGAGGGGTACTTAGCGGAATGATGTTTTGCGCATAAGCGAGTGTGGTATCCCACAGTGATAGCATTGCGGTATCAAAGCTAATGAAAATCACAAATGCCAATAGAGCAAATGCGATCAGCATATTTATGTTACTCAGCAGCTTGACGCCACCATCAATACCGCGAACAACTGATAGCACCGCGATAAAGGTCACGAAGGTGATAACAATCATCTGCATGCCAATACCGCCATTAAGACCAAATACATGATTGATGCCGCTGGTTGCTTGTTGTGCACCTAAGCCTAAAGAGGTCGCTAAACCAAATAGGGTTGAAAGAACAGCTAGAATATCAATGACATGGCCTAACCAGCCCCACGCTCTATCACCAAATAGTGGGTAGAAAGCAGAGCGTAGAGAAAGCGGTAGTCCTTTGTTAAAGGCGAAGAAGGCTAAAGATAAAGCTACTATCGCATAAATAGCCCAGCCATGAATGCCCCAGTGGAACATGGTAGCACCCATCGCAAGAGACTTTGCTTGTTCGCTATAAGCCTCGGCGTTTAGCGGCATACCATACCAGTCGGTAAAGTAGGCGGTTGGCTCAGCAACGCTCCAGAAAAGTAGCCCAATTCCCATACCTGCGGCAAACAGCATGGATAACCATGAAACGGTCGAATGTTCAGCTTTAGCGCTTTTACCACCAATACGAATCTTGCCTAATGGTGAGAGCAAAAGTGCTATAGCAAACAGAATAAAGAAGTTAGTGGACCACATAAAGAAGGAATCAAATTGAGCGATGATGCCGTTTCTTAAACCGTTCAGTGCATCGCGTGCAGTCGCAGGTTCAACAATAAGAAGAGAAAGAAGGCATAGGATCACAAGACCAGCGCTAATCCCAAATACTGGATTGTGGATATCGAAGCCCCACTTTTGTACGTTGTCTTGCCCAACTTGATAATCGGTGGTTTCGATACTGTATTTTTTTAATGCATTTTCCATAAATACAAGGTTTACGTTTTTATAGTGTGCTTAACTTTTTCAAGAAAAACACTAAAACCGCCCTCCATTTGTTTTGAGTTCAAAGTAATTTTTGCGACGCAACTATAACCTTAAGTGTGACTGACTGCAAATTTGACGCAAAAACGATCGTATCCATCTGCTTTCTTGGTTAGTTATCTAATGTTTTGATGTGTAAGTTTTCGCTGGTTGTTTGGATGTAGCTAGTGGCAATCAAAGTGTGAGTCACGGGCAAAGAGGAGGAGAACTGTCACTAGGTAGTGGCGCCAAGTGGTGAATTTTGTCGAAACAAAAAACGCCTATCTATAAAGATAAGCGCCTTTTAACGTGTAGTTTAGTAAATACAGTGAGCCACTCATGGTGAATTTTTAAACGAGTAAACCCTGTCTACCACTAGTGTCTAGGCATTAAAAGCTCGAGCCACACGACCTTCACTACAGATGGTGTAACGGCCAACGTAAGCGGGAATGAAAGCTGACTGGCCTTTGGTTAAAGTTAACTGTTCACCCGTTTCTGCATGTAATGTTAAGTCACCATCAATTGGCATTAGAATTTCGGCACTCGACATTTGAACTTGTTGCTGAGGCGCTTGATAAATAGAGAACTGAAAGTCGTGTACTGGTACAGGGAAATTGTGCTCACAGCCATTTACTTTAGCTTGTGTGAGCAGAGTGTTTATTGGTTTAGGCACAAAATCCGTGCATTTAACCAACTCTTCTATGTCGATGTGTTTCGGTGTTAGGCCTGCGCGCAGCACGTTGTCTGAGTTTGCCATAATTTCTAGCCCAGTTCCTTTGATATAGGCATGAGGTGTTCTTGCGCTTAGGAACATAGCTTCGCCTGGTTTTAGAGTCACGACATTAAGCAGCAGTGGCGCAAACAAGCCGACATCATTAGGGTACTGCAATGAAAGATCAAAAATTAACTCATAAATAGGGTCTGCTTGATTTGTCGCTGCGCAGCTCAATAGGTGGCTCAGTGCATTGTTTTTCCGCTCTTTTCGCATCGAAAGCAACTCGACAAAGAACGTACTCAGACCAACTTGATTGGGATTACGCTTAAATTGCTCCAAATACTCACTAATTTCAGGAATTTCACACTGCTGAAAAGCTGCAATGATCTCATCAAATGGGCGGAAACCGTTCATTGCTTGGTAGTCGGTTAATGCGTAAACCAGTTCGGGTTTGTGGTTGGCATCTTTGTAGTTGCGATTAAAAGCATCGAGAGGGACACCAAGCTTTTGTTCGTTGGCGTAACCTTGCTCCGCATCTTGTTTATTTGGATGAACCTGGATCGATAGGGCTTTATCGGCAGCAAGAATTTTGAATAAGAAAGGTAAGTCTCCATAGACTTCAGCGGTAGCTTGAGACAAGCAAGCTATTTGATGATTTTTGATTAAATCAGACAAAGACACGGTCGAATTTTCTTCTTGAATCATGGAGCAACCATTTGGGTGAGTGCCCATCCAGATTTCCGCTTGTGGGTGTTGTTCTGAGTTGGCAAAGCCAAACAGATCTTGGATAGCAGTACGACTTCCCCAATCATAGTTTTGGATTTTGTTATCCATTTTGAAGAAGTTTTTCGATGAAATAGTGTTCAAATTCATAAATTTTACCCGTAGAAAACCCTCCGAACTGAATCGGAAGCAAAAAGTGGAGGTTAGGCGGGTGAGGGGTTAGCTCACCCTAGAGTGTGTAGAGCAGCAGTTTCTACAATCGAAGTTTGGGAGCGAGAGGTTTGCGTGAAGGTTGTGCTTGGAGAAATGGCAGCAGCAGTAAGCCAATAACAGCAGCACATACCGAGATAGTGATAAAGAATCCAGTCCAGTTATACTGTTCAAGAATTAACGCTAGTGGGTAGCCAGACAGTGCTGCCCCCATGTAGGCAAATAAACCGACAAAACCGGTAGCAGCGCCCGCCGAGTCTTTATGGGAGCACTCCGCCGCGGCCATACCAATCAACATTTGTGGGCCAAATACAAAGAAGCCAATAGAGAAGAGCCCCGCAGCTTGGAAGGCGAAGTTGGTCAAGGGCATCAGCCACAAGGCGGCAACAGACAGAAAAATACCCGCAGCAAACAGAAGGTTCATAGGGCCGCGATTTCCGCCAAACAATTTATCTGACCCCCAACCAGCGACAAGAGAACCAACAAAACCGCCAATTTCGAACATAGACAACGCGGCGTTGGCATTGATCAGGCTGTAATGGTGTTGCTCTGTTAAGTATAGGTTTCCCCAATCGTTAATCGCAGTGCGAACGATGTAAACCAATACGTAACTAAAGGCGAGTAACCAGATGTATTTGTTATTAAAGACATAAAGTTTGAGGATTTCTCGATAGCTTAACCCCTGACCATGATTCTCCTGGGCCAGCTCCAGAGCATCATTTCGCCATTGACCAACGGTCGGCAGGCCTTGTGTGGTTGGTTTATCTCTTAAGCGCCAACAGACAATCACGCCGAGAATTACGCCAATAACACCAGGAATGATAAAGCCTTCACGCCAGCTATAGTGAAGGGTGATAAAGCCAACGAGCAAAGGAATCAGCGCCCCGCCGACGTTGTGGGCCGTATTCCAAATAGCCCATAGAAAGCCGCGTTCAGAACGTGAATACCAGGTGGTGAGGAGCTTAGAGCATGATGGCCACCCCCACCCCTGAAACCAGGCATTTATAACCCACAGTGCGGCCAAGGCCACCAATGAACTTGAAAAGCCAAATGCAATGTTGATCAAGCCGGATGCAATAAGACCGACACCCATAAAGAAACGAGGGTTAGAGCGATCGGATATGGTGCCGGAAATAAACTTAGACAAACCGTAAGTAATGTAGAAAAGCGTGCCAATTAAGCCGATGTCACCTTTGTCTAAGCCAAGGTCGACTATCATCGCAGGTGCGGCATAGTTAAAGGTTTTGCGCGTAAAGTAAAATCCGGCGTAGCCCAAATACATGCCAAGCATGATGTGCAGTCGCCAGTATCGATAACGCCCATCGACTTCAATTTTGCTAAGCGGTGCTTGCGTATAGCGTGGAGATTGAAATAAGCCAAACATGCCCGTTATACCTTAGGTAGGGTGAAGGCAATTTGTGTGCCTTCTACATGATCGTTAAGAGAATAGATAAACATCTTTCCCCCCAATGCATGAACGCGCTCTTGCATACCACGTATGCCCATTCCTTTCATACACTCTTCGGTTTTAAAGCCGACACCATTGTCTGCAATGTTGAGCGATAGCTGCTCATCGATATATAGCTCGATAATGATGGATGTAGCGTTGGCGTATTTAGCGGCGTTATTGAGTGTTTCCTTGCATAGGCGAAACAGAGTAACTTTGAGCGTGTCACTTAATGATTCATAGTCACCATTCCAATCAAGTACCACTCGTGTGCCGTGGTTGTCGAACTCCATCTCACGAGTCAGTTGCTGCACGGATTCTTTGAGATCTAAGTCATCAAGCATTTTTGGTCTTAGTTTGCTGAGCAGGTTTTTAGTCGTGTCATAGACATTGAGAGAAAGGTTTTCAATCGTATTCGCACAGCGAGTATTCATTTCTGCGTTATCAATGCGCTTAATGATGCTTGCTTGTGTTCGAATTGCGGTAATGTTCTGGCCGATTTCGTCATGAAGTTCTCTGGCGATATCTTTTCGTACCGACTCTTCTGCTTGAATCAGTTGGCGAGACAAGGTCTGATTACGAGACAACTCCCCCCGCAATTTGTGATTAAGGTCTTTCTGTTTTTGCACAGCTAAACCAAGCATGATTCCAGTCAGGGTTTGCGCCGAGAGAGATAAAAGCAGATCCGTTATTTCTAAGTTAGATACGCCACTGCGAGCAGCGATAAGGGCGATACTGTTTAACATGGTCGCTAGGAATGCACCTTGCCAACCGTAACGCAGAGCCAGAACAATGATAGGAATGGCCATACAGAAAGGAGCAAAGCGTTTAAGCTCATCGGGCAAACTGGTTTGAATTAAAATACTGGCAATTAAGAGCACGGTGTAAAGCACAATATGGCGGACTTTGAACTCAATATTATTGGCTAACAGGTTAGACGTCAGTGGTGACCAAGGACTTTGAAATAGATAGTTCCAAAGCAGGTAACACATCGGCAAGATCATTAAGCCACCAGCAATACTTGCCAGCCACAGCATATAAACAGACTGAACATGAAAGCCTACCGATATAACGTTAATGCACGATGTGACAAGGATTAACACCGCCATCACAGCTAGGTGCTGGTTTTGATCACCGTGGTAATATTTTTTAGCTAAGTAAACGACAGGGATACTCAAAACACTGGCGACGAGCACCATCAGCCACTGAGGCTGCTCAAGCAATAGCGCCAGTGCAACTGTCAATCCCCATTCGGCAAGGTATACAATCGCCCAGTACTTAGTTCGCGTGTGTAGTGTGATTCCTAAACGTAAAGCAAATGGGAACAGCAAAATAGCCAGCTCTGCATCATTAACAAAATAGTAGGCGATAACCCACAAGCAAAACCATGCGCAGGCGGTCATGAAAAAGCCACAAATGGAGGTAATGGTGTAGCTACGCATTAAAATGACTCTTGGGTGAACAATTTTGCCAACTCGACGTTGTTCTTTACACCAAGCTTGTCTAAAGCATTTGCTCGATGGACATGTACCGTTTTATGGCTTAACCCAAGTTCGGTGGCGACAGATTTGACATCTAAGCCACGAGCAAGCAATTGACATACTTCACTTTCTCGGCGTGTGAGCTGAGTGAGTGTTTCGGCTTTGTCGCTAGGAGTCGCTAGTTTCAAAGCGATATCAGGTGTAAGGTAACAACCACCCGCAGCGCTGGTTCTGACCGCTTGAATCAACTCATCGGGACCGCAGCGTTTGCTCAAGTAACCTTTAGCACCAAGCTTGAGCGCTTTTTCTACCATTGCTGGTGAGTCGTGTACGCTTAGCATGACACAAGCAATGCCTGAGGGAATTTCGCTTAGTAGGGTAAGCCCACTTTCGTCTGCCATCGAGATATCGAGAATGACAACATTTGGCTTGCAGGCAGGTAAGCCATTACGAGCTTCTGCTACTGAGCTAAATTCACCAACAACCTTCATGTCTGTTTCTAAACTCAATAATTGAGCAAATCCAGAACGGACAATGACATGGTCATCTACAAGCGCTACGTTAATCATCTTAAATACCAGACTTCAGCAATACACAAACGAAAATGAGCTCCAGTGAGCTCAAAGAAAAACCAGTAATGATACTAAACAGAACAACTAAAATTAATGATCTTACGCGCTTTGGTTGGCAAAGCGCGCGAATTAATTAAGATTGGCTTTCGGCTAGTTGAAGCTTTTTCTTGTTTTGGCGGATCTTCTTCTCTTCTGCAATGGCAACGAAAGCAAGTAGAGTGATACAAATAACCGCTGATGTATCTAGGGCGGCGAATGTACCTTTCCAACCAGTTAAACCAAAGATCGGCGTACCATCGGCAATCATACCTAAGCCCAATTTAGCGAAGCTGTCACCGATTAGGTAAGCAAAAGTACCTTTAACACCATCAGCTACACTGATTGCTTTTTTAGGCACAAAGCCAACAGCAGCGACACCGATAAGAAGCTGCGGACCGAATACCAAGAAGCCAAGTACGAACAGAGACGCTAAGTACATAAACTCGCTGGTGGCGTGTTGGTAGAACTCGAGTGAAACAATGATCAAACCAAGCGAGACACAAGCCACCAAAGCGCGACGGCCATTAGCAAGATCAGATAAGTAGCCCCACATTAAGGTGCCGACGAGTGCGCCAACTTCAAACAGAGTGAAACCAGAGATTGCCGTTTCTTTTGATAACCCCAGTTCTTGGTATGCGTAAACCGTCGACCATTGGTCGATACCGATACGAACGATGTAGAGGAAGATGTTGGCGAAGCAAAGTAGCCAGATAACTTTGTTTTTCAGTACGTACTCAACAAAGATCTCTTTCTTGGTCATTTGATTTTCTTCAGCCGCTTCGTCTTCTTCACTCACTGCTTCATCAAATAGCTCTTCAACTTTACCAAGACCGTACGATTCAGGAGAGTCGTTACCAAAGCGCATACCGATGAAACCAACGATGATCGCAATGATAGAAGGGAACACGAACATACCAATTACGTGACCGTCGAACAGGTAGTTGGCACCAAACAGAGCGACACCCGCCGCACCCGCACCACCGACGTTGTGCGACATATTCCAAAGGCCTAGATACGAACCACGCTTGTTACGAGGGGTCCATTTAGTGATGGTCGAGTAACTCGAAGGGCCACCAGTACTTTGGAAGAAACCGCTCAGAGCGTAGAACGCAACCATTAAGAATAGGCTTGCGCTGCCTCCACCCATGCTGAAGCTGAACCCAAGCATTGCCAGACCAGAAAGGATCAGCATAAAAGGGAGGAACTGCTTGGTGTTCTTTCCGTCAGCGTAGTAAGAAACCACTGTCTTACCAATACCGTAAGTAATCGAGAAGCCAAGGCCGATCAAACCTAAGTCTGTCATCGACAAACCGTAAGTTGAAATCATGTCGTTTTGCGCGACGTTGAAGTTCTTACGAATTAGGTACATGGTTAAATAGCCAATAAATACCACTAGGTAAGATTGGATAAAGGGTTTGAACCACATTTTTCTACGCGCTTCGACGGGAAGGTCTAAGGTAGGCTTCCGGACCTGATCAAGGAATTTTAACATCGTCAACTCTCTTGTAATTGGTGTGATGCACAGAGTGCTCTATTTCTTTTTTCTAGCTGCGATTTTATAGAGTAGGTTTGTTAACCACATGAGAGGGCGGCTTAGATCGACTAGGAAAAATTCCTAATAATGGCTGAATGGCACAGAAAGCGTGAAAATCATCACGTTCTTAGTGAGTGTTTTGTCGGAAGGAATGGAAACTGAACAGATTCCGGTTGAGGGATAGCCTCTAAAGCAACAAATCTAGTGTATGCGTATCGAAATGGTCATGGTGTATTCAGTGATTTTGCCAAATCATTGGCATGGTTTGAGATTGCTCAGGAAAATGGCGATGAGGATGTCGAAAAAGAAATCCTCGACGTGAAGCAATATATGTTTAACGACGAACTTGCTAAAGCACAGCAGTACAAAAACGAAATCATCGACGAAATTTGGTAAGTATACAAAAAAGGCGCTAACTCTATGAGTTAGCGCCTTTCCAAACGTTTGGTGGAGCTGGCGGGAGTTGAACCCGCGTCCAAAAACCATTCATCATTGGTACTACATGCTTAGTCGATCTTTAAATTCACCAAGTACCTGCGAACCGACACGCTAGTAAATGACTATCCTGAATTATAATTCGCCGTTCATCTCTCAGGCGGGAGAATCCGGGCTAGCGCGTTTGGGTTTGATCTCTCGTTGGTCCCCGTCTTACGTGCGGAAGCTAGGGCGAGAGAGCTCTGAGCAGGTTATTAAGCTGCTAGTGCGTAGTTTTCGTCGTTTGCGACTATTTTTTTGCGGCTTTTTACGTGGCCAACCGCCCCACGGCATGCACCTCAGACTTCAAAATTCCTGTCGAATCCTAAATCAGCCCCAAGTGTTCCTCGCATAGTACCAGAAAAGCGTAGCCTGTCTATACTTGTGCGTTTAAGTGCTCAAGATTAACGCAATGAGCTCTTCATAAATCGTGCTTTTTCACGAGCCCAATCTTTTTCTTTAAGATCAGTACGTTTGTCGTGCAGCTTTTTACCTTTCGCTACACCAATTTTCATTTTAACCCATGAGCGTGACCAGTACAGTGATAGTGCTGCTAATGTCATACCTTCACGGTTGATGCGACCGAGTAGGTTGTCGAGTTCACGACGGCTCAGAAGGAGTTTTCGCACGCGCGTTGGGTTAGCAACGACGTGGGTAGATGCTTGATTAAGAGGAGTAATCGTCATACCACTGACAAAAGCTTCACCGTCACGCATGAAAACATAGCTTTCAGCGATATTTGCTTTGCCTTGACGAAGTGACTTAACTTCCCAGCCTTGTAGCTCAAGCCCAGCTTCAATTTCATCATCAATGAAGTATTCGTGGCGAGCTTTCTTGTTGACAGCGATGGTATTGCTACCCGCTTTTTGTTTTGATTTTTTCTTTGCCATAATGGCTGCATTATACGGTTAGGAGCTAAGTTAGGAAATCCCTTTATTTGCGCTGAGTGCAAATAAAAGTAAAATTGCTGCAAGCTTGAAGTTCAAGCAGATGTATTAAGGAGTCAAGATGAAGCAAGTTAGTCGTTCTGCTTTAGTGTCGTTTAGTGCCCAGCAGATGTTCAATCTAGTGAATGATGTTGCAAGTTACCCTGAGTTTTTGCCGGGTTGCTCTGGTTCACGTGTGATTGAATCTAGCTCAAATGCGATGGTAGCTTCTGTCGATGTCGCAAAAGCAGGGATTAGCAAAACTTTTACAACTTCGAATGAGTTGGTTGATGGTGAAGCGATCATCATGAACTTAGTCGATGGACCGTTTAAAACACTTAAAGGTGGATGGTTCTTTACTCCGCTTGATGATCAGGCATGCAAAGTTGAGCTTAAGCTTGAGTTCGAATTTTCAAGTAAGATGATTGAAATGGCATTTGGTAAGGTGTTTAACGAGCTAACCAGTAACATGGTTAATGCTTTTACCAAGCGCGCAAAACAGGTGTACCCCGCTTATGAGTATTGAATCTGAAATGATTCATGTTGAAGTCGTATACGCATTGCCGCAAGAGCAGCGCGTGTTTACGCTAGTGGTTAATCAGTCGATGACCGTTGAAGAGATCATTGTCCAATCTGGTGTCCTTGAGTTATACCCAGAGATTGACCTAAAGAAAAACAAAGTCGGTGTGTTCAGTCGCAACGTTAAACTTGATACGACGATCAATGATAAAGATCGTATTGAGATTTATCGCCCACTGCTAGCAGACCCGAAAGAAATCCGTCGTAAACGTGCCGAGCAAGCTAAAGCTGCAGGTTCTGTAGACCCAGTAACAGGCGGTAAGAAAAATCCCTTAAGGAAAGAGGCTTAAAGAGCGGGAACGGACTTCGTCCTTCGAGGGGCTAGACCGCTTCGCTCCGAGAGTCGGGGTAGGACCGCACCCTTCGAGAGGAGAGCGATGCTATATCGTCAATCCCTAGACTGACGAAGGAAGGAGTAGAAAATCTCCATACGTCATCGACTTGCTTTAAGAGATCCCCAACTCACTCATTCTTCGTTCTTGAGGATGACAGCTTAATTTATTGAAACAAAAAGGGTTGACGTAATACGCCAACCCTCCAAATTTCTCTAGCTCTCTAGCTCTCTAGCTCTCTAGCTCTCTAGCTCTCTAGCTCTCTAGCTCTCTAGCTCTCTAGCTCTCTAGCTCTCTAGCTTTCTAGCTTTCTAGTTAATACTCTCAAAGAAATCTTTGCTCGGTGGGAAATCGCCAGCGACATCAACTAATTGGCCTTCATCGTTAAAGTCAACGATCAGGTTTTTCTGAATAGAGTCTTGGTGACCTTCGGTATGGTGGTAGATGTAGTACCAAGTATCTGGGTAACCATTCTCGACAAGCATAGGTGAGCCCATTACATAGCGGACTTGCTCTTTAGTCATGCCAAACTTTAATTGCTCTACTGCAGATTGCTCTACATAGTTGCCTTGGTTTATATCAATGCGGTATACGAGCTTTTCTAATAGCGAGCAGCCTGTCAGCATAGTCATAGCGAGTGGTACAGCGATAAGCCACTTTTTTAATTGCATACTTAAATTCTTGTAACTGATAAAAATCAAACTCAGCCGATAATAAACAAGCTAGGCGCCAAAGTAAAAAGCTGAAAGCATTTTGAATTGATTCAGACCATGAATTTTGAATTTGGTTGCAAAGTCGAGTCAAAATTCCTCACAGAAAGGGACTTTGACTCGAAAAAGTAGGGATTAAGCAGCGATAAGCAGTTCTTTCGCGTTAGCCAGTGTTGAATCAGTAATCTCACTTCCGCCCAATAAACGAGCTAACTCGGACACACGTTGTTCATTATCTAAGCGGCGCATCTGCGTTTCTGTTTTCCCCGCCTTGGTTTGTTTAGCGACAAAGAGCTGTTGGTGACCGCAGCCAGCAACTTGAGGAAGGTGAGTGACACACAGAACTTGAGTTGACTCGCCAAGTTGGCGCAGCATTCTTCCGACCACTGCCGCCGTTGGACCACTGATACCTACATCAACTTCATCGAAGATTAGGCTAGGAGTGTCGACTTTCTGTGCTGTAATTACTTGGATAGCTAATGAAATACGAGAAAGCTCACCACCAGAGGCGACTTTGGCAATAGGTTGCATCGGTTGTCCTGGGTTGGTTGAGACAACAAAGCAAACGGTATCCATACCTAGTGGAGAGGGGTGGGTACCTTCATTAGATACCTCAATACGGAACTGTGCTTTTTCCATGCTGAGCTCGCGCATGCTAGTCGTGATCAGTTTATTTAATTCTTTTGCGTATCGAGTGCGCGATTTGTGTAGTTTTTCTGACGTTGTTAGGAAGCTTTGGTATTTGTTTTCTACTTCTTGTTCAAGTTCTTCTAGGCGTTCTTCCGAGCAATCAAGTGCTTCAATTTGACCAAGTAGATCTTGATGGTGTTGGTAAAGTTCATTAGGCATAACATGATGTTTTCTCGCCATCGACATGACTTTAGAGAAGCGTTCTTCCACATAAGCCATGCGTGCAGGATCGACATCAATATTGTCTAAGTAATTGCGTAACTCGCTGTTAGCTTCTTCGACTTGAATGATGGCTTCTGCAAGCATATTTGGTAGTTCAGCCAGTTTTTCATCCAATTCTGCAAGTTGAACTAAGGAGTGATTGGCTGATTGCAAAATACCAAGCGCGTTAACTTCCTCACCTTCATAAATAAGCTCGATGGCTTGTTGGCAGGTAGCGGCAAGTTCGCCGCTGTTTGATAGGCGTTTGTGTTCTTGTTCGAGTTTTTCATATTCGTCCTCGCCAAGAGAGAGTTCATTCAGCTCTTTTATTTGGTACTCAAGAAGTTGCTTCTGAGCTAGGTTGGCCGCACTGTTTTCTTTTAACTGTTTAAGGTTGTTATCTGCTTGACGCCAAGACTGGTAGGCGTTGCGTGTATTTTTAAGTTGGTTAGAGTGACCAGCATATTGATCTAGCATTGCCATCTGATAGTCACTTTTCATCAACTGATGGTGAGCGTGCTGACCGTGGATGTTAATTAAAAGCTGCCCCAAAGTTTTTAACTGAGAAAGTGGGACTGGGCTGCCGTTAATAAACGCACGTGACCGACCTTCTTTGCTGATTATTCGACGTAAAATACAGTCGTTGCCGTCTAGCAGATCATTGTCTTCTAACCAACGAGTGGCATTGATATTGTTCTCTAAAGAGAAAGCTGCACTGACTTCGGTTTTCTCTTCCCCCTGACGTACCATGCTGGCTTCCGCTCGCCCGCCTAAACACAAACCGAGGGCGTCAATGGCGATGGATTTCCCCGCACCTGTTTCACCGGTAATGGTTGTCATTCCTTTGGATAGCTCTAGCTGTAGAGACTTAACAATTGCAAAATTATTAACACTTAGATGAGCCAGCATTTTACGCACCTGTTTAAATGAACAATACTGTATAAGAAAACAGTATATACTGTTTCTTTATACAGTAAAGATTGTATTTAGAATTTTTTGAAGAGGATCTAAACCTTGTAGGAGGAGTTTATTGTCATTCCATAGAGCGACGAAGGAGTGAGTAGGGAATCTCGCAACGGCTTGGCTTAATGGTTCTTTTTTCAAACTTTTTATTCAGAGAGTCCATCTATTATTGATGGAGCGTGGGGTTAGGTGAAGGAGTCCATGTGAAACAACCTGCTATATACATACTGGCTAACCAGTCCGGTAGCTGTTTGTACATTGGCGTCACTAGTAATCTAAAAGCGCGGGTATGGCAGCACAAAAATGGTAGTGTAGATGGATTTAACAAGCGGTATAACATTGACCGTTTAGTCCACTATGAGCTTTATCTTGATATCAAAGACGCCATTGTGAGAGAGAAACAGATGAAAAAATGGAAACGAGAATGGAAAGGGAGATTAATCAATGAAACCAATCGTAATTGGGGGAACTTATACGACTCTCTTTGAGAGATTCCTGACTCTGTCGTTCCTCCACCTCAGTAATGACAGAACATTGTATCTTGTTCTGTCATTACTTACTAAGCTCCTAAAACAACCGACTCGACCAGCCCAATTTGTTTCTCAGGACATGGTAATAGCTGTAATCTTTCGGGTGGATTAGCTTAAGTACATTTGGGCTTTGGTAGATGTGGACTTCATCGCCAGGTGAAACGGGGAGTGAAACTTGACCATCACAGCCGACTTCTTGTGTGCCGCGATTATCTGGTGAGACAATCAGTTTGATGTGGCGCTTACTGTCTACAACCAGTGGCCGGCTAGAAAGCGTGTGTGGGAACATAGGCACAAGTGAGATAGCATTTAAGCTTGGTGACAAAATAGGGCCTCCACCAGAGAGAGAGTAGGCCGTAGAACCTGTTGGTGTCGAGATGATTAACCCATCAGCACGAAGAGAAAACGCGAAACTATCATCGATATAAACTTCAAATTCGATCATATGGGCGACTTGCCCTGGGTGAAGTACTGCTTCATTTAGGGCTGCATTATGGCTTTTAACCTGCCCGTGTCGATGGATCTCTGCCTCAAGCAAGAAGCGCTCTTCTTCAATGAACTCGCCGTTTAACACCGCCGATAACGCCGTTTGGAAATCTTCAGGGTTTAAATCAGTCAAGAAACCCAGGTTGCCGCGATTCACACCGATAACCGAGATATCAAAACGTGATAGGACACGCGCTGCACCAAGCATGTTGCCGTCACCACCCACAACGATGGCTAGATCCGCAATACGACCAAGTTGAATCAGACTGGCAAAATCATCTTTAGGAATGTCATCTAAGATTTCGCACAGTCTATCGTCGATATACACTTTGTAACCTTCACTTTGAAGCCAGGTATAGAGCTCTCGATGAGTGGCTATAGCTTGCTGATCTCTTGGTTTACCAATGATGGCGATCACTTCAAAAGGTTTTTTCATAGGTTTTCCGCACCAAATAGGCTTGATTCGACAATCTTCATCCCCATAATAATGGCAAGTTAGCTATTTATGCGAATTTTTGTGTATCCCAATACGATAAACGTGATGTGTTGGGGACCAATGATGAACAATTCTGGAGATATCATGAGCAACGAAGAAAACAAAGTTACAGAAGAAGAGCTGGATCAAATCATCGAAGAGGCAGAGAAAGTTGAGGCGACAGCTCAAGATGCTGAGGCTGAACTTGAAGAAATTGGTGATGAGAAAGACGCTAAGATTGCTCAATTAGAAGCCGCGCTGCTGACTAGCGAAGCGAGAATTCAAGAACAGCAAGATGGTGTTTTACGCGCTAAGGCGGAAGTTGAAAACATGCGCCGCCGTACCGAAACAGAAATCGACAAAGCTCGTAAATATGCGCTAAACAAGTTTGCTGAAGAGTTACTTCCAGTGATCGACAACCTAGAGCGTGCGATTCAGGCTGCTGATACTGAGAGTGAGGTTGTGAAGCCACTGCTAGAAGGTGTTGAACTAACCCACAAAACGTTTGTTGACACCGTTTCTAAGTTTGGTCTTAAAGAGATCAATCCTGAAGGTGAAGCGTTCAACCCTGAAATGCATCAAGCGATGTCAATTCAAGAAAGCCCTGATCATGAGTCAAACACAGTGATGTTCGTGATGCAAAAAGGTTATGAGCTAAACGGACGTGTTGTTCGTCCAGCCATGGTGATGGTCGCTAAATAATTTGCGCATACAAGATGTTTTAAACACAAGAGAGGCTTAAGCCTCTCTTTTTTTATCCTTCCGGGCTAGATTTGTATGTTGTCAATAACTAATTGATTTGGTGAATTATTCTTGTGATGAACTTTAACTGAAAATTAATTTCTGATTTGAAACTTGTAACATTATCGTAAACAAAGTCTTTATTTTGTAACCTTTGTGTGTATTATGTGCGAACTCCGTCGTAAATAGTGGCGGAATAAACTATAAAACCATAATTTAAGAACACAACATTCTGGAGATGGATGATGGATAAATCGCTTTCAAGCAAGATTTTTGTAGGCTTGTTTGCTGGTCTACTAATTGGTACTGCGATTCAGTACCTTTTCAGCGGGATTGCAATCTTTGATACTTACCTTCTAGGCGCTGCGGAAGGCGCAGGCGGTATGTTTGTATCACTGATCAAGTTACTTGTTGTACCTTTGGTCTATGTTTCAATTGTGTGTGGTATTGTTGATTTGAAAGACATCACTGCATTTGGACGTCTTGGTGGTAAAACCTTTGCTCTATACATTATTAACACCATCATCGCGATTACCGCTGCACTGACTGTTGGTCTTATCTTCCAACCGGGCGCTGACGCGAACTTAGCAGGTACAATTTCAGAGACTGTTAAACTAACGACCACTGAAACACCAGACATCTTCTCACTAGTAGTAAACATTGTACCAAGCAACCCTGTTCAGGCGTTCGCTAACGGTGACATGCTACAAATCATCTTTATGGCTATCCTGACCGGCCTAGCAATTCAAGCGCTTGACTCACGCGGTGGCCCAGCTATCCGTACGTTCAAGATGGCAAACGAAATCATGATGAAGCTAGTTGGTCTAGTGATGAGCCTAGCACCATTTGGTGTGTTCGCGCTGATGATTCAACTAGGTGCAACACTTGACGCAAATACGCTGATGTCTGTAGCAGGCTACGTAGCACTCGTTGTATCAATGCTAGTTTTCTGGATTTTCTTCTTCTATCCAATGGCGGTAGGAGTTGCAACGGGTACTTCTCCAAAGACGTTCCTACGTGCAACGCGTGAGCAGATCCTATTCTCTCTATCAACAGCAAGCTCGAACGCGACTATCCCTGTTACAATGCGCACTTTGACTGAGAAGCTAAAAGTATCTAAGTCAGTAGCAGGCTTTGGTGTACCACTAGGTGCAACAATGAACATGTCAGGTGTATCTATCTACATTGCACTAGCGACTATCTTCGTGGCGAACGCATTTGGTCAGCCTATCAACACGGCAGACGTATTCACTCTGGGTCTTACCATCCTTCTGCTATCTATCGGTGCGGGTGGCGTTCCGGGTGGCGGCGTTGTAATGGTCGGCGTTCTTCTTCACCAATTAGGTCTTCCACCAGAAGGTCTGGCAATCATCGCTGCTGTTGACCGTATCAACGATATGTTCTGTACATCTTCTAACGTAGTGGGCGATACCGCAGTCAACACTATTGTTGCTAAATCTGAAGGTGAAATCGGCAAAGAAGAAATTGAAGTAGAAGCGAAACCAGCTCAAGCGAATGCTTAATCTTTAAAGTGTCGGAAATTGAAAGCGAGCCTTAGGGTTCGCTTTTTTTTTCTTGCTTGTGAGGTAATCAACACTGGAGATGCGATTATTGTCATTTCATAGAGCGAAGAATGAGTGAGTAGGGAATTTCTCGAAGTTATCTGCCAATCTTTTTTAACTTTTTTTCACTGCCTCCCTTGAAAAGCCATTTGCCGCCCTTATCTATTGGGCATAGAGAAGCAAACATCATTATTTTTGTTTGTGAGCAAGGGTTGCAAACCCGATTCTCCATCCCCACATAGGGGATATAGCAAAACGAAAATAGAAATTTATTCGGAGATAGCCTGATGGGTAAAATCATTGGTATTGACTTAGGTACTACTAACTCATGTGTCGCTGTACTAGACGGCGACAAACCACGTGTAATTGAAAACGCAGAGGGTGAGCGCACCACTGCATCGGTAATTGGTTACACAGACGGTGAAACGCTAGTAGGTCAACCTGCAAAACGTCAAGCAGTTACTAACCCAACAAACACGCTATTTGCAATTAAGCGTCTTATTGGTCGTCGTTTCGAAGACGAAGAAGTACAGCGTGATATCGAAATCATGCCTTACAAAATTGTTAAGGCTGACAATGGTGATGCTTGGGTTGAAGCACAAGGCCAGAAAATGGCAGCTCCTCAGGTTTCAGCTGAAATCCTAAAGAAAATGAAGAAAACTGCAGAAGATTTCCTTGGTGAGGAAGTAACTGGCGCAGTTATCACAGTACCTGCTTACTTTAACGATGCTCAGCGTCAAGCAACTAAAGATGCTGGCCGTATCGCAGGTCTAGAAGTTAAACGTATCATCAACGAACCAACAGCTGCTGCTTTAGCATACGGTCTAGACAAGCAAGGCGGTGACCGCACTATCGCTGTATACGACCTTGGTGGTGGTACATTCGATATCTCTATCATCGAGATTGATGAAGTTGAAGGCGAGAAAACTTTCGAAGTACTAGCAACTAACGGTGACACTCACTTAGGTGGTGAAGACTTCGATAACCGCATGATCAACTACCTAGTTGAAGAGTTTAAGAAAGAGCAAGGTATCGATCTTAAGAACGATCCTCTAGCAATGCAGCGTGTTAAAGAAGCAGCAGAAAAAGCGAAAATTGAGCTTTCTTCTACTTCTCAAACCGACGTAAACCTACCTTACGTAACTGCAGATGCAACTGGTCCTAAGCACATGAACGTTAAAGTGACTCGTGCGAAACTAGAATCTCTAGTTGAAGACCTAGTTCAACGCTCTCTTGAGCCACTAAAAGTTGCTCTAGCTGACGCAGACCTGTCGGTAAACGACATCACTGACGTTATCCTAGTTGGTGGTCAGACTCGTATGCCTATGGTTCAAGCGAAAGTTGCTGAGTTCTTCGGTAAAGATGCTCGTAAAGACGTTAACCCTGATGAAGCAGTAGCAATGGGTGCTGCAGTTCAAGGTGGTGTACTTGCGGGTGATGTGAAAGACGTACTTCTACTAGACGTTACTCCTCTATCTCTAGGTATTGAGACTATGGGCGGCGTAATGACTAAGCTAGTTGAGAAGAACACAACTATCCCAACGAAAGCGAACCAAGTTTTCTCTACAGCAGAAGACAACCAGAATGCGGTAACTATCCACGTTCTTCAAGGTGAGCGTAAGCAGGCGATGTACAACAAGTCTCTAGGTCAATTCAACCTAGAAGGTATTCAGCCAGCACCACGTGGTATGCCTCAAATCGAAGTTACTTTCGACCTAGATGCGGACGGTATCCTACACGTATCAGCGAAAGATAAGTCGACTGGTAAAGAGCAGAAGATCACTATCCAAGCTTCTGGCGGTCTAAGCGACGAAGATATCGAGAAAATGGTACAAGAAGCAGAAGCTAACAAAGAAGCGGACAAGAAGTTCGAAGAGCTAGCAACTGCACGTAACCAAGCTGACCAAATGATTCACGGTACTCGCAAGCAAGTGGAAGAAGCAGGTGATGCACTTCCAGCGGACGAGAAAGAGAAGATTGAAGCAGCTATCTCTGAGCTAGAAGAAGCACGTAAGGGTGAAGACAAAGAAGCGATCGACGCTAAAGTTCAAGCACTTATGGCTGCAGCTCAAAAGCTAATGGAAATCGCTCAACAGCAAGCTCAAGCACAGCAAGGCGCTGAAGCTGGTGCAGAACAAGCCCAGCCTCAAGACGACGTAGTTGATGCTGAGTTTGAAGAAGTTAAGGAAGACGGCAAGAAGTAATTCTTGATTCGACATACTTAATTTAATTTCTTACGGGCGTTTGAGGAAACTCATACGCCCGTATGTTTGTAACTAAGATGTCAGTCTAGATAATGGTTCTCGAATCTCGAATCTCGAATCTCGAATCTTTATCTAGAATGATACAAACACCAAGCGGTGAGACAAGCGTCTCCCGTTTGCAGTACTACAGTGGTGACGAAGAACATGTCAAAACGTGATTTTTACGAAGTATTAGGCGTAAGCCGCGATGCATCAGAGCGTGATATTAAAAAGGCCTACAAGCGCCTAGCGATGAAATTCCACCCAGACCGTAATCAGGGTGATGACAGCGCAGCAGAAAAGTTTAAAGAAGTAAAAGAAGCGTACGAAATTCTTCTTGATCCGCAAAAGAAAGCTGCTTACGACCAATATGGTCACGCAGCCTTTGAACAAGGCGGCATGGGTGGTGGCGGCTTCGGTGGCGGCGGCGCTGATTTCGGCGACATCTTTGGCGATGTATTCGGTGATATCTTCGGTGGAGGTCGTCGTGGTGGCGGTGGTGGTCACCGTGCACAGCGTGGTGCTGACCTTCGTTACAACATGGAACTATCGCTTGAAGAAGCGGTTCGCGGTGTCTCTAAAGAAATTGAAGTCCCGACACTGGTTCATTGTGATAGCTGTGAAGGTAGCGGTGCGAAAAAAGGCACTTCAGCTGAAACGTGTGGGACTTGTCATGGACATGGTCAAGTACAGATGCGTCAAGGCTTCTTTGCGGTGCAACAAACTTGTCCTACCTGTCACGGTAAAGGCAAAATCATTAAAGATCCTTGTAACGTGTGCCATGGTCAAGGCCGTAAGCAGAAGACTAAAACACTTAACGTTAAGATCCCAGCTGGCGTAGATACTGGCGATCGTATTCGTCTATCAGGTGAAGGTGAAGCGGGAGAGCATGGCGCTCCAGCGGGTGATTTGTATGTACAGGTCCATGTCAAAGAACACCATATTTTTGAGCGTGACGGCAACAACCTCTACTGTGAAGTACCAGTAAGCTTTGCTATGGCTGCGCTTGGCGGAGAAATCGAAGTTCCAACACTCGATGGCCGTGTGAATCTTAAAGTTCCGACTGAGACGCAAACTGGTCGTATGTTCCGTATGCGTGGTAAAGGTGTGAAAGGTGTTCGAGGCGGTGGTATTGGTGATCTAATCGTTAAACTTGTTGTGGAAACACCTGTGAACTTAAGCGCTCGTCAAAAAGAGCTTCTTAAGGAGTTTGAAGAGTCTTGTGGCGGTGAAGCGGCAACTAAGCACAAACCAAAATCTGAAGGCTTCTTCAACGGTGTGAAGAAATTCTTCGATGACTTAACAAGTTAATTCAACATTACGATTTAGGAAAAGCCTGCAACGAAGCAGGCTTTTTTATTGCCAGCAGCTTTCCGGTTGCATTTCACCCAATTGGTTTAAGGTTAATTGGTTGTAGCTGTTGCCACCACAGCGATCATTTAGCTGAGATCCTAACGGCTGTGCTTTGATGGTATAGCTAGATTTGGATGCAGATATGGTAATGCCGAACTGTGCGCTGTCTAGGGTACAAAAACTACAAACGCCACCATAAAGCACTGAACTTGCTGCCGATTGGTAACTCGCTTGATATTGACGCTCTAATTCTAGCTGTATTTTTACCATGTCGGCGATAGCAGTGGTTCGATGTGCTTTCAGACTATGACTTTGATAGCTTGGGTAAGCCACGGCTGCGAGTATTGAGATGATGGCGACGGTGAGTAGTAGTTCGATCAGCGTCATTGCTTCTAGTTTATTTTTTCTTGAATTACATAATATTTTTCGAATCATTTCTAATGCTTCCTATCTGATTTTAAACCTATTTTTCTAAGCTGTTAGCATGTCATCAAGTTGGAAATTTCTTTTCATTGGACTTTGCATAGGAATTTGGGAAATGTCTCGCGGGTTTACTTTGTTAGAGCTGCTGATCGCGATCATTGTATTAGGAGCTTTGCTCTCGGTGGCCGCACCAAGCTTCCACACTCTTAGCGTAAATAGCCAAATGATGAGAGCAGCGAATGAGCTTAACGGCTTTTTAAACCAAGCTCGCTCCGAGGCTGTGTGGAGAAACCGTGACTTATGGGCGCATTTTTCATTCTCTTCATATCCAGTCCTAGCTAAAGAGTGGGCACTTACATTGACAGATTCTGATACGTTGGGTTCGGGGAATAAAATCTTACTCCTGCAAGGCTCGTCGTTTAAAGATATAAAGTTAGATTGGACGTATACCGCCAATAAAATCAAATTCGAAGGAACGCGAGGTAGAGTGAAAGACGGTAGCTTGACCTTTTATCCCAAAGATCAGGTTAGCTTAGCACTGCGCTTAAAAAGTTCGTTTGCTGGAAATCGAGTTATGATTTGCGCCCTTAGTGAGAGTGACTATGGTTTCCCTGTGTGTGAATAAGAGTCATCAAACAGGAGCTAGCTTAGTCGAACTTCTTGTTGCTTCGCTGATAGGGGTTATCGTGATAGGTACTATTGGTTCGGTGTTTATTAGTGGGCAAAAGCTAGTGGCGCACAGAGGAAAGCAGTTGCTCCTAACCCAGAATTTATCAAGCACAATGTTACAAATCAAAGAGGATATTCAGCGGGCAGGCTTTAATGGTGTTGCTACTTCTCCCGCCATGCTGTCTGGTGCAACTTCAAACCTTTATATAGAAACACAACCTGGTTTGGTTGGGTATGTTTACCGTGTCGCTTCATCGGGAACATCGGCATTTCGTAATGTTGTGTTTAAGCGTGAAGAATCACAAGTGTCAAACCTTGGAGACTCGCTTAAGGTATGTGAGAAGCACACGGTTGAGCCTCTTTCTGTTTCCTCTGCCTCTAAATCCGGCCTAGGAGGTTTTTGCTTTAACGTATTTAACCCAAAACAAATATCAGTATCGGATTTTGCACTACATAGTCAAACAGTTAAAGGCGGCGAGGCAGAGATGGCAATGGTGACTATTTCAATCAGCGCGTACCTTGTTGCTGACAGTGGGATTTCTTACCAAACCGGTATAACCATTCTAGAGAGAAATTGGCAATGAGGCGTGTAGATGAAAAAGGGTGGGTGACTCTACTAGTGACATCTGTACTTCTTATTTCAACTTTAGTTTTGGGGTTAACGAGCTACAAGGTGTTGTTTTATCAAATTAAAAGAGCGCAAAATGAAATAAAGGTAAGGAAAGCTCATTGGTTGTCGGAAGCGGGAATAGAGTGCGTTTATGCTTATATACATAGGTACCCTGATAAACTGAGTGCGCTCTCTTCCGCTTCAAACACCTTACTTAATGATGTGTGCAAGCAAGACTTGAAACTAGAATCTCTCTATATTGAGCCGCTAAGTGGAGATAGCTACGTTGTACACGCCAATAGTGAAAACTATCGGATTAATCGACGCTTTCATCACAGCGAAGTGAGTGGTATGGGCGCGATTCAATCGAGAGCTGACTTGCGTCTGATAGGTAGTATTAATATTGCACCAGATGCTCCAAGAGAGGTTAGATCTGACGGCCTTTATGAGTGTGTGGCAGTGAGGTATCTATCTAAAGTAGTGTTCGAAACAGAGGGAAGCACAGGTACACTGTCGACTCGCTCACCTATGCGCAATGGCCCCTACAGCGGATTTAACGGCGAGTGCGCACCAGAGTACAAAACCGCTCTTTCTAGCAACCAAAGCACATCTGAAAATGGCAACCTGTTTAAAAACGATTACCAGCAAGATTCACAACTTAGTACATTTAACAACTACTTCAATATGGAAAAAAGTGCTGAAAATATTGCGCTCGCTAAGCTGCAATATCAAGTGATCTCGTTAGCGACGATGATTGATGGGCACAACTGCGCCGATGTTATTAATACCTATTTGACACCAACCGCCAACAAGTTATGGATCGAAGGACACTGCGTGATAACCACGCTATTGAACGTCTCTTGGCCTTCATCATTAGTGGTCGAAAATGGCATCTTTGCTGCAACAGGACCGAATGTGTTTGCGGGATCTTTTTATCATTTGGTTGATATGTCGTCGCTCGACTTTAGTGAACTGAGTATTAGCGAATATTGGAATGAGGTGAGTTTTAAAAATTCGATTGAAACTTGGCTTGGTAATAAAACGGTGTATTTTGATAATGGAGCATTTCGCCCGGAAGGTGGAATGCACTTCGATGCCGAGGGGGGCGAAGCCGTATTAAAAGGCTCTTATGATTTAGATTACTTCTCTTCTAACAATCCCGTACAGGGACGCAAAGTATTTACTTGGTATCCTGGAGGTTGGTATGTGCAGTAATCAGCAAGGTTTTAGTTTTCTGGAAGTGCTGATTGCCTTGCTATTGATTGGTATTGCCAGCTTGGCGCTGATAAAGATGCAAGTGTATACCGAGCAACGTGCCGATTTTGCTGTTAAGAGTTTAGAAAGCCTGAATTTGATGGAACAAAAACTTGAGTGGTTTCGCACACGTGAAGCGGATCCAACTCTGTCGGCAATTTCAGTAGCAGATTTTGAGTTGATCACTAATGGTTCAGAATCACACCCGCCTTATCAGCTTATTTGGAAGGTCACAACGCCATCGAGCGCTGTTTCTTCGGCGCTAAAGCACATTACTATTACTGCACATTGGCAAGATCGTTTAGGAAAGCTCCAACAAGTCACGCTCAACACCATGATTGCAAAACATGGTGAATTTATAAGCAGATAGATTCATATTGTGAATTGGTAGATCTATTTTACTAACCTGCATACGTTATATTTTGCATTTTGGTTTCATTATTGTTTAGTAATGTCGAGTGTTTGTGTTTTGACTTTGTTGCACGTAGATGGCGTTTTTGCAAAATATGTCTCCAATTATGGAAAAACCTCTAGATTGTTGTGCTTTATTAGAGTGGATTCACTAAAATACGTGGTGAAAAATAGACCGACATAATAAATGCATAAAGGTCTACCGCAACAACATCACATATGGAGTTACCATGAGTAACCAAGCAATTAATAAAGCTCCGTCACCAAAGCCTAGTGGTATGGACCGCTTCCTTAACTTTATTGAACGAGCAGGTAACAAGATCCCGGATCCTGCTATTCTGTTCTTTTGGGCACTGATCATTACATGGGGTGCATCTGCCCTTCTTTCTAACTTCACGTTCGATCTCATTAATCCACGTTCGGGTGAAGCGCTTGCAATCAACAACCTTCTGACTGGCGAATCTTTAGCAAGCTTTCTAGCGAACATGGTGACAACCTTTACTGGCTTTGCACCATTAGGTATCGTGCTTGTTGCGATGCTAGGTGTTGGTGTTGCTGACTCTTCTGGCTTCATTACAACTGGCCTGAAGAAAATGCTTAACTTCACACCAGCTAAGCTACTTACACCAATGCTGATCCTTGTAGCAATTGTATCGCACACTGCAGCAGATGCGGGTTACGTACTGGTTATTCCTCTTGGTGGTATTATTTTCCACGCAGCTGGCCGTCACCCTCTAGCGGGTATCGCAGCGGCGTTTGCTGGTGTCTCTGGCGGTTTCTCTGCTAACTTTATCCCTTCAGGTATCGACCCACTGTTAGCAGGTTTCACACAAACAGCAGCGCAGGTACTTGACCCTGAGTATGTAGTTAACCCATTGGCTAACATCTTCTTCACGGGTATCTCTTCAGTAATCATCGTAGCGATTGGTTGGTATGTTACAGAGAAAATCATTGAACCTCGCTTAGCAAATACACCGGTTGATGAAGATGCAGAAAAAGCACCGGATCTAGGTTCATTCACTGAGCTAGAGTCTAAAGCGTTCCGTTACGCGGGTTGGGCTATGCTTGCGGGTATCGCTGTGCTAGTTGCTGCTTTGATCCCTGAAACATCAGCACTGCGTTCTCCAGACGGTGAAATTACAGCGTTCTCAGCGCCAATTATGAAGTCGATTGTGCCATTGATCTTCATCCTGTTTATCATCCCTGGTTACGTTTACGGTAAAGTGTCGGGTACGTTCAAAACCAGTAACGATATTATCAAAGCGATGGCGGATACTATGTCTACCATGGGTGCTTATATCGTAATGTCGTTCTTCTGTGCTCAGTTCCTATCAGCGTTCGCTCAGTCAAACATTGGCACTCTATTAGCGCTATACGGTGCTGAAGGCTTGAAAGCGATGAACCTGCCTGGTGAAGCAACGATCATCGGTATGATTCTTCTAACAGCGGCAGTTAACCTTCTCATCGGTTCTGCGTCAGCGAAATGGGCTCTGATTGGCCCAATCCTAGTTCCAATGCTGATGGCTGTAGGTATCTCACCAGAATTGTCTCAAGCGGCTTACCGCGTCGGTGATTCTGTTTCGAACATCATTTCACCTCTGATGGTCTTCTTCCCACTTGTCGTGGTGTACTGTCAGCGTTATGTGAAGTCGACCGGTATTGGTACACTTGCTTCACTAATGATGCCATTCTCTATCGCAATGCTAATCGGTTGGTCTATCTTCCTAGTTGCGTACTGGATGCTAGGTATCCCGCTAGGTATTCAAGCTCCATACACTTACACCATGTAATTGTTGGTCACCAAACACTAAATGATAAAGCCTCGCTAATTAGCGAGGCTTTTGTTTTTGAGTGGAATATAAGTCTGCTAAATGGGTTAATGCTGGTTTCTTTAATTGTTAAAATTAATTTTTATTGGTTATAAATTCTTTCAAATGGCTATTAAGTGACATTAATAGTAGATCTGTATGTTTCGCTTTGGCCTTTTGTTTGGTTATAACTATTCACGATAGTTTTTTATATTACTTACTCTTATAAGTGTGGTTTTACACCATATATTCTGTTTGATAATGTGCCCGACCAATTTATTAAATGTGACTCAGTTAAAAGTTTAGGATGTCATTTATGAGTGAAATTGCAGCACCTGAAGTAAAGCCTTCAGGGGTTATCGGGTTCATCGAAAGAGCGGGTAAGAAGATCCCAGATCCGGTCATTATATTTATGTTTTTGTTTGCGCTTTCTCTGGTTATTACCGGATTAATGGATGGCGTGAGCTTTGAAACCATCGGCAAGGGTGGGGAAGCGGTTCAGTTCTCGATTAAGAACATGTTAGCGGCGGAAAATTTCCGTTGGATGTTTGAGAACGCTCTACTGCAAAACTGGCTAGCGTTTGGTCATGGCGTACTTGGCGTTATCTTGATTGTTATGTTAGGTGTTGGTATTGCGGAGAACTCAGGACTTTTAACCGCAGTCATCAAAAAGGTCGGCCTAAAGATTAGTGACCGCTTACTTCCACTACTGGTTGTCTTCCTTGGCATCATGAGTTCCATTGCGGCTGATGCGGGTTACTTAGTACTGATTCCTTTAGCGGGTCTTCTATACGCAGGTCTTGGCAAAAACCCACTCATTGGTATGGCGGCGGCATTTGCTGGTGTATCAGCAGGCTTTAGCGCCAACTTACTACCAGCAACACCAGTTGATGTTGTTTTAGGTGTGAATGCTAAGATCTTTGCTGAGTCACAAAACATCCCATTCGTTGGTCGTAATGGTGAAGAGCTTAATCCAGCTACCATGCACTATTTCTTTGTTTTAGTGTCAACCTTCTTACTCGCTGTGGTTGGTGCTTGGGTTACCACACGTTTTATCACTCCTCGTCTGGAAAAGATGACTTATCAACTTCCAGAGGAAGTAAACTTTGATGAGTTTGAGCTTACCAAGCAAGAGCAAAAAGGTCTGCGTTGGGCCGGTGTTGGTCTATTAGTGACTTTAGCAGCGATCTATGGCTTAGCGATTGGTCCATTAGCGACTTATACCAATGACGCTGGTAAAGAGGTAACCCCTTACCTAGATAACATCATCCTTCTTATCTCTTTGGTGTTTGCTGTTGTTGGTCTGTGCTTTGGTGTTGCAACTGGCAAATTCAAGAAGCTTCAAGACGTTGTAACTGCGATGGTTAAGCAGATGAACACCATGGGTTATGTGTTAGTACTAACCTTCTTCTGTTACAACTTCTTAGCGCTACTTAGCTACTCAGGTTTGGGCACTTATGTGACTTATCTAGGCGCGACTTTCTTACAGTCACTGGGTCTTCAACAGTTCCCTGCGTTAATGCTGCTTGGCTTTATTTTGACCACCGCTGTGATTAACTTGTTCGTTGGTGGCCTAACATCCAAATGGATGCTGCTTGGTCCAATTTTCGTTCCAATGTTGTATCAGGTTAACCCGAATATGACACCAGATTTAGTCACCGCGGCTTACCGTGTTGCTGATTCTTCCACCAACATCATTACTCCAATGATGAGCTATGCCGGTGTTGTTCTCGCCTTTATGCGTAAGTACAAACCTGAGCTGACATTTGGTGATGTGATTGCCATTATGGTGCCTTATTCGGTCGCTTTCTTAACTTTGTGGTCGGCAGTATTGATTGGTTTCTTTACCTTTGGCTTGCCGTTAGGTTTTTAATCTTACCGAACTATCTATTAACAACGCCCAGCTTAAAATGTTGGGCGTTTTGTTATACTCGATTTGAAACGCTATAATCCATCTCCCTAATTAATGCTGCGAGCAAACATAGTGTCTATTGAGCAAGAAGCCCCCCAATTTTCTGAACAAGATCATCACTTTATGCGTATGGCTATGCAACTTGCCGAGAGAGCCGAAGCGGAAGGTGAAGTGCCCGTCGGTGCTGTTTTAGTCAAAGATGGTGAAGTGATTGCACAGGGTTGGAACCAGTCGATAGGTGAGCACGATGCCACGGCGCATGCTGAAATTCAGACATTGCGTAAAGCAGGCCAAGCGTTGCAGAATTATCGGCTGTTGGATACTACCCTTTATGTCACTCTAGAGCCATGCCCCATGTGCGCTGGGGCGCTATTACATAGCCGAGTGAAGAGAGTTGTATTTGGAGCTCGCGATCTAAAAGCTGGAGCTGCTGGGACTGTGTTAAATCTGTTTGAGCACCAAGCAGCTTACCACTATGCAGATGTCGAGTATGGTTTGCTAGAAGAAGAGTGCCGTATTCAGCTTCAGACATTCTTTAAACGTCGTCGTAAAGAGAAAAGAGCGCAGCGTAAAAAGGCAAGAAAACTAAAGCTGAAACTACAGGGTGAGTAAGCTTTCAAGCAAACATCTTCATTAAGATGTTTGCTCTTTGTGGATTATACAGCGATTAACTGCATAAAAGCGCGGTGACGTGCAATCACCTTTTTCTTGTTGTTGCTTAACATACGCTTTCGGCGGTTTGCTGCAACAGTCTTATTAAGGCGTTTTGACTGCATTCTACGTCTAGCCATAAAACAACCTCCTATTATGGTTAAAACTAAATCAATCACGAATGGAATCGAAGGCGACAAATATTCAAACGGTTAACGTCTTATACCTGCTCATTGTTACGATTTTAAGAAAGTCCGTAAGTGATCTTCGACACGATATTATATGTGGGCGATTTGAAGGGAAATCAAGAGCGCTATCTTTAAGCAAAATAGCGCTCCCGGTGATTATTGTTCGCCTGTATTCTCATTTACTAACGCGGGCTGTGCTGCAGAAGTCGATGTCGCGTCTGAGATTGAAGCTTCAGGTACTTGGATTACGGTTAAATCATCTATGCTGGCATCATCATTTGAGACTGATTGTTGCTCTACATGACCGATGATACTTTGGTAATAACGGCGAATGTTTTCAACGTAGTTACGTGCCTCATCGCCACGAGCGAATCCGTAACGCGTTTGACTGTAATACTTTTTCTGACGCAGCAGTGGCAGACGATCTTTAACATCTGACCACGCATCTGGGTTACCGCCTTGGCGCTTGGTCAGACGTCTGGCATCCATCATATGACCATAGCCCACGTTGTAGGAAGCCAGAGCAAACCAAATCTTTTCATGTTCTTCGATTGAATCAGGGATGCGTTCAACCATCCGGCGTAGATATTCCACGCCACCGCGCACAGACTGATTAGGATTGAGGCGATTGGTAACGCCAACGCTTTTTGCTGTTGGCAATGTGAGCATCATCATCCCACGTACCCCAGTTGGTGATTTTGCTACAGGGTTCCAATGAGATTCTTGGTAAGCCAAGGCTGCAACTAGGCGCCAGTCAAATTCATCAGAATATTTTTTAAATAGTGGTGACCATTTCGGTAGTTTAGAATCGAGAGCGCGAATAAAAGCGCGGGTATCAACATAATCAAAGCTGCCAACATGGCCAATGTATTTCTCTTCGAGAGAAGCAAGGTGGCCGGATTGGTTTATTGCACCGAAAAACTCAATTAAAAGTCCGTACAGGCTTTCATCTTGAGAGGGACGTAAAAACCATGAAATAGGCTGATCTTCTGTCAGTTCGAACGCTAGTGCGATATCTGGATAGATTCGCTGAGAGAGTGATACCTCTACTGAATCTGCGACTGTGAATCTCAACTCTCCTTTAGATACGGCTTTAAGCAGATCATTAACATCTGCATTGGGATCAACGTGATAGGAAAACTCAGGATACTGGGTCTTAATATCTGTAAGAGTTTTATTAAAGTGAGAGTCACCGACAATGCTTAAGATATCTTGCCCCTGATTTTTTTCGATCAGTTCAGCCTGCTTTGCGAGTAGTTGTTTCAGGCTTCTGGGGCGCCAATTGCCTTTCTTATACACCACTTGTTGGCTTACGTAATAGTAAGCAGGGCCTGGGCGGAAGTTGTTAAGACGTTCAGGTGATTGACTCAGCCCTGCCGCTATGATGTCTATTTCACCTTTTTCGAGAGCAGGGTAGAGGCTAGAAATACGGTAAGCAGGTTTCATCTCAAGCTGAACACCTAACTCGTTAGCGAATTCGCGTGCTAACTCATAGTCGAGACCAGCAGGGCCGTCGGGACCAATATAATATGACAGTTGGTTGTTTAGGGTACCTACGCGTAGCACGCCACGCTCTTTAATTAAGTCGAGTTCACTTTTGGGTTCTGATTCGATTTGGCAGCCTGAGAGCAACAAGGCTGAAATCATAATCAGACTCAGTGACATAAAGTGACTTTTATAATACTTCTTCATTAACGACGATCTCATACATCCAGTACGGCATTTATAGCAGAGTGTCATAACAAGGCAAGCCAATCAGTGAGTAGGCGAGATAACTGTAGTTAAAATCTTAATCTTGTTGTAATTCAAAATTGACAAAAAAAATGACGCAAACGGTTGCTTTTGGTGTTACATCACAAAAATAATTGCTATATAATGCGCTCGCAAGTGAAGAGGTGGAATCGGCATAGGTTTGGCAGAATTTCGTGAATAGCTTCGAAGTAGTGCAGTAACTCACTGAATTTATTCCAATATCACCTTAATCAATTGCATAAGAGACCTAAGCGCATGAGAATTTTTCGTGGCTCCCCAGCTCTATCTGAATTTCGTGTTAACAAGCTTCTAGAGCTTTGTCGTGAACTGGGCCTACCTGTAACAGGTATTTACGCTGAGTTTGCACACTTTGCTGATCTAACGACAGACCTAGATGCGTCTGAAGTTGAGAAACTAGAAAAACTCCTAACTTATGGTCCAACACTTTCTTTTGACGAAAATGGTGAAGAGTACGCACCTGAAGGTCTACTTCTTCTTGCGACTCCTCGCCCAGGTACTATCTCGCCTTGGTCTTCAAAGTCGACGGATATCGCTAATAACTGTGGTCTAGATAAGGTTGTTCGTCTAGAGCGTGGTACGGCTTACTACATCGAATCATCGGCTGAGCTAAGCGAGCTTCAACTGGTTGAGCTCAAAGCTATCTTGCATGACCGCATGATGGAAGTGGTATTCACTGAATTTGAATCTGCACAAGCACTATTCCAAGTGGCTGAGCCTGCGCCAGTCGCGGATGTTGACCTACTTAAAGGTGGCCGTGCTGCACTTGAAAACGCAAACGTTACCCTAGGTCTTGCACTTGCCGATGACGAAATCGAATATCTTTACGATGCGTTCGTAAACAAACTGGATCGTAACCCTACCGACATCGAGCTAATGATGTTTGCACAGGCGAACTCAGAGCACTGTCGTCACAAGATCTTCAACGCAGATTGGACTATCGACGGTGTTAAGCAAGAGAAGTCTCTGTTTAAGATGATCAAGAACACTTTCGAAACGACACCAGAAAATGTGCTATCTGCATATAAAGATAACGCAGCGGTAATGGTAGGTTCTGATGTGGGTCGCTTCTTCCCGAATCCAGAAACTCGTCAATACGGTTACAGCCAAGAGAAAGCACATATTCTTATGAAGGTGGAAACGCACAACCACCCAACAGCTATCTCTCCATGGCCGGGTGCCTCTACAGGTTCAGGCGGTGAAATCCGTGATGAAGGCGCAACAGGTATTGGTGGTAAGCCAAAAGCAGGTCTTGTTGGCTTTACAACTTCTAACCTACGCATTCCAGGTTTTGAACAACCATGGGAAACAGATTTCGGTAAGCCGGGGCGAATCGTTAACGCACTAGACATCATGCTAGAAGGCCCACTCGGTGGCGCGGCGTTCAACAACGAATTTGGTCGTCCAAACCTGCTCGGTTACTTCCGTACTTACGAAGAAAAAGTGAACTCTCACGCAGGTGAAGAGGTTCGTGGTTACCACAAACCAATCATGATTGCTGGTGGTATGGGTAACATCCGTGACGAGCACGTGCAGAAGAAAGAGATCCCGGTCGGTGCAAGCTTAATTGTGCTTGGCGGTCCTGCAATGAACATCGGCCTAGGTGGCGGTGCGGCATCTTCAATGGCGTCTGGTCAATCAGCAGAAGATCTAGATTTTGCTTCAGTACAGCGTGAAAACCCAGAAATGGAACGCCGTTGTCAGGAAGTGATCGACCGTTGTTGGCAGCTAGGTGATGCTAACCCAATCGCATTCATCCACGATGTTGGCGCCGGCGGTATCTCTAACGCACTTCCAGAACTGGTAGACGATGGCGAACGTGGTGGTATTTTCCAACTACGTGATGTACCAAATGATGAACCAGGTATGAGCCCGCTTGAGATCTGGTGTAATGAATCTCAAGAGCGTTACGTAATGGCGGTTGCACCAGAGAACATGGAAGTATTCGATGCGATCTGTAAGCGTGAGCGCGCACCATACGCTGTAGTAGGTGTGGCAACGGAAGAGCGTGAACTGAAACTTGAAGATTCACACTTCGACAACACGCCAATCGACATGCCAATGGATGTGCTTCTAGGTAAGACGCCTAAGATGCACCGTGATGCAAAAACACTTAAAGCGAATAACCCAGCAGTTAACTGTGATGGTATTGAGTTAAACGAAGCAGCAGAGCGCGTGCTACGTCTACCAACAGTTGCTGAGAAAACATTCCTAATTACTATCGGTGACCGCACGGTGACTGGCCTGGTGGCGCGTGACCAAATGGTTGGCCCATGGCAGGTTCCAGTAGCAAACTGCGCAGTAACAGCAGCAAGCTACGACACGTACCACGGTGAAGCGATGTCGATGGGTGAGCGCACGCCAGTGGCGCTACTAGACTTTGGCGCTTCGGCTCGTCTAGCGGTGGGCGAGGCGATCACGAACATCGCAGCGACAAACATCGGTGATATCAAACATATTAAACTGTCTGCGAACTGGATGTCTCCAGCAGGTCACCCAGGTGAAGATGCAGGTCTTTACGAAGCGGTGAAAGCTGTGGGTGAAGAGCTATGTCCAGCACTTGGTCTAACTATCCCTGTAGGTAAAGACTCAATGTCGATGAAGACTAAGTGGATCGATAACGGCGAGCAGAAAGAAGTAACTTCTCCGCTGTCTCTAATCATCACTGCGTTTGCTCGTGTTGAAGATATACGTAAGACAATCACACCTCAGCTTCGCACCCCTGAAACCTTGGAAGGACTAGGTGACACATCTCTAGTTCTTATCGACCTAGGTAACGGTAAGAACCGTCTAGGCGCAACAGCACTAGCACAGGTTTACAAGCAGCTTGGTGATAAGCCAGCAGACGTAGACAACGCAGCGCAGCTAAAAGGTTTCTACGAAGGTGTTCAAACTCTAGTAGCGAACGACCAAGTCGTGGCTTACCACGACAAGGGGGACGGTGGTCTGTTCGTAACACTTGCTGAAATGGCATTCGCGGGTCACTGTGGCGTTAAAGCAGATATTGCGAACCTAGGTGAAGATGCACTAGCTGCTCTATTTAATGAAGAGCTCGGTGCAGTACTTCAGGTTAAGAATGATGATCTAGATGCTGTTCTTTCTACACTTGCTGCAAACGGTCTAGAAGCGTGCTCACACGTAATCGGCTCTGTAGAAGCATCTGACGAGCTAGTCATCACTTCTGGTGAGACAGTGGTTCTAGAACGTAACCGCACTGAACTGCGTACTATCTGGGCAGAGACAACGCATAAGATGCAAGGTCTACGTGATAACCCAGCATGTGCAGACCAAGAGCATGAAGCGAAGAAAGATAACTCAGACCCTGGTCTAAACGTTAAGCTAAGCTTCGACGTAAACGAAGATATCGCTGCTCCTTACATCGCGAAAGGTGCCAAGCCTAAGATGGCAGTTCTGCGTGAGCAGGGCGTTAACTCTCATGTTGAAATGGCAGCAGCCTTTGACCGTGCAGGTTTTGAAGCAACAGATATTCACATGAGTGACATTCTAACGGGTCAAGCTGTTTTAGAAGAGTACCAAGGCCTAGTGGCTTGTGGTGGCTTCTCTTACGGTGACGTGCTAGGTGCAGGTGAAGGTTGGGCTAAGTCTATCTTGTTCAACGAGCAAGCTCGCAACCAGTTTGAAGGCTTCTTCAAACGTGAAGATACCTTCTCTCTAGGTGTGTGTAACGGCTGTCAGATGCTATCGAACCTAAAAGAGTTAATCCCTGGAGCAGACCTGTGGCCACGCTTCGTTCGTAATGAATCTGAGCGTTTTGAAGCTCGCTTCAGCTTAGTCGAAGTACAGAAGTCTGACTCTGTATTCTTCGATGGCATGGCAGGTTCTCGTATGCCAATCGCAGTCTCTCACGGTGAAGGTCGCGTAGAAGTACGTGACGCTGACCACCTAGCCGCGATTGAAGCATCAGGTATGGTTTCGGTTCGTTACGTGGATAACCACGGCAATGCGACTCAGCAATACCCGAACAACCCGAACGGTTCACCAAACGCAATCACAGGTCTAACAACTCAAGATGGTCGTGTAACGATTATGATGCCGCACCCTGAGCGTGTATTCCGTACAGTAGCGAACTCTTGGTCTCCTGAAGGTTGGGGCGAGAACGGTGCGTGGATGCGTATGTTCCAAAACGCACGGAAAAACATCGGCTAAACGCTAAGAGTATAAAATAAGATGTTAAGCGCAGATCGAGAGGTCTGCGCTTTCTTTTTTTAGAATCGAGAATCGAGAAGCGGGAACGGGCTGCGCCCTATGGATCGCTTCGCGGGATGAGAGTGTGCATAATACCATGCACCAAAACCTACTCATGTAACACTAGATTAAACCTCTCGAAGGGCGGAGCCCGTTCTAGATTCTCGCGGGCGAAGCCCGATCTCGTAGCGAAGCGTTCCTGATAGACGTATTCCGCAAAATACTTGCAGCGTTTTGATAGCTTTTATGCTCTAATACCGCGCTTGCCAAGGGATGGCTAAATCCCTCAATATTCCATTAGAATCCCTTAGGAAATGAAAATGTCGAACAACAAAAAATTTGCCATTCGTGTCACTGAAAAGCGTAACGGTTGGTGTGCAGAGATCACTCGCCAAGTGACTTCACGTAAAACGTCAGTATCAAAACGTGAAACTGGCTTTGAAACTGAATTAGCAGCACAAGAGTGGGCTGAAAAAGAGCTAGCAGGTTTCATTCAAAACCAAGCTGTACGTAACGAGCGTAAAGGCGAAGCGCGTAAAGTTCGTGTCGAACGTGAAGAGCGACTGGCTCAAGAAGCAGCTGAGAAGAAAGCACGTTACGAAGAAGCGAAACGTGCAGCAGCAGCGCAAGCTGAACTTGACGATGAAGATGAATTCTTCGAAGAAGAGTAATAGTCGTCATTCAATAAAAAACCGCCAGCGAGGCGGTTTTTTAATATCTGATAACGCAGTGATCAGCGGAATTGCCCAGCTTCAGGTAAAAAGTCAAAACCAGCAGAAGCTAACTTAGTTTCTAGCGCTGATTTATCAATATCAAAGAATGTGACAAGCTTGTCTAAATCACCGCCGAAGTCATCGCGTAGCTTCATGTTGACGATGCTCATCAGCATGACAGGGTCCATTGTTTCAAAGTTGGCTAAGTTCATTACTTATCCTCAAAATCTGAGATCAGCAAGTTTGCCGCCGCAAATGCCGCTTTTTCACGAGCCTCTTTAGGCAAAGATTCGTCAGCAGCGATTTCGTTTAACGCTCTTACTGCGCATGAAATAGCTTGTGGTATATAGGCTTGATCGCCGCTTCCTATTTGTGCGTACAGTTCGCGCACTAACTCACAACAGCCGTATACTTGCATGGCTTGCACTCCGATAAATGATAACTGCTCTCAAATATACACACTCAAATGCGGAAACTCAAAGTGTAAGCTTGTCCTAACGCAAAGCGTATGACGACGTGTTCAAAACCTAATCAAAATTAATCAGTTTGTAGTTGTTGCTCTAGCTGGAATGTGATTTCAGGGGCAAGCTGGAGCTGCTTAGCGAGCTCTTGAAGATAAGCCTTTTCCATAAAGTTTTGTTCATCAACCACAATCAAAGAGGCAAGATAAACCTCTGAGGCCTGCTGTGGTGATTGAGCAAGCCTTGCTATTTCACCTGGGTCGAGCGGCTTGTTGAGTTCGCTGTGAATCAATTGCTGAAGTTGGGTGTTGGCACCAGCTTGTGTAAGAGTGGACTCAATGCGCTCCATCTCTTCATTATCGACGTGGCCGTCAGCCTTAGCGGCGGCAATCATCGCCTTGATGATCAACTCGTTATGGATATTGTCATTTGAATTAAATGTTTCTTGTGGAGAAGAAGTAGGCTGCTTAGCTTGATAGTCGTTGTAGACTTTGTAAGCCAACGCACCAAGCGCAGCGACGCCACCAATCTTTAGTGCGTTTTTGCCGACTTTTTTACCCATCTTTTTGCTCTTCTTCGAACCCATTAATAGGCTCACTAAGCCACCACCTACGGCTCCTGCGCCTAAAGACTTTAGAGTGTTTGAATTGGATTGCTGCTTAAGCTGCTGTTGCCCTTTTTGGACAATGTCTGAGCTAAGGGCTTGATTGAGTAGGCTTTTAAGATCCATACGTTACCTCCGTCATTTTTGTCAGGATAAGGTAGCGAAGATGAATAGAGGATTAACAGTCGTAAAGAAAAAAGACGAGCATGAGCTCGTCTTTGTATTTGATTGGGTTTAGCAGAGTATTAGTCTTCTGCGTGACCGTGGATTCCAAGCAGCTTACCATCGAGGTAGGCTTCTTTTTCATCTTTCATTACCAAGCGCTCTTCCACTAACCATTTTACCACCATAGGGTAAATACGGTGTTCTTGAGTTTGAACACGCTCAGTCAGTGTCTCGACCGTATCTTCGTCAAAAATAGGCACTTTCGCTTGCAGAATCACAGGTCCACCATCAAGTTGCTCAGTGACAAAGTGAACGCTAGTACCGTGTTCTTCATCACCGGCATGGATAGCACGTTGGTAAGTGTTCAATCCAGGGTATTTAGGCAATAGAGAAGGGTGGATGTTAATCATGCGTCCCATATAGTGACGAACGAATTCGCCACTTAAGATGCGCATGTAACCCGCCAGCACGATGACATCAGGTTGATACTCATCGATCTGCTTCATCAACTCATGGTCAAAGGCATCACGAGTATCGAATGCTTTAGGATCAAGGAAATGTGCCGCTGAACCTGCTTTTTCTGCTCGTTCTAAAGCATAGACGCCTGCTTTGTTAGAGAATACGGCAGTGACTCGGCCACCGGTAATTTGGGTGTTACATGCGTCAATAATCGCCTGTAAGTTGGAGCCATTTCCTGAAACTAAAACAACAATACTCTTCATGCTTATTTGATCTCTACTTGTTCTTCGCCTGCTTCAGCGTTTGCGATTTCGCCAATTACCCATGCATTCTCACCTTCATCCTGAAGAAGCTTCACAGCAGCATCTGCTTGATCTTTTGGTAGAGCAACAACAAGGCCAACACCACAGTTAAATGTGCGGTACATTTCGTGAGTGGTTACGTTGCCTTTTTCTTGTAGCCATTTGAAGATAACAGGCCATTCCCAGCTGTTTCCATCGACAACTGCTTTAGTGCCCTCTGGAAGAACGCGTGGGATGTTTTCCCAGAAACCACCACCTGTGATGTGAGAGATTGCATGGATATCGTGCTTCTCAATCATCTTAAGTGCTGATTTGATGTAAATTTTGGTTGGTTCTAGTAGGTGTTCACCAATAGTGCGGCCTGCTAGTTCTTCGTTTTTGTCTGCGCCAGATACTTCGAGAATCTTACGGATCAACGAGTAACCGTTTGAATGTGGACCGCTTGAACCGACAGCAATCAGCGCATCACCCGCTGCCACTTTAGTGCCGTCGATAACGTCTTCTTTTTCAACAACGCCAACGCAGAAGCCGGCAACGTCGTAGTCTTCGCCTTCGTACATGCCAGGCATTTCAGCCGTTTCACCACCGATTAGCGCACAACCTGCTTGTACACAGCCGTCTGCGATACCAGAGACTACGTCAGCAGCAGTATCCACATCGAGTTTGCCTGTAGCGTAGTAATCTAAGAAGAACAATGGCTCAGCACCTTGTACGATCAGATCGTTTACACACATAGCAACTAAGTCAACACCGATGGTGTCGTGCTTTTTCATATCCAGAGCTAAGCGCAGTTTAGTACCAACGCCATCTGTACCTGAAACAAGAACTGGCTGCTTGTATTTAGTTGGCAGTTCGCATAGTGCGCCAAAACCACCAATACCACCCATTACTTCTGGGCGACGTGTGCGTTTTACTGCACCTTTAATACGGTCAACAAGCGCATTGCCTGCATCGATGTCAACGCCAGCGTCTTTGTAGCTAAGAGAAGTGTTATCAGCACTCACAGGGAAGTCCTCTGGTTTAAAGTTGGATATGAAAACGGCGCTATTCTACCAGTGGATAAACATAGATAGCAAACGTTTGCGTAAGTTTTTTCTTTTGTCTTAGAACAAGAAATTGAGAACGAAATCGTTTATAATCTGGAGGTTTGTTTAAAAATCACCAAATAAGCCGGAGATGGAAATGAAAGTTGTTGAAGTAAAACACCCTCTTGTTAAGCACAAACTTGGTCTAATGAGAGAAGGTGACATCAGCACTAAGCGCTTTCGTGAGCTAGCAACAGAAGTTGGTAGCCTACTTACTTATGAAGCGACTGCAGACTTTGAAACAGAAAGAGTAACCATTGAAGGTTGGAATGGTCCAGTACAAGTAGACCAAATTAAAGGTAAGAAGGTAACAGTTGTACCAATTCTGCGTGCAGGTCTAGGTATGATGGATGGCGTTCTTGAGCATATGCCAAGTGCACGTATCAGTGTTGTTGGTATCTACCGTGATGAAGAAACTTTAGAACCGGTACCTTACTTTAACAAACTAGCATCGAACATGGATGAGCGTATCGCATTGGTTGTTGACCCAATGTTAGCGACAGGCGGCTCTATGATCGCGACTATCGATCTGCTAAAAGAGAAAGGCTGTAAGTCAATCAAGGTGCTGGTACTAGTAGCTGCTCCTGAGGGGATCGAAGCGCTAGAAAAAGCTCACCCAGATGTTGAGCTATTTACTGCAGCTATCGATGAGAAGCTAAACGACAAAGGCTACATTGTTCCTGGTCTTGGCGACGCAGGCGATAAGATCTTCGGTACAGTATAAGCTAAATACGTTAAGTGAATTAAAAGGGGAGCCGATTGGCTCCTCTTTTGTTTAGGAACGGACTTCGTCCTTGAGAGCGCTCCGCTGCGAGATTCGGGACCGAGCTTCTCGCTTACTTCTTTAAACCCAAAGTGCCACCAGAGCGTGGTTTTGCTGCTGGCTTGTCACTCGTTGGCTTGTAGAAGGTCTTACTCTTGTTTGGCTTCGCTTTTGGCTCATCTTGCTTAGCGGTATTGCGGCCTTTTTTAGAGTTTGGTGCATGTCGGAACTCATCGGCGTTGCGGCCCTTAAAGGTACGCTGCTTTTGGTTGCGACGTGCAGTAGAGTCTTGGTTTTCTTCACGGCTATCAAATAATTTAGCATCGGTCGCTCTACGAATGCGTTTACCTTTTCCATCCATCTTTGAGGCTTCTTCCGTGCCGCTAGAACCTTCACACATAGCAAGAATCTCAGAGACTTCAGCATCAGTGAGGTAACGCCATTGACCGTTTGGAATGCCGTCAAGTGAGATGTTCATAATACGTACACGGCGAAGTTTAAATACTTCATAACCTAGTGCTTCACACATACGACGAATTTGGCGGTTAAGACCTTGAGTCAGCACAATACGGAAGGCGTACTTGGTCTCTTTGGTGACTTTACATGGAAGTGTAATGGTATCAAGAATATTGACCCCAGAAGACATCTGCTTGATAAACTCATCGCTGATTGGCTTATCTACACGCACCACATATTCTTTTTCGTGGTTATTACCAGCGCGAAGAATCTTATTGACGATATCACCGTCGTTGGTGAGGAAGATCAACCCGTCAGAGGGTTTATCTAAACGACCAATCGGGAAAATACGTTTTTTGTGGCCAACGAAATCAACGATGTTACCCGGAATATCACGTTCGGTGGTGCAGGTGATTCCAGTTGGTTTGTTAAGTGCGATGTAGATTGGTTTGTCTGTCACCGCGCTGATTGGCTTATCATCTACACGGACATCATCGCCAGGTAACACTTTTGTTCCCATTTCAGGTACGTTGCCATTTATTGTGACTCGACCTTGTTCGATTAATCGATCTGCTTCGCGGCGCGAGCAAAAACCGGTTTCACTGATAAATTTATTCAGGCGCTTTGTGTTATCTTGTGACATGTTGCTCTCCTAACGTTTCACAACGGCGGTTTAAAGGTGTGCTGAACAATATATCAACACATAGAGGGCGCATATTCTAGCACTGTGCTACTTGTTAACCCAGTCGTTTTTGGTGGCGTTCACGAGTTTCGATTTTTTTCTCGGCGCTTTTTCGTAGTAATACGTACACGGCACCAGTGCCACCATGGAAGCGCAGGGCGCTGTGAACACATTGCACTTCTTTGATTTGCATTAGCCATTGAGCGACAAAACTCTTCATCAATGCTGGTGGGTTAGAACGCTCACCTTTGCCATGAACAATGACCACGGTACGAATATCCATCCGCATACACTGCTTTAAGAACTTAACTACTTCATCACGCGCTTGTTCTAGCGTGCGCTTGTGTAAGTCTAGTCTTGCTTGTATCGGATATTTAGCAAGACGTAACTTCTTGTACACACCATCTTGTACGCCATCACGTTTGAACTCGATAATGTCGTCAGGCTTTATCATCTGGGCATGATCGATTGACAGATATTCAGGATCATCTTCGGTCAACCATATTGCCGCCTCGCGTTTTGCTAGCTGTGCATCGGTTACCTGATGTTGCTTTTTATGCTCGGTCGTATCTTGCTCAAGAGGTTTTACGTCGCCCATCATTTGTTGAAATAGGCTTAAGTCATCATCATGAGACATAGTCACATCTCAGAGTAGGAAATCAATATCGATATTATACCTGTGAAGGTAAGGGGGGGATCAAGGGTTTGCTGAAGGAGAAATAAAAAACCGAAGCAGACAAGGTATCTACTTCGGTGCATAGCGAATGTCTATTCTAAGAATAGGGCTAAGCGATTCTAGTGAGGAGATTTGTCGTTCATCACTTTGTAGATGATAAAACCGCCATAGAACAGCATCAGACCCAAGGCTCCAAAGATGACAATCATTGAAGATAGACCTACCGCATTACCAAATAGGAGATCAAGCCACAAGTCCATAGTTCCTCCATCGATTACAAAGTGTGATGACAAGGTTTAAGGTAAACTGTGGTTAAATATGCAACACTGATCTGGATCAATTGTTGTTATTAGGTTGCGAATTTGTTTTTGTTGATGTGTTTTTGCTCACACTTTGTCGCCCGTCGATGGTGTTTTAGGCAATCGAACTAAAATTTTCAAAAAGTTAAATAAAATGGCTTGCGTTCAAATTCAGAATCCGTAATATACGCCTTCGTTGACGGGCAATGAGCTCGAATAAACATCTCGATAAATAGCGTGCTTGGTAACGCATCGAGGGGTTTTGGAATGGCGAACCAGAGGTTGACCCTCTTAGTAACGCAAGTTTCCAAGTCAACATTTCGGTGAATAGCGCAGCTTGGTAGCGCATCTGGTTTGGGACCAGAGGGTCGGGGGTTCGAATCCCTCTTCACCGACCACCTTTAGAAAAAGGCTCTGCAGAAATGCAGAGCCTTTTTTGCATTCATGGTGTAGAGATTCGAACCGAGGTGGGTTCGCCTGATGTTCAAAGAATGGCTCTTCACTGACTACTTTTAGAAAGCCTGCTTTATAGCGGGCTTTCGTCGTTTTGGAACGGGCGACGTCCTATGGAACGCTACGCTTATGGAAAACAGGATCGAACTTCGCTCTGCGAGAGAAAGATTTGTCATTCCTTAGACCGAAGAATGAGGGAGTAAGGAATCTCCATAAGTCATAGACTAGATTGAAGATATCCCCAACTCGTTCCTCGTTCTTGAGGATAACAGCGTGATCAGGTAGAAACAAAAAGGGTGACGCAGTGCACCACCCCTACAAATTACGCTCGCTTTTCGCTATTCCACATCACAACTAATCTCTTTGATTGGCGTATCTGAAGTTGTAAAGCAGACGTAAGCCTCGGCGGGATTATTTGGGCCGATACGAATATAGCCCGCTTTCACTTGGTCTTGATTAAAAGTAATGGAGTAAGACCTGCTCGTCTGATTGTCAAAATACAGCGCTTCGAAGCTTCCTTGCATTTGGCTAGCGACGCGATCGCGGGTATGTGAAGTCGAAAAAGTGATGTTAGCGCAGCGCATTGGTGGTTTTTCTTTAATTAGGAATTGACCACTTTCTTCATCTAGGACTCCGCCCTTAGTTTCTGAAGCGACATCAATAGGCTGGTAGTGTTCTATAGTGCATTTGGCTTTGGCAAAGGTACTTGCAGAAAATAAACTTAAGGACACAAAGCAGTAGCTTAAAGCTTTTGATTTTTTTGACATTGATTTTTAGTTTACTTGGTTAGTTTTGACCTAAGCGTAACATCTCACCGTGTCTTAAGTATGTTAAAACACTGCAAAATTAATGTTGTGATTAGCCAGAATTTGAACAAGTAGACTTAGTATTTGAATTCACAGTTTGAGGCTATGCTCTCAGATAGCTGGGTCACTTTAAAGTCTTCATTTTCTAAAAGCTTCAGTACGCTTTGATCACCGAGTAAATGCAGGGTTCCTACGACAATGACATATTCTCCCTTCTGTTTAGGTAACCATTCGGGGTTTGAAAGTTTTGCCACCCAGTCTAGGTTCCGATCGATAAGAAACGATTTTTCAAATTCTGGTGACGTTTGTGTCAATGAAGCGAATTCTTCGAGTTTACTAATATCTCCTGCTTTCCAACTTTCTATCAGGCAATGTGTTGCGTTTTCGGAATGATCAAACTCTTCAATCACACTGACTAATAGTTCTTTGCCTGCTTCTTTTTGGCCAGTTAGCAAGTCAATTTGGAACTGTAGTGATTCGAGGCTTAATACATTTTTGCCCAATGAGCTTGCTTTGTAAGCGAGCTTAACATCGACGCCATCGGCTGCTGAGTAGCCAAGATATTCGATTTGCCTCATCTGAATGGCGAGTGCAGCGGCCCACGGTGGAGTGTGCAAAAGCTCATTGCCATTTAATTCTAATAAGTTTGAGATACCGCGCAGTTCGTCTTGCAGGCCTTGTGAAAGTACATCTTTGGCTAGAAGTGTTGTTGGAGGGTACGTAATACCACTGTTCTGGCGGATGTCGGTTTCCACAATTAACCCTTGGCTTGCCTTGAGACGATAGAAGATGATTTCAGGTAGTGGGTACATACTTTTGTCGCCTACATGGACAGAGCCGATGATTGTGTAACGCAGCCCACCTTTTTCAACGTTCCAGATGAGAGGTTCGGCTTGGACGCTCGTTGATAACACTAACAACAAGAGAAGTAATTTACGCATTATTGATCCTTACCGATGCGGAAAAATTGTTGAAATCCGTTATTTCAACGGAGTTCAACGAGGGAAAAGTGTGTACAAAGTCATACTTTCTTATCTAAGTCATCTTTAGATATTACGATAACAAATGCCGTGTTGTGATCTTTCTTTACTTTTAATTGTGTTTTGAACTTAAAGGTGTGATTAGCTTCGCAGTAATCTCGTTAAATTAACTACGTCGAAATTGACGAGTTATATAAGTTACTGTTTTAAATTGCTTAAATTTAGTTTGAAAATGTAAAGTTTGAATCAGATCACTTTGGTCGCTGATTAATTTTACGATGAAAAATAACTCGCGATATGTTGTTTGCATCTTAGTTTTAGGGCCAACATTTTTCGGCTTAATTTACGTTTGGGGTAAGTAAGATGTTTAAACAGAGTCTGATCGCGACATCGGTTGTCGCCACACTAGCTGGTTGTTCTTCGTTTCAATCTCATGAGCAAAGTGTTGTTAACTCACTAGCGAACAACCTCGATGTTCAATATCAAGTAATAACTAACCATGGTGCCAACGATGGTCTTGCGTGTCAGGATATGGGCGCTGAGTGGGCTTCTTGTAACAAGGTCAACATGACACTAGTTAACCAAGGCGAAGCGGTTGACTCAAAAGATTGGGCTATTTACTTCCACAGCATTCGCCTGATTTTGGATGTTAATAATGAGCAGTTCAAAATCTCACGTGTAACGGGTGACCTGCATAAACTACAACCAACCGATAAGTTTGATGGTTTCGCTGCAGGTGAAGAAGTATCGCTTCCTCTGGTAAGCGAATACTGGCAGCTATTTGAAACAGACTTCATGCCAGGTGCATTCGTTGCGGCGCCAAACGCAGAGCCTAAGATGATCGCCTCGCTAAACACGGAGGACGTGGCCTCTTTCGTGACTGGCCTTGAAGGTGACAATCTAAAACGTACACCGGATGACAACAACGTTTTTTCGAGCGCAGTGTCTCGTTTCGAGAAGAACGAAGATTTAGCAAAACAAGACGTATCAACCACGCTGCTGCCAACGCCAATGTTTGTTGAAGCGGGCAAAGGTACAGTCGATATTTCTGGTGGTATTGCGCTGCCTATAGATGGGTTCGATGCGACACAGTTTACGGCAATCCAAGCACGCGGCGAAGTGGTAGGTGTGGATGTTCGCGGTGGTGTTCCAGTTAGCATCACAGTTGTTCCTGCAGACTTCACTGGTGAATTGGCGAAATCTGGTGCTTATGAGATGAGCATCAAAGGCGACAGTATTGCGATTAAAGCGTTCGATCAAGCGGGTGCTTTCTATGCGGTACAATCTATCTTTGGTCTGGTAGATAGCCAAAATGCTGATTCTCTACCACTTCTGTCTATTAAAGATGCACCTCGTTTTGATTACCGAGGTGTGATGGTGGATGTGGCGCGTAATTTCCACTCAAAAGACGCAATTCTTGCAACGCTAGACCAAATGGCGGCGTACAAGATGAACAAACTACACCTTCACTTAACGGATGATGAAGGCTGGCGTTTAGAAATTCCGGGTCTGCCTGAGCTGACAGAAGTCGGTGCTAACCGTTGTTTCGATATGGAAGAGAAAAGCTGTTTACTGCCTCAGCTTGGCTCTGGTCCAACATCAGACAACTTTGGTTCTGGCTACTTCAGCAAAGCAGACTACGTGGAAATCTTAACCTACGCGAAAGCACGTAACATCGAAGTGATTCCAGAAATCGATATGCCAGCGCACGCTCGCGCAGCGGTAGTATCAATGGAAGCGCGTTACGACCGTCTAATGGAACAAGGCAAAGAAGCTGAGGCGAACGAATACCGTCTGATGGATCCACAAGATGAATCAAACGTAACCACGGTTCAGTTCTACAACAAACAGAGCTTCATCAACCCTTGTATGGAATCGTCAACTCGCTTTGTTGATAAAGTGATTTCTGAAGTGGCAGCAATGCACATCGAGGCTGGCGCGCCGCTTACAACATGGCACTTTGGTGGCGACGAAGCGAAGAACATCAAGCTAGGCGCTGGTTTCCAAGACGTTAACGCACAAGACAAAGTAAGCTGGAAAGGCACGATTGACTTGTCTAAGCAAGATAAGCCATTCGCGCAATCGCCTAAGTGTCAGACGCTAATTACAGATGGTACGGTAAGCGACTTCGGTCACCTGCCAAGCCACTTTGCTGAGCAGGTGTCTAAAATTGTGGCAGAGAAGGGCATTGCAAACTTCCAAGCTTGGCAAGATGGTCTGAAGTACAGTGATGGCGAGAAAGCGTTCGCAACAGAAAACACACGTGTTAACTTCTGGGATGTTCTTTACTGGGGTGGCACATCATCTGTGTACGAGTGGTCTAAGAAAGGTTACGACGTGATCGTTTCTAACCCGGACTACGTTTACATGGACATGCCATACGAAGTTGATCCGAAAGAGCGCGGCTACTACTGGGCAACACGTGCAACGGATACTCGTAAGATGTTTGGCTTTGCACCAGAGAACATGCCTCAGAACGCAGAAACCTCTCTAGACCGCGATGGCAACGGCTTTACTGGTAAAGGTGAAATCGAAGCGAAACCTTTCTACGGTCTTTCAGCACAGCTTTGGTCTGAGACAGTACGTAACGATGAGCAATACGAGTATATGGTATTCCCTCGCGTACTAGCAGCCGCTGAGCGTGCATGGCACCGTGCAGACTGGGAAAACGACTACAAAGTGGGTGTTGAATACTCGCAAAACTCTAACCTAGTAGATAAAGCAGCACTAAACCAAGACTACAACCGCTTTGCCAACGTACTTGGTCAACGTGAACTGGCTAAGTTAGAAAAAGCAGGCATCGACTACCGCCTACCAGTACCAGGTGCGAAAGTAGAAGATGGAACGTTGTCAATGAACGTTCAGTTCCCAGGTGTTGAGTTGCAATACTCTCTAGATGGTGAAAACTGGCTGACTTACGCAGACAACGCTCGTCCAAATGTAACTGGTGAAGTCTTCATTCGCTCGGTGTCACCGACGGGTGAGAGGATCAGTCGTATAACTAGCGCGAAATAACGTGATTGAATCACCATAAAATAAAAATGCCCAACCAATGATTTGGTCGGGCATTTTTAATTCTTACTATTAAGCCACTTGAGCTTGTTGTTCTTCAACTTGTTCCGCATTGCTGATTGGTGATTCAGCACCGTGCATCCAACGAACCAGTGTGTTTGAGAACATTAACAGGATGACACCAGAAATCGTGGCGGCAATCGCGATACCACCAAAGATTGGTAGTGCGCCCAATTCACCTACGTGAGAGCCAATCAGGCCTGCTACATAGTTTGCAATTGCATTAAAGCCGAACCATGCCCCCATCATTAGAGAAGCAAGGCGAAGGGGGGCAAGTTTAGTCACAAGAGATAGACCGATTGGCGATAGGCACAGCTCACCCAGAGTATGGAAGAAGAACGCGCCGACAAGCCAAAGCATTGATGTTTTCACTGTCGTGTCACCGCCTTGTTCCATAACAGCACCCACCATACATAGGAAACCAAGTGCTAAGAAGAAAAGTGCGAGAGCGAACTTAATTGGTGAGTTTGGTTCTTTAGGACCGAGCTTCACCCAAAGCGCTGCAAGTAGAGGCGCTAGGGTAATAATGAAGAATGGGTTAAGTGATTGGAACCAAGCTGCAGGAACTTCAAAACCGCCGATCATACGATCAGTGTACTGCTGAGTGTAGATATTCATTAGGCCGCCAGCTTGCTCAAAGCCAGCCCAGAATACGATCACAAACAGACCCATTACCAGAATCACTTTAAGGCGATCTAGCTCTTGTTTAGTTAGCGGTTGCTTAGTGGCTGATTTCTTTTTCTCGAGATCACGTGCTGCCGCTGGAACGACACCGATATCACCAAGCCACGACTTGGCCAGTGTCATCTGCATCACTAGGCTGATGATCATACCTAGGCCAGCAACTAGGAAGCCAGCTTTCCAACCAAATGAGTTAGTAACAGAACCTGAAGCGACACCCGCGATCAACGCACCTAAGTTAATACCCATGTAGAAGATGGTAAAGGCACCGTCACGACGGTTGTCACCTTCTTCATACAGGTCACCAACCATAGTGGAAATATTTGGTTTAAAGAGACCGTTACCAATGATAAGCAAAGCAAGGCCAAGATAGAAACTGTGGGTAACACTGAGGCCAATCATGTCTGCTGGAAGTGCTAGGGTAAATTGGCCAATGGCCATTAAAGCACCACCAATCAAAATAGAACGGCGTTGACCCAGGTAGTTGTCTGCAAGGTAGCCACCAATCATTGGTGTGATGTAAACAAGTCCAGTATAGATGCCATACAGATCAAGAGCATCTTTAGTCGACCAGCCTAAACCACCATTGAGGGTTGTATCTGTCAGATAAAGGACAAGAATGGCACGCATTGCGTAGTAGGAAAAACGCTCCCACAGCTCAGTACCAAACAAAAGGAATAGACCACGAGGGTGGCCAAGAATTTGTCGATGTTGGTTTGTCATAAATTTTACTAATGTTACTTATTAAAGATTTTTATTTGTTGTTACGTATACTCCTTAGTTGATCTATCTGCAATGACTAGAACCATAAGCTATATTTATGGTTTTTACTTAAGGTCTTGAAATAAAAGAAATATTTATTTTGATTGATTAAAAAGTGACGTGCTACAAACTTAGTTTTCAAAATCGAGATTGTTGTTTTTACATTATGCTGTCATTTCATAAAGCAAAAATAAGTAGGTAGATTTGATAAGGGTTGGCTGGTAAGTGAACAAACAGGTTGTTTTTCAGCAATTGAAGGATATTGTAGTGAAATAAAAAAGAGGCTCGATGAGCCTCTTTTAAGTTTGGTTTGATTAGTACGAGTCGTTGTGAACGCTTTGAACTGCACGTCCTGACGGATCTGCCATGTTCTTGAATGATTCATCCCATTCAATTGCTTTGGCTGAAGAACATGCTACAGATGGACCTCCAGGGACACATTCTGCTGCCGATGGAAGTGGGAACAGCTCCTCAAAGATTTCTCGGTATACATAACCTTCTTTGGTTGAAGGTGTATTGTATGGGAAGCGGAAGGCTGCTGTTTCCATCTGTTGGTCAGTGACCTTAGCTTCAGCGACTTCTTTAAGTGTGTCAATCCAGCTGTAGCCAACGCCGTCAGAGAACTGCTCTTTTTGACGCCATGCGATTGCTTCTGGCAGGTAGTGTTCGAAACACTCACGTAGGATATGTTTCTCCATCTTACCATTGCCACACATCTTATCTTCAGGGTTTAGGCGCATTGCAACGTCGATAAACTCTTTATCAAGAAACGGTACACGGCCTTCAACACCCCATGCCGCGAGCGATTTGTTAGCACGAGCACAGTCAAACATATTCAGAGCAAGTAGTTTACGTACCGTTTCTTCGTGGAATTCTTTTGCGTTTGGTGCTTTGTGGAAGTAGAGGTATCCACCGAAGATTTCATCTGCACCTTCGCCAGAGAGTACCATCTTGATGCCCATCGCCTTTATTTTTCGGCCCATTAGAAACATTGGTGTAGAAGCGCGAATAGTGGTTACGTCATAGGTCTCAATATGGTAAATCACGTCGCGAATCGCATCTAAACCTTCTTGGATGGTGTAAGTCATCTCGTGGTGAACAGTACCAATTTGGTCAGCAACTTCTCGCGCTGCTTTTAAGTCTGGTGCTCCTTCTAAACCAACTGCGAATGAGTGCAATTGTGGCCACCAAGCTTCAGACTTTTCATCGTCTTCGATGCGCATTGCAGCAAAACGTTTCGCGACCGCAGACGTGATAGAAGAATCTAAACCACCGGACAGCAGCACGCCGTAAGGTACGTCTGTCATTAGTTGGCGCTTAACCGCGGCTTCTAGTGCTTCTGTTAGCTCTTCTTTACTGGTGGAGTTACCTTGTACCGCAGCGTACTCGTTCCAGTCGCGAATGTAGTAACGTTGTGCTTCGGTATCGGTGGAGCTAAAGTAGCTACCAGGTGCAAACTCACTCACTGTTTTACATACTGGAACGAGTGCTTTCATTTCAGATGCAACATAGTAGTTACCATGTTCATCATGTCCTTGATACAGTGGGATGATACCGATGTGGTCACGGCCAATTAGGTATGTGTCTTTCTCTTCATCGTATAGAACAAATGCAAAGATACCGTTCAATTCTTCAAGAAGATCGGGCCCCATATCTTGGTATAAAGCTAGAATCACTTCACAATCAGAATCTGTTTGAAAGTCGTACTTGCCTTCGTAACGAGCGCGAATCTCTTTATGGTTATAGATCTCACCATTTACTGCAAGAATGTGTTTTTTATCAGGGCTGTATAGAGGCTGTGCACCACTATTAAGGCCAACAATCGCTAAACGCTCGTGAGCAAGAATTGCTTTCTCTGAAGAATAAATACCAGACCAATCTGGACCACGGTGGCGAAGTTTCTTAGACATTTCTAACGCGACAGGGCGTAGCGCTTCTGCATCACTCTTGATGTCTAGAATACCGAAAATCGAACACATACAACTTCCCTTTAAAATAAAATTAACTCGTTGAGTTCAATTTGCCATTCTGATTAAAAAAATCAACAGTGTTTGATTAAAAAGTTTAATAAACTCGCCTGTATTTAAATTCCATCTAAATAAAGTGCAATTATAGTGAATGAGGTTTAAGTGTTGTCGCGTTTTTGTGCGGTGGGGATAAAAAAGGCAGCAAATTGCTGCCTTGAAACTGGGATTATTTGATAAAGGTGGGTTTGAGTTGTTCGCAAACATGCCTTGCAAAACCACTGCCTGCCTCACTATAAATGTTGAACGCGGCATCAACTCCACCTTCGACTAAGGCGTCAAGTTGGTCGGGGTACTCGGCAATCGCAGCAATCTGACCTTGGAAGTTTTTACGCTGTAGTTGCTCTAAGGCAATTTGGTTACCTTGGTGGTGTGGCATCGCAAGCAGTACAAGTTTTACATTAGCGACGTCAAGAATACGCTCCCAAAAGTCAGGGTCGGTAGCATCACCTGTGATTACGTTTCTGCCATGTGTTTTGTGCTGATGTGCTGCATCTTCACGGACTTCAATACCTAAGCTGATTTTACCATAGCGATGCCTAAGCTCGTCGTAAGCACCAGTGCCAATGCGACCCATGCCAAGAATCAGGACTTGAGCATGCCCTGCGCTTATCAATTGATCACGAGTATTGAGGTTTTCTGCCGCGTGATCACGTAGCCAACGGCCAGAGCGCTGATAAAGTGCGTGACCATGACGACTAAGTGGGGCTGCTAAGACAAATGAGATTGAAACTGCAATGGCAAGGGCCACGAGTATGTCGCCGCTCATCCAGCCCATTTTAAATGCTAGTCCGCCGACTATTAGACCAAACTCACTGAAGTTAAATAGACTTAAAGATGCCAGAAGAGATGTACGCACACGGAATTTAAATGTATTAAGCACTAGGAAGTAGAGTATCCCTTTAAGTGGTAGTAGCAACATGAACAAAATGGCAAGAGCAAAACCTGACAAGGTGGGTTCTGCGGATAGACCAATGTTTAAGAAGAAACAGACCAGGAACAGTTCTTTAAGGTTGAATAGAGATTTGGATAATTCAGATGCTTTTTTATGTCCGGCGAGCATCATTCCAAGGATCAGAGCCCCAAGGTCTGGTTTCATACCAGCCAATTCAAATAGGCCAGCACCAGCGACTAAGGCGAAGAATATCCCTAATAGGACCAGCATCTCACCGTGGCCTACCCAATCAAGCATTTTGAAGAATATAGGTCTGAGTAAAGGTAGTGCGAATAAAGCGATAGCATACCACTCAGGAAGTTTACCTGTAGATGCGGTGAGAAATACAACCGCGAAGATGTCCTGCATGACCAGAATACCGATGGCGATGGTACCGTAAGTGGCGTTCATTTCCCCTTTTTCTTGCAGTGACTTAACCGCAAAGACGGTACTGGAGAATGATAGCGCAAAGCCAAGCAGCACAACTTGTTCGATAGACATTGCCGCTAATGAGCTAACACCTAGGAACTTAAAACAGAACAGTGCAACACTAAAGAGTGCCGTAGACAATAGATTGTGTATGGTTGCGCCTGCCCAGATCTCTTTAGAGAGTAGGGTTTTGATATCGAGCTTGAGACCAATAGTAAACAGCAGCAGCGTAACACCGAGGTCTGCGAGCGTAATTATGGTGTCGTTAGATTGAAAACCAAAAGCATGTAGGCCAAAACCCGCTAGCAAAAAACCGACTAAAGGGGGGAGGTTGCATTTCAGTGCAATAAATCCGGCAATGAATGCCGCTGAAATCAAAATCAATTCCATATTCGTATTGTTTCGTCCTAAAAAAACGGGCTACATATCGTAGCCCGTTATTCTAACTCAATTAGTTGCTTACAGGGGGAGAAGATTAATCTTCTAACAATTTTTGTAGCAGAACTCCGTTCAACATTGCACGTTTAATCATAGCAAACGCGCCTAATGTTGGTTGCTTATCAATTTGTGAGGCAACAATTGGTAAGTCTGTATGAAAAGTTGTTAGTGATTGGTTCTCAACGTTACGACGAATAGCCGGGAAAAGAACTTCTTCGCATTGGGTAATATCACCAGCTATGACGATTTTTTGCGGGTTAAATAAGTTGATAGTAATTGCAATTGCTTTACCCAATTGGTTACCAACGCGCACCAAACTTTGTTTTGCTAGTTCATCGCCAAGATTTGCGTGTTCGCATATGTCCGTAATATTGATCGTTTCTAGTTCAGTTAAGCTCGACTCATAGCCTTGGTTGATCAATTTATTCACCCGTTCAACGATTGCGGGGTTAGCAGCCACGGTTTCTAGACAGCCAAAGTTGCCACACTGACATTGTTCGCCAAGTGGATCTATTTGAATATGCCCAATTTCGCCCACATTGCGGTTATGACCAAGAAACACTTGCCCATTGACAATGATACCAGCGCCTGTTCCTCGGTGTACACTGACTAAGATCGAGTCTTGGCAATCCCGGCTGGCACCAAAGTAATGTTCGGCAAGTGCCATACCACGCACATCGTTACCAACAAAACATTGCACGTGGAAGGTGTTGTGAATCAGCTCTGACAGGGCAAGGTTATCAATCGAGATATTCGGCATGTACTCAACAACCCCTGTCTCAGGGTTGACTAGGCCGGGTAGCGCGACACCAATAGCAATGAGTTGATTGATATGGCTTTGGTTGATCTGAATAAAGCTTTTTAGCTGTGAAATAAGCCCTTCAACAAGTTCTTCTTGAGTGGTATAGAAAAACTCGTTGTAATTAGAAGCAAGCTCTTTGCCACCTAAGTCGTATAGACTGAATTGAAGATAATCACGCCCTAGTCGAATTGCGACTGAATGAAATGGTTCAACCTCAGTTGTTAAGGATATCGCTCGGCGACCTCCGGTAGAAGCTTGTTGCGCGACCTCTTTTATCAGACCGCGTTCTAGAAGCTGGCGGGTAATTTTCGTAACACTGGCAGGTGCCAGTTGGCTAACATCGGCAACTTGAATCCTCGAAATAGGACCTTGTTGATCGATCAGCCTGTAAACAGCTGCACTATTTAGTTGTTTTACTAAATCTACGTTACCTATTTGTCCGCCATTCATTCTTAATTTTGCTCGTATTGTCCGTTAACAATTGTCGCCTGAACATTGAAGTCACGATCAAATACAGTAAGGTTAGCCACCATGCCTTTTTTAACTCGACCTAGTTTTTCTTCTAACCCTATTGCTTTAGCAGGATACATAGTAGCCATGCGGAGTGCTTCGTCCAGTGCGATACCGACGTGCTCAACAGTGTTTTGAACTGCTTCAATCATTGTAAGTGCTGAGCCGCCAAGTGTGCCATTTTCATCAACACACTTACCATCTCGGTAATATACTTTCTTACCAACAAAAATAAAGTAATCCATGTCAGCGCCTGCAGGAGCTGTGGCATCGGTCACTAATACTAATTTTTCGCCCTTAATTTTGTGAGCGATACGAATGTTTGCATAGTCGACATGGAAGCCATCGGCGATGATGCCAGCGTAAACATCCGGGGTATCGTAGATAGCACCCACAACACCGGGTTCGCGACCAACCATCGGAGTCATGGCATTAAATAGGTGCGTAGCGAATGAAATACCTGCTTCAAAGCCTTTGCGTGCCTCTGCATAAGTTGCGTTTGTGTGGCCGATTGAAACTACAATACCAGCCGTTTTTAGGCGCTCGATGTGAGCAGGATCGTTATGCTCTGGAGCAAGGGTCACTTTAGCAATAACGTCTGCGTTTTCGCACATGAAATCGACCATGCTGTCTTCTGATGGTCGGATGTGGTCAACACTGTGAATGCCTTTCTTCATCACATTTAGGTATGGACCTTCTAGGTGAAGCCCTAACGATTGGTTTTGATATTGAGCATGGTAGTCCCGTGCAGCCGCGACCGCTTGGCGCATGTCTTCATCAGAAGAGGTAATCAGAGTCGGTAAGAAGCTTGTACAGCCAGACTGTAGATTCGCTTGATGCATGATCTGCATGGTCTCAGCCGTAATCTCGTCATTTAACATGACGCCACCGCAACCATTTAATTGAAGGTCAATAAAGCCAGGGCTAACGTTGGCGCCGTTTAGATCACGCGTTTCTATACCAGAAGGTAGTTCAGAAATTGGGCATACAGAATCAATCAGATTGTTGTTAATGATGACAGCATGATCAACGAGGACGTCGCTGCCGGTAAAAATTTTACAGTTAGTTAGCGCATACATGGTTAGCTAATCCTTATAAGTTTAGATTCTAATTACCTTCGGTCATCTATTGAAGCCAGCGATTCACTACATAGTTGTACTTTATTTGTGAGCTTCAATTAGATCGCAAAATATCTTTAGCAAACGAAAAATGAGTTATCAATATTCTGTAAGCACCTTGCCTAGTGCTAGTGTGGCGAGTGATTTACTTCGCATTGATATAGGTTGCGAATACTATACCAGATGATCACTGCGGCCTTATTTGTACTGTAAGAGTACCGCGAAAATTACTCAATGGATGCTATTTTTTTGTATTGTAAAATAAGTTTTATGATCTCGCTAGCAAAAACCTTCCGGAACACCTGTTTCTGGTGATTATGATCACAAATGATAAGGTTTTAATTTGCGGAGCAAAATTAATGTCATAAACTGAGCAGGACTAAATTGAGCGGCTAAAAAAAGTGGCTCAGCCAAAATACAAAATCCTATAGGGGGAACTTAAGGTGAATATTCTTGGATATGCGCAAAAGTTAGGTAAAGCTCTTATGCTTCCTATCGCAACGCTTCCAGTTGCGGCGCTCTTACTACGTTTAGGTCAAGGTGACCTATTAGATATTCCATTTATGGCGCAAGCTGGTGGTGCTATCTTTGGTCAACTTCCACTATTATTCGGCCTAGGTATCGCGATTGGTCTTTCGAAAGACGGTCAAGGTGCTGCGGGTCTAGCGGGCGCGGTTGCGTACTTCGTTCTAACTGCGACAGCAACAACAATTAATGCAGACATTAACATGTCATTCTTCGGTGGTATCATCGCTGGTATTATCGCTGGTCACTCATACAATGCTTTCCATGCGACGCGTCTTCCTGAATGGCTGGCATTTTTCTCTGGTAAACGTCTAGTGCCTATTATGGCTGGTCTATTCGCGCTAGTCGCAGGTGCAATCTCTGGCGTTGTATGGCCAACTATCCAAGGTGGTCTAGACGCACTAGCACACGCAGTTTCGACTTCTGGTGCAATTGGTCAGTTCGTTTACGGTACTCTTAACCGCGCGCTTATCCCTGTAGGTCTTCACCACGTTCTTAACTCTTACTTCTGGTTCGGTATGGGTACGTGTCAAGAAGTACTAGTGACTGGTGCTCAAGCAGCGGGTGAAGCACTTCCTGCTCTACAACAACTTTGTGTAGACCCAGCTCTAGCGAAAACTCTTGTTGCTGGTCAAACTCACACGTTTGAATTCGCAAACTCTGTAACCCCAGAAATCACTGCAACAGTAAAAGAAGTAACTGAAACAGTTAAATCTGGTGACCTACACCGTTACTTCGGCGGCGATAAATCTGCTGGTGTATTCATGAACGGTTTCTTCCCAGTAATGATGTTCGGTCTACCTGGCGCAGCTCTAGCAATGTATCTAGCAGCGCCGGCTGAGAAACGTAGTCAAGTAGGTGGTGCACTATTCTCGGTAGCATTCTGTTCATTCCTAACAGGTATTACAGAGCCACTAGAGTTCATGTTTGTATTCCTAGCACCAGCGCTATACGCAATGCATGCTGTGTTTACAGGTCTAGCTCTAGTTGTTGCTAACATGTTTGGTACACTACATGGCTTCGGTTTCTCTGCCGGTCTTATCGACTTTATCTTGAACTGGGGTCTAGCAACTAAACCGTTCCTACTACTTCTAATCGGTCTGGGATTCGGCGCTCTATACTTCTTCACATTCAGCTTCGCAATCCGTGCATTCAACCTGAAATCACCAGGTCGTGAAGATGATGACGAAGAAGCAGCAGCCCCAGCAGGTGAAGCGAAAAGCGGCGACCTAGCGCGTCAATACCTCAAAGCTCTAGGTGGTCACGATAACCTAACTTCAATTGACGCTTGTATCACTCGTCTACGTCTTACTCTAAAAGACCGCTCAGTAGCAGACGAAGTAGTACTTAAGAAACTCGGCGCTAAAGGTGTTGTAAAACTAGGTGAGAACAACCTTCAAGTTATCCTAGGCCCACTAGCTGAAATCGTTGCTGGCGAAATGAAAGCAATCGGTGCCAATGAAGATCTGTCGGATGTAAAACTTCCTTAATTACGACACGTAAACTAAGAAAGTGATGAAAGCCTCCTTCGGGAGGCTTTCTTGCGTTTTGAGGGTTTCGAAACTGATCCCTGCTAGCTTATTAACCATACAGAGAAAAAAAAAGACGTTTTGCTTCGAGATATTGTTGTGTAATCCACCATAATTGTGGATCATTAGACGCTATGTACTTGACGGTCATTTTAATCGTCTAAGTAAGAATTATCTGAACAATACTAAAACAATTGAGGTGCTATAGATGAGTGAAGCTGAGGCTCGTCCATCGAATTTCATTCGCCAAATCATTGATAAAGATTTAGCGGATGGTAAACACACTAGCGTGCATACTCGTTTCCCGCCAGAGCCAAACGGCTATCTGCATATCGGTCACGCTAAGTCAATTTGCTTAAACTTTGGTATTGCTCAGGACTACCAGGGAAAGTGTAACCTACGTTTTGATGACACTAACCCAGAAAAAGAAGACGTTGAATACGTTGAGTCAATTAAGAATGATGTGAGCTGGTTAGGCTTCGAGTGGGATGGGGACGTATGTTACTCATCAAACTACTTCGATAAGCTATACGGTTACGCAGTGGAATTAATTAACAAAGGCTTAGCGTACGTTGAAGAGCTAAGTCCTGAGCAGATCCGTGAATATCGTGGCACACTTACCCAGCCTGGTAAGCCAAGCCCGTACCGTGATCGCACACCTGAAGAAAACTTAGCGCTATTTGAGAAGATGCGTGACGGTGGATTCGAAGAAGGTAAAGCCTGTCTACGTGCAAAGATTGATCTAGCATCTTCTTTCATTGTGCTACGCGATCCTGTTCTTTACCGTGTGCGCTTTGCTGAGCACCACCAAACGGGTGACAAGTGGTGCATCTACCCAATGTACGACTTTACGCACTGTATTTCGGATGCACTAGAAGGCATTACACACTCACTGTGTACGCTTGAGTTCCAAGATAACCGTCGTCTGTATGACTGGGTACTAGAGAACATTACTATTGATTGCCAACCTCACCAGTACGAGTTTAGTCGCCTAAACCTTGAATACACGGTGATGTCTAAGCGTAAGCTAAATCAGCTTGTCACTGAGAACCTAGTGAATGGTTGGGATGATCCACGTATGCCGACTATTTCTGGTCTGCGTCGTCGTGGTTTCACGCCTGCTTCTATTCGTGAGTTCTGTAAACGCATTGGTGTTACTAAGCAAGACAACATGATTGAGATGAGTTCTCTTGAGTCTTGTATTCGTGATGACTTGAACGAAAATGCACCTCGCGCAATGGCAGTGCTCGATCCGGTTAAGATCGTTATCGAGAACTTCGAAGAAGGCAAAGTAGAGTCTTTGACGGTAGCAAATCATCCAAACAAACCTGAGATGGGCGAGCGCGAAGTACCGTTCACTCGTGAAGTTTGGATTGAGCGTGAAGACTTCCGTGAAGAAGCGAACAAGAAGTACAAGCGTCTGGTTCTGGGCAAAGAAGTGCGCCTACGTGGTGCTTACGTGATCAAAGCTGAGCGTATCGAAAAAGATGCAGAGGGTAACATTACCACTATCTTCTGTAGCTACGATGCAGACACACTAGGTAAGAACCCAGCTGACGGCCGTAAAGTGAAGGGTGTTATTCACTGGGTATCTGCTGATAAAGGTCTTCCAGCTGAGATTCGTCTATACGATCGCTTGTTCACTGTGCCAAACCCAGCAGCAGCGGATAACTTTGCTGAGACAATCAACCCTGAGTCACTGGTTAAGCTGAATGGTTTTGTTGAGCCAAGCCTCGCTCAAGCGCAAGCTGAGAAGGGTTTCCAGTTTGAGCGTATGGGTTACTTCTGTGCAGATATTAAAGACTCTAAGCCAGAAGCTTTAGTGTTTAACCGCACTGTAGGTCTTCGCGACACTTGGGCGAAAATCGAAGCTAAGTAATCGTCTTACACTCTAGTTTGAAAGCCAGTCCTCGTGACTGGCTTTTTTATTGATGGCGATTGGGATTAAACAGCAGACATAAAAAACGCCAGCTTTTGGCTGACGTTTTAAAGTTGGCTGTTAAGACGAAATTATTTCTTCGACTTATGCGCGTCTGGGTTGTCTTTGCAGCTACCGTCAGCACATTTACCGTAAAGGTATAGGCTGTGGTTAGTCAAAATAACATTGTACTGGGCCGCGATTTCTTTCTGACGCTCTTCAATGATGTCATCAGAGAATTCAATCACTTCACCACAATCTAGACACACTAGATGGTCATGGTGGTGCTGAGTTGACAGTTCAAATACAGATTTGCCGCCTTCAAAGTGGTGGCGAGTTACGATACCTGCATCATCAAATTGGTTTAATACGCGGTATACAGTCGCTAGACCAATCTCTTCACCTAGATCAATCAGCTTTTTGTACAGTTCTTCAGCACTGATATGTTGGCATTCAGGTTGCTGTAATACTTCTAAAATCTTTAGTCTTGGAAGGGTAACTTTAAGACCAGCATCCTTAAGCGCTTGGTTATTGTCTGACATATACTTTCCTGTTGATGATCTGCAGTTATTAACAGAATTCAATATTCCTATCATTATAGGGTAGTACTGATAAACAATAAACCACGAACTTCAAAGGGTTACTAGTATTTTTTTATAAACAAGTGAGAAGTCACTGATAAAACATGTCAGACCAGTTACAATTGATTAACAAGTGAGGAAAAATAATCAGTTAAGGACAAGGAATGAATAAGTCATTGGCTAAAATTTATAAGCCTGGAGTGGTTAAATTTGCGCTCAACTCATGGCCACCTTTTTGGGGAGCTGGGATAAAAATCCTGTCGATCAGCGACGACTTTCGCGAGGTCAAAATGAAGCTCAAGCTGCGTTGGTGGAACAAGAATGCCAATCGTACCCAATATGGTGGGAGTATATTCTCATTGACCGACCCAGTGTATTCTTTGATGTTAATGGGCATTTTAGGTGAGCGTTACTATGTGTGGGATAAGGAAGCTAGCATCAATTTTATCAAGCCAGGGCAAAGTGACTTGTTTGCTGAATTTTGTGTCACACAACATCAACTCGAAGATATCTTAAGACAGACAGCAGAAGGGGATAAGTCTTTTCCTGAATTCATTATTTACGTTAAAGATAAACATGGAAATATCGTTTCTGAAGTACAGCGAAAACTCTATGTGCGAAAAAAACCACAATTCAGAGAAGAAGATGGTGAAGAACAAGCGGCATAAAAAAACCTCCTTAGTGGAGGCTTTTTTACAGTAAGTGATGAGGCTAGTCTTCTAGTTCTGCTAGGCACATCTCTTCGTGAATTTGTTTACACCAACTGTTGACACGCTCTTCAGTAAGTTCTGGTTGGCGGTCTTCATCGATACATAGACCAACGAATTGGCTCTCATCGCCTTCAACTAGGCCTTTAGAAGCTTCAAACTCATAGCCTTCAGTTGAAGTGTAGCCAAGGATAGTACCACCTTTCGCTTCAACGATGTCACGAACTGTACCCATAGCATCACAGAAGTACTCTGCGTAGTCTTCTTGGTCGCCACAGCCGAAGATTGCCACTAGCTTAGTCGAAAAATCGATTTGCTCTAGTTCTGGGAAAAAATCATCCCAGTCACATTGCGCTTCGCCATAGTACCAAGTTGGGATACCAAGAAGCAGAAGATCGAAGTTATCAATATCTTCTTTGCTGCTTTTAGCGATATCTTGAACGTGAACCAGTTGTTTACCTAGTTGCTTTTGAATCATCTTTGCAACAGCTTCAGTGTTACCTGTGTCGCTACCAAAGAAGATGCCTACACTTGCCATAGATTCGTTACCTTTACTAATTTCTGTTGTGGGCTCGGTTGATATCAGCCGATACCACCACCTTCCCAGCTAATCTGAATAATGCCTTTGGCGATAAACCCAGCACAGCCAAGGAATAGGACTAACCATACAATGCGACGACCGAAAGGGGGAACATTACCCGCTTTTAAGACATCTTTTATCGCCATACCGATAAAGAAAAAGATAGACGCGAAAAGCAGATCGAGACCAATTGACTCGAGCATATTCATGTAGTCGTAGAGCATGGAATCCCTTTATGCCAAATTACTTGCGCCGCACTATACCACTGTTACCTGATAAAGTTAACGGGCATCGCACAACTGATCTCTCATTCTGTTTTAAGCAATGAATTTGCGAATCGCACGTAATACTTCAGCTGGCTTTTCGGCATGTAACCAATGGCCGGTATTGGCGATAACATGGGCTTTGGCATTACTGAACTGTTGTTGAACTTGACTCTGGTGCTCCGCGGTTAAGTAATCGGAATCGCCACCTTTGATAAACAGAGTAGGCGTAGAAATTGTCTCAATAGTTTGCCAACCAAGAATTTCCCAATAGTTGTCCCATAAGCTTTCAACATTAAACCGCCACGCCAAATGTTCACCTGTGTTATACAAAGATTTACCGAGAAACTGGCGAACTCCTTCTAGTTCGATATGCTCGGCCAAAATGTTTAGTGCTTGCTTACGCTGGGTTGGCTTTTGCTCGATGACGGCTTTGAGTCCATTGAATACATTGTCATGTCGACTTTCTGTGTAGCGAACAGGTGCCATATCCAAAACAAGCAGTTTATGCATCTGATCTTGGGCAATTTCTGCCAATTTCATTGCTACTTTGCCACCCATGGAGTGGCCGACCACAGTGTAGTTAGGAAGGTTTAGGTGTTGCAGCACTGCATAGACATCTTGCGCCATTAATGGATAGCTATGTTCATCACTCTGAAAGGAGAGGCCATGGTTGCGCAGGTCAATACTCAGTACTTGATGATCCTCTTTTAGATCGCGAGCAAGTAAACCTAAGTTGTCTAAATTACCAAACAACCCATGGATCAATACAATGGTGTGACCCTCACCTTCGAGTTTGTAGTTGAGCAGATGTGACATTTTATTCTATTCGTGACAGGTAAACCGTAGAGTCTCTTTAAAGATCTCGCTATAATCCCCCAGAGTTTAAACATAGAGATTGTGAAAAGCGAATGAAAACAATTGAGGTTGATGAGGATCTATACCGTTACATCGCAAGTCAAACCCAGCATATTGGTGAGAGTGCTTCAGACATTTTACGTCGTCTTTTGATGACGCAAGCAGAAGAGTGTGCAACCAAACCGCAGGTAGTGGCGCAACCAAAGGGTGTAGTGGTTAGCAAAGATGCAATACAAGAACAAGCTGTAGACAGTGTTAAAGAGATGCGTTCATTACTTATCTCTGACGAATTTGCTGGCCTTAAAAAAGCAATTGACCGCTTTATGCTGGTTCTCTCTACACTGCATCGCATTAACCCGAATGATTTTTCAGAAGCAACTCAGGTTAAAGGTCGTAAGCGTGTTTACTTCGCTGATAATGAGCAGACGCTACTGGCGAATGGTAATACAACTAAGCCGAAGTCGATTCCTGGTTCACCATTTTGGGTTATTACCAATAACAACACTAGCCGCAAGAGGCAGATGGTTGACCAACTGATGGCGAGAATGAATTTTCCAGCAGACCTTATTGAGAAAGTGACTAACTCGATCTAGAGAATTCTGATAGAAACCTCATAATGCACAACTCAGTTAACGTATTATGAGGTTTTTTTGTGTCTAAATATTTTTAAGAAAGGATGTCAAATGGCTATGCACCCACGAGCGGGACAAAAAGCTCAACAGCAAGACCTGCATAATATACCAGCCCTCGTCGCAAATTATTTTCTTCTTCAACCTGACTCTTCCAATCCAGACCATAAAGTAGAATTTGGTACTTCTGGTCACCGTGGTAGTTCAGACAAGTCTACGTTCAATGAACACCATATTTTAGCGATTACTCAAGCTGTTGCGGAAGTTCGTGCAGAAAAAGGCACAACAGGCCCACTGTTTGTTGGTAAAGATACTCATGCGTTATCTGAGCCAGCATTTTCAACAGTTGTAGAAGTGCTTGTCGCCAATGGTGTGCAAGTGATTGTTCAGCAAGACAATGGTTATACGCCAACGCCGGGTGTTTCTCACGCTATTTTGACTTACAACTTGAAACATCAAGACAAAGCAGACGGCATTGTTATCACGCCTTCGCATAACCCACCGCAAGATGGCGGTATAAAATACAACCCAACTCATGGTGGCCCTGCTGAAGGTGAATTAACTCAAGCGATCCAAGATCGCGCTAACCTACTGATTGCAGAAGGCTTACAAGGTGTGAAACGCATGCCGCTAGGTGATGCGAAATCATCTGAGTTATTTGACGAGCGTGATTTGGTGAAGCCTTATATTGATGACCTAGTTAATGTTATCGACATGGAAGCGATCCAAAAAGCAGATCTTAAAATTGGCGTGGATCCGCTAGGCGGTAGCGGCATAGACTATTGGCGCCAAATCGGTGCTGCTTATAATCTAGATCTGACTTTGGTTAGTGAAGCAATTGACCCATCATTCCAGTTTATGTCGTTAGATAAAGATGGCGTCGTTCGTATGGACTGTTCATCTCCGTATGCAATGGCTGGGTTGCTAGCTCTTAAAGATGAGTATGATCTAGCATTTGGTAATGATCCAGATTATGACCGCCACGGTATCGTTACACCAAAAGGGCTAATGAACCCTAACCATTTCCTAGCAGTATGTATTGATTATCTGTACCGTCACCGCGAAGGTTGGGGCAAAGACGTTGCTGTTGGTAAGACACTGGTATCAAGTGCGCTGATTGACCGTGTAGTCTCTGACCTTGGTCGCGAACTTTGTGAAGTGCCAGTTGGCTTCAAATGGTTTGTTGATGGTCTTTATGAGGGTAAATTCGGCTTTGGTGGTGAAGAGTCTGCGGGCGCTTCAATCTTACGTAAAGACGGTACACCTTGGTCAACTGACAAAGATGGCATCATCTTATGTCTGCTAGCCGCTGAAATTACTGCTGTAACAGGTAAGAACCCACAAGAATACTACGAAGAGCTAGCGGCGAAGCACGGTGCGTCTGAGTACAACCGTATTCAAGCGGTGGCAAATGGCCCGCAAAAAGCAGTGTTGTCTAAGCTTTCTGCTGAAATGGTAACGGCAGAGATGCTAGCAGGTGAAGCTATTACTGCTCGCTTGACACATGCTCCGGGCAATGGCGCTGCGATTGGTGGTCTAAAAGTCACTACTGAAAACGGCTGGTTTGCTGCGCGTCCATCGGGCACTGAAGATATCTATAAGATCTATTGTGAGAGCTTTAAAGGTGCCGAGCACTTAAAGCAGATTGAAGCAGAAGCGCAAGAGATCGTGAATCAGGTATTTGCAGACGCAGGTCTCTAATTTCGACGACTAAGTGTTGCATCAAGGGCTGACAAGTTGTCAGCCCTTTTAATTGAGACTCGGGAACGGACTTCGTCCTATGGAGAACGGGATCGGGCTTCACCCTGCGAGAGGAATATTTGTCATTCCTTAGACCGAAGAATGAGGGAGTAAGGAATCTCTTTGGTATTGCGTCTGTTATAAGAGATCCCCAACTCGCTCGTGCCTCACTCTTGAGGATGACGCTTATCGTGTATTTATTAGTTCGGCCAACTATCCGGCACAACAAACCAAAATTGACCACCTTTGGTCTGAGCATGGACGAACCTTCCATTAGGTTTATCGATAGGGTTGGTGAACTCTTCTAGTCCGATGGCCCAAAGTGGCTTTTCGAGTTCATAAAGTGGCTCACCAATTTGTGTCCACTGGCTTTGATAGCACCAGTATCCAGTAATTTGGCTTTGATTGAGGGGCAGCCCTAAACATTCTTGAGGAATTGTTTCTGGTGAGAAGGGGTTTATATACAACCTTCCTTGAATCAATAGGTGCTCTGTAAGGTTACCATATTGAGGGTATTGCTCAAGAAACTCATCAGTCGAGCTCATTTTTAGCTGGTGGGAAAGCATTCTGGCTAGTTTTTTATCGAGCTGATCATGAGCATTTGGTCCATACCAAACTCCACCACGTAAAAGGTAGAACTTAATCGCGACTTCCCAGTGTTCATTTTGCTGTGACGTAAGGTTATGTAGGATCAGATCAATCGCTCCTAAGGTTTGACCTGATGCCTTATTGATTTGAATCTCTTCTTCGAGCAGCGAATATTTTGAACTATTGCTGATGAGCTCAGTGCATAGGTGCTGGTAGATGAATCCTAATCGAGGGTTTCCCTGATAGTGATCTTGTTTTAGAGGAGTGATATTCAGCGCTTTGACATCGACAAACGGCGGCGTCAGATTAAATAGCGATGGAGTCTCATGGACCCAATGATAAAAACGTTGTAAAGCGTTCATCCTTAAACCTATATCTGCTTGAACGCCACTATTGTAGCTAGGTGCTGGTAAGGTTGCTATGGTTCGAATACACTTTGCACAGCAAGATAAAGCAGTAATGAAAGCAATGAGATGGAAGCTGTCATGAACAACATACGATTAGAAAAGATCCTTAACGAGAAACTCTCTCCACAACTCATTAAAGACTATGCACCTAACGGCTTGCAGGTTGAAGGTAAAGAGCTGATTAAAAAGGTCGTTACCGGTGTGACGGCTTCACAAGCCTTAATTGATAAAGCGGTGGAGCTCAACGCTGATGCACTTTTGGTTCATCACGGCTATTTTTGGAAAGGTGAACCTGAGCCAATCCGAGGAATGAAAGGCAAGCGCATCCGTACTCTGATCAAGAACGACGTAAACTTATTGGGGTACCACCTACCACTAGATATCCACCCTGAACTGGGTAATAACGCTGAACTGGCACGTTTGTTAGAAATAGACGTTGAAGGTGGTCTTGAAGGTCATCCGCAATCTGTCGCGATGTTTGGTCGACTAAAAACACCAATGACAGGTGTTGAGTTCGCCAGCAAGATTAATCAAGTACTCGCTCGCGAGCCACTGCACATTGCGCCAGATAATGCCGATAAGATGATTGAAACAGTCGGTTGGTGTACTGGTGGTGGTCAGGACTTTATTGAATTGGCAGCGAGACACGGTTTAGATGCGTTTATTTCGGGTGAGATCTCAGAACGCACTACTTATTCTGCTCGTGAGCAAGACATTCACTACTTTGCAGCTGGGCACCACGCGACTGAGCGCTACGGAATCAAAGCACTAGGCGAGTGGCTAGCCACTGAACATGGCCTAGATGTTGAGTTTATTGATATCGATAATCCGGTTTAGGTAGAGCTGAAACGGGCTGCGCCCTATGGAACGCTTCGCTTCGAGATCGGGCTTCGCCCTGCGAGAGAAAGATTTGCCTTAAGAATTTCCAACGAACTTGTTCCTCGGTCTTGAAGGTAACAATAATAAAAACAGAGGGTTGACAATAAGTGTCAACCCTCAAACATTTCTCCAGCTCTCCAGCTCTCCAGCTCTCCAGCTCTCCAGCTCTCCAGCTCTCCAGCTCTCCAGCTCTCCAGTTTTCCGTAGGACGCAGTCCGTTCCGAAATCCCGCATCCATCTTCTCCCAAATAAAAAGGGCTGACGTTTTCACGTCAGCCCTTAATATTTTTCGATTCTCGATTCTCGATTCTCGATTCTCGATTCTCGATTCTCGATTCTCTAACGCTTACTCCCGCTCATGTAGAGGTGAGAATTCACGCTGTACTTCACCAGTGTATAGCTGACGAGGACGACCGATACGGTTTAGTGGGTCGCTGTGCATTTCGTTCCAGTGTGCAATCCAGCCGATCGTACGAGATAGAGCGAAGATCACTGTAAACATTGAAACTGGGATGCCGATTGCTTTAAGAATGATACCTGAGTAGAAGTCTACATTCGGGTATAGTTTCTTAGACACGAAGTATTCGTCAGAAAGCGCGATACGCTCAAGTTCCATAGCAACGTCTAGCAGTGGATCTTTGATTTTTAGCTCTTTAAGCACTTCGTGACAGGTTTCACGCATAACGGTAGCGCGAGGATCGTAGTTTTTGTATACGCGATGACCAAAGCCCATTAGGCGGAATGGGTCATCTTTATCTTTTGCGCGTGCAACGTACTCAGGAATGTTGTCAACACTACCAATCTCTTCAAGCATTTTTAGACAGGCTTCATTTGCACCGCCATGAGCTGGGCCCCATAGAGATGCGATACCCGCTGCAATACATGCAAATGGGTTAGCACCAGAAGAACCCGCCAGACGAACAGTTGAAGTGGAAGCGTTCTGTTCGTGGTCTGCGTGTAGCGTAAAGATCTTATCCATAGCGCGAGCAACAACAGGGTTTACTTCATACTCTTCACATGGGTTTGCGAACATCATGTGAAGGAAGTTCTCGGCGTAGCTCAGGTCATTACGTGGGTAAATGAAAGGCTGACCAATAGAGTACTTGTAACACATCGCCGCAAGAGTTGGCATTTTCGACAGTAGTCGGTATGCCGTGATTTCACGGTGTGTGTCATTATGAATATCGAGTGAATCGTGGTAGAACGCAGCCAATGCGCCAACTACACCACACATTACAGCCATTGGGTGAGCATCACGACGGAAGCCGTGGAAGAAACTCGCAATCTGCTCATGGACCATAGTGTGACGAGTAACGGTTGTTTTAAACTGCTCGTATTGTTCACGTGTTGGGGCTTCACCGTAAAGAAGGATGTAACATACTTCTAAGTAATCAGCGTTGTTCGCCAACTGATCAATTGGGTAACCGCGGTGCAGCAGAATACCTTTGCCGCCGTCGATGTAGGTGATTTGAGATTCACAAGATGCAGTGGCAAGAAAACCTGGGTCAAAAGTAAAAAATCCTTTTGCGCCCAGTGTACGAACATCAATCACAGGAGTGCCTAGTGCACTTTCCATAATTGGCAGCTCGATAGGTGCTTGGCCTTCGACATGAAGGGTAGCTTTCTTATCTGCCATAACAATCTCCTTTGTTTATTATTTAATCCGTCCAGGATGTTTGTGTGCCATTTTTGTACGTGTGATCGTTATCAAAGTCAATTTTTCTCATCTGATGTGTGCACTTGTTATGATTTTTTGAACGTATAAGATGAAAAATCTGGTCTGTGTAGCAAAAATTGTTACATCAATTGTATTAGAATGTTGCCAGCCGTATAGTGGCGCAGTAAATTTTGGTGGAAACCTTATAAATTCAAGGCTTGAAAGAAATGTGAGGTGAAATTTCAATCCTTGTTGTTAACAAATGTTTTACAAAATACTCCGGCAATTGTTGCAGTCTTGTGTTAAATAAATGTTAAGTTTTGTAGGTTTGCAATCAAAATTCGTTCATAACTATAAATGCTCAATGGAGCTGAGTGAGCAAGCCCGTGAAAGAAAGAAAGTCAAGACCTGTTAATTTAGATTTACAGACCATTCGCTTTCCGATCACTGCAATCGCATCCATCTTACACCGCGTATCTGGTGTAATTACGTTTGTCGCAATCGGAATTCTGCTTTGGTTACTATCCATTTCTCTATCCTCCCCAATCGGCTACGCACAAGCTGTTGACCTAGTCGATGGTTTCTTTGTGAAGTTTATCTTATGGGGCATCCTAACGGCTTTGGCCTATCACATTGCAGGTGGCATTCGTCACTTATTAATGGATTTAGGTCATTTTGAAGAGCTGGAATCTGGTGCAATGAGCGCTAAGGTTGCATTCGCAGCAACAGCCGTTCTGTCTCTACTTGCGGGGGTTATGGTATGGTAAAACACATTTCATCTTTTGGTCGTAATGGTGTACACGATTTCTTATTAATCCGTGCTACTGCAATCATTATGACGCTTTACACTATCTATCTGGTGAGCTTTTGCGCTTTCACAGATATTTCTTACGTATCTTGGACCCAGTTCTTTGGTGGCACATTCACTAAAGTGTTTACTATGCTGGCGCTACTGTCTGTTCTTATCCACGCTTGGATTGGTCTATGGCAGGTACTGACTGATTACATCAAGTGCGCCAAGCTCCGTGGTGGCCTACAGCTAGGAATTATTGCTGTTCTATTTGGTTACTTCTTCTCTGGTCTATTTATTCTGTGGGGTGCGTAAGTGTCTATTCCAGTTCGCGAATTTGATGCCGTAGTAATCGGCGCTGGTGGTGCAGGCATGCGCGCTGCACTGCAAATTTCTGAGCAAGGTCTTTCTTGCGCGTTGCTTTCTAAAGTATTTCCAACACGTTCACATACTGTTTCTGCTCAAGGTGGTATTACGGTTGCGCTAGGTAATGCGCATGAAGACCACTGGGAACAGCATATGTACGATACAGTCAAAGGCTCTGACTACATTGGCGACCAAGATGCTATCGAATACATGTGTAAGAACGGTCCTGAGTCTGTAATTGAGCTAGAGAAAATGGGGCTTCCTTTCTCTCGCTTTGACAACGGCAGCATTTATCAACGTCCGTTTGGTGGCCAATCAAAGAATTTTGGTGGAGAGCAAGCGGCACGTACTGCGGCGGCGGCAGACCGTACTGGTCACGCACTTCTGCATACTCTGTACCAGCAAAACATTAAGCATAAAACGACGGTATTCTCAGAGTGGTATGCACTCGACATCGTAAAAAATGAAGATGGTGTTGTTTTAGGTTGTACTGCGCTTTGTATGGAAACAGGCGAAGTCTGTTACTTCAAATCGAAAGCGACCATTCTTGCAACAGGTGGTGCGGGTCGTATTTACGCATCCACAACTAACGCACACATCAACACGGGTGATGGCGTTGGTATGGCACTGCGTGCCGGCGTTCCAATGCAAGATATGGAAATGTGGCAGTTCCACCCAACGGGGATTGCTGGTGCAGGTGTACTTGTAACGGAAGGTTGTCGTGGTGAGGGTGGTTATCTTCTCAATAAAGACGGCGAACGATTCATGGAGCGTTACGCTCCTAATGCTAAAGATTTGGCGGGTCGTGATGTTGTTGCTCGCTCGATGATGATTGAAATCCGTGAAGGTCGTGGTTGCGATGGTCCATGGGGGCCACACATTAAATTGAAGCTAGATCACCTAGGTAAAGAGACACTAGAGTCTCGTCTTCCAGGTGTTTGTGAACTGTCTCGAACATTTGCTCACGTTGATCCAGTGAAAGAGCCAATTCCAGTAATCCCTACTTGTCACTACATGATGGGTGGTATTCCGACTCAGGTTTCTGGTCAAGCGATTAAGCAAGACGAGAGCGGTGCTGATGTTGAAGTTCAAGGTCTATTTGCTTGTGGTGAAATTGCTTCTGTATCGGTTCACGGTGCGAATCGTCTAGGTGGTAACTCACTACTAGACTTGGTGGTATTTGGTCGTGCAACAGGTCTACACCTAGGTGAGACTCTCGCTAAGCAAGCGGAGGCTAAGCCCGCAACTGATGAAGATATTGAGCGTTCTCTTGAGCGTTACAATCGTTGGGAGAACAGCACTGAAGGTGAAGACCCTGCGCAAATTCGTAAAGATCTGCAACAATGTATGCAGAACAACTTCTCGGTATTCCGTGAAGGCGATGCAATGGCAAAAGGTTTAGAAGAGCTAAAAGTGATTCGTGAGCGTTTGAAAAACGCACACCTTGCAGATAAATCAACAGAGTTTAACACTCAGCGTATTGAGTGTCTTGAGCTAGAAAACTTGATGGAAACGGCATTCGCAACAGCTGTAGCAGCAAACTACCGTACAGAAAGTCGTGGTGCTCATGCTCGCTTTGATTTCCCGGATCGTGACGATGCACAGTGGTTATGCCACTCGATCTATAACCCGGATACAGAGGCGATGTCTAAGCGTGATGTGAATATGGAACCGATTCACCGTGAAGCGTTTCCACCAAAAGCACGTACGTACTAAGGAAAGGAGGGCATAATTATGAAACTGAATTTCTCTTTGTACCGCTACAATCCAGATGCTGATCAAAAGCCATACATGAAGGACTACACGCTAGAAGTGGAAGAAGGATCAGACATGATGCTTCTTGATGCGTTGATTCTGTTAAAAGAACAAGATCCTACCATCTCATTCCGTCGTTCCTGCCGTGAAGGTGTGTGTGGCTCTGATGGCCTTAATATGAATGGTAAGAATGGGTTAGCTTGTATTACACCACTTTCTGCATTGAGCGGTGACAAAATAGTTATCCGTCCACTGCCTGGTTTGCCAGTTGTACGTGACCTTATCGTTGACATGACGCAGTTCTACGACAACTATGCGAAAGTTAAGCCGTTCTTGATTGATGATGGCGCGCTTCCACCATCTCGCGAAAACTTACAAACGCCAGATGAGCGTGCGCATTTAGATGGTTTGTATGAATGTATCATGTGTGCATGTTGTACTACTTCATGTCCATCATTCTGGTGGAACCCTGACAAATTTATCGGTCCTGCTGGCCTGCTTGCTGCCTACCGCTGGCTAATTGATAGCCGCGATACTGCGACAGATGAACGTTTGTCAAATCTTGATGATGCATTTAGCGTTTTCCGTTGCCATGGCATCATGAATTGTGTAAGTGTTTGTCCTAAGGGACTAAACCCGACGAAAGCAATTGGTCATATTAAGACTATGCTTGTTAACCGTTCGGTTTAATTAACAAAAAATTGCCGACCCATTTCGGGTCGGCTCTTAATAGCTCGGCGTAAGACCGCAGCAAACGTGAAAACTACTGGTTAAGGGAAAATATGCACAACGGCGTGATGAAGGCGTGGCTCGAGTCTTCACACTTGGCTGGCGCCAATGCAACGTATGTAGAGGACCTCTACGAACTGTATCTAAGTGACCCCGATCTGGTAAGTGAGGAGTGGAAACGTGTTTTTGAGGGCTTACCTAAGCCTTCAGATGAAGTGGTGGAACAACCCCACTCACGTGTCCGTGACTACTTCCGACGACTCGCTCAAGAAACAAAGCATTACAATGTCCAAGTTAGTGATCCTGATGTCGACGCTAAACAGGTAAAAGTACTTCAATTAATCAATGCTTACCGCTTTCGTGGTCACGAAGCGGCACAGCTTGACCCTCTAGGTCTATGGCTACGCCCACCTGTGGCGGAGTTAGATCCTGCATTCCACAATCTTACCGAAGACGATTTAGAAGAAACTTTCAACGTAGGCTCTTTTGCTATAGGCAAAGAGACAATGCAACTGAAAGACATTCACTCGTCACTGAACAAAATTTACTGTGGCTCTATTGGTGCTGAATACATGCACATGACTGATACTGAGCAGAAACGTTGGATCCAGCAGCGTCTAGAGTCAGTGGTCGGTCAACCGTCATTTAGCAAAGAAGAAAAACAAGAATTTCTTGAAGAGCTGACAGCTGCGGAAGGTCTTGAGCGTTACCTAGGTGCAAAATTCCCAGGGGCTAAACGTTTCTCTCTAGAAGGTGGCGATGCTCTGATCCCAATGACAAAAGAGTTGATTCGTCATGCGGGTAAGAGCGGCATGCGTGAGGTGGTTATCGGGATGGCTCACCGCGGACGTTTGAACATGTTGGTCAACGTTCTTGGTAAAAAGCCTCAAGATTTGTTTGATGAGTTTGCGGGTAAACACGACGAAACATGGGGAACGGGGGACGTTAAGTATCACCAAGGCTTCTCTGCGGACTTCGCCACACCAGGCGGGGATGTTCACTTAGCGCTCGCGTTCAACCCGTCTCACCTTGAAATAGTTAATCCTGTTGTTATCGGTTCAGTGCGCGCACGTCAAGACCGCCTAGGTGATAGCGAAGGTAACACCGTTCTGCCTATTACTATTCACGGTGACTCTGCGATAGCAGGTCAGGGTGTAGTTGCTGAAACATTTAACATGTCACAAGCACGGGGTTTCAGCGTAGGTGGTACAGTTCGTATCGTTGTAAACAACCAAGTTGGTTTTACAACGTCTAACCCGAGCGATACACGCTCTACCATGTACTGTACTGATATCGCCAAGATGGTTCAGGCTCCTATCTTCCACGTAAATGCCGACGACCCAGAAGCGGTTGCTTTTGTCACTCGCATCGCATTGGATTATCGTAATGAGTTCAAACGTGATGTGGTTATCGATCTGGTTTGTTACCGCCGTCATGGCCACAATGAAGCCGACGAGCCGAACGCAACACAGCCTTTGATGTACCAAAAGATCAAGAAACACCCAACACCACGTAAGCTATATGCTGACGTGCTGATTGAGCGTGGTGACTTTGGTATCGAGACAGCGACCCAATATGTCAATGAGTACCGTGACGCATTAGATCGTGGTGAAGTTGTGGTTAAAGAGTGGCGTCCAATGGCACTGCATTCAGTTGACTGGTCTCCCTACCTGGGGCACGACTGGGATACAGAGTGGGACAACCAGTTTGATACTCAACGTTTGCTAGAACTTGGTCAACGTCTGTGTACTTACCCTGAAAGCCATAAGCTGCAAAGTCGTGTAAATAAGCTTTATAACGATCGAAAAGCCATGCTCAGTGGTGAAAAAGCGATTGACTGGGGTATGGCTGAGACATTGGCTTACGCAACAATTGTTGATGATGGTAAACGCATTCGTATTTCCGGTCAGGACTCAGGTCGTGGTACTTTCTTCCACCGTCACTCCGTACTGCATAACCAGAATGATGCGAGCACTTTTGTTCCGCTTGCGAATATTCACGATAAGCAAGGGCCATTTGAAGTTTTCGATTCTGTGTTATCTGAAGAAGCAGTGTTGGCATTTGAATATGGTTACGCAACTGCAGAGCCAAGCGGCTTAACCCTATGGGAAGCGCAGTTTGGTGATTTTGCCAACGGAGCCCAAGTGGTCATCGACCAGTTTATCTCATCAGGTGAGCAAAAATGGGCACGTCTATGTGGCCTGACTATGCTTCTGCCGCATGGTTATGAAGGTCAAGGCCCAGAGCACTCATCAGCTCGCTTAGAGCGCTACCTACAGCTTTGTGCTGAGCAAAATATGCAGGTGGTTGTACCTTCTACACCAGCTCAGGTTTACCACATGATTCGTCGCCAGGTTGTAAGACCAATGCGTCGTCCTCTCGTGGTGATGTCTCCTAAATCGCTTTTGCGTCACCCGCTGTGTACTTCAACAATTGAAGAGCTAGCAGAAGGTACATTCCAAGCGGCAATTGGTGAGATTGACAACCTTGAAGCAGCTAAAGTGAAACGTGTGGTCTTCTGTTCAGGTAAGGTTTACTTCGATCTGTTGGAGCAGCGTCGTAACAATGAGCAAGAAGATGTGGTGATAGTTCGTATTGAGCAGCTATACCCATTCCCTCTGGAAGAAGTAAAAGCCGCAATCGAGCAATACACAAACGTAGAAGATTACGTTTGGTGTCAAGAAGAGCCTCAAAACCAAGGCGCTTGGTACTCTAGCCAACACAACTTCCGTGCTGCGATTCCAGCCGGCGCTGATCTGAAGTATGCAGGTCGTCCAGCTTCAGCATCGCCAGCAGTAGGTTACATGTCAGTACACTTGAAACAACAAAAAGCGCTAGTTGATGATGCGCTTAACGTGAATAAAAAAACTTCGAACTAAGAACTAGAAGTGAAAGGAAGAAACAGATATGACAATTGAAATTCTGGTTCCAGATTTACCTGAATCGGTTGCTGACGCAACAGTCGCAACATGGCACAAACAACCTGGTGACGCAATTGAGCGTGACGAGGTTTTGGTCGACATCGAAACTGATAAAGTGGTTCTTGAAGTACCAGCTCCAGAAGCAGGGGTTCTAGAAGCCATCATTGAAGAAGAAGGTGCTACAGTGCTTTCAAAGCAGCTAATCGCTAAGCTTAAGCCTGGTGCAGTTGCGGGAGAGCCGACTAAAGACACCACTGAAGAGTCTGAAGCATCTCCTGATAAGCGCCATAAAGCTTCGCTAACAGAAGAGAGCAACGATGCGCTTAGCCCTGCGGTTCGTCGTCTACTCGGTGAACACGGTCTTGAAGCAAGCCAAGTGAAAGGTACTGGTGTTGGCGGTCGTATTACGCGTGAAGACATTGAAGCGCACTTAGCGAACGCAAAAGAAGCGCCTAAAGCAGATGTTCCTGCGGCTGTGGAAGCACCCGCTGCCGCTCGTAGTCAGAAACGTGTACCAATGACACGCCTGCGCAAGACAGTGGCAAACCGTCTTCTAGAAGCGAAGAACAATACAGCGATGCTGACCACGTTTAATGAAGTGAATATGAAGCCAATCATGGATCTTCGTAAACAATACAAAGATCAGTTTGAAGAGCGCCACGGTATTCGCTTAGGCTTTATGTCTTTCTACGTTAAAGCGGTAACTGAAGCGTTGAAGCGTTATCCAGAGGTAAACGCATCGATTGATGGTGAAGACATTGTTTACCACAACTACTTCGATATCAGTATGGCGGTATCAACGCCACGTGGTCTAGTGACTCCAGTACTGAAGGACTGTGACACACTAGGTTTTGCTGATGTTGAGAAGGGCATCAAAGAGCTAGCAATCAAAGGCCGTGATGGCAAGCTAACAGTTGATGAACTAATGGGTGGTAACTTTACTATCACTAACGGTGGTGTGTTTGGTTCTCTAATGTCGACACCTATCATTAACCCGCCACAGTCGGCAATTCTTGGTATGCACAAAATCCAAGAACGCCCAATGGCGGTGGATGGCAAGGTTGAAATTCTGCCTATGATGTACTTAGCGCTATCTTACGATCACCGTTTAATCGATGGTCGTGAGTCAGTGGGCTTCCTAGTAACCATCAAAGAGTTACTTGAAGACCCAGCACGTCTGCTGTTAGACGTTTAATGTCGCTAAAACGTCTAGTGGCCTGTGGTTGCTAGACGTTGAATAAATTTCAAGGCTAGACTAGCTCAACTGTCTGGCCTTCACTTGAGTCTTTATTTGCCCAAAAAGCGAAATAAGATTTATTTGAGAAGACCCTACAGACGTCTGCACTTAACCAGCGGCGTTATGGAAATAATAATCCCTACAAGGGAAAATAAACGGAATATCAAAATGAATTTGCATGAATACCAAGCCAAACAGCTGTTTGCAGAATTCGGTTTGCCTGTACCGGAAGGTTACGCGTGTGATACACCACAAGAAGCCTTTGAGGCGGCTGGTCGTATCTCAACAGAGAAGAAAGTCGTTAAGTGTCAGGTTCACGCAGGTGGACGTGGTAAAGCGGGTGGTGTAGAGCTACACGACACCAAAGATGGCGTTAAAGAGTTTGCTCAAAAGTGGCTAGGTAAAAATCTAGTTACTTATCAAACAGATGCGAATGGTCAGCCTGTAACTAAAATTCTTGTTGAAGAAGCGTCTAACATTGCTAACGAACTTTATCTAGGTGCGGTTGTTGATCGTGCAACGCGTAAAGTTGTATTCATGGCATCGACTGAAGGTGGTGTTGAAATCGAAAAAGTTGCAGAAGAGACTCCAGAGTTAATTCACAAAGCAGCTATCGATCCACTAGTCGGCCCTCAAGCTTATCAAGGCCGTGAGCTAGCATTCAAGCTAGGTCTTGAAGGCGATCAAATCAAACAGTTTGTTAAGATCTTCATGGGTCTTGGCAACATGTTCTCTCAGTACGATTTAGCTCTACTAGAGATCAACCCTCTTGTTATTACTGGCGAAGGCAACCTACTTTGTCTAGACGGTAAGATCAACATTGATTCTAACGCTATGTACCGCCAGCCTAAGCTGCGTGAAATGCACGATCCTTCGCAAGAAGACGAGCGTGAAGCACATGCAGCTCAGTGGGAACTGAACTACGTAGCACTAGACGGTAATGTTGGTTGTATGGTTAACGGTGCGGGCCTTGCGATGGGTACGATGGATATCGTAAACCTACATGGCGGCAAACCTGCTAACTTCCTAGACGTTGGTGGTGGCGCAACTAAAGAGCGTGTTGCTGAGGCATTTAAGATCATCCTTTCTGATGACAATGTGAAAGCGGTACTTGTAAACATCTTCGGTGGTATCGTTCGTTGTGACATGATCGCAGAAGGTATTATCGGTGCGGTTAAAGAAGTAGGTGTAACGGTTCCTGTTGTTGTTCGTCTTGAAGGTACTAACGCTGACCTAGGTCGCGAAGTTCTTGCTAATTCTGATGTTGATATCATTGCTGCTGAGTCGCTAACAGATGCTGCTCAGAAAGTTGTTGCTGCTGCGGAGGCTAAATAATGTCTGTACTAATTAACAAAGACACTAAAGTAATCTGTCAGGGCTTCACTGGTGGTCAAGGTACTTTCCACTCTGAGCAAGCTATCGCATACGGTACGCAGATGGTCGGTGGTGTTTCTCCTGGTAAAGGTGGTCAAACTCACTTAGATCTACCTGTATTCAACACAGTACGCGAAGCAGTCGAAGCAACTGGCGCGACAGCAACCGTAATCTATGTACCTGCTCCTTTCTGTAAAGATGCAATCCTTGAAGCGATTGACGCAGGTATCGAGCTGATCGTAACAATCACGGAAGGTATCCCAACAACAGATATGATCGATGTTAAAGTGAAGCTAGAAGAAACTGGTGTTCGCATGATCGGTCCTAACTGTCCAGGCGTTATCACTCCTGATGAGTGTAAGATTGGTATCATGCCAGGCCATATCCACAAGAAAGGTAAAGTGGGTATCGTTTCTCGCTCAGGAACACTAACGTACGAAGCGGTTAAGCAAACAACTGACGAAGGTTTCGGCCAATCTACTTGTGTAGGTATTGGTGGTGACCCAATCCCAGGTTCAAACTTCATCGATATTCTGAAGTTGTTCCAAGAAGACCCTGAGACTGAAGCAATCGTAATGATTGGTGAAATCGGTGGTACTGCGGAAGAAGAAGCTGCAGCGTACATCAAAGAGAACGTCACGAAACCAGTTGTTTCTTACATTGCAGGTGTTACAGCTCCTCCAGGTAAACGTATGGGTCACGCAGGTGCAATCATCTCTGGTGGTAAAGGTACTGCGGAAGACAAGTTTGCTGCATTAGAAGCAGCAGGCGTTAAGACGGTTAAGTCTCTAGCAGAAATCGGTAAAGGTCTACGCGAGATTACTGGTTGGTAATTTAGCCAATTGTTATAAATGAAGGCTTGGCATTCGCCAAGCCTTTTGTTTTTGTGCTCTCCAGCTCTCCAGCTCTCCAGCTCTCCAGCTCTCCAGCTTTTTATCCCGCTAACTTCTTCTCAATCGCAACCAGTCTTGCGGTTAGATCTGCAACCTCTTGTTCCAATTGCTTTATACGATCCTGATCGTTTGATCCAGTTTTCGCCGCGACTTCGATTTTTGGTACACGATTAGAGCTCTTCCAGCTTTTTAATGTAGTGATTAAAGCCGGCATTGGGACAGAGGTACTCAAGCGCACTTTGACTAAGGCTACAGTCGGCTCCTTTCCTTCTGCGTGTAACTGTTCAAGGATATCTTTTAGCTCTTGGCTAACATCTTGAGTAAGCATAAAACCTCCATTGTGTTGTGATCACCAATAATACTGAGCTTAGCAATAATTGACTAATGGAAAATTAAGAAATGGCGTGTGCGAGATTTCTCACAAGTGATGTAAGACAAAGTGCGTTTGAAACACAGTAATAGTCACTAATTATACTTTAAGTTATTGATTTATAATGGTTTTATGTTTTATTTCTAACTTATTTCAATAATAGTTTTCTTTCATGGCATTGTCTTAAAGGTGAATTCGAGTAAATTAGAAAGTGTCGGAAGGATGCTGACACGGAACAGGAAATACCAAGGATTGGGAATCTTCAGGATGAAGATTGGTTGACGAGGAACGTTGATCAAGCATGGAGCGAAAGGACATTGTAAGGATACGTTCGCTAACAGGATGTTAGTGGCAAGGATGACAATGGACACCTCTAGGATGAGGCTAGGACAGTATCAGGATGATATAAAGGACACCGCTCAAGGAACAAGTGATGTGGAGCTGACGAGGATTGTTAGCTATCAGGACGATTAGGACACCGCTAGGAAGGCGAAGGCAGGATTTTACTGAAGGATTCAGTAACTTATTAAGGAAGATGCATGGAGCACCTTTTGTAGCCGGATTGCTGCGAGTAAGACTATAGCCCCGATACTAACGTATCGGGGCTTTTCTTAGATCTCACCTTTATAAAAAACTCTAACAACAACGTTCAAAAAACTACCTAGATCAATAAAGGCTTTTACAAGTTGGTTTAACTTTCGGCTTTGTTTTACAAGACAATTTTGCTGCTAACAAGGATGTGTCATGACTATAGTGACTCGCCGTGCGTTATTGGTTCCCTATAACGACTCATTACAATCTGAATTTCTGATGCTCAATTGCTGTGCTATCAATCGAGCTCAGATGAACGGTGCCCATACTGTGGCGTCTGCAAAGAAACTATTTGATAAAGTTCTCAGTGATCGAAACATTTACGCGATGGCGGTATTAGATAGTCATACTCGTGAATTTATTGGCCATGTTTTTATTTCAGACTTAGATACTCAGCCAGAGCTCGGATACATTTTTGATAAAGGCTATTGGGGTAGAGGCATTGCGAGTGAAGTGTTGCAGGCATTTTTCCCTAAAGCAGTCAGAGACTTAAATCTGGAACAGGTACTAGCAACCGCTAATGTTGGTCATGAACCATCAGTGCGAATCCTTACAAAGCTTGGCTTTCAGTTAAACGCACATAAGAAAGATACATTTGGCTCGTATGATGAATATGTATTTACATCCGATGTGGTGGAAGCTCAACCTTTGCTAGCTGGAAACCTTGCATAAGGATTCGACCTTGATAGCAGTCATCACCGAGTGAAGAAAATTCAAATTGATAAACAGAATGCCAACGCCAGACACCGTCTGGCGTTTTTAGTTTATGACCTTTAAGTGCCACGCTCAGCAGTTGCAAATCAAGCTCTTTGCACTTACGCGCAGCGATGGTTTTAGCGAGTTCTGCTTGGCGCCGTTGTTGCCAAAAAACAAGGCACACTATCGCCAACCCTAGGATAGCAAAAAGGTCATGAATCATAGTTATGCCTTGGCAGCCTTCTGGAGGTTAATTAGCGCTTTAGCTAACTCTTGAGAAGGACTAGAGTGTAGCAAGGGTAACAGCACCATTCTCAGTTCAGGCAGCATAACTAAATCGGCAAACAACTGGTTAAATAACGCCTGATTACCTGTTTGAGCAAGCCTTAGCAGGAACTGTTCCGCAGTTTTAGGGTCACTTAGCCAATGCCAACAGCGGCCAGCAACACCAATTAACACTTCTTGATGACTTAAACGTGGAGAGGCGAGTATTTGGTCGATGATTGGTTGGCTAAGCGGTAGTGGTGCACCTGACAACGCGCGTATCAAAGCAGACAGTAGGAATAGGTCCGGTTCGTTGCTATCAATTTGCTGTTGCGCTATTTCAACCAAGCGTTCAGCCAGTTTTTGCGGTAAGTCAGTATGTTCAAGTGCACCAAGTAAGGCATACAGAGGCTCGTTAGGAAGGTATTTTAATGCCTTCTTAATATTGACGCCATTCTGCTCCTGGCCCAAACGTGCGCAGATGTCGGTCACACCTTGTAAGCCAACCGTGTGCCATTTGTCCCACTCTAATCCACCAGAGAAATATTGCTGGGCATGTTCATAGTATTGGCTGCATGGAAGATTTAACTCAGCTCGGATTTGGCTATGGAAAACCGCCATCTTATCTTCGGCAGGTTTGAAAGTGTACGGATTGTTGGACAGCTTTTGCTGCTGCTCTTCGCTCATATCTTGATTCAAGCGCGTTCCCATCGCTTCAATCACGTATTTGATGAAGTTACCGATATCGGCCTGTTTAAGTAGCCCTCGTTCATCCAATTCAAACTTAAGAAACCATATCCAAGGCTGCTGTTGAGAGTTCCAGTAAGCGATTGCCAAGTGCGCCTTGCGCTGCATTGGAAAAGGGTAAGCTTGTTGACCCTTTTCGACATCGGCAAAAACCTTACTATCAATCTTCTTGATTCGACGACCAAGATCAAACACTTGATAGTGACAGTCACTGTTGGTCAACAATTGGCTAAGAGTATGAATGGTTTCCATTAGAGATTTGTCCTAACTTTCTTTCCTATATAAATGGTACTCTTAGGGTAATTTTCAAGGTCAGTAACAAAGATAAATGACAAAAGAGAAACAATTAGCGGCGTTGATTGATCAATTAGAGCAGTCAATGAAGCAGCTTGATAGGTGGCAAACCGAATCACCAACTGAGAAAGCACTTCAAAGTCAGCAGCCGTTTGCGCTCGATGCTTTAACCCCCGAAGAGTGGTTGCAGTGGATCTTCATCGTAAAACTACGTGCAATGCTAGAGCAATTACAACCAATTCCTTACGGGTTTTCGCTGTCGCCTTATTTTGAGGAGTGTTGGAAAGATCAGCCCGATTTGATGCCAATTATTACTATCTTGCAGCAAATTGATAAGGAGTGCCGCTAATGCTTGAGATTGTGTTTCAAGATGAATACTTTGTCGCAGTGAACAAGCCTGCAGGTATGTTGGTTCACCGTAGTTGGTTAGATAAACACGAAACCCAGTTTGTGATGCAAACTTTGCGTGATCAAATTGGTCAGCATGTTTTTCCACTTCATCGACTTGATCGCCCTACATCGGGTGTACTGATTTTTGCCTTGTCGAGTGAAGTGGCCTCTCAGGTGATGCCGATGTTTGCTAATCATGAGATGGAAAAAACCTACCATGCGATAGTGCGCGGCTGGGTTGAAGAACAAGGACGTTTGGATTATCCACTCAAAGTCGAGCTCGACAAAATTGCCGACAAACATGCAAGCCAAAACAAAGAAGCTCAAGAAGCGATAACGGATTACTCTCCATTAGCAAAAACAGAGATTGCTTACTCGACAGGTAAATTCCCCACTACACGTTATTGTATGGTAGAGATGAAACCACTGACTGGACGTAAACATCAACTTAGACGTCATATGGCGCATCTAAGGCACCCTATAGTGGGTGACACTACACATGGCGATGGTAAGCACAACAAGCTATTCCGCGAGGTTTATGATTCACATCGCTTACTGTTGCATGCCTCTAGCTTGAAGTTTGTGCACCCGTTTACAGGGCAGGCGTTAGTGATTACAGCGGGAGTGGACGAGACTTGGCACAAGCTATGTGCTGAGTTTGACTGGGATATACCCAATTAGGAAACAGAAACCGTCACTTCGAGACAAAGTGACGGTTAGAAGCGGAATTACTTACAGTAAACACGAGCTTCGCGAGGAGTGTAAATACCAAAAGTAATCGTGCTAAATACGATGTCTTTGAAAGTTTGCTGCGTTTCTACTTTTGCTACTTTATCCACTGAACCACATACTTGAGCGGCGTCAATTTGCTTGCTTTGTCCAATACCGCTAACAAAGAAATGATGCGATGTGAGTTCAGTAGCTTCGTTGGTTTCTGCTGGTGCTACAACAAATGTTTGCTGGGCACAGCCAGATGCCAAAAGAGCAATTGCCGCTGCGATAACAAGTTTTTTCATAACTCTTTCCTTAAAAAATAATGGTTCCAAACCGGCAAGTGTACGGATTGATTTGCCAAGCGCAGTGTAACAAGTTTCTTATTGGTGCGTATGTCTCGTGTTTGTATTTATTTGTCATGTGATTAAGTTTTGTGATATCGATAACTAATTGAACGAGAAAACAAAAAGCCCTCCGAAGAGGGCTTTATCAGTAACAGATTAATGACAAACTTATCGAGTAAGATATTCGCGAATAGATTGCTCGATGCCCGCAGCGTCAAGACCAAGCTCTTGGTGCAACTCTTCTTGAGTACCTTGAGCGATGAACTTATCAGGCAAGCCAAGATTGAGAACGGGTTTGATTATTTTCTCTTGCATCATAAACTCGATCACACCCGCACCGGCCCCGCCAGCAATTGCATTCTCTTCTAGCGTTACCAATACGTCGTGCTCAACAGCGAGTTGCTTAATGAGTGCTTCATCGAGGGGCTTAACAAAACGCATATCTGCGACTGTCGCATTGAGTGTTTCTGCTGCTTGTTGGGCACTACTTAAAAAAGTACCAAAGTTGAGGATGGCTACTTTTTCGCCTTGGCGGACTATGCGTCCTTTACCGATTTCTAGCGCCGTGAATGCCTGTTCGATTTCTGCTCCTGTTCCGGTCCCGCGTGGGTAACGTACTGCAGATGGTCCGGTATGTTTGTGACCTGTGTAGAGCATCTGACGGCACTCATTTTCATCACTAGGGGCCATAATGACCATGTTTGGAATACAGCGCATAAAGCTGAGATCAAACGCGCCTTGGTGAGTTTGACCATCTGCTCCAACAAGACCGGCTCGGTCAATGGCGAACATCACAGGTAGATCCATGATAGCGACATCGTGAATTAACTGATCGTAACCGCGCTGCAAGAAGGTTGAGTAAATTGCCACAATAGGGTGGTCGCCAGCAATTGCCATACCTGTTGCAAGTGTGACGGCGTGTTGCTCTGCGATTGCGACGTCAAAGTACTGCTGAGGAAACTCCTTAGAAAAGCGAACCATGCCAGAGCCTTCACGCATGGCAGGAGTAATCGCCATTAGCTTTGGATCTTGCGCCGCCATATCACATAGAAAATCACCAAAAATTTTCGAGTAACTTGGCTTTGTACCATTGCTCTTCGGCAGTGAGTTATGGCTTGGATCAAATTTCGGTACGCCATGATAACCAATCGGATCTTTTTCCGCTGGTTCATAGCCTTTACCTTTTTTGGTCATGATATGTAAAAATTGTGGGCCTTTAAGTTCACGCATATTTTTAAGCGTTTTGACTAGCTCGTTAACATCATGGCCATCTACTGGTCCAATATAGTTAAAACCGAGTTCTTCAAACAAAGTCCCTGGAACGACCATGCCTTTCAGGTGTTCTTCAGTGCGACGTACTAGCTCTTTAATTGGAGGTACGCCTGAGAGCACCTTTTTGCCACCTTCGCGGATCGATGTGTATAGGCTCCCCGATAGGACTTGAGCAAGATGGTTGTTAAGCGCACCGACGTTCTCTGAAATTGACATTTCGTTGTCGTTAAGAATGACCAGCATATCAGGGTGAACGTCACCTGCATGGTTCATGGCTTCAAATGCCATACCCGCAGTGATAGCCCCATCACCAATGACGCTGACCACTTTACGGTTCTGCTCTTCTTTGCTCGCACTTATCGCCATACCAAGAGCCGCACTAATCGAAGTCGAAGAGTGGCCTACAGAAAGGGTGTCGTACTCACTCTCTTCGCGCCAAGGAAACGGGTGCAGCCCTTCTTTTTGGCGGATTGTTGGCATTTGATCACGACGCCCGGTCAGTATTTTGTGTGGATATGCTTGGTGGCCAACATCCCAGACCAATTGGTCAAAAGGCGTATTGTAGACGTAATGTAGAGCAACGGTAAGCTCTACGGTGCCAAGACCAGAGGCGAGGTGACCGCTCGACTGACTGACCGAATTCAATAAGTAGGTGCGTAGTTCATCACACAGTTTTGGTAGCACTTCTTTAGGAAGACTACGTAGCTCTTCAGGTGTATCTGCTAAAGCCAGTGTTGGATATTTCGAAATATCAAGAGTCATATAAAAATGCGCGCTTATAGTGTTAGTTTTTGCGCTCGATGACGTATCGGGCGAACTCTTCAAGTAACTCTGTATTGTATGGGATTGCAGCCAAAGCTTGAAGGGCTTCATTTAACAGAGTGTGAGCTTTGTTGATAGCTCCGTCTAATCCAAGCAAAGCTGGGTAGGTGCTTTTGTTTAATTCTTGGTCAGAACCCTGAGGTTTACCTAAGGTCTCTGTATCACTGATGATATCTAAAATATCGTCTTGAACCTGAAACGCGAGACCAATCGCATCGGCGAACTTATCAAGCTGAGGCATGACTTCTAGCCCTTTTTGCCCTGCTGCAAGTGCGCCAAGACGAATAGCAGACTTCATTAAAGCCCCTGTCTTGTTACGGTGAATCTCTTTTAGCTCTTGTAAGGATACCGCTCTGTTCTCTGCGGCGAGATCGAGAGCTTGTCCTAGGCACATGCCGTTGGCTCCAGAAGCATCGGCCAGCACTTTGACCATTCGTATACGGTTGCACTCAGCGGTAGGGTGCAATGAACCTTCTGCCAAAATCGTAAACGCTAAAGTTTGCAACGCGTCACCAGTCAAAATGGCAGTGGCTTCATCAAACTTGATGTGGCAAGTAGGTTTTCCACGGCGCAACTCATCATCATCCATTGCCGGAAGATCATCGTGAATAAGCGAGTAAGCATGGATACATTCCACAGCGGATGCCGGAGTATCAAGATCATCAAGGTGGCAACCCAGCATCTGGCCCGTAATGTAAGCCAGAAATGGGCGCGCACGCTTACCACCGAGCAGTAGCCCATAGCGCATTGCTTCAATCAGAGGTTGGTTTTGATGTGGCAGCGCTAGCAGCCAACGATTAAGCTGAGCATTGTTTCGCTGTTGAAGAGAGGTTAATGCCTCATACATGACAGACATATTCTATAACTATTATTCAGGCTGAGCGTTAAATTCAGAAAGCGGAGACTCATCATCATTTTGCAATAAGATGTTGACACGTTGCTCTGCGTCACTAAGTTTTGACTGCCCTGAGCGAGCAAGCGCAATACCACGCTCAAACTTTTTCAGCGCATCTTCTAATGCTAAATCACCATTTTCAAGATTCTCAACGATTACATCGAGCTCTTCGATGGTTGCCTCAAAGGTCATATTTTCTGGTTTCTTACTCGCCATAATGGTTTTACCTAGATAAAGATGGACGAAACTTACCTTAGCCGATAATGATGGTCAAATGTAACCGAGAAAATTTGTCACAAAAATCGAGCTTGTACGGTCATATTCTGCGCGCACACTCAATATAGGGCTAAAGTCTAGTAAGTATCTGCTACTCAGCATCTATATTTATGTGAGTACAGTACCAATAAAATACTAAAGATCTTAAGATGTTGCCGATATAATTTGTTAGAAGCTTAAAGATAGCATGAGGAGTGCTCTGTGGATTTAGCAACGCTGGTAGGACTGATTGGCGGTTTTGCTTTCGTCATTATGGCAATGATACTGGGCGGAAGCATCATGATGTTCATCGACGTCACGTCGATTCTTATCGTGGTGGGTGGCTCTACCTTCGTAGTGTTGATGAAGTTCACTATGGGGCAGTTCTTTGGTGCAGCCAAAATCGCCGGTAAAGCTTTCATGTTCAAAGCCGACGAGCCAGAAGATTTAATTGCTAAAGTGGTAGAGATGGCAGATGCAGCGCGCAAAGGCGGTTTTCTTGCTCTAGAAGAGATGGAAATCACCAATAGCTTTATGCAGAAGGGTATTGACTTGTTAGTGGATGGCCACGACGCGGATGTGGTTCGTGCGGCGCTGCAAAAAGACATTGCCTTAACCGATGAAAGGCATGATTTTGGTTCTAGTGTATTCAGAGCCTTTGGTGACGTAGCACCCGCGATGGGGATGATCGGTACTCTTGTTGGTCTGGTTGCCATGCTGTCTAACATGGATGATCCGAAAGCGATCGGTCCTGCGATGGCGGTAGCACTTTTGACCACACTATACGGTGCGATTCTTTCCAATATGGTGTTCTTCCCAATCGCCGATAAGCTTTCTCTTCGTCGTGAGCAAGAAAAACTCAATCGCCGCTTAATCATGGATGGCGTACTTGCAATTCAAGATGGTCAAAACCCACGTGTTATTGACAGTTATCTGAAGAATTACCTCAATGAAGGTAAGCGTGCTCTTGACGTAGATAACGAGTAAGGTCGCTGATATGGAAGAAGAAGAACCAAAATGTCCGCCACCTGGCCTTCCGCTATGGATGGGAACTTTTGCTGACTTGATGTCGCTGTTGATGTGTTTCTTCGTGCTATTGCTCTCGTTTTCCGAAATGGATGTACTGAAGTTTAAACAGATTGCCGGTTCAATGAAGTTCGCATTCGGTGTTCAAAACCGATTGGAAGTGAAAGATATCCCGAAAGGAACCAGTATCATTGCTCAGGAATTTAGACCGGGTCGACCAGAACCGACGCCTATCGATGTGATTATGCAGCAAACCATTGATATTACTCAGCAGACTCTTGAATTCCACGAAGGTGAATCAGACAGAGCAGGAGGGACGCAGCGTGATGAAGGTAAACTCACTGGCGGGCAGTCTCCCGATACCTCTACGCAGAATAACCAAAACTCTGAATCTGACAGCCAGCAGCAACAGTCCGCTGAACTTTCCGAAGAGTTAGAGACCATTATGGAAAGTATCAAGAAAGCGCTTGAGCGTGAAATTGAGCAGGGAGCGGTTGAAGTAGAAAACCTTGGTCAGCAAATCGATATCCGAATTCGTGAGAAGGGCGCGTTCCCAGAAGGGTCGGCGTTCCTACAACCTAAGTTTCGTCCTCTAGTTCGCCAAATTGCCGATCTGGTCAAAGACATTCCCGGTATTATTCGAGTGTCTGGGCATACAGATAATCAACGTATAGATTCAGAACTGTATCGTTCCAACTGGGATCTCTCTGCGCAGCGAGCGGTGTCGGTGGCGCAAGAAATGGAAAAAGTGCGTGGATTTAGCCATCAGAGGCTACGTGTGCGAGGAATGGCCGATACAGAGCCACTCGGACCTAATGATACAGAAGCGCAGCGTTCACGTAACCGCCGAGTCGAAATCAGTATTATGCAAGGTGAAGCCCTTCTGAGCGACGAAGTTCCTGTTATTCAATAATCTTGCTGGACCAAAAAAGACGAGCACAAACGCTCGTCTTTTTTATGGCCTTTGCTTCATGTATAATCTTGCGCCCTTAGAGGCAGCTCATAGCTGCGAAGCGCCATTGAGCGTGAAAATAGCGAAACAGTTAACTTGTGAAGTGAATTATGAAATTTATCGTAAAGCCCCATCCAGAAATTTTTGTAAAAAGTGAGTCGGTGCGTAAGCGCTTCACAAAGATTCTTGAGTGCAACATCCGTAACGTTATCAAGAGTCGTACAGAGTCTGTCGCTGTTTTCAACCGTCGTGATCATATTGAAGTCACGGCGGAAACGGATGAATTTTACAAAGAGACAATCGAAGTATTGACTCATACTCCGGGTATTCACCACATACTTGAAGTGCAACAGTCAGAGTTTAAAGATCTGCACGATATCTTTGAGCAAGTGCTAGAGCTAAACCGTCCTAACCTCGAAGGTAAGACGTTTGTGGTTCGCGCTAAGCGTCGTGGTAAGCATGACTTCACGTCTATTGAGCTAGAGCGTTACGTAGGTGGCGGCTTAAACCAAGCGATTGAAAGTGCGAGTGTAAAACTGCGCAACCCTGACGTGACGGTTAAAGTGGAAGTCGTTAACGAGAAGCTTAACCAAGTGCTTAGACGTTACAAAGGTTTAGGTGGTTTCCCGCTGGGCACGCAAGAAGATGTATTAAGCCTGATTTCTGGTGGTTTTGATTCTGGTGTCTCTAGTTATTTACACATCAAGCGTGGCTCTAAAGTTCACTACTGCTTCTTTAACCTCGGCGGCCCTGCACACGAGATTGGTGTTAAGCAGGTTTCTCATTATCTGTGGAATAAGTACGGCTCGTCAGCAAAAGTACGCTTTATCTCAGTTGACTTTGAACCTGTAGTGGCAGAGATTCTCGAGAAGGTTGATGATGGCCAAATGGGTGTTATCTTAAAGCGTATGTTCATGCGTGCTGCGGGTATGGTGGCGGAGAAGTTCAAGATTGAAGCTCTCGTCACTGGTGAAGCATTAGGTCAGGTATCAAGTCAAACCCTAACCAACTTGCGTCATATCGATAACGTTACAGATACGTTGATTCTGCGCCCGCTAATTAACTGGGATAAAGAAGACATCATCAACCTAGCGCGCGATATTGGCACTGAAGACTTTGCTAAGACCATGCCTGAATACTGTGGTGTCATTTCTAAGAAACCGACAGTGAAAGCGATCAAGGCGAAACTTGAAGTAGAAGAAGAAAAGTTCGACTTTGACATTCTTGAGCAGGTTGTGCGTGATGCTCGAGTGATGGATATTCGTGATATCGCTAAAGAAACAGAGCAAGCTGCACCAGAAGTTGAACAGGTTCAAGCGGTAGAAGAGCACGCTATCGTATTAGATATCCGCAGCCCTGAAGAAGAAGATGACAGCCCACTTGAGATTGATGGTGTAGAAGTCAAACATATCCCATTCTTTAAATTGGGTACTCAGTTTGGTGATTTAGACCAAGCGAAAACGTATCTGCTTTACTGTGACCGTGGCGTAATGAGTCGTTTGCAGGCACTGTACTTGCAAGAGCAAGGTTTCAATAACGTTAAGGTATACCGACCGTAACGAATTACTGTCATTGAGTGGAAAAGCGCAAATCGTTATTCGTTTTGCGCTTTTTTTTTGCTCTTGACTTATTTTGGGCATAAAAAAACACCGCCATATAGGCGGTGCTAAATATTTGACAGACAGGTCAAAATAAATACAGGAAGTATATGTTTTGTTTCCTTAGAAACAAAACTGGTAGAAACCTACCGAACTCGAAATACGAGTTTGCAAACACAACATCGCAACAAGAGGCCAATTGATCTAACAAGTAAATCAAGCCGTTCTGACTTCTCGTTGCGGAGTGAAATATAGAATTTCTCTGGTCGTCAGGCAATGGACATTTTATAATGTTTCAGATAAAAAAAACTAATCCAATTCATAGAAGGTCACTATGTCCAGAAGATTGCCTCCTTTGAACTCACTAAAAGTGTTCGAAGCCGCGGCTCGACATCTGAGTTTTACTCGTGCAGCCGAAGAGTTGTTTGTGACTCAGGCTGCTGTCAGTCATCAGATCAAAGCGCTAGAAGAATTCCTTGGCTTAAAACTATTCAGGCGAAGAAACCGATCGCTACTGCTTACCGAAGAAGGTCAAAGTTACTTTCTTGATATAAAAGATATCTTCACATCGCTAGCGGAAGCTACTGATAAAGTACTCGAGCGTAGTGAAAAAGGAGCGCTAACCATCAGTTTACCACCAAGCTTCGCGATTCAATGGTTGGTACCACGTTTGGCTGACTTTAATCAACAGGAGCCAGATATTGATGTGCGAATTAAGGCCGTGGATATGGATGAAGGTTCGTTGACAGATGATGTCGACGTCGCAATCTATTATGGACGAGGTAACTGGCCGGGTTTGCGAGCAGATAAATTGTATCAAGAATTTTTGATCCCACTCTGTTCACCTTCATTACTTTTAGGTAACAAATCATTAGAAACTCTAAGTGATCTGAAGTTGCATACACTGCTTCATGACACCTCTCGGAAAGACTGGAAACAGTTTGCAAAGCAAAACGGTATAGAAGGGGTTAATGTCAACCACGGACCGATCTTCAGCCACTCAACTATGGTTCTTCAAGCTGCTGCTCACGGTCAGGGTGTCGCACTTGGCAACAACGTACTCGCTCAGCCAGAACTTGAGGCAGGGCGCCTGATAGCGCCATTTGATGAGGTATTGGTATCTAAGAATGCCTTCTATGTCGTCTGCCATGATAAACAAGCCGATATGGGGCGTATTGCTACTTTCCGAGACTGGATGTTAGCCAAAGCGCAAAGTGAGCAAGAGGAGCTGCTAGATGACTGATTATCTCATTGACGGTGACAAAGGCAATCCACTGTTTATCTTTGCTCACGGTGCTGGAGCAGGAATGGATCATACTTTTATGGAAGCTGTGGCAAAAGGCTTGGCCGAAAAAGGTATTCAAGTTGTTCGCTTTAACTTTCCTTATATGGTTAAGCGTGCTGAAGATGGCAAGAAGCGTCCACCTGATAGAGCGCCTAAGCTATTGGAAGCTTATCAAACCGTTATCGAAGAGCATTGTAAAACAGGTGCGGTGGTGATCGGTGGTAAGTCCATGGGAGGGCGTATGGCGAGTCTTCTAGCGGGCGAGGATAACGTTGCAGCAGTAGCTTGTTTGGGTTTTCCATTCCATCCACCCGGTAAACCGGAAAACTACAAAGGTGCCCACTTAGTAAAGCTAGAAAAGCCTTGTCTGATTGTTCAAGGCGAGCGTGATACCTTTGGCAAGAAGGAGGAATTCGAGCAGTTTGAATTTTCTTCTGCAGTTCAGGTGGAATTTATTCCTGATGGTGATCATAGCTTTAAACCACGTAAACGCTCTGGGTATGGTGAAGAAAGCAATATTGCCTTAGCTGTTGAGCATCTGGCGAAGTTTATTCGTGAGGTTTACGATGGGCAGTAAGCATTGGCTAGCATTAGGCGGTGTGATTTGTGGACTTGGGGTCGGCTTAGGCGCATTTGCAGCCCATGGTCTAAAGAAGATTCTGTCACCATATCTGATTGAGGTATTTTCAACAGGCGTGCAGTATCAGTTTATACATGGCATCGCTATTTTGCTTTGCGGCACCTTGCTTAGCCAAAAATTGCCACTTAAGTCACAAAAATATTTCTCCCTTGCCGCCGTTTGCTTTATCATCGGCATCCTTTGTTTTAGCGGCAGTCTCTATTTGCTGGCATTAACAGGCATTAAATGGTTTGGTCCTATCACTCCATTAGGTGGTGGAACGTTTATGCTTGGTTGGGGATTGTTCGTTTACGCAGCACTACAGGTTAAAGAGGTGAATCAGTGAAACAATTAATGCTCTACTGCCGCAGCGGCTTTGAAAAAGAGTGTGCCGGAGAAATTCAGGATCGTGCGACTCAGTTAGAAGTATTTGGTTTCCCGCGTCTCAAGAAGAACACAGGTTACGTGTTGTTTGAATGCTATCAAGATGGCGATGCACAAAAGCTTGTCAAAGAGCTTGATTTTAAATCACTGATTTTTGCTCGCCAGATCTTTGCTGTTGCTGTTGAAATTCAAGAACTGCCACGTGAAGATCGTATCTCGCCGATTTTGCATGATTTAAGCTTCGTAGAAACAATGCCTCGTTGTGGCGATATTCGCGTCGAAACGCCTGATACCAACGAAGCGAAAGAGCTACTCAAGTTCTGTCGTAAGTTCACTGTGCCAATGCGACAAGCTCTACGTGGCAAAGAGATTCTGTTCCCGAAAGACAGCCCTAAAAAGCCTGTGCTACACATTTGCTTTGTCGCTCCGACGCATTGCTTCATCGGTTATTCTTTACCTAGCAATAACTCACAGTTTTTTATGGGGATTCCACGCCTTAAGTTCCCGGCAGATGCTCCAAGCCGTTCAACCTTGAAACTTGAAGAAGCGTTTCATGTATTTATTCCTCGTGAAGAGTGGGATGAGCGTCTTGCTGCAGGTATGTGGGGTGTCGATCTGGGCGCATGCCCTGGGGGGTGGACTTACCAACTGGTTAAGCGCTCAATGTTCGTTCATTCTGTCGATAACGGCATGATGGCGGATAGCCTAATGGAAACGGGTCAGGTTAAGCATCACCAAGAAGATGGTTTTAAGTTTGAGCCTGCGCGTAAGAACGTGACTTGGCTGGTATGTGACATGATTGAGAAACCATCACGTGTTGCGCAGTTAATGGGTGAGTGGATTATTAGCGGTTGGGCGAAAGAGGCGATCTTTAACCTTAAATTGCCAATGAAAGGTCGTTATGATGAAGTACTAGAAGATATCGAGAACTTAAAATTCTTCCTAATTGAAAATGGTGTGAAGTTTAAGTTGCAAGCGAAACATCTCTACCATGACCGTGAAGAGATTACGGTTCATGTTCAGTGTCTATCTAATATTTCCCCGCGCTAAGATTGAAAAACGCTCCCACTCATGGGAGCGTTTTTGTTTAGTTAGAGGTCGGCCACATCTGCCAAAGCTGCGCTTCCATCGTCTCCTCAGTGCTGTCAGCGATGAGAGAGAAAAAGTCTAAACCAGTTTGCTGTTCAACTGCGTCGATTGTAGTGACAAAGTTTGCGAGTTCACTGCTTGAAACGTCTCTATGCGGAACGATGAAAGCAATGGCTTCGTTGAAAGCTGGATCTAACACAACTTTATAAAAAGCGCTCGGTATGATGACATTGTTACCGATAGTGCTTTCATTCCCCTGATAGATAGGGCCAGTGACAACATAAAGTTCATTGTACTCATTGGCAAGATCGCGCACATGCTCTTCCAGTATGCGCCAGCCTACTCGGTTAAAGCCCGGAAGTTGAGGAGACATATTGCTCATCAGAAAGCTTTGTTTCATCGAGTCTTGGCTAAAATCCATGGTGGCGGATGGTGCGAGATGTCCGCGGTCGTATCCTGAACCGCTGTAATCTGCCAGCTTGGAGCGAGCATAATCAGGTAGCTCATTGTCTTCTTTAAAACTATTACTGCGTTTGAAGCTCGCGTTTACGCTTTCTGCGGTAACGTGGTAAGCAACCCAATCGGCGTTTTTGGTTTGGTAGTTGTAGCCAACCGCATAACCATCTCGACACAGTACCTGATCAGATTGATAAGACGGTAAACCAACATCTAAGTGCTTACCGCAGGTTGTTTGTGCAAATGTTGGCAGTGAAAAGATAACAGCAAGTGTGAGTAAAATTGTATTCTTCATTATTATGCTCCTTGTTATTGGAGCTATGAAAAATAGTTGATTGGTCTTGAGTTACTGTGATGGTGATTAAATGTTAATCAATACCCAGTCTGGTATTGAGTAGATAAATATTAAGCGTGTGAAAGTAACGGATTTCACAACAGATTAAATTAACATTGTATTTCTAATCAATAACTTGCTTATATTCAATCTCTTACTCAGTGTGCTCATTTGCACCACTGAAACGGATATCTTGCAGATTAAAGCCAAGTTGCATATCAGTTTTAAGTGCGGCAATGGTTTTACACTTACGTGCTGACTCAATGTGTTCATCGAGTTTTTTTCGATATTTCTCTGGGAGTTCGTCGCTGGCAAAGGCTTGTTCAATATCGCTAAATTGAGTCAGAATTGCTTTGGCTGCTTTTGGTCCAATCCCCGGAACTCCAGGAACTTGGCTTGAGCTGATTCCAGTTAAGCCCCAGTAGTCTGCAAGCTGATTCGGTTTAACGCCAAATTCTGCTTCGATAAAAGGTTCATCTAGCCAACGATGTTGAAAGTAGTCTCGGATCTGCAGAGTCGGGGAAAGGAGCTGGCAGTAGCCTTTATCTGTGGAGACAATGGTGACTTTTTCACCATGATTGGCAACCTTAGTTGCCAGTGTCGCGACCAAATCATCGGCTTCATCTCCATCGGAAAGGAGAGAATCAATGCCAAGCTTCCACCACGCATCTTGAATCGCGTCTAAACCTTCTAGCAGAGGCTCTGGCATAGGTTTTCGGCTCTGTTTGTACTCTGGCAGGATTTCTGCTCGCCAGCCGCGCTCTTGCTGGTGATGATCAAATACGGCAATGATATGAGTAGGCTGTGATTCAGATAAGATGCGATTGATCGTTCGCATTGTGGTATTAATGGTTCTTGCTATATCAGTGGGATCTGGCTGTGCTGAATGAACGCGTCGGATCAGATTAAGGGCGTCGATAATAACAAGATGAATAGACATACAAATCAAAAAAATAAGGGCTTGAAGCCCTTATTGTATAGATTGAGGTTGAGATTACCAGCGACTAACCATTGGTCTTAATCTGATAGCAAGGTTCGTAGGCGCTACCACCGGGTAATTTCATACGATCTTGTTCGACAAAGTCTTTCAGCAGTTTATCCATTTTTTTCATCAGGTTCGCATCACCATCCAAGGTAAACGGTCCATGACGTTCGATTTCGCGGATACCTTCTGCTTTAACGTTGCCTGCCACGATGCCTGAGAACGCCTGACGTAGTGCGGCAGCCAGGTTTTCTGGACGCTGATTTAAATGCAAGTCTAAGCTCGCCATATTGTCGTGGGTCGGGTCGAATGGCAGTTGGAATTCCGGTTCAATCTTTAGCGACCAGTTGAAGCTATATGCATCGCCCGTATCTTTACGGTATTGACGGACATCCGTCATACTTTGCTTCATGATTTGTGCTACTTTGGCTGGGTCATCAACCACGATTTGATAGTGCTTCTGCGCATCTTCACCCAATGTATCACCTATAAAGCGGTCAATAGAGCGGAAGTACTCTTCACTCTCTTTCGGGCCAGTCAAGACGATTGGTAGTGGTTGTTCTGCATTGTCAGGGTGCATCATAATACCCAAGATATAGAGTAGTTCTTCTGCCGTTCCTGCGCCGCCAGGGAAAATGACAATGCCGTGAGCCATTCGAACGAACGCTTCTAGACGTTTCTCGATATCTGGCATGATCACCAGTTCGTTGACTATCGGGTTTGGTGGCTCGGCGGCAATAATTGATGGTTCAGTGAGGCCTAAATAGCGCTGTTCATAGTAACGTTGCTTTGCATGTCCAATCGCAGCCCCTTTCATTGGTCCTTCCATCGCGCCGGGCCCACAACCGGTACATATGTTTAGCTCGCGTAAGCCTAGTTCGTGGCCCACTTCGCGGGTGTATTGATATTCTGTGCCATTGATTGAGTGCCCACCCCAACAGATCACCAGGTTTGGCTCAATGCCCGGGGTCAACGTACCGGCATTGCGCAGAATACCAAACACTAGGTTAGTAATGTGGCTCGCATTGGTTAGGTTCAAGCGCTGGTTATCGGCAAGATGCATATTGACGTAGACAATGTCGCGCAAGACAGAGAATAAGTGTTCTTGAATGCCTTTGATTATCTCACCATCAACAAAAGCATGCTCCGGTGCGTTGGTGAGTTCTAGCTTAATCCCACGCTCACGGCGTACGACATTCACATCAAAAGATTTGTATCTATCCAGTAACTCTTTGGAGTTGTCAGTGTGGCTACCAGAGTTGAGCACCGCGAGGGTACAGTTGCGGTAAAGTTGGTAAAGATCACTTGCAGCGGTTTTCTTAAGGCGCTCAACTTCTAGTTGAGAAAGCAAATCCATACTACCAGCTGGACTAATGTGTGTGATCATAGTGACCTCCTTGACGAAACAGCACTCAAGTTGAGTGAGGTATCATTATTGTTATTGTCTGCATGCGTTGGATGATATTGGGGAAATCAAGCAAACGCTTATTAAGCTTAGCAGCTTTTTACAGATAATAAACCTAACTAGTTGATATCTATAGATCAATCACATTACTAAAACAATTATTAGCAAGAAAGGGTAACGACTTAGCGCCAAACGAGTTGGTTCTTGCCGAGTGTTTTAGCTTCGTTGAGGCAAAGGTTAAGGCGCTCTAAGATTTCTTCTGGAGTGTCTGAATCTTTAAAGGCTGTACTTGCAGCCGACAGGGTGATGGTCAAGTTACGATCGCGGAACTTAAATGGCAGTTTAGAGACTTGGTTCTGAATTGCTTGAATCATATTGAATGCATTGCTATCAGATAGTTCGGGAAGCAACAGAACGAATTCTTCACCAGAGAAACGAGCAATAGTATCGGTATCACGAACTTCTTTTTTGATGGTACGAGCGATTATCTTGAGTGCTTTATCTCCGGCAGCATAACCAAAGCTGTCGTTGATCGCTTTAAAACCATCGACATCTAGTATAACGACGCGAAGGGGATGCTGGGCGCGAATCCAACGGCGGTATTCAAGCTCAAGGCGATCGCCAAATGCCGCGCGGTTGTATACTTTAGTCAATGGATCAAGCAGCATGCGCTGAGCTTGATCCTCTAGGCGTCGACGATAGTCCTGAGTGACTTCAAATAGGGCTTCTAGTTGGTTCTTACCGTAATCCATTCGCTCAAGTAGGGCTTGCTCACGTTGCTCGGCATGTTTTAAGCGCTCTGATAGCGAGCTGAGTTGAGCCAATAAAGGGTTCACTTGCTGTTTCAGTGAATCTAAGCTTTCGGCACCTGCAACTTTTGCCTGAGTATCTGCCACTAGCTCGGATAACTCGTCGTTCATTTCCTGTCGGTGAGCAAAATAGCTTTGAGATTGCTGAGAGTTCTGTAGTGAACTCTTTAACGAAGAGGAGAGAGAAGCGTTAACTTGTTCCAGAAACTGTTCTGAGGTTTTTCGTTCATAATGCGTCCCTTCGATGACCAGTTTGAGTGTTTGTAATGTCAGTTCCAAAAGAACATGACTGTTTACACCAATCAGTAGCTTAGCGCGAATATCTGTGAGCAATTCTCCAGACTCACCTTCAAAATCCAGTTCAGTAATTAGGTGCTGTAGTTCTTCACAAAGGCGAAGTAGCAGTTCACGATCTGAACTGGCTGCAATTTGATTGACACTGTAGTCAGGGTTGGTGGTAATAATTTTGACTGAGCGTTCATAGAGACTAAGCAGCCTAAGTGCTTGCTCTGATCTCGGGTGCTTAAGGCCATTGGAATAACTGAGTAAATCGCGCAGGTCGCGCTTGATTTTAGCGGGCAGACCAGTCAGGCGCAGCAGCGTTTCGCCACTATGCTTTATTTGGCTGTCTAAATGTTCAGTTTGTTGTTCCATAGCCAAGCCTTGTTGTTTTAGCAAACGTTCCAATACCGCAAGTTTTGGTATTAAGGAGCTGACGTCTTGCTGCTGCTCGATAGCTTGTATTAGTTCTGTTAGTCCCGCTTGTAGCCGCGGGTTTTCACATTTATAAGCACTACTCAAAGACGCGATCACACGCTGAAGTACCTTTTGTTCTCTATTAAATTTGAACGAGGTATCCCTTTGTGTCAATCGAACTTGTTCCAATTGAGATTTCAGGTTGTGCAGCTGTGACTGAAGATCTTGTTCGATAACGCCCATGAATAAACTTAAAAATAGAATCTACTTGTATCTAGTGATCTGTCGATAATATCAAATAAATCGCACGCGTCACGACTTACAACGTTTGATTGATGAGCTTTTATTCATCTTTTAGCAGTTTTTTGATGCCGTCCTCATTCTTGAAAGAAGAGTGAACTTTTATTAGCCCCTGATTAATAGAGTGCTTGCAAGCCTTGCGGATATTGCCTGTGGCTAAACTTGCTGCTGGTGCGTTCTCAATTGCGCGTAAATAGACCCACTGACTCGAGTGTTCTTTCATACTTAATGTTCTAGCAGTACTGGTTGACATTAGTAGTACATCAACTAGTTCCTTATCATTAACTGCAGTATACGCTCTTGGGAGGAAAGGATAATCCGCCATACCAATACGGATGATGCGATTGAGCAGTCGGTCTGGTTCAAATTCAAGGATCCACTGTTGAATCTTTTCAAATAGTTGTTCTGGGTTGGTATTGCGCTCACTATTTGGCTCTATATAAAGCAAGTTTGCATCAGAAAAGTGATATATCCGTGCAGGATGTTCAACGCGCTGTTTTAAGTAGTCTCCAAAAGCGCGCTCAAGTTTCAGGCCTTCTTGGTAACCGTGCTGTAGATACATGTTGCGTAAAAACGGAACGTCAATCATTACAAAGCGCAGGCGATCATTGAGCGGTTCGTGGATCAGTTCTCCGACGTGCCATTTCTCAAATTTATGGCTGCTCTCTTCTAAAGAAGCGGGTAGCTTGGCGTTAAGCATACGCAGGTTTTTAAGGCCCGAGCGTGAGTGGGTGTAGAGATCTTCATTGAGGTCATCAAGCTCCTCTTTTTGCACATTGATGACATGTCCGCGGCGGAGAATAAAAACAAATAGCAGTGCGCAAAGGACAAACAGGGTAAATGTGATCTTTTGGAACTTGCGGTACTCGTTACGTGTTTCTTCTAGCTCTTGTTTTTGTCCACTTAAGTGCAAGGTCTGTTCAACGAATTCTTTTTGCTGGCGGAAGGCATCTTCACTGATCAAATCGAGTTCTTGTTGTTCGATTGTGGCTAACGAATTGTAGTGCTTAAGGTAGTCTAATGCTTGCTGATATTGACCATTGAGTTCATAGCCTAGGTAGAGCATTTGATAGGCGGATTTTTGCATACTGATATCTTGTAAGTCTTTTGCGATATCAAGTGCCTTGTTGGCTCTATCTAGGACTTTTTGTGGCTCTTTCTTATGGCGAGCGAGCCCGGCGTCAAGTAGGAGTGCGTAAGCTTTGAGTTTAGGGATATCGGCATACTCAAGTAACTCTTGCGCCCGTTCTAGATATTGTTCAGCCAACGTAAAGTTAACCAAATGCAAATAGGTTGCCGCCAAAGAGATACGAATATCAATCACGCTTTCAATATTGTTCTGCAATCGCTCATGATCCATCGCATTGAAATAGTGGACTAATGCGAGGTTGTACTTGCCTTGGTAGTAATAGATATCACCCATACGTTTAAGCAGTGGCGCCAAGGCTGGTGAGTTTTCGTAGTTGTCGTAAAAGTCTGCGGCTTGAGAAAAGTGATCATTGGCCTTGTCTAACACGCGACGATCATAGAAAAGCTGACCAAGAATGCGGTTGACCTCAGCAAGCTGGCGAGCAGAGTCGGTTTCAATCGCAGTCCAGTAGCTAATCAACAATTCTGATAGGGCACGATTATATTGTTTATTCGCTAACAAGTGCTTACCGACCGTAGTGTGATACTCAATCACAGTGGGAATTGACTTTGAGCTGTCTACATAGGGTTTTACTTCGAGGTATAGCTGGTCGGCAAGATCGGTACTCCCTTGCGCGGAGGCAATTTCGGCTTTAAGCATCTTCATGCGGTATTTGAGACCGCGAGCGAGTTGCTGAGGATTGTCGATGTGGCTGAATTTTTCTTCAATTTCAGCCATGTTCTGCTTTGCAGTTTCAGCATCACCATCTATCAGCCAAGAAAACCTGACTTCGACCAGTCTCAGATCAAGCAACAAGAAAGGAAGCTTATAAGACTCCGCTAACGATTTGGCCTGTTTCAGCAAACTGAGAGCTTCAAGTTGGTTTCCTAAGTTAAACTCGGCCCGAGCGAGAATACGTAAGGCATCGATTGTCCCCCCAGGAGTACGGGTTCGACTATCGGCTTCATCGCGAGAAATTGCTGAGGGGCTTTTTTCGGTTTTGTTAGTTAAGGTACGCTGGGTTAAATAATCCGTCGCAAGCTGCTTAGCTTGTTTAGGGACAATATCAACTAAACCATTGGCTTCACTCAAAACTGCCGATGAATACAAGGTATTCGCCCATAGTGGCGCAGAGAGAAGGAGTAACAATGCGCTAATAAAGCGTTCCCAGCGTACTTTTATCATTAGTGTTGACGTCCTATTGTCGAGCCATACGTTGATTGTGACTAGGTTGGCTGTTTACGTTAGAGCGATAAGGGTTGATATCTAAACCACCACGCCTTGTATAACGTGCGTAAACCGTCAACGTTTCAGGCTGGCAGAATTCCATAATGTCAGTGAAAATACGCTCAACACATTGTTCATGAAACTCATTGTGCTCGCGAAATGAGACAAGGTAGCGAAGCAGGGCTTCACGATCTATTTGCTTACCCTTGTATTGAATTTCGACACTGCCCCAATCCGGTTGGTTAGTGATTAGACAGTTTGATTTCAATAAGTGGCTGTGTAGGCTCTCTTCGACAAGTTCACCGATTGCAGCACCTTGAATCAACGTGCGGTCAAAGTCATAGTTAGTGATCTCAATATCTTGCTCATCAATGCACTCGCCATCCATTGTTACGACAACAGAATCGGTGTAATCCACCACTGAACGTACAGTAACGGAAACAGTTTCACCTGCGCATGCCGAAAGATCCTGTACTAAAGTCTGTTCCACGTGATCCCAAGACGAAAAACGAGTTTGGTTGAAGCTGTTTAGATACAACTTGAATGACTTAGATTCAATCAGGTTAGCGCTAGTCGCAGGAATTGACACTTCGCCAATCGCCACTTGTGGTAAGCCTTTCTCATTGAGCCAAGAGAGTTCGTAAAGCGTCCAAATATCACAACCTCGAAACGGCAATGAATCGCCAAGATTTAAGTCATCACGGTTGAGGCTACGAGGAACCGGTTGCAACAAACTTGAATCATATTGGTTCGAATACTCAGTCTTTTGACCGAGCGTCAGGCCAGTAAGCTCTTTAGCGTCAGAATATTTGCTCATACTTTTGTTCATTTTCTATTAGAATGTCGAGAATTTTACGCAATCCCGCACTTAAAAGCGAATATTCATGTTGGAGAATCTAATGGCTGACCATGCCTTGCAAGCGTTGCTCTCATTCAGCAAAAAATACCGTCAGGCTTATCTTGATGCACATGGCCATCTTCCAAGAAGTGAAGAGTTGGTTGATTTAGTGTCGCCTTGTGTCGAGAGTAAAACGGATAATGCAGTTGAGTGGCAGGCGTACCAAAGAGAGCAAGCTGCAGATTTTACCAATGTAGAAAATGGTATTGAGCTAACACTGCATGAAGACATCAAAACCTTTTATGGCTCTCAATACAGTGCAGATATGGATGCGACTTGGCAGGGCAACGAGCTAACGCTGCTGCAAGTATGGAGCGATGATGACTTTGTTCGTTTACAAGAGAACATTCTAGGCCATCTGGTGACTCAGCGCCGTTTGAAGTTAAAGCCAACCGTGTTTATCGGCGCTACGGATGCGGAATTGGATGTTGTCTCAATCTGTAACTTAACAGGGAACGTGATTTTAGAGCGACTAGGCACAGATAAGCGCGATGTCTTAGCACAAGACATCGCCGAGTTTTTGGCCAACCTAGAACCTGTGGTGTAATCATGTACGTTGTAGAACTTCAGTTTGAGTGTTTTGATAACACCACGATTAGTGCGGTCGACAAAGCGATTAATGGCTTAATGGATGCTCTGCGTTATAACGGTCAAGTGTTGGGGCGTGAGTTTCCAATTGTGATGGGGGAAGGCGAGTTTTTTGCTCGAGTGGTTTGCCCCGAGCAAGACAGTTTACACCCAAGCTACCATTCTGACTTTGTAAAGGTTTGCTTGAACCGCCTGTCTGAGGCAAGTCTACTTGCGCCTAAAATGCGTCTTCTTGGTCGTGACCTTAATTCTGAGGAGGCTGCGGAAGAGGAGCAACCAAGTTGGCAGGTGCTGTATACCACGTATGTTCATACCTGCTCTCCGCTAAGAAGTGGTGAAACACTATTACCTATCCCACTTTATCGCAATGAAGCGACGTTAAATGGTGATCATAAAGCGGTGGTAAAATGGCAGACCGAGTGGCAAGCGTGTGATGAAATACAGATGGCTGGTGGTTGCCGAGCCGAGCATGCTGCGTTGCATGAGATTTGTGATATAGACAGTGTACTATTTAAGCGTGGTTGGGATTTACGCGGTCGCATCGAATATATCACTAAGATACCAACATACTACTATCAGTATCGAGTCGGTGGACAAAGTCTCGCAGACGAAAAAGCACGTAAATGTCCTAAGTGCGGCGGTGAGTGGCTATTAGATGAGCCATTACACGATATCTTCTACTTTAAGTGCGATGATTGCCGAATTGTCTCTAATATCTCCTGGGATCACCTCAAATAACACTTGAAAATAAAAAAGACGCTAATTTAAGCGTCTTTTTTGGAGTCTTGCGACTCTGGAGTCGTCTCTTCGCCATCGATGTGTGGTTTCTTTTCAGACTGACCAAACTTCATATTGGCTGTGTATTTAAGGGCTGCAATGTTGCCTATTACGACGCTCAACACAATAACAATAATAACCCATGGGTTAGTCAGTAAATCCATCACAGCACCTATTTTGAAATATTGCTAATAAACTGATTGTAGATCGTTTCGAGCTGTTCTAACACCGTCTTCTTACCCAAAATCGACGTTGAGGCAAGCTGTTGTTTGAGTGTCGATGCATCTAACTGCTTTAAGCATTGCTCGGCCACGTCTTTATGGCTGATATGCCAAGGTTCAACCGCGACACCACCGAGATCTTGGGCATAAGGAAAAAAGAACCCATAATCATGTAGATTGCGGCTTAACCAATCATAAAAGGCTTTCTGATGTCCAGTGAGATACTCCCAAGGTTCCAACTTGAGTGCTTCACCCTGAGGTAAGCTATCTCGATCAAACACATCAAAATCTGTTCCCCAGTGATGGCGACTGCCGCCAGGTAAGGCTGACCAACGAAGAATCGCGATAACCTTATTTGCTTCAGACAAAGATTCAGTGTTAATTACTTGGCTATCGCTGTCCAAGATGTCAGTTTTTCCCGACATCTTGTTATTCCAGATCGTGGTTTGGCGATCAAAATCGCGAAAGCCACTGGCGATATTGAAATTAAATCCAGCCTCAGTGGCTGACTGTTTCAGTGCCAGTAAATCTTGGCTCACTGCAGCGTGAACCAAGAATGCTTTTTGACCAACCACAGTTTCAACCAGATGGCTGGTGGATTGACCTGTCAGTTGCTCTGGTGTCATGATTAAGCTAATAGGTTTTCCAATGTTTTTTGGTACATCTCGGTCAGTTTTTCTAAGTCTGAAACCTTAACGCACTCGTTCACTTTGTGAATGGTAGCGTTTACTGGACCTAGCTCAACCACCTGGCCACCCATACGGGCAATAAATCGACCGTCAGAAGTACCGCCTGTCGTCAGCAGCGCAGGCTTAGTTTGGTTAACCGCATCTACCGCATCAACCACTGCATCAAGTAGCGCACCGGTATCGGTCAGGAACGGGTCGCCATTAAACGTCCATTTAAGATCATAGTCTAAGTCATGCTTGTTTAATGTTTCAGTTACACGAGAAACAATGGCATCGTTGTTTAGCTCAGTACTAAATCGCAAGTTGAACTGAACGTTAAACTCGCCAGGAATGACATTTGATGCGCCCGTGCCTGCATGGACATTAGGGATCTGGAAACTGGTTGGTGGGAAGTAGGCATTGCCTTTATCCCACTCAGTGGTTGCCAATTCATGGATAGCCATCAGAGATTGGTGAACCGGGTTTTTCGCCAGGTGTGGGTAGGCGACATGGCCTTGAATTCCTTTGACTGTAAGATCGCCAGTAATAGACCCACGGCGACCATTCTTCACGACATCACCCACAATCTCAGTGCTTGAAGGCTCACCGACAATACACATGTCGATGTTTTCGCCGCGCTCCATCAGTGTTTCAACCACACGGACTGTTCCGTTAATAAAAGGGCCTTCTTCATCTGATGTGATTAAGAAACCAATCGAACCCTTGTGATCTGGGTTATCAGCAATGAACTGTTCAACCGCCACAATCATACTTGCCAGAGAACCTTTCATATCGGCTGCGCCGCGACCGTGCAAGAAGCCATCTTTGATGGTTGGTTCAAAGGGAAGGGTGTCCCATAGCTCCAATTTACCAGCTGGCACGACATCTGTGTGACCAGCAAATGCGAATAGGGGAGCTTGTGTACCACGGCGAGCCCAGAAGTTGGTGGTATCCTCAAACACCATGACTTCAATTTCGAAGCCCAGTGCTTTAAGTCGCTCAATCATTACCTCTTGGCAGCCTGCGTCTTCAGGTGTTACCGATTGGCGACTAATTAAATTTTTTGCGAGAGCCAGAGTTGGGCTATCTGTCATCCTTGAAATCCTTACGAAAAATTATGAAAAAATAGTAGCGTATTGGTCAGCTTTGAAGCCTAGATGGTATTCAGCACCTGAAACCAGAATTGGGCGTTTGATCATTGCTGGCTGCTCAACTAAAAGCTCAATTGCGTTCGCTTCGTTTAGCGACTCTTTTTGTTCTTGAGTCAGTTGGCGGTAGGTTGTGCCGCGCTTGTTGAGAACGTTTTCCCAGTCAAGTTGTTGGCAGAAAGTTTCTACCAAAGCTTTGTCGATACCTTGCTTACGGTAATCGTGAAAATTGTATTCCACTCCTTCAGCTTCAAGCCATTTTTTGGCTTTTTTGATTGTGTCGCAGTTAGGAATGCCATACATGGTGATTGTCATAGTGGAACCTTTGAAAGTGACTTTGGGCAATCTGCCCTTGTTGTTTTTTAGTTTGTTTTTGCATCCTAGCAGGAAGTGAGGAGCGAGACAAAAGTGTGATGTATATATTTCATTGAGCAAAAAAAATGTGTTTCAGGCAAAGGCGATCGTCGAGTTTTTGATCAAACTCAACACACTTACGAGCAAAACAGAAATAATGACTCTAGAAATTTTAAGGAGATATCAATGGAATTGAGTCCTGTTTTTGCAAGGCGCTTGTATCTTGCACTGCTTGTTGAAAATCTAGAGCGTCCAAATGTACCCAAATTAATTGAGCAAACAGGTTGGCCACGTCGTACTATCCAAGACGTGATTAAGGCTTTACCGGGGATTGGCATTGAATTGATGTTTGTCCAAGATGGACGACGCCATAACGATGGCTATTATCAGCTATCCGATTGGGGACCTTTTGACAGTCAATGGGTTCTAGAAAGGGAGACTGACATCGCTGCAAGCCTTGGCTTTTAGGCGAATGAATTGAATACACAAACCTAGCCTTTAAACGCTAGGTTTGTTGCTATTGGTTGCTACTTTTTTCAGGACAGTTGTAGGCATTGCCCATTACCGTGAATGAGGAAATAAAATCTTGCGGTTGAACCAGATAAACAGTGTTAGCACCTAGATCAAATGCTTGATTTTTAATGTCATTCAGAGCACCGCGCACCATCACATCATTAGGGAAGAAGATATAACTGTACCAGTGACCTTCGCTTCCCGTTACTTCTCCTAGCCACTGACAATCGTCGGCATTAAACTGAGCATCTAGGCGCAGATGTACTCCACTGGCATCTGGATCCAATTTGGCGGTTGGTGTTGAACATCCAGCGAGCACAGCAAGAGTGGCTGCGAATACAATGTATTTAGTTTTGGCCAACATAGGCAATAAATCCTATCCAACTGATGACGAGTAACACCCAAGGTAATATTGAACGTTTGCTGTTGATTTCTTGGCTTTCAACTTCAACTTGTGTGTTGTCTATGCTTACATCTTGTTCAACTCTCTTTGCCTTTTGCGCCTTTTTCTTCGCTTTATCCGCTTGTCGAGAGCGCTCTTTCTGCTGTTTTTTGTATTGGGCGATACCTTTCTCGATACCTTGCGCAATCAGCTTTGTTTGTTCTTTTGTTTGACCAGGCTTTTGCGTTGCTTTGGCAATCTTCATCGCTTCTTGTTGTGTTTCTTGAGAAGGAACCACTTTATTTTTCATATTGATAGGTCTTGCTAGATCAAAGATGTATTTATCCTAACAGGATATACTTTGTCAGTAATGAACAAAAGCTTTGGAGTGCTGATGAAACGAGTTTTACTCGCCAGCTTGGTAATTGCCGTACCTGTGTATATTTGGCTTCAAGGCCAGCCACCTGCACCCATTGCAGAGCTTGAGCCGCAGCAGACTCATCAAGAGTGGATGTCGTCTTTGCAAGATCAGCTCAAGCAAGACCCAAATCAAGCTGAGCTTTGGTTTCAACTCGGACATGGCTATCTCAACAATCAAGATTTTCCCTCTGCTTTGACCTGTTTTGACTATGCAGTTCGATTAAGCCATCCACCGTCCGCTAACCAGCTAGCGGCAAAAGCAACCGCCCTTTACTATGTTCATAAGCAGAGAATGACACCTGAAGTCTCGTCTCTACTTGAACAAGCGTTGGTTATAGAAGCTAATAATCTCACCGCCTTAACCTTGATTGCTAGCGACCATTTTATTAGTTTCCGTTACCAAGAAGCGATAGATACTTGGACGCGTATGCTTGACTCTAATCATCCTGAATTGGATCGTGAAATGGTGATTCGATCTTTGAACCAAGCAAAAGCTCTGAATAACGGGTAAGCTGCGATTGAGAGAATAGAGAAGGAAGAATAATGATAGTTATCACTGGCGCTAGCAGTGGGTTAGGTGCCGCATTAGCGAAGCAATATGATGAACAAGATGCGCGAATCCACCTAACAGGGAGGAGTGAACAAAAGTTACTGCATGTCACCAGTCAGTTGTCCTCTAACACCACTTACCAAGCATGCGATCTCGCCAACCACAATGATGTTGAGTCACTGTTTGAGCAACTGGATGAAGTGCCAGACAAAATTATTCATTGTGCTGGCAGTGGCTACTTTGGCTTGCTAGAAGAACAAAACCCTGAGCAGATTGAAGCGCTAATTAAAAATAATCTCAGTTCAGCCATCAATGTTGTGCGTGAGTCAGTAAAACGCTACAAAGCGCAACCCGTTACGTTAGTTATGGTTATGTCTACGGCGGCGCAGCAACCCAAAGCTCAAGAGTCAACCTATTGCGCGGTGAAGTGGGCAGTGAAAGGGCTTATCGAATCCGTCCGTCTGGAGCTAAAAGGTCAGCCAATGAAGATTGTTGCCGTATACCCGGGTGGAATGGCGACGGAATTCTGGATGACCAGTGGCAAGGCGTTAAATACCGATGGTTTTATGTCTGTGCAAGATGCAGCATCAATGATCTACGGTGCGCTCACTGGGCTAGGTAATGGCTATGTGTCGGACATTACAGTAAACCGGGTGTGAGAAGAGTCATCTCAATCTAAACGTCATTCAGTGTCGCTATAAAATAACAAAGCCAGCAATTGCTGGCTTTGTCTATTAACGCTCTAGTGACTTATTGCTCGTAGCTAGCTTCGCGTTGTTCCGCGGCTTTCTTCCACTCTGGGACCACAGTTTTTAAGAAGTTCTCTTTATCAGAGTTCATCTTATCCATATCCATACCCAGTGCTTGTTGTGCAGCGGCTTTAGTCGAGATATCAGGCAGCTCTACAGGATCTGTGATGCCTTTCTTAGCCAATAGGCGAACAATCTTGGTGCGAGCATCTGCCGCGCGGTCTACCGCTGTACCTAATACTTCAAGTGCGACTTCTGGAGCGTGCATATGTACACCGTGTGAGGCGATAGCATAGTCCCAGCGCCATTGAGCGTGGCGGATATCTTGAAGAATATCTTTCATCTCTTCTTCCGTGGCACCGGCTTTCCAAGCTGCGCCCGCTTCGAAGTGAGCAGCAACAATTTGCTTCTCAGCGGTCAGCTTCATGTTGAGCACTTGAGCTTTGCGAGTAGAAACAATGTCACGTAGCTGATCTTTAGACTGCGTATGACAATTTGCACAAGTGTCTTCGAAGCGATCAAATGGGTTACCGACTTTATGATCGGTGTAGACAGTGCCATCTTCTTTGGTCACTTTTGGCATATGACAGTCGACACACGCCACTTTGTTCTTACCATGAATGCCATCACGCCATGTTTCGTAACCTGGGTGTTGCGCTTTTAACATCGGTGCTTTAGAAACCTTGTGCGTCCAATCTTTAAAGCCAAGTGCGTCGTAGTACTCTTCCATATCATCGACAGTGGTGCCCATATCCCATGGGAATTTGACGGACTTGTTTGGACCTGTGAAGTAGTACTCTACGTGGCACTGACCACAGACAGAGGCTTGTTGATCAAGGCGAGATTGTTGCTCAAAAGGTTTGTCTATCGCCTTAAATGCGCGTTCAACATAAGGTTTTGCCAACGCAAGTGCTGGCTCACCATTCTTGAACTCTTCACTACGTGTATCGTGACAGTCTGCACAACCAATAGGGTTGTTAATTTGGTCACCTAAACGGGCCCATTTGCCTTTAAAGTAGCCGTCTTCACCGCGTTCATCGATTACGCGACCTACGTCTGGGCTTTTACAGCTCCAACATGCCATTGGCATTGGACCGGAAGTTTCATCTTGCGGCGCACCGGTACGTAATGTTTGGCGCACATCATCCACCGCGTAAAAGTGGCCACGAGCCTTGTTGTAATCTTTAGCGAAACCATAGCCAGCCCACAAAATCACCATATTCGGATCTTCTGCAAGTGCGTCTTCGATATGTTCGCTTTCTGAGGTGGCTTTCCAAGAGTGGTATTGATCAGGGTGCTGTTGCTCATACGCATCGTTGCGAGGATCAATTAAGCCTTTTTCTTCGGATGCAGCAAAGCTTGTGACACTCATGAGTGAAGTGGCCACAATTGCTAATGCTGCAGCGGATTTTGGTATCCAATGCAATTTATTCACAGTGCTATCTCCGTATTCTGTTTTTTATTAGCAGCGTTGTGAACTGGCTATATTCCAAACTAAGAATTGGAGAACTGAAATATATTGTAATAAATAGAAATAAAATAAATAACTTAGTAATAGTACTTAATTGTTTAAGATCAATTTTAACTAGTGATCCAGTTCAAATTCATCTACCTATACCCCTTTAGGGTTAGTTGGTGTGTGTCTGTACAAGAAATGAAAACTATTATCATCAATGACTTACAACATTGCCCTTTATATTGATAGGGTGATTGAGATCGAATTTTGAACAGTTTTGCCTACCCCTTTAGTGTAGGCGTTGTAATATATAATTTATTAGCGTTGTGGCTTTTCCAAAATAAGAATTGATCTCATTTGATGTGCTTTGAGCGCATTGAAGGATTTTAATTTTTAACCGTATTTTTAATTTGTTGATTGTTTTACGAATTAGTACGGAATAAGGAAAGGATAATATGGGCAATATAAAGTTGGCCATAGTCATAATGCTTAAGTCACTTCTAGCATTTTGCCTCTATGGTTATTCTCTTCATGCCGTAGCCGATACTTCAACAGTGCAGTCTGAAGACAAATCCGCACGTCATGAAGTCACGCTTATCCGTGACAAGGATTATAAGTGTATCCAATGTCATAAGGATTCGCAGCAGACCATCCATCAAACGCACACCACTGAGAAATTTGAGCAGATCGGCAAAACGCTGAACTGTACCACCTGTCACGGCAACATCGGGCCTGACCATCGTGAAGGGGCGCCAGTCGTGACTAAGTACGCGCCAGCTCAATCGCAGATGGGAAGCGACAAGGTGCAAATGCCGCATCAGGGAATACTTGATGCAAATAGCCAGTGTACCAACTGTCATACTTCAGAGCGGTTACATAAAGCGAGCTGGACGCATGACGTGCATGCCAAAAATCTTACCTGTTCAAATTGCCACAATGTTCACGCGGAGAAGAAGTCGAAAGTTCTTAGCCTAGAACGTAAGGACAAAATCAAGATGTGCGTGGATTGTCACTCGGATATTACCCAGCTAAAAGAAGAGGAGAAGTAGTATGAGTTGCTCAAGACGAAACTTCTTAACTGGCGCAGGCGCGGTTATCTTCACTACGGGTGTGGCGGGAACCGCTGTTATCAGTAGTCGAAAAACACTCGCTAATGTTGAACAAGATGGCAACAAGCTCTACGGGATGGTTCATGATGAAACCGCCTGTATCGGTTGTACCGCTTGTACGGATGCATGTCGTGATGTGAATAAGGTTCCTGAAGGGGTATCACGCCTCGAAATTATACGCAGCGAACCACAGGGTGAGTTCCCGAATGTTGATTACCGTTTTACCCGCAAATCTTGTCAGCATTGTGAAAATCCTCCTTGCGTCTATGTCTGCCCAACAGGTGCGGCGTACAAAGATGAGAAAACAGGTATTGTTGATGTCCATAAAGAGAAATGCGTTGGCTGTGGCTACTGTTTAGCTGCTTGTCCGTATCAAGTGCGTTTCTTTAACCCTGAAGATCACTCGGCTGATAAATGTAACTTCTGCCGCGATACCAACCTTGCCAAGGGCAAATTACCTGCTTGTGTTGAGTCTTGCCCAACTAAGGCACTGATATTTGGTGACCTTAACGATCCAAACAGCGAAATTAACCAAGTGTTAAACAGCGAAGTCGTTTATCGAGACAAGGCACACTTAGGCACTAAGCCTAAATTGTACAAAGTGCCTCATCAGAAAGGGGAGGTTTAATCATGACTGGTTTTGAAAGTGCATTCCACTTTGACTCTCTGGTGTGGGATTGGATTATTGCGGTTTACCTGTTCTTAGCGGGTATGTCTGCAGGGGCGGTAATGATTGCGCTTTATCTAAGGCGCAAAGTGATTGAAGGGGATCCGGCGAACAACGGTATCTTGAAGGCAATGGCATGGTTAGCGCCATTTGGTATCATCTCGGGTCTGACGATCTTGATTTTCCACCTTACCAAGCCTTTAGAGTTCTGGAAGATCATGATTTACTTCAATATGAACTCCGTGATGTCAATGGGGGTTATCCTATTCCAGGTCTACATGATCGTCTTGTTTATCTGGATTGGTATTCTATTCCGTCATCAAATCATCGGTTTCGCTGAAGGTAAACTGCCTAGTAAATTGCTCGATTTTGTCGATGGATTCTTAATTAAATCGGGCAAATACAACAATGCAATTGAACTCTTTTTAGGCTTCCTTGCGGTTGTTCTTGCTGCTTATACGGGCTTCCTGCTTTCAGCATTGAAAACATACCCAATGCTGAACAATCCAGTGTTGCCGATTTTGTTCTTGTTCTCCAGTCTTTCATCTGGAGCGGCTGCTTGTTTGATGTTTGGCATCTTAGTGTTCAAAGAGTCTGCGACAAGTCCAAGTGTTTCTTGGGTGCATAGTTTCGAGCGACCAGTGGTGCTGTTTGAACTGTTTGTGTTAGTCACCTTCTTTACCGGGCTTATCTTCAGTGGTGGTCAGAATGAAGTTGCGGCTTGGAATGCGATCGGTGGTGGCTTCTGGTCGAACTGGTTCTGGTTTGGGGTGGTGTTAATCGGCATGCTTTTACCTTTGACGCTTAATGCGGTTGCGCCAAAAGAGACGCGTCATAATGGTGGGTATATCTTTATGGTGACCACCTTAAGCTTGGTCGGTGTACTTATGTTACGAACCTTTATCCTCTACGCAGGCCAGATGACGGTAGTGTAAGTATGGTCGGAGAGCTAGGACACTTTGCATTAGTCTGGGTCGCGGTTTCAAGTTCGCTTATCTCGGCGGCTTATGCATGGAATAAATGGCAACAGCGAAGTGCCGCGCTCTCTTTATCATTGTTAGCAAGGCTTAATGGCGTTGTTGCGTCGTTAAGTCTTGTCGTTCTTGGCTACCTATTTGTTAGTGATCAGTTCCAGTTTCATTATGTCGCCTCTCACTCGAACACAGCGCTGCCTGATTTCTTCAAAATTGCCGCGGTGTGGGGAGGACATGAAGGGTCGATGCTATTTTGGGTTTTCACTTTAACTATCTGGTCGGCCTGTATCTCTTTTGTTCAACAGACTTGCAAAAAATACCTCGATGATGTGCTGTGGGTGATGCAGCTGTTTATCGCTGCGTTTGCCTGGTTCACCCTGATCGCTTCTAATCCATTCTCTTATGCTGAAGTTTGGTTAGAGCAAGGTCGAGACCTCAATCCAATGCTGCAAGATATCGGATTGATCTTCCATCCACCGCTGCTCTATTTGGGGTATATCGGTTTTTCTACCGTGTTGGCATTTGCCCTCGCAGCCTTAATGCAGGAAAGATTCGTCGATGATTGGGTAAAGCTCGCGACTCCTTGGGCAATATCTGCGTGGGCGTTTTTGACGCTGGGCATTTTGGTGGGTTCATGGTGGGCCTATAATGAACTAGGCTGGGGAGGCTGGTGGTTCTGGGACCCTGTTGAGAATGCGTCACTTTTGCCGTGGTTAACAGGGACTGCATTACTGCACGCTTTACTTGCAGCTAGCCGCTATCAACAGCAGCGAAGAACTGCACTGGCGCTAGCATTAGTGACTTTTAGCCTGAGTATTCTAGGCACTTTTATTGTGCGCTCTGGCGTACTTACATCAGTACACGCTTTTGCGGTGGATCCCGGTAAAGGTATTGCTCTGTTAGTGATTCTCGCCGTGACCTTGATTGGCTCATTTGCCTTGTTGTTTGAGCGAGGCGAGGCAATCAAGAGTCAACATGTTCAATCGCTCTTTGGGCGCAGCTATCTTGCCATCGCTTCTGTCGGCATGCTAGCGGTGGCGGCGTTTACAGTTTTTCTCGGTACTTTCTACCCTATGGTGTATGAACTTGTCGGGTTAGGCTCGGTATCGGTTGGTGCTCCTTATTTTAATACCTTGTTCTTACCTTTAGTTCTGCTTGCTCTCATTGGTATAGGATTGGTTCCATTACTCAAGTGGCATAAAGGCAGTCACTATTCCAAACAGCAGATCATCTTGTTATTTATCACCTCCATGCTCGTCGGCATGGTGATGTATTGGTTGCAAGATATGTGGTTCTCGCTAGCTGTCTCTGTGGTCTGGGGGCTAGGGGCTTGGGTGATAATCAGTCACTTGCTATTGGTGGTAAAGCAGCAAAAGCTTACCTTTATGGTGCTTGCTCACATTGGTTTGGCGATAAGCAGTATTGGCGCAGTGATGAATGCAGAACACTCTTTCGAAGTGAACCATAAAATGGCAGCGGGTAGCACTTTAGAATTTGGTGAGTGGCAAGTTGAATACCTTGATACTCATTGGGTTATTGGCGCTAACTATAGCGCTGAACAGGCGAAATTGAGATTCTCTTCCGAGCAGCGAAGCTTTACCTTGATACCAGAGCGTCGTCATTATCCTGTTCGGGTGATGAATATGAGTGAGCCTGCAATCCGGCCATTTTGGCATGGTGACTACTATGTGACGCTAGGCAGCAAAGTTGATGCCGATTCTTATGCGGTCAAGATCCAATATAAGGCGTATATCAGTTGGATTTGGGGCGGGGTGCTAGTCGCTATGCTCGGTGCTGTGTTACCTTTTCTCTCTCGTCGACGAAAGGAAGTGGCTCATGGCTTTATCAAGCAAGCATAAAATTACTCTCTTTAGCGTGATTTTAATGGGTTTTATTGGCTTTCTTATCGCAGGACTGAACACCCAGCAGTTTGGTCCAGCCTCCCAGCCCGTGGTTAGGCAGTTTCCGGAACAATCGATAGCGCTGCTTATGAAGCAGGCACAAGCGCAAAGCACACAGCTATTCCGTCATGAATATCAGCTAGTGAATGTATGGGCATCATGGTGTGGCGTATGTCGTAAAGAACATGCTTACCTCAACCAGCTAGCGAAATTCGGCATTCCTATCATTGGATTAAATTACCGTGATCAACGCTCAGGTGCGGTAAATTATCTTGGCCAGCTTGGTAACCCCTATAGTGAAGTTATGTTCGATCCCAAAGGTATTCTCTCTCTTGATCTCGGAGTAGTGGGAACGCCAGAAACTTACCTCGTCGATCAAAGTGGGGCGATTGTTTATAAACACCTCGGTGTTCTGAATCAAAATGTATGGGACAAGCATTTTGCTGACTTCTTTGCTGGTGGGGAGAACTCATGAACTTAAGGCTGGCTGTTGTGCAGTCTCTGTTGTTATTACTTTCGATAGTAGCGCCACTAAGTCTTGCGAGTGCAAACCAAGATGTCTTTGCCGCGGCTACGACAGAGCAAAACGTTCAAGTCGAGCTGTTTCAATTCGATTCGCCACATAAACAAAAGGTTGCTATTGAACTGGCAAAATCGCTACGTTGCCCCCAGTGTCAGAACCAAAATTTAGTCGAGTCCAACTCGCCGATCGCGAAAGACCTACGCTTGATTGTGTTTAGTAAAATCAACCAAGGACAAAGTGAGCAGCAAGTGATTGATTTTATGACAGCTCGATATGGCGAATTTGTTCTTTATAAGCCGGCCTTTAGCGCTAGCAATGCACTACTTTGGTTAGCGCCTGCTTTGCTTCTTCTGCTCTTTTTTGTCGTTTCGTTTAAACGAGTCCGAACCAAGCATCAGCAATAATCTCGCTGTGGCTATTCGCTATTATCTATCACTCTAATATGCAATAACTGATAGCAAAATACGCTAATTGGTATAGAGTGGAGTCTAATTGAATTCAAGCAGTGACATAGCAGTGCGTTACTCGTTAGAGCAATATGATAAACATGGTTTTTTAAGAGCGCCGAAACTGGTTTGGTTAGCGTGGCTGTTCTTAGCCAAAGCTTGGGTCGTGTTTGTGGTCGCCGGTGCTAGCCGCGAGAGTGGCAGTAAAATTCTTTCGATAGTTTACCCTGATCACAATATGCTTTATCTCGGGCTAGCGATGGGGATTCCGAGTATCCTATTAATGTGGATGGTGAGTCTGCGCAGCCCAGAGCGAGCATGGATAAATCACTTAGTGGCATACGGCAGAGGGATTACGCTTGTGACCGCAGCTGCTCAACTGTCTCAAACTTTGTATCATGTCTATCTAGTCCATGGCGCATTTAGCTGGACAAATGGCGCTGTGATGTTGTTGCTATTATGGTTGATTATTTACTTCGCAAAGAGTCGTAGTGTCAGAGATAGCTTTCGGAAAGTTCCGACACAGTAAACTTCCCCAGTGATGATCGCCATCAATATACAAAATTAATAACGAAATACACTGAGCAAAAAAATCGAGTGAGGAATTAAAAATGTCATACCCTCAAAGTGCAATTCTTCCTGAAGCAGGTCCTTTCGCGCAATACACCTTGCTTAAGGTCAATCAAAACGAAACCAAAGTGTTGGAGCAGCTTCAAGCTCTACCGACTCTAGTTGAAGAACTCAATAAGCAGCAACCCGGTGCAGAGTTAACCCTGTCGATTGGTTTTACTAAGGCATTTTGGAGCAAGCTTGATGTGGCTATGCCAGCAGAGCTCATCGACTTCCCACAACTTGGTGAAGGCGATGCAGTTGCGCCTAGTTCTGATGTTGATGTATTGATTCACTGTCACTCGAACCGTCATGACCTGCATTTTTACCTGTTGCGTAAGCTCTTTGCGCTAGTGTCTGAAGATGTTTCCGTCATTGATGAAACTTACGGCTACCGCTATCTAGATTCACGTGATATGACGGATTTTGTCGATGGTACGGAAAACCCGAAACAAGCTCAGCGTGAGGAAGTAGCGATCATTCCACAAGGGGAGTTTGCTGGTGGAAGCTATGTTATGGTGCAGCGTTTTATTCATGATCTGCCTTCTTGGAACCGCCTTAATGTTTCCGCGCAAGAGAAAGTGATCGGACGTACTAAGCCTGACTCAATTGAACTGGATGATGTTCCTGCAGCGTCGCATGTAGGGCGAGTCGATATTAAAGAAGAGGGCAAAGGGTTGAAGATTGTTCGTCATAGTTTGCCTTACGGTAGTGTTTCTGGTGAGCATGGTCTGTTGTTTATCGCGTATTGCAATACACTGCACAATTTTAAAGCGATGCTAGAAAGCATGTATGGTGTTACGGACGGTAAAACGGACCAACTCCTGCGTTTTACCAAAGCCGTAACGGGCGCATACTTGTTTGTACCTTCAAGTGATATGCTTGCGAGTTTAAAGCTTAAGTAGAACGATACAATTATCTATACTTCAACGATTTAAAACCGAACTTTAGTGTTCGGTTTTTTGCATTTATTCGTTAAAGAAAACCTGTATTTGCCGATAAAGAGAGTAACCCGAGAAAGGACATCATCACTTTATGACCATTACTGTTAATACTAATGTCTCAGCAATGACTGCTCAGCGGCACTTGACCAATGCGACAGACATGCTGAATCAATCTCTGGAGAGACTCTCTTCAGGGTATCGTATTAACAGTGCTAAAGATGATGCTGCTGGCCTACAGATTTCAAATCGTCTTGAATCACAGATGCGTGGTTTAGACGTGGCTATGCGTAATGCCAATGATGGAATATCTATAATGCAAACGGCAGAAGGAGCGATGAATGAAACCACCAACCTTCTGCAACGGATGCGAGATCTGTCATTGCAATCGGCTAATGGTTCAAATAGTCATGCGGAACGAGTTGCATTACAAGAAGAAATGGCTGCTTTAAACGATGAATTGAATAGAATTGCTGAAACCACCTCTTTTGGTGGTCGAAAACTGCTCAATGGCTCGTTTTCCTCCTCTTCTTTTCAGATTGGAGCAAGTTCGGGTGAAGCGGTACAAGTGTCGCTAAAAAATATGCGTTCTGACAGTCTGGATATGGGGGGCTTTAGCTATCTTGCCGCAGGCAAAGCAGATAATAACTGGCAAGTCACGCAGGGTAACGATCAATTGGTGATGGAATATACTAATGCCCAAGGCCAGCAAGAGTCGATAAATATCGAAGCAAAAATCGGTGACGACATTGAAGAGTTAGCGACCTATATTAACGGTCAAACTGATAAGGTTTCTGCATCGGTTAATGAAGAAGGACAACTGCAAATCTTTATGGCGGGCCATGAAACTTCAGGCACCATCTCGTTTTCTGGCAGTTTGGCGAGCCAACTAAATATGAACCTTGATGGCTATGAAGCCGTTGATAATATAGATATTTCCCTGGTTGGGGGGGCCCAACGTGCAATCTCAGTGATTGATACTGCTCTTAAATATGTTGATAGCCACCGAGCTGAATTAGGTGCGATGCAAAATCGTTTCAATCACGCCATTAATAATCTCTCTAACGTTAATGAAAACTTGTCGGCTTCGAATAGCCGTATCAAAGATACTGACTACGCCAAAGAAACCACTCAGCTAGTTAAGCAGCAGATCTTACAACAGGTGAGCACTTCTATCTTGGCTCAGGCGAAGCAACAGCCGAATCTTGCTTTAACTTTATTGGGCTAATTCTCAAAAAAGAGAATGTTATCGACAAGCGAATCGAAAGCTTTAGCGAAAAAATTACTTAATTTGCAGTTTTCTCCCTTTAGTCACGCTTTCCCTACCAAATGAACTTTTTTCAAAAAAAACTCAAAAAAATCCTCAAGGTTTTCTTATTCACGCCGTTAATAAAAGTAACTTTAAGAGAAAACGACTTTGGTTTTCCGAGACGTCGGAAACCGGTTACATCGGAAAATCAAATGGAGAAATCACCATGGCAGTAAATGTAAACACTAACGTATCAGCAATGACAGCTCAGCGTTACCTAAATAGCGCGACTAATGCTCAACAGACTTCAATGGAGCGTTTGTCATCTGGTTTTAAGATCAACAGTGCAAAAGACGACGCAGCGGGTCTTCAAATCTCGAATCGCTTAAACGTTCAAAGCCGTGGTCTTGATGTTGCTGTACGTAACGCGAACGATGGTATCTCTATCGCGCAAACTGCTGAAGGTGCGATGAATGAAACTACAAACATTCTTCAACGTATGCGTGACCTATCACTACAATCTGCGAACGGTTCAAACTCTAAGTCTGAGCGTGTTGCGATTCAAGAAGAAGTAACGGCATTAAACGATGAGCTAAACCGTATCGCTGAAACGACTTCATTTGGTGGTAACAAGCTACTAAACGGTACGTTCACAACTAAATCTATGCAGATAGGTGCAGATAACGGTGAGGCGGTAATGCTAACACTGAACGATATGCGCTCTGATAACGTCGGCATGGGTGGTACTGCATACCAAGCAGCGAATGGTAAAGACAAAGATTGGAGTGTTCAAGCTGGTGCAAATGACTTAGCGATCACTCTTACTGATACAGCAGGTCAACAGCAAACAATCAACATTACCGCGAAAGAAGGTGATGATATTGAAGAGCTAGCGACTTACATCAACGGTCAAACTGATCAAGTCACAGCATCGGTAGATGAAGAAGGTCGCCTGCAAGTATTCGCTGGTACAGATAAAGTTGACGGCCCTGTAAGTTTTGGCGGTGGTCTAGCTGGTGAGCTGAGCATAGGCGCTGGTACAGCAGTTACTGTTGATACTATTGACGTTACGTCGGTGGGTGGTGCTCAAGAGTCAGTGGCTATTGTCGATTCAGCACTGAAATACGTAGATAGCCACCGTGCTGAGTTAGGTGCTTTCCAAAACCGTTTCTCACACGCTATCAGCAACTTAGACAACATTAACGAAAATGTAAATGCTTCTAAGAGCCGCATTAAAGATACAGACTTCGCGAAAGAGACAACGGCACTTACTAAGTCACAAATTCTTTCACAAGCATCAAGCTCAATCCTTGCTCAAGCGAAGCAGGCACCAAACTCGGCACTAAGCCTACTAGGCTAAAGCCGATCTTAATCACAAAAATCCAGCTTAGGCTGGATTTTTTTGTTTGTGTTAACTTTTTGATCTCTAAAACAAATCTCGTTCTGTGAGTAAAAAAGTACCAAAAATGGAAATTATTTTTCTAAAGGTATTTTTTTGTTCGCCGTTAAAGGATTGAGAGAAATGAGATGTGTGGATGCGAGGTGAGAGACGCTGAAACACATCACCTTAATGCCTAAGGAGATCAAATATGGCAATTAACGTAAACACGAACGTGTCTGCGATGACTGCTCAGCGCTACCTTAATGGTGCGACTGATGGCATGCAGAAATCGATGGAGCGTCTATCTTCGGGTTACAAAATTAACAGTGCCCGTGATGATGCTGCTGGCCTTCAAATATCCAACCGCTTGAATGCGCAAAGCCGTGGCTTAGACATGGCTGTGAAAAATGCCAATGACGGTATCTCGATTGCTCAAACCGCTGAAGGTGCGATGAACGAGACCACCAACATACTACAACGTATGCGTGACCTGTCTTTGCAATCTTCAAACGGATCGAACTCCCGTTCGGAACGTGTTGCAATTCAAGAAGAAGTTACCGCACTGAATGATGAGCTTAACCGTATTGCAGAAACCACCTCTTTTGGTGGTAACAAGCTGCTTAACGGCATGTTTGGCACTCAGTCTTTCCAGATTGGAGCAAGCTCAGGGGAAGCGGTTCAGCTTTCTATGGGCAGTATGCGCTCCGATACAGTTGGAATGGGCGGTAAGGCGTATATTGCTCAAAATGGTAAAGCACCGGATTGGGCGGTATCTGCTGGGGCAACTGACCTTACTCTCGACTATACTGATGTACATGGAGAGGCAAAAACACTCACCATAAATGCAAAAGCTGGCGACGATATCGAGCAGCTTGCTACGTACATTAATGGTCAAAGTGAAGATGTGAAAGCTTCTGTAGGTGAAGAAGGCAAGCTTCAACTTTTCGCAGCTTCCAACAAAGTCGCGACAGATGTGACAATTGGCGGGGGACTTGGTGGTGAAATTGGTTTTGGTGCAGGGCAAGATCGTACTGTCGCTGATGTCGATGTTTCCACCGTGGCGGGTTCTCAGCTAGCTGTATCTGTCATTGATGGTGCTTTGAAAACGGTAGACAGTCAGCGTGCTGAACTGGGTGCATTCCAAAACCGTTTTGGCCACGCTATCAGCAACTTAGACAATATTAACGAAAACGTTAATGCGTCTAGAAGCCGGATCGTTGATACCGACTATGCGAAAGAAACTACGCAAATGACTAAGTCGCAGATTCTTCAGCAAGCGAGTACATCTGTTCTAGCGCAAGCCAAGCAGTCTCCGTCGGCAGCTCTTAGCTTATTAGGTTAATCGATAGGTTCGATAGGAGCTTATTGGTGCAACAGTATGTTGTAACCTGCTAAGGTGGAAGGGAGATCGTTATGGAAATACCATCCTACACATCGAACATCCAGCCTTATGGCTCAGATAGTGGCACTAAACTTGCTTCAAAATACGATGTACAGCAAGTTTCCTCGGAAAAGGAACAGGTCTCTACTAAGGAGATAAGTGAAAAAGCGACTCAGACTGTTGAAAAAGCGATAGAAGCCTCGAAAGAGCGCCAAAAGCTTAACAGGGCAGAGCGTGAAAGAATTGTTCAGCAGATGAATGACTTCATCTCGTCGATCAATAAAGGCTTATCGTTTCGCGTTGACGAAGAATCTGGTCGAGATGTTGTAACAATATATGAAGCGGATACTGGGGATATCATTCGCCAGATACCCGATGAGGAAATGCTAGTTATTTTGCGTCGCCTAAGGGAGCAAACCGCCCGGTATTCATCGGGGATTGTGAACCAGACGGTGTAATCGTACTTGAGGTGAATAGATGAGTTTTGGCCCTATAGGCATGAATTCTGGCATGGATATCAATTCCATGGTCAGCAAAATTGTGGATTCGGAGCGCGTACCTAAGCAGCAACGTCTCGACAATGAGCGGGCCCAAATTGATTCCAGTATCAGTGCCTATGGTCGACTCAGAGAGTCGCTGGATACGATGAAAAACTTGATGGCGAGCTTTCGTCAGGAGAAAGCTTTCGCCGCGAGAACAGTGGAATCAACTGATGAAGCTGTTGTGTCCGCGACGGCAACCACTGAAGCTATCGCTGGTCGATATGCTATCGATGTGTTGCAGCTTGCCCAAAGCCACAAAATTGCGTCAGATGTACTGCCGGAGGACGCAAAGTTTGGTCCGGGTAAGCTGCAGATTTCAATGGGGGACAAAGAGTTCTCCATTGATGTGCAGCAGAATTCAAAACTGGTTGATATCGTGCGTGGTATCAACTCTAGTAAATCTAACCCTGGGGTTCGTGCTGCAGTTATCAACGACACACAAGGCCCTCGTCTAATTGTTGCGTCCAATGTTTCGGGTCACGACAATGATATTTCAATGCGCGCCGAAGCTAAATCTGGCGACCCGCTAAAATTACTCGAATACAAAACTCTTGAGCAACGAGTCAAAGACCTCGAACGAGCACGTGCGACTGCTCAGGATTTACTTGCCCCTCTAACACCAGAGGAGCAAAAAATTGCCGATAAAATTGCTCAAAATAACATCGATGCGGCAAAAGCTGTCGATGAAGAGATCGCGGCCACCTCAAAACAAGCGGCAATTCAAGCCGACCCTAATGCGGCGAAAGATGCGACTGCCGATAATGAAATGTCAAAAAATGCGACGGCTGCCGCCGCTCAAGCAGGGATTGAGGCGAATAAATATATTAAGCCGGAAGATCGTATTCCTGGTTGGACTGAGACCGCATCGGGCACATTACTCAGCTCCTATTGGGAGCCTGAACCGCAGCTTGATGATAAAGCGCGAGAAAAAGCGCCAGATGTTCCAGGTTGGTCTAATTCGGCATCTGGAACCTTGACTGATTCGTATGTCACTCCAAAAGAGGCGCAAGCCAAGCTTGATGCAGAACAAGCACGCATCGAACAAAAAGTGGCGGATGAAAAAGCTTTGCTTGCTCAACGTGTAGCGGCGGGAGAGCTTACCCCAGATCAAGCGAAACAGATGGAACGCGCAAAACTTCCAAAAGAAGAGCGCGAATACTTAGAACGAATTGACCAAGCTCAAGCTGACTTAATAGCGGCGCAGCAGTCCTTTGATACTTACCGTGGTATGACGGAGGTACAGGCGGCGCAAGATGCCAAAGTGCTGCTTGATGGTGTCGCTCAACTATCGAGCAACAATAATATTATTGAAGACGCTATTGATGGTGTCGATTTAACCCTTAAAGGACGTACACAGGTAGGCAAACCAGCTTCAGAAATTGACATTGAGTATGATCGCCAAGGTGTTCGTAATGATATTGAACAGTTTGTAGCCGCTTACAATCAGTTTTATCAGACCTCACAAGAGCTTGGTGGTGTTGATCCTAGAACAGGGGCAGCGGGGCCTTTAGCTGGTGATAGTATTGTTCGTAGTGCTGACTCTCGTCTCAAGTCGGTGTTCTCTTCTCGTGTAGAACCGGCTCCGGAAGACTTAAAGACACTTACCGAGTTCGGTATCACTACCACGCGCCAAGGTACTTTAGAGATCAACTATGACATGCTTGACCGTCAGTTGAACAACAACTTCAATAAACTAGAAGACTTTTTTGGCGGTAATCAGGGTTTTGCGAAGAAAGTTGAAGATGCGATTCAAGGTCTTACTGGAGTAACGGGCTCGATACGCAACCGCGAAAAAAGCATGACTGAGCGAACTTATCGACTCCAAGATGATCAAGTGACACTCGATCGTCGTATGGATAATTTAGAGAAGCGCACTCACGCCAAATTCTCGGCAATGCAGGATGCTACAAGCAAAATGCAGTCTCAGCTTGCAGGTATGATGAATGCACTCGGATAATGAAGCCCTTAGCCAACTGGCTGATTTGTGTGAATTAGATCAAAAAATTTCTGAAACTCTTACATCGGAAGAAATAAATGCTGAAGAAATCGTTCAGCTAGTCGATATAAGGGAACAGTTATTGCAAAGTTTACTAGGTGTAATAGAAATGCATCCAGAACTTGCGAAACTACAGCAGTGGCATGATGCGGTCAAAAGAACTCAAACTGTTGTACAATTAATGCAGAATAAAACTTCTGAATTGGGTGTGGCGTTACAAAAGTATCGTCACGGTAAACGCTCTGTTCAGCAGTATCAAAAGTTTTTATAGATTAAGAGGGTTGTTATGCGTGGTTCACTACAGGCTTACAAGAAGGTATCGGTTGATAGCCAGCTCAGTGCGGCCTCCCCGCATAAAATTGTTCAAATGCTGATGGCTGGCGCTATTGAACGTTTGATTCAAGGTAAAGCGGCGATGGAAGCGGGAAATATTCCGGCTAAGGGTGAGCGTTTGGGTAAGGCTCTGGATATCATTATCAGTTTACGTAGCTGCCTTTCGATGGATGATGGTGGAGATATTGCTCAAAATCTCGATCAACTCTATGAATTTATGATTACTCAGATTACTGAAGCTAATCATCAAAATAACCCCCAACCACTCGATGACGTGATTGAAATTATTCGCGAGATTAAGTCAGCGTGGGATCAGATCCCAAATGAATACCACAACCTAACTGCGGCTGATGTTGGTTTATAAATTAGGCCCAGTTTTTAGGATTTTTTATGGCTTAATGAGCATGTATTGAAATATGTTGCTTATTGAGCTTTTGGGCTAATATCACATCAAGTAATTGCTTGGTTGCCTTATTTTTTTTATCAAATAGAATAGAAGCCACTTACTAGCCTAGTGGCTTTTTTTGTTGCTGAAATTTCTAAATTGTCTAACTTAGTTTATCAACTATAGTTACAAGTGACGTTTAGATTTTTAACCCAGCCACAACGTTTTATAATAAAGGCAAACATTCTCACCTATGCAAGGTTTAGCAAAAATACTTGTGATTGAAGATAATGCGCAAGCACGAGTCAATCTCAGTAATATTTTAGAATTTGTTGGAGAACAGTGTGAAGCGATCACTTCTGATCAGCTTGAAGACCTAGATTGGTCTCGAGTGTGGGCCGGTTGTATTCTTGGTTCTCTGAATAATAATAAATTACCTTCCAAGCTAAGCGATAAATTATCCCAGGCCAATCATATTCCTTTGCTTATTGCCGGAAAGCACTCTTATCCAGTTGAAGAGCTGACTAACTATGTTGGTGAACTGGAGTATCCGTTAAATTACCCGCAACTAAGTGAAGCGCTGCGTCATTGTAAAGATTTCTTAGGCCGTAAAGGCGTCAATGTGGTTTCCTCCGCGCGTAAAAATACACTTTTCCGCAGTCTTGTAGGACAAAGTCATGACATTAAAGAAGTTCGACATCTGATTGAGCAAGTGTCAGGGACGGAAGCGAATGTGTTGATTCTCGGTGAATCAGGAACAGGTAAAGAGGTTGTCGCTCGTAATATTCATTATCACTCAGCTCGTCGAAATGGGCCTTTTGTTCCCATTAACTGCGGAGCAATCCCACCAGATCTGCTTGAAAGTGAATTATTTGGACATGAAAAGGGTGCGTTTACTGGGGCGATTACATCTCGTAAAGGCCGCTTTGAGCTGGCTGAAGGTGGCACGCTTTTTCTTGATGAAATTGGCGACATGCCGATGCCGATGCAGGTTAAACTGCTGCGTGTTCTTCAAGAGCGTTGTTTTGAGCGTGTAGGTGGCAACACTACTATACGCGTCAATGTCCGAGTTATCGCAGCAACTCACCGCAATTTAGAGACGATGATTGATGCAGAGTCTTTCCGTGAAGATCTCTACTACCGCCTAAATGTATTTCCAATCGAAATGCCTGCGCTGCGCGATCGTAAAGACGACATTCCGTTGTTGTTACAAGAGCTAATGACGCGTATGGAAGCGGAAGGGGCCCAACCTATCTGCTTCACACCGCGTTCTATTAACTCTCTAATGGAACATGAGTGGCCGGGTAATGTTCGTGAATTGGCTAATCTCGTTGAGCGAATGATTATACTTTATCCAAACAGTTTGGTTGATGTGAATCATTTGCCTACTAAGTATCGTTACAGTGATATTCCGGAATTTCAGCCAGAATATAACAATCTTGAGTCTGTTGAGGATCAAGAGCGTGATGCGTTGCAAGATATCTTTTCTGAGGACTTTAGTCTTGAATCAAGTGATATCTTCCAAGAGCACGAAAATGCACCGCAAAGCCTTCCACCTGAAGGGGTCAACCTGAAAGAAATGCTGGCTGATCTTGAAGTCAACATGATCAATCAAGCCTTGGAAGCGCAAGGTGGAATTGTGGCAAGGGCTGCAGATATGCTTGGGATGCGTCGTACCACCTTGGTTGAGAAAATGCGCAAATACAATTTGCAGCGTTAAATTGACCGAAATGTGACTGTCAATTTACTGACCTTTAATTAAGTGCTTGAAAAATAAATAAAATAGCCTGGCGTGCCTTTTGCATGTCAGGCTATTGTAGTTTTTAAGGCAGAAATACGTCATGCAGTTAACCCCGTCGGTTGATAACCCGATGCCACTAGGCACACTAGAACAACAAGTAGAGCGATATCAGCAGGTACTCGATGTTATGCCCGCTGGTGTTATCTTGCTAGACACCCAGGGTGTTGTTCAGGAAGCGAACCCTGAAGCGTTGAGATTATTGGAAATCCCTTTGGTGGGTGAAAAATGGTTTGAAGTGATTCAACAAGCATTTTCGCCTCGTGAAGACGATGGACATGAAATTTCGTTACGTAATGGTCGTAAAGTACGTTTGGCGATTTCCGCTTCGAAAACAGGTCAACTTATTCTGATTACTGATTTGACTGAAACACGCCTTTTACAGTCGCGCATTAGTGACTTGCAGCGTCTTTCTTCTCTTGGTCGTATGGTCGCGTCATTAGCCCACCAAGTGCGTACACCGCTTTCTAGCGCAATGCTTTATGCCTCCAATCTAGGTGCGCCGAATTTGCCGCCAGCGACCAAAGACAGATTTCAAACCAAGTTAATGGATCGCCTGCATGATCTCGAAAAGCAGGTCAATGACATGTTGTTGTTCGCCAAAGGTGGCGACAACAAAGTCGTTAAGCCGTTCACGGTTGAAGATTTAGTCGCTGAGTTTTCGCCTATGGTAGAGACTGCCCTTAAAAACAACCAAATCGACTATTGCTTAGAAGTTGAACAAGAGCAAACCCAGTTGCTTGGTAATGTAAATGCGATAGCGTCTGCATTGAGTAACTTAGTGATGAACGCGATTCAAATCGCGGGTAAACAGTCTCAAATTGACGTGTTTTTTAGGCCCGTTAACGGCGAACTGAAAATCTCTGTACAAGATAGCGGACCTGGTGTCCCCACCGAACTGCAAAACAAAATCATGGAACCTTTCTTTACCACTCGCTCGCAAGGAACCGGACTCGGACTTGCTGTTGTCCAGATGGTGTGTCGTGCGCATGACGGAAGGTTAGAACTTATTTCAGAACAAGGTGACGGGGCCTGCTTTACTGTTTGCATCCCACTTGAACGTCACCCTCACCCTGATCAACTCGCGATGACTGGAGAATGATAATGGCTCAAAGCAAAGTACTGATCGTAGAAGATGACGAAGGTCTACGCGAAGCGTTAGTCGACACTTTGGCTCTGGCTGGCTATGAGTGGCTCGAAGCGGATAGTGCCGAAGATGCATTGGTGAAGCTTAAGTCGAATAGCGTAGATATTGTTGTATCAGATGTACAAATGGCGGGCATGGGTGGCTTAGCTCTATTAAGAAACATAAAACAACATTGGCCGAACCTTCCTGTCTTACTCATGACGGCCTATGCCAATATTGAAGATGCAGTCTCAGCGATGAAAGACGGCGCTATTGACTATATGGCTAAGCCTTTCGCACCGGAAGTACTGCTCAATATGGTCAGTCGCTATGCGCCAGTGAAATCCGATGACAATGGCGATGCCGTAGTCGCTGATGAGAAGAGTATTAAATTATTAGCTCTTGCCGATAAGGTTGCAAAAACCGACGCCAGCGTGATGGTACTTGGTCCGAGTGGTTCGGGTAAAGAAGTGATGTCACGTTATATCCATAATGCATCCAATCGCAAAGAGGGGCCGTTTGTCGCAATTAACTGCGCAGCAATTCCTGACAACATGCTTGAAGCCACACTATTTGGTTACGAAAAAGGGGCGTTTACTGGGGCGGTACAGGCATGCCCAGGCAAATTCGAGCAGGCGCAAGGGGGAACAATTTTACTTGATGAGATCAGTGAAATGGACCTAAGCCTCCAAGCTAAGTTGCTACGTGTGTTACAAGAGCGAGAAGTTGAGCGTCTAGGTAGCCGTAAGAGTATCAAACTTGATGTGCGCGTGCTGGCGACCAGTAACCGCGATTTGAAGTTGTATGTTCAAGAAGGTAATTTTCGCGAAGACTTGTATTACCGTCTAAACGTATTCCCAATCGCTTGGCCAGCACTTTGTGAGCGTAGAGGTGATATAGAGCCATTGGCGCAACATCTGGTAGAACGCCACTGTCAAAAATTGGGAATGCCAGTGCCTAGTCTAATGCCAAACGCCGTCAACAAATTGCTGACTTACACTTGGCCAGGGAACGTTCGTGAATTGGACAACGTTGTTCAGCGAGCATTAATTCTTAGTGAAAGTGGTCAGATTGATGCAGAGCATATTCTGTTGGAAGGCTTAGATTGGCAAGATGCCTCCAGTCTACAGATTGCAGTTGAAACGGGAGATTGCGTCGTACCTAACGTTAAACCTGTTGCCGAGCTAGGCAGCAATAACTCGACAGGAAATGGTTTAGGAGGTGAGTTACGCGATCAAGAGTATGCAATTATTCTCGATACGCTTGAAGAGTGTAACGGTCGACGCAAAGAAATGGCCGAAAAATTGGGTATAAGCCCACGTACGCTGCGTTACAAGTTAGCCAAAATGCGTGATGCTGGGATTGAAATTCCAAACTAAAGTGTTATTTTTCTTCTGGTACTGACGTGGCACGGAGCTTGCAGCGTCAGTAGTCCAACACTATTTTAAGTCAAAGAGTTGACTACTGAGGTTTTGATGAGAGTTGACGGTTTTCAAAACGAAATGCAAGCAATGATGTTTGAGGCCACTGGCACTAAACCAGCGGCGACTGGGCAAACTGTCGGCGCGGATTTTGGTCAACTGCTGAACAACGCAATTAATAACGTCAATAGTCTTTCAAAGACGTCAAGCGACCTGCAAATGCGATTCGATCGTGGTGACGCAGACGTCTCACTTTCTGATGTAATGATTGCTAGAAACAAGTCTAGCGTCGCTTTTGAAGCCACAATTCAAGTACGGAATAAGCTGGTCGAATCGTACAAAGAATTGATGAACATGCCCGTTTAACGTTAGGTAAAGTCTGTGTCAGAGCAAAACCCATCTACCGATCTAACCGTGACTGAAGGCGCTGGTGAAGGCGCAATGGTCGCCACATCGGATCTTGATACACAAGTTCAAAACCCTGATTTGGACGAAAAATCCAGTTCTAAGTTTGATATGGCGGTAGGCGACCTCGATTTGCTTCGCCAAGTGGTGCTGGTTCTCTCGATCTCTATCTGTGTCGCTCTGATCGTGATGTTGTTCTTCTGGGTGAAAGAGCCAGAAATGCGCCCACTAGGCGTTTATGAAACTGAAGAGCTGATTCCTGTTCTAGATTACCTTGACCAGCAAAAACTCGATTACAAACTCGAAGGCAACACAATCTTAGTCCCTACCAGTGACTTTAATTCGTTAAAACTTGATATGGTTCGCGCTGGACTTAATCGAGAAAAGCAGGCTGGCGACGACATACTGCTGCAAGACATGGGCTTTGGCGTGTCTCAACGCTTAGAACAAGAGCGTCTTAAGCTTAGCCGTGAGCGCCAGCTCTCCAAAGCAATTCAAGAGATGAAGCAAGTACACAAAGCGCGTGTGTTACTCGCATTGCCAAAACAGAGTGTCTTTGTTAGGCATAATCAAGAAGCATCAGCATCGGTGTTTTTAACGCTAAAAACAGGTGCTAACCTTAAGCAAGAAGAAGTCGATTCAGTGGTGGATATGGTCGCCAGTGCGGTTCCTGGTATGAAGCCAAACCGTATTACTGTCACCGATCAGCATGGTCGCTTGCTAAGTTCAGGATCGCAAGATCCTGCATCGGCAGCTCGTCGTAAAGAGCATGAACTTGAGCGTAAACAAGAGCAGGCGCTACGCGATAAAATTGATTCAGTGCTTATCCCAATTTTGGGCTTTGGTAACTACACCGCTCAGGTTGATATTGAACTTGATTTCAGTGCCGTCGAACAAACCAGCAAGCGTTTTGACCCAAACACTCCGTCAACGCGCAGTGAATATACCCTAGAGGATTACAACAACGGCAATGTAGTCGCAGGTGTACCTGGCGCGTTGAGTAATCAGCCTCCCGCTGATGCTTCAATCCCTCAAGATGTGGCGCAGATGAAAGATGGTACCACCTTAGGCCAAGGTTCGGTGCACAAAGAGGCGACACGTAACTTTGAACTCGATACCACCATTAGCCACGAACGTCGACAAACGGGCGTAGTGAATCGTCAAACGGTTGCCGTTGCGGTTAAAAATCGTGCTGTTGTGAACCCCGATACTGGAGAGACCAGCTATCAGCCAATTTCTGAGGCTGAACTAAACTCTATTAAGCAGCTATTGATTGGTACGGTTGGATTTAGCCAAGCGCGTGGCGACTTACTTAACGTGCTGAGTATGCAGTTTGCCGAGCCTGAAATTGAAGTCATGGCTGATGTGCCAATTTGGGAGCACCCTAATTTCAATGACTGGATTCGCTGGTTTGCAAGCGCATTGGTTATCATTGTTGTAATACTGGTACTTGTACGCCCAGCGATGAAGAAACTGCTTAACCCTGCGTCTGATGAAGATGAAGACCAACTTTACGGACCAGATGGCTTACCAATTGGTGCTGATGGTGAAACCAGCTTGATTGGTGGTGACCTAGACGGTGGTGAGTTGTTTGAGTTTGGCTCAAGCATTGACTTACCTAACCTACACAAAGATGAAGATGTACTGAAAGCGGTACGTGCACTGGTTGCAAATGAACCTGAGCTTGCCGCACAAGTCGTGAAGAATTGGATGCAGGATGCCTAACGAAATAGTTCCACAGGAAGAGGGCGGTGAGGTAGTAGAAAACACCGTGGATATATCAGAAATTCCGGGCGAAGAGCGCGCGGCGATTCTTTTACTCAGTCTTAATGAGGAAGACGCGGCAGGTATTATTCGCCATTTAGAACCAAAACAAGTTCAACGAGTGGGTAGCGCAATGGCGCGTGCTGCCGATTTAAGTCAAGACAAAGTCGGTGCAGTTCATCGAGCTTTCCTAGAAGATATTCAGAAGTACACCAACATTGGTATGGGCAGCGAAGACTTTATGCGTAATGCACTGGTCGCTGCACTGGGTGAAGATAAAGCCAACAACTTAGTTGATCAAATCCTGCTGGGTACTGGTTCGAAAGGTCTAGATTCTCTTAAATGGATGGACCCTCGCCAAGTTGCGAGCATCATCATTAACGAGCACCCACAGATTCAAACTATCGTATTGTCTTACTTAGAGCCCGATCAGTCTGCGGAAATTCTCAATCAGTTTGCTGAGCGTGACCGTTTAGACTTGATGATGCGTATTGCCAACCTAGAAGAAGTTCAACCATCAGCATTGGCTGAACTGAATGAGATTATGGAGAAGCAGTTTGCGGGTCAGGCTGGTGCGCAAGCGGCCAAGATTGGCGGCCTGAAGGCAGCAGCAGAGATCATGAACTACATGGACAACAATGTCGAAGGTATCTTGATGGAGCAAATTCGCGATCAAGACGAAGACATGGCGACTCAGATTCAAGATCTTATGTTCGTATTCGAGAACCTTATCGAAGTGGACGACCAGGGCATCCAAAAATTGCTGCGTGATGTACCACAAGACGCGCTACAGCGCGCGCTTAAAGGTGCCGATGATGGTCTACGTGAGAAGATCTTCAAGAATATGTCTAAGCGTGCTGCTGAGATGATGCGCGATGACCTTGAAGCAATGCCCCCAATTAAGGTTTCTGATGTGGAGGCAGCACAGAAAGAAGTACTGGCAATCGCAAGACGCATGGCTGACTCTGGCGAAATTATGCTAGGCGGTGGTGCGGACGAGTTCCTGTAAACTAACGAAACAAGGTATCTATGTCTTTGGAAAGGAAACGCGGTTTTTTACGTCTGGATGATGATGAGCTGGTAGAGAAACCAGAGCGATGGGGTATGCCCGATTATACCTCGCAGAGTCATAAACAGGCCAAAGAAACGGCGATGAATTATGACCCGAGCTGGATGCCAATTGCTGAGCCTGCAGCGGAAGAAGCACCCAGAGAATTGACTGAAGATGAAATAGAACTGCTAAGGCAGCAAGCTTATCAGGAAGGGCTTCACCAAGGTCAAGAAGCTGGCTTCAAGCAAGGATATGAAAAAGGTAAAGAGCAAGGAACGCAAGAAGGACGTCAAGAAGGTTTAGAAACCGGTAAGATCGAAGGTGTTGCAGCAGGGCAAGAGTTTATTCAGCAGCAAGTTCAGACGTTTGTCAGTCTTGCGAATCAGTTTGCTCAGCCACTTGAGTTAATGAATGCTCAAGTCGAAAAGCAACTGGTTGATATGGTGTTGACATTGGTCAAAGAAGTGGTGCATATCGAGGTACAGACCAATCCACAAGTCATATTAGATACTATCAAGCAATCAGTAGAGTCATTACCGATTTCTGGGCACGCTATCACGCTTAAACTTCACCCTGATGACGTTGAGATCATTCGCTCATCCTATGGCGAAGATGAACTTGAATTCCGCAATTGGACATTAATGGCTGAACCGGCACTTAATCGTGGCGATGTTCAGATCGAAGCGGGTGAGTCCAGTGTTAACTATCGAATGGAAGATCGCATTCGTAGTGTTATTCAAAGCTTTTGTGGGGTGAATCGACACCAAGGTGGTGAGTAATGCTCGCGCTTGCAGAACGTCTCACTCAATACAAAACTCAAGGTTTAACCTGCAGACCTGTCGCGGCGGGCAAGCTGGTGCGCGTAGTAGGTTTAACCCTTGAGGCAACTGGATGCAGAGCACCTATCGGTAGCTTATGTACAGTCGAAACCATGCACGGTGAGATGGAAGCTGAAGTTGTTGGCTTTTCAGGTGAAAATTTATATTTAATGCCTAGCGAGCAGATCACGGGCGTGCTTCCTGGTGCGAAAGTGACACCTCTAACCAGTGAGACGGGTTTACCTGTGGGGATGGAACTACTAGGACGCGTCATCGACGGTGTGGGCAACCCACTTGATGGTCTTGGTCCTATCTATACCGAGAAGCGTGCTTCTTTTAATGCGGAACCGATTAACCCTCTTGCACGTAAACCTATCTCAGAACCTCTTGATGTTGGAATTAAAGCGATCAACGGCTTATTAACTGTTGGTAAAGGTCAGCGTATTGGCCTATTTGCTGGTTCTGGTGTCGGTAAATCGGTCACTTTGGGTATGATGACCCGAGGTACAACTGCGCAAGTGGTTGTAGTTGGTCTGATTGGCGAGCGTGGCCGTGAGGTAAAAGAATTTATTGAAGAAATCTTAGGTGTGGATGGTCGTCAACGTTCAGTGGTCGTTGCTGCCCCAGCGGATTCATCGCCCTTAATGCGATTGAAAGGGTGTCAGACAGCACTGACGATAGCGGAATACTTTCGTGATCAAGGCTTAGATGTTCTACTCTTGATGGACTCTCTGACTCGCTTTGCTCAGGCACAGCGTGAGATTGCTCTTTCTGTTGGGGAACCACCAGCGACCAAAGGGTACCCACCTTCTGTATTTGCTAAGTTGCCAGCATTGGTGGAACGTGCTGGTAATGGGAGCCCGGAACAGGGTTCGATCACCGCTTTCTTTACCGTTTTAACCGAAGGTGATGACTTGCAAGATCCGATAGCCGATGCGTCACGGGCTATTCTCGATGGCCACGTGGTGCTATCGCGTGAAATGGCTGATGCGGGTCACTACCCTGCAATCGATGTTGAGAAATCTGTCAGTCGTGTTATGCCTCAAATTACTTCTGAAGAGCATGTGCTAATGTCGAAGGCGGTTCGCCAAGTGCTGTCGGTGTGCCGTAAGAACCAAGATCTCGTCTCAATTGGCGCGTACAAACCGGGAACTGATCCGGCAATTGATGGTGCATTTACGCTGAAACCTAAGCTGGACGGTTACTTGCAACAATCAATGAAAGAAACCGTACCATACGACATGTGTATCAACGTGCTGCGTGGATTGTTACAAGGCGAGTAATTAGCGATGGATAACGCACTAGAATTTCTTTTAGAACAGGCTAAAGAGCGTGAAAACCAAGCGGTGCTAGCGCTCAGTCAAGCTCGCAGCGAGCTAGATGGCTATTATCAGCAGCTTGAGCAAATTGAACAGTATCGTCTTGATTATTGCCAGCAATTGGTCGATCGAGGTCAGCAAGGTCTCACTGCGAGCCAATACTCTCATCTAAATCGCTTTTTGACCACGCTGGATGAAACTCTCGCGAAACAAAAGCAAGCGGAAGCCCATTTTAAAAGCCAAGTTGAAGGGTGTGAACAGAACTGGCTCGAGAGTCGTAAGCAACGACGTTCTTATGAATGGATGATAGAAAAAAAACAGGCTGAAAAACAACGTCTACAAAACATCCGTGAACAGAAACAGATGGATGAATTCGCAACTCTTCAGTTTTCCCGTCGAAGTTTGAATTAATCTTACATACTTAGGCTGTGGCTCACAGTATGTATCTAATTGGCGTGCTTTTTGCAGGTAACCTAAAAAATGTATGCAATCCTATTGGCACTTTGCCGCCTAGAGTCTGACTGGCGCTGAGCAACTGAGAGTGAGCCTGGTATGAATATCAATTTATCATCGGTATCTGAAAGTCCTAAAGTGACTAAAGCGACAACTGAAGGGGAAGGTGCGACCTCTGAATCTTCAGAATCTGGTGGCTTTTTCTCAAAGCTTGCCGCGTTGATTAAGGGGGAGAGTGATTCAGAGGGCAAGGTTGATAAGAGTGAATCGACTACCAAACTAGAAGGCGAAGATGTCGCTGTAGAAGACGGTGAATCAGAGCCTACCAGTGTAAAGGCGTCAGCTACTGAGGGTCAAAGTACTGACGAATTGCTAGAGTCAGATGACGCAGAATCCGTTAAGTCGGTAACTAGCGACATTGAAGGTAATGCGAAGGAAGCGAAAAAAACAGAGGTTTCTAACACAACGGATGTTGCTTCAATCGACAGCAATAAAGCGGCTTCACAATCGGCTGAAAAAATTGTTTCTGAAAACGATGAGGTATTGCAGCGCCTCGACCACTCCAGCAAAGCTCTTCAGCCGAAAGACGGCAAACCGTTGCCACAAGATAACAGTACTCCGCGACCAGCCGATGCGCCAATTACTGAAAATGACAAACAAGCGGCAGCGCTGGCATCAACGGATGGTGGCAAAGAGGTGGAAGGTGATGAGGGTCAACAAGTCACCTCAGTAAACTCAAACCAAAAGCCCTCATTAACCCACTCTGATGCTCAACAATTGACTGACTCTGAGCAAGAAGCACAAAAGGTCATTGTCCGTTCTGTTGAAGGGGAAACCGTGGCCGTTCCAGCTTCTGCAGAGCGTTTTCTGCAGCAAAAAGACGTTGAAACGAATGAACAATTAAAAGCCGAGCTGCAAACCAAAAATCATGCTGTTTCTGCTTCAAGTGCGGCCGCACTCAGTCAACAAGATACAGTAGAATTCGTTGATGGTTCTACCAAGCCACAACTAGACAGTCAGCCATTTCAGACCGAAGTGGCGTCAACAACTGTTTCACAATTTGCCACGGCTGATGAATCACCTGATACAGACGATTCAGAATCGAACGTCGTTGAGGGGGCTGCTCTAGTGGCAGGTTCTGCCGTACTTGGTGCAGCGGCAGTGACTACTGCTGCTGCGGCTGAGAAGGGCACACAAGAGGTAAGTAAGTTAGCGGTCGATGCCGAAACAAGTGCCCAAGCGCTTGCAGTGGCGGCTGATGCTCAAAGTGACTCAGAACTTGATCCGAGTATAGCGGCGGCCACGGTAGTGGCTGGTGCAATACCTTGGGCGGCTTCATCAGAAGGTCAAGTAAAGGATGACGTTGCTTTGAAAGCTGACTCTACACCGAGAACACAGCAAGCCCCAGTTGCTCAATCTGTACATCAAGCACTTGCTCACCAACAGTCCCAAGCACAGCTAGCGCAAGCTGTTCAACAGCAGGTTAGCACCGCAACGATACCAACGGACTTAGCGGCAACGCAAATACAGCAAATGGCAGCGGCCCCAAATGCTACCATTGCTCAGGATCAAGCAATGCTTAAAGCCGTGATGGGGGCGAAAGTAGCAGGAACACTTGGTAAAGTCGCGACAAACAAAGATGGGTCACAGCAAGGCACTGAAACCAATACAGGTTTTGCTCAGCAATTGGCCCAAGCGTCAGGCCAGCAAGGTTCTGGTTCGTTAGGCCAAGTTAGAGCAGAACAAGCTGCCCAAGCACCTTTGCAGTTAAACCGAGAGTTGGCGGGGGAGCAAGTGGCTGAACGCGTGCAGATGATGATATCGAAGAATTTGAAAAACATCGATATTCGTCTTGATCCACCAGAGTTTGGGCGAATGCAAATTCGCATGCATATGAACGGGGATGCCGCGACGGTCCACTTTACGGTTGCCAACCAACAAGCCCGTGATGTAATTGAGCAATCAATGCCAAGATTGCGTGAAATGCTTGCCCAGCAGGGTGTACAATTAGGAGACAGCTCTGTTCAGCAGCAAGCCTCAGGTCAACAGCAAAGACGCTATGCCGACAATGGGCAAGGCAACAATGGTCAAGGTAACGGCAATCTAGGCCCCTCTGGTGAAGAAAACCTTGAACCAGACATCAATCTTGATTTGAATGTCGCAGCAAAGAGTGATGGAATTAGTTATTACGCATAAACTGTTAAAAACAAAAGAATAGAGAACGTTAAGTTATGGCAGACGAAGAACTCGAAACGGAAGCGCCCAAAGGTAAAAGTAAGTTACTTATCATCATTATTGCGGTGGTTGTTTTACTTGCCGGTGGCGGTGGTGCTGCATTCTTCTTGATGGGCTCAGATGAGCCAGCGGCAGGGCAAGAAGCGGCGCAGCAAGAAATGGTCGCACCGATTGATCCGGTGGCTTACGTGAATATCCCGCAACCTTTCTTATTTAATGTCACTGGTGACAAGAAAGACCGTCTGGTACAGATCAAAGTGCAGTTGATGGTGCGTGGTAGCGATAATGAAAACCTTGCTCGTTATCACTCACCACTTATAGAAAGCTCACTATTGAGTACTTTTGCGTCTGCTACTGTAGACCAATTGAGAACGGTAAATGGTCGTGTCGAATTGCGAGATAAGGCTACCGATGACATTAAAGCCAGTTTGAATCGCGCAGTAGGGCAGCCAGTAATTGAACGGGTGCTATTTACTGACTTTGTAATGCAGTAGGTGACGAGTGACTGATCTATTAAGCCAAGATGAGATTGATGCTCTCTTACACGGTGTAGATGATGTTGATGAGGCAGAAGAGGAACAAGTAGCCTCCGATGCCAGTGCAGTAGAGTTCGACTTTTCATCACAAGACCGCATTGTCCGTGGTCGAATGCCAACGTTGGAGTTGATTAATGAGCGTTTCGCGCGTCATATGCGCATTAGCTTGTTTAATATGCTGCGTAAAACTGCAGAAGTCTCCATCAACGGCGTGCAGATGATGAAGTTTGGCGAATACCAAAATACTCTGTACGTACCAACCAGTTTAAACATGGTACGCTTTAGACCGTTAAAAGGTACGGCCTTGATTACCATGGAAGCACGTTTGGTGTTTATCTTGGTAGAGAACTTTTTTGGTGGTGATGGCCGTTTCCATGCGCGAATTGAAGGTCGTGAGTTCACGCCGACTGAGCGCCGAATTGTTCAGTTACTACTTAAAATTGTATTTGAAGATTACAAAGAAGCTTGGTCACCAGTGATGGGGGTTGAGTTTGAATACCTAGACTCGGAAGTTAACCCGAGCATGGCGAACATTGTCAGTCCGACAGAGGTTATCGTGGTCAGTTCATTCCACATCGAAGTGGATGGCGGTGGCGGTGACTTCCATGTTGTGATGCCTTACTCAATGGTTGAGCCGATTCGTGAGCTATTAGATGCAGGTGTTCAGTCAGACAAGATGGAAACTGACGTTCGTTGGAGTACTGCGCTACGTGAAGAAATTATGGATGTGCCAGTTAACTTCCGAGTTGATTTGCTAGAACAAGATATTTCACTGCGGGATCTCATGGAGCTTCAACCTGGCGACATTATACCCGTAGAAATGCCAGAGCACGCTGTGATGTTTGTTGAAGAATTGCCTACTTATCGCGTAAAAATGGGGCGTTCAAGCGACAAATTAGCGGTTCAGGTCTCAGAAGAAATTAAACGACCAGATGTGGTTAAAACGGATATCGCCTTCTTAGGTAAAGACGTCATCTCTGAATTAGAAGAAGATGAAGGCGAAATCGAAGATTAAGAATAATATAGGTAACAAGTATGGAACCGAGTGACGACCAAAAACTGGCGGACGAATGGGCTGCGGCGTTAGGTGAAGATCCAGATGCACCTGAGGTAGACGTTGATGAAGTGATGAATGCCCAACTCGACGAGCTACAAGACACTTCGTCACCCATTTCAGAAGATGAACGTCGTAAGTTAGACACGATTTTAGATATTCCAGTGACGATCTCGATGGAGGTTGGCCGTTCGCAGATCAGTATTCGTAATTTGCTTCAGCTTAACCAAGGTTCAGTTGTGGAACTAGAGCGCTTGGCGGGCGAGTCATTAGACGTGCTGGTGAATGGTACTTTAATTGCTCACGGTGAAGTAGTGGTGGTCAACGATAAGTTTGGTATTCGTCTCACCGATGTGATCAGTCAAACTGAGCGAATTAAGAAACTTCGATAATGTAAGGATTAGTATGTCTTTTAAAGTTAAGGAGTACTTACTTTACTCACTTATACTACTTTCTCCTTCGGCAATGGCTACCGTTTCCACACCAGGTAGCCAGCTTGATTGGGCGACCACCTTTGGGTCGCTCTTATTCGTTATAGTCTTTATTTTATTTTTGGCTTGGCTACTTAAACGCATGAGAGTGCCAGCATTGGTCAATCAGAAAGGCTTAAACATAGTGCGTCAGCTTGCCGTCGGTCATAAGGAACGAATTGTGATTGTACAGGCGGGAGAGGAACAATTTTTAGTTGGTGTTACCGCACAATCGATCCAATTAATCTCGAAACTGGAGAAACCTTTGTCTCAGGAGGAGATGGCTGCGAGTCCGTTTTCAAATCAATTGACTCAGCTATTAAAGAAGAATGATAAAAGCCAATAACCTAACTTCGATTGTTTTAGCGTTTGTCCTAACGTTCTTTTCTGCACTATCGTTAGCGCAGCAGGAACTCGATACGTCTATTCCTGCTAATGCTGCGGTGTCAGATTCAGTGACAGTAAGCGCTATGGAGAAAGAGCAAGGCGCCTCAAAGTCAACAGCGTCAGGGAGCGTTACCGGCGGTGGAGGTATTCCGGCTTTCACCATGACTGCAAACCCTGACGGTAGTGAAGACTACTCCATAAACCTGCAAATCCTTGCTTTGATGACCATGCTAGGCTTTTTACCTGCCATGGTTATTTTAATGACCTCATTTACTCGAATCGTGGTTGTGATGTCTATACTTAGACAGGCGATGGGCTTGCAACAAACTCCGTCAAATCAAGTTATTATTGGTATTGCTATCTTTTTGACCTTCTTCATCATGTCGCCGGTTTTAAACAAAATTAACGATGAGTCGATTCAGCCTTACATCAATGAGCAAATTTCAGCTCGTGAGGCGTTTGATTTGGCCCAGGTGCCGATGAAAGACTTTATGCTCAAGCAAACTCGGGTCAAAGACTTAGAAACTTTCGTTAATATTTCTGGCTCGACCGCAACCGCCCCAGAAGATGTTTCAATGGCGGTTTTAATTCCAGCCTTTATCACTTCGGAGCTAAAGACTGCTTTCCAGATTGGTTTTATGCTGTTCTTACCTTTCTTGATTATCGATTTGGTGGTGGCATCGGTCCTAATGGCGATGGGTATGATGATGCTTTCTCCGATGATCGTATCATTACCATTTAAACTGATGCTGTTTGTATTGGTAGATGGGTGGAACCTGATTTTATCGACCTTAGCCGGCAGTTTCGCCTTGTGACGGGAGAAAGACTATGACTCCTGAAATGTTCGTTGAGTTGTTCCGTGAAGCGTTATGGATGGTACTCATTATGGTCTGTGCGATCATTATACCCAGCCTAATGATCGGTCTAGTAGTGGCTATTTTCCAAGCCGCGACCTCTATTAACGAACAAACCTTAAGCTTTCTACCTCGTTTGATTGTTACATTGCTTGCTTTGATGTTATTCGCCCACTGGATGACACAGATGCTAATGGAGTTTTTCTTTAGCATGATCGAGCGGCTTCCTCAGGTGCTCTACTAGGTATTGCTATGGAGTACCCAACGAGCGTAGTACTGGATTGGATTGCCAACTATTTTTGGCCTTACACCCGAATCGCTGCGATGCTGATGGTCATGTCGGTGACCGGAGCTCGGTTTGTCTTTACTCGCGTCCGCCTATATCTTGGCTTGGCGATTACCTTTGCTGTTATGCCCGCGATCCCTGCAGTTCCCGAAAGCATTGAGTTGCTCTCTTTTGCTGGCTTTATGACTCTTCTAGAGCAGATCATTATCGGTGTTGCTATGGGGACAGTAACGCAGTTTATGATCCAAACGTTCGTAATTTTAGGCCAGATCCTAGGTATGCAATCAAGCTTGGGTTTTGCTTCTATGGTTGATCCAGCGAACGGACAAAACACGCCGTTACTAGGTCAGTTATTTATGTTCTTAGCGACGTTGTTTTTTTTGGCGACAGATGGCCATTTAAAGATGATTATGTTGGTGGTGATGAGCTTTAAGTCACTGCCTATTGGTTCGGGATCGTTGACTACAGTGGACTTCAGAGAGTTAGCTTTGTGGCTCGGCATAATGTTTAAAGTCGCATTGAGCATGTCGTTGTCAGGCATTATTGCGCTGCTGACGATCAATTTGTCATTTGGCGTTATGACCCGTGCAGCTCCGCAGCTGAACATTTTCTCTTTGGGTTTTGCCTTTGCATTGATGGTCGGTTTGCTGCTTTGTTGGTACATTATCGCCGGGCTGTACAACCACTATGAGATATTCTGGATACAGGGTGAACAGCAAGTTTGCTCGTTTATCAGGCTGAACTGCTAGGGTCTGTTGACCTTTTGAGCCGATAACGCAGCAGAAGGGAGCCACAAACGCCGCCCTAAGGGTTCGGCTAAAAGCGTTTTACTCTTTGTTGAGAGGAGTTTTGCTTAGAATGACTAGGCGGCAAACAACTAGCCGTCCGCCACTCGCCGCGATTAAAACGCTTTTATCTCGAACAAAATTTAACCGCAAAAGGTCAACAGACCCTAGGAGGCTGAATGGCAGAGTCAGACGGTCAAGAACGCACAGAAGACGCCACGCCCAGACGCTTGCAACAGGCCCGTGAAAAAGGGCAGGTTGCAAGGTCAAAAGAGTTAGCTTCGGTTTCTGTACTAGTTGTCGGTTCGGTCGCCTTAATGTGGTTTGGTGAAGGGCTCGCTCGCGCATTATTTTCTGCGATGGGCAGAATGTTCACCCTCTCGCGTGAAGAAATTTTCGATCAGGTCAAATTGTTTGACATTGCCTTGGGCTCTTTAAGCAGCTTGTTGCTACCTTTGCTACTAATTCTAATTACCTTATTTATTGCAGCCCTGATTGGTGCGGCAGGAGTTGGTGGAATTAGCTTCTCGGCGGAAGCGGCGATGCCGAAATGGTCAAAGATGAACCCGCTCAGTGGTCTAAAGCGTATGGTGGGACTGCAAAGTTGGGTCGAGCTAATTAAATCAATTCTTAAAGTAGCGCTAGTTTCAGGTATGGCGTTTTATCTGATCAGCGCAGCCAAAGAGGATCTGTTCCAACTGAGCATGGACGTTTATCCTCAGAACATCTTCCATGCACTGGATATCTTACTCAATTTTGTCTTGTTGATCAGTTGCACTTTATTGATCGTGGTAGCGATCGATATTCCTTTCCAAATCTGGCAACACGCTAACCAACTTAAAATGACTAAGCAAGAGGTTAAAGACGAGTACAAAGAGACGGAAGGTAAGCCTGAAGTTAAAGGGCGTATCCGAATGCTACAACGTGAAGCAGCCCAGCGACGTATGATGTCTGAAGTCCCTCAAGCTGATGTTATCATCACCAACCCCGAGCATTTCTCTGTTGCATTGCGCTATAAACAAGATACCGATCGTGCACCAATAGTGGTGGCAAAAGGGACAGACCATATGGCACTCAAGATTCGTGAAATCGCCCGCGAGCACGACATTTACGTTGTCCCAGCGCCGCCGTTAGCACGTGCTTTGTACCACTCGACAGAGCTAGAACAAGAGATCCCCGACGGCTTATTTACCGCCGTGGCTCAAATACTGGCATACGTATTCCAGTTGAAACAGTTTCGTAAACGGGGAGGTCAAAGGCCGAATCTTAAAGCGTCAGAGCTTCCAATTCCTCCTGAGTATAGGAAATAGGGCTAGCGCGGAAAGGACTACGTCCTATGGAATACTTCGCTTGTGGAAAACGGGAGCGGGCTTCGCCCTGCTGGAAAACTAGACTTAATTCAATCAACGCGAGTTACCCAGTTCTGTGTCATTCCATAGAGTGACGAAGGAGCGAGTAGGGAATCTCATAGCTTGGTGCACTCACTTGAAGAGATCCCCAACTCGTTCGTACCTCACTCTTGAGGATGACAAGTCAACTTGTTGGAATAAAAGGGCTGACACTAAGCGTCAGCCCTCGAAAACTTCTCCAGCTCTCCAGCCTTCTACTTCTCAGGTATCGAAAGCAGAACCAATAGCGCGCCATCACCACCAAATTCTAATGGAGCTTGGTGAAAAGCCATAACGTCAGGGTGCTGAGCAAGCCATAATGGGGCTTTTTGCTTAAGAATATGTTTACCAATTCCGTGCTGGACACAGGCACATGAGATTTCGTTTTTAATGCAATAAGCGATCATCGCGCCGAGTTCACGTTTGGCTTCTTGCTGAGTCATACCGTGCATATCTAAAAACACATCAGGAACATATACGCCACGGCGCAGGCGTTTTACTTCATAATGGGAAACGTCATCACGAGCATAGCGGGTTGGGCCATCTTCATTGAGAAGTGGTACAAACTCATCAGAAAAGTAAAACTCGGTATCGCTTGCTTCACGGGCGGTGCGGGTAATTTCTTTTTGCTTAGTATTTTTTTTTGGTTGCTGGACTATGGTATCCTGTGACAACTTTTTTACGCCTTGTACTGCATCCCTAAAAAGGGCGAAGTCATCATCTGTATCGGTGTCTTTTTTGCTCATGGGACTAATTAGTAAATATGTATAAATGCAATTAGCAGTATTGTAGCGCTTTTCGGAGGCAATTTTGGATAAGATTTTTGTAGAAGAAGCAGTTTCAGAACTTCACACGCTTCAAGATATGATTCGTTGGACAGTGAGCCGTTTCAACGCCGCGAACCTATTTTACGGTCACGGTACTGACAACGCATGGGATGAAGCGGTTCAGCTAATCCTACCAACGTTGTACTTGCCAATTGATGTGCCTCCGCATGTATTGAACTCACGTTTAACGACTAGTGAACGCATGCGCATCGTTGAGCGTGTTGTAAAGCGCATTAACGAGCGTACTCCAACAGCCTACCTGACTAACCGCGCTTGGTTCTGCGGCTTAGAGTTCTTCGTTGATGAGCGCGTATTAGTGCCACGCTCGCCAATTGGTGAGTTGATTCAAGCAGAGTTCCAGCCTTGGTTAATTGACGAGCCTGCACGTATTATGGACTTGTGTACAGGCAGTGGTTGTATTGCTATCGCTTGTGCTCATGCCTTCCCAGAAGCAGAAGTTGATGCCATTGATATCTCAACCGATGCCCTTCAAGTTGCGGAGCAGAACGTGCAAGATCATGGGATGGAGCAACAAGTTTTCCCTATCCGTTCTGACCTATTCCGTGATCTACCAAAAGAGAAGTACAACATCATCGTGTCTAACCCACCGTACGTGGATGAAGAAGACATGAATAGCTTGCCGGATGAATTCACTCATGAGCCGGAATTGGGTCTTGCAGCAGGTACAGATGGTCTGAAATTAGTTCGCCGCATTTTGGCCAACGCACCAGACTACCTGACAAACAACGGTATTCTTATCTGTGAAGTGGGCAACTCTATGGTTCATATGATGGAGCAATACCCACACATTCCATTTACTTGGATTGAGTTCGAAAACGGCGGACACGGCGTGTTTATGCTGACTCGCGAACAGATGTTAGAACATGCAGCGGAGTTTTCTATCTACAAAGACTAACTCTTCTATTCGATGGTTTTAACGAAACGCTAAGCAGATGTTGCTTGGCGTTTTTTATGCGGGTTAAAAAACAAAATAGATCCTTTTTAGGGGTTTACATCAAACCGTAATAAAGCGACTATGAATTTACGAAGAATTGAAGTGTAAAGCCCAGTTTACGGGTACATAGGATTGAGGAAGTAATGGCAGGAAACAGTATCGGACAACATTTTCGAGTCACCACATTCGGAGAAAGTCACGGTATCGCACTAGGATGTATCGTTGACGGATGCCCTCCGGGTTTAGAAATCACTGAAGCGGATATTCAAGTTGATTTGGATCGCCGTCGCCCAGGCACTTCTCGTTATACCACTCAACGCCGCGAACCGGATGAAGTAAAGATTCTATCTGGCGTATTTGAAGGTAAAACAACGGGTACTTCAATTGGTCTGTTGATTGAAAATACCGATCAACGCTCGAAAGACTATTCAGAAATTAAAGACAAATTCCGTCCGGGCCACGCGGATTACACTTACCATCAAAAGTATGGGGTGCGTGATTACCGAGGTGGTGGTCGCTCTTCTGCGCGTGAAACCGCAATGCGTGTTGCCGCGGGTTCTGTTGCTAAGAAATATCTTAAGCAAGAATTCGGCGTTGAAATCCGTGCTTATCTTTCTCAAATGGGTGATGTTTCAATTGAGAAAGTGGATTGGGACGAGATTGAAAACAATGCATTCTTCTGCCCAGATGCTGACAAGGTAGACGCATTTGATCAACTTATTCGTGATCTGAAAAAGCAAGGTGACTCTATTGGTGCCAAGCTTCAAGTGGTTGCGACCAATGTTCCTGTTGGTCTGGGTGAACCAGTATTTGACCGCCTAGACGCAGATATAGCTCATGCGCTGATGAGCATCAATGCGGTGAAAGGTGTTGAGATTGGTGACGGATTCGATGTTGTAAACCAAAAGGGCAGCGAGCACAGAGATGAGCTAACTCCAGACGGTTTTGCCAGCAACCACGCTGGTGGCATCTTAGGCGGTATTTCTACAGGTCAAGATATCGTGGCGAATATTGCGCTAAAGCCGACTTCAAGTATTACTGTGCCAGGTGAAACCATCACTAAACAGGGTGAGCCAACGCAACTGATCACTAAAGGTCGTCATGACCCATGTGTGGGTATTCGCGCAGTACCTATTGCTGAAGCCATGTTAGCGATTGTGGTATTGGATCATCTGCTTCGTCATCGCGGTCAAAATCAAGGTGTGATGACAGAAACACCAAAGATTTAATCAACCAAAGATTTGAAAACGGCCTCCATTTATGGAGGCCGTTTAGTATGTGTGTCAATAAATATGAAGGCTATCTATTGGTAGGCTAAATGCTAAAGTCTCGTGGTGATATATGTCACAATTTTATTTGTAATAGTAAGGTCAAGTTATCTGTTGTAATGACAGAAATCACACATATATGTCCGCCTTTATACTAGTATCCGCCTGGTTTATTAACAACTAGGTGAATAAAAAATGAACAAGAAGCTGTTATCTTGTGCAATCCCCTTTTTCCTCTCTTTTCCTACATTCGCCGCAGATGGAGACATTCATCAGGTTACCATCTTAGGTACATCTGATATCCATGGTCACTTTATGCCATGGGACTACGCCGCGGATAAACTCAACATGCGTGGAAGCCTTAGCCAAATTGCGACAAAAGTTAAGGATATTCGTCAAGAAGAGTCTAATGTCATCTTGGTAGATGCGGGCGATACGATTCAAGGCAACTTTGTAGAAACCTTCAAAGATGAACCGATTGATCCTATGATGCTTGGCTTTAATGAGATGGATTATGACGTTTGGGTCTTGGGTAACCATGAATTTGATTTTGGCGTCAGTGTGCTCAATCGTTCTCTTAGACAGTTTAAAGGTCAAAGTTTAGCTGGCAACATTAAGCGCCCAGACGGTAACCGATTCCTACCAGGCTACACAATTGTCGAGCGTGGCGGCATAAAAATTGGTGTGATTGGTATGGATACTCCAATGACGGAAGTGTTTGCCAAAGGTACTAACCGTTTAGATGGTATGACATTTACTAACCCTAGCCTCGAAGTGAAAAAGATCATTAAAAAGTTGGATGATCAAGTTGATGCGCTAGTGCTCGTCGCGCACATGGGGATTGATAATGAAAATGACATTGCTGATACGGGCGTTACAGATATTGCCAATATCAACCCAGAGCTAGATGCAATCGTCGCTGGCCATATGCATACACGCATTGATAAGGCTGTCGTCAATGGCGTTATTGTTACGGAGCCGGATAAGTATGGACGTGCACTCTCGCGGGTTGATCTCCAGTTTGAAGAACGTGATGGGCAATACACCTTAGTCAACAAAGACAGCTTTACTTATAAAATAGATGGCATTGTCTCAGACGAAAAAATGGAAGAGTTGTATCAGCCATACCACAAGCGCTTAAGAGAGATGGCTAACCGTCCAATCGCTGAGCTAAAAGGTGTTGACCTAGTCCCGGAAAATGAAATTCGCGGAATTCCGCAGGTTCACGTGCAAGATACGGGGATAAGTGCCTTGTACCAAGAAGCGAGCTTCTATTACTCACCGAAAGCAAATGTGATTGCTCTACAAATTGACAACGATAAAGCGCAGCTTAATGTTGGGACAATTAAGGCCAAAGACATCGCCTACAACTATCAGTATGCAGGTGGCGAAATTACCGTTTATGAGATGACAGGTAAAGACCTTAAGACTTACATGGAGTGGTCAGCAGGGTACTTTAATTCGGTGAAGCCCGGTGATGTGACTTACAGCTTTGACCCAGAGCGTCGCGCATCAAAATACTCGACGAACGACTTTTTTGCAGGTGTAACCTATAAGATCGATTTAACCCAACCGAAAGGTCAACGAATCACAGATCTTAAGTTCGCAGATGGAACCCCTGTTAAAGATGAGACGGCGATTCGACTAGGTATGAATAGCTATCGTATGGGCCACTTGACCAAGCAAGGCGGAGTACTTGAAGGTCGTGACTTTAAAGTGTTGTCAGATTCGAAAGCGGTGTATGGTGAAGAAGAAGGTACGATTCGCAACTTAACCATCCGCTATTTGACTGAACAGAAAAAAGGTCATTACCAAAGCAAGCCGCAAAAGCGTTGGCAGCTAGTGGGCATGGATGATAGCTACGACAAAGAACGAGAAATCGTTAAGGCTTTGATCAATGAAGGGAAAGTATCTGTACCAAGCAGTGAAGATGGAAGATATACCAATATTGCTTCAATCAATGTCAAAGGGCTTAAGTTTGCCAATGACCAAGCAACGAAAGAAGCGTTGCAAATTCGTCAAAGCAAACTTGCCTCAGCCACTGGTCATGAAAAACTGGCTCTAGAGAGAGACATCGCGATAATAGAAGCGATCAACTAATTTAAATGGGCTTGGTAGTACCAAGCCCATTTTCTATCTTTACTTTTTCGACGTTATCCAGTTATTGATGTTTTCGCGCACCACTTCCATCGGCTGTTGCCCGTAGCGCAGAAGGTGGTCATGAAATTCTGCGTAGTCAAACTTATCACCTAATTCAGCCCGTGCTTTGTTCAGTAACTCTTTGATTACTAAGTATCCTGACTTATACGAAACGGCTTGCCCAACATAGGCTGCATAGCGGAAGCTTTCCGATTCTATGTCACCATCCCCGAGTGCTGAGTTAGCCTTCATGTAATCACGAGCTTGCTGGATGCTCCAGCCTTTGCTATGAATACCCGTATCAATGGCTAGGCGCATATTGCGTAGCTGTGCTTCATTAAGGCTACCGAAGTATTGCAGGGCGTTACACTCTTGCTCATCTTGGTATATCCCCCCTTGTAGTTGACTATAATCAGCATTAGGTGCACACATGCCTGTCCCTTTAACAAAGGTGGGCTTTCCTTGATCATCTAACTCGCCGTAGATACCCATCTCCAAACCTAGCCACTCAGTATAGAGCGCCCAGCCTTCACCATAGGCGGTGTACCAAATATCTTTCATATATTCAGGTATCTTGGCAGGTGGGTACTCTTGCGCATAGGCGTTTTGGAAGTGGTGTCCAGGGGCGGCTTCATGAAGTAGCAGAGTAGAGACATTCCATTTTTGTAAGCTGTAGTCGGGATGAGTATTTAGTGTGAAGGTATTGTCATCGTATGAGGCGACGCCCGCATAGAGTTCATCTTCTGCTGGGGCTGGCTCAATGGTGTAGTCTGTTGCTATTGGTTTAAAGTAGCGACTCACGACATCATTGGCGTTAATCTTGAACGGATAGTAATCGGTTAGCGCACTTTCACATGCTGCTGGAGTTGAAGCTTGATTACATACCTCGGCATATTGATGGTTGCTGACTATCTGGCCATCTCGGCCAAAGAAAAACTGTTCACTGTTGAGGTATTTGAAAAACTCCTCAAGATTAATGTTTCCAGAGTCGGTAGTTAGCTCGAAGGTACGTTTCGAAACTCGATTGGTGAGAGGGTTACGGTAATCAGCTTCGACAATTGAGCCTCGTTTACTGACGACCAGTTTGGCGACGCGAATCATTTCGGCCTTGGCATCAGTTACGAGCTGTTCGCCTAAACGATGTAACTCTGCGGCGGATTTTCCTGTTGTACTGTTTCTATCTAAATGCCACTGATACCAGCTTTGTCCGTTAGGTAGATCTCCCCAACCGATGTTTGTGTCGGTAAGCTGGCCATCGCCACGCGCAGTTTTAGTGTACTGTCCGTGAAGGTAAGCGAGTAGCTTTTGTGTTGCGAGTTGCGCTTTGTCGACTTCCTTAGCATATTGCTCTACAAACTTGTCGCTGTACTCTGGCTGAATCTTTAGATCATTCAGGCCGACCTTGAGAATAGAGAAATCATCATAGCTAATCGCATCCACACTACTTTGATATAACCGTTCGGCAAGAACCGTAGGCAATTGTATACCTTCTAATGTGGCAAGTTGGTATTGACTGCGTAGGTTGTTGACCCAGGCGGTATACTCTTGAAGTGTTTCAAGTTGATCTTGATATGTCTTCGTCTCATCTATATCGGTATCGAGAGCAGCGCCTGCTTCTTCGGCATTCCACTGGATATAGTTGTAGAAATGGGTGACAGGTACATCTAGGTTACCAAATCGAGCATTGGCAAAGCTGGCTCCACGGATAGAGATGTTGCGGTCAAAACGAAATGTGTCGTAGTAAACCTTATCTTCATCCGATAGTGCATCGCGATTAATGTCGAGCAGTTTGCTTAGGTAGAGCCTATCAAGAGTTTGTTTTGCTGCGGCCATTTGGTCATTAATGATACCAAAATGCGAGCTATCTAGTGACTTGGATTCAGAGCTGTATTCATCAAGCAGTGTAGATAGTTGTTGCGAAGCGTTTGGTGTGGATAAAGAGCTACACCCAGATAGGGTAAGTGCAAGTATAGAGAGGGTAAGACCTAGTCTATTTTTCATCGTTAGACCTTTCAGCTTATTAATTAGAGGAAAAAGGAAAGGTTGGGCAGAGAGGGCAAAGGCCTGAACTTTTCCTTGTTGGCGGTAAGAGTAAGATAAATTGCCCGTCGGGATTGTGCAAAAGGTCACAGGATTAACTTGCTGATAATTAACCAGTTGTGCACATTAAGTTGAAGGTTTGTGGCTATGTGATTTGTGGGTAAAAACTTGCTAGTAGATGCAAAACCGCCCTGACAAGCAGGGCGGTGACAAATATCAATGAAGAGAACTTTCGGTTTCTAGATGAAATGATGGTAAACGCCACTTAAATCGGACAGCGGCCATACGTAGCATATAGCCGACAATTAAGGTAGAAATGGTTGCTGTTACTTCGTTCACGCCAAGTTCGAGCTGAAGTAGGTACATACCTGACGCGATAAGCGCCACAGAAGCATAAAGCTCTTCATGCAGCACAAGTGGTGTTTGGCGACAGATCAAATCACGTAATAGACCGCCAAATACGCCTGTTACCAATGCAGAAACCATACAGATAAGCGCATGGTGACCCATTCCTATAGCTACTTTAGTACCAATGATACTAAATACGATAAGACCTAGCGCATCAAGTCGAATGAACAAGCCTTTCAGCTTAATGACCCATCTCGCTAAACCCGTTGTAAGAACACCTGCAATACAAGTAATGGCAAGAAACTCTGGATTTTTGACCCAACCTAGCGGGTAGTGGCCAAGTAGAATATCACGTACGGTGCCGCCACCAATAGCTGTGGCACTGGCGACAAGCATGACGCCGAACCAGTCCATTTTACGTCGACCAGCACTTAGCGCACCCGTCATCGCTTCCGCTGTAATACCGATAATATATAAAACACTTAGCAGCATGGTGAATTCTCAATAAATGGCCAAAAAGTTAGGCAGATCACATAAATTTAAGGCGTGAGTGTAGTGGGAAATGTGATCTGTGACGAATGAGATTTTGTTGGTACGAAAGCGGCTTTCAGATAACTATTTCTAATATCACTATATAAGTTGTGGATTTGCAATTACGATTAAAAATGCGAGAATGCTTGCCGCTGTATAAAAACGCTAACCACTGAGCTATGAACCACGACTACCAAGACTTAATCCGTATTTTTAATGACACATTTTTGGCTGACTATAACACCAAACTTGAGCTAGGTGGTGACGAGCCAATCTATCTGCCAGCAGATGAAAAAACACCATACCATCGGATTATTTTTGCTCGTGGTTTTTATGCTTCGGGAATGCACGAAATTGCTCACTGGTGTGTTGCAGGTCCTAAGCGCCGATTATTGGAAGATTTCGGCTACTGGTATGAACCTGATGGTCGTACTGAGCAAGTTCAGGCAGAGTTCGAAAAGGTCGAGATTCGCCCTCAGGCCTATGAATGGATTCTTTCTAAGAGTGCAGGCTTTTCGTTTACAGTGAGTTGCGACAACCTCAATGGTGAATTTGAGCCAGACCGTCTAGCCTTTATGGCTAAAGTACATAGTGAAGTAGGTAAGATCTTTGAGCAAGGAATCCCACTGCGGGTCAAAATGCTATCTGAAGCGTTAAGAGCTTATTATCAGGTCCCTGAGCTAAACTACTCGATGTTTGCAGTGAAATGAAAATCAAGCCGCATGATGCGGCTTGTTTGGTTTCAGTTACTGGATGAGCCAGTTAGTTTCAGGCTGATTGTTATGATTGAGGGTATACACAAGAGGCTGGGTATTGGGTTCCATTACAGACACAACAGCAATGAGTGACTCACAATGATTGGGTACCTGCAACTGGTAGTTTCCTGTTCCTGATTTTAGTGCCGCTTTCACTAAGCATTTGTTGTAATCCACGGATTCTAGATTACCGTCAGCATTGTCACAGATAGAGATGTAGACCAGGGACGAGGCTAAATGAGGTAAGCTCACATCCACATCTACTTGGTAAATCGATGTCAGGCTATTCTCAGGATCAATCTGTAGTGTGCTGAGAGAGACTGGTGTACCGTTGCTTGCTGGTGCTGGTGCTGGTGCTGGTGCTGGTGTAGAAGAATCCGTAGAGCCAGTTGAACCTGAAGATCCTCCTTCACCGCCTCCACCACCGCCACAACCGTAGAGAGGAAGGATAAAAGCGAGCCCAAGTAGCATTGCTGTATTTGAATTCCACATAATCTTCTCTCCTTTAGTCGACATAAATTCTGTTTGTGTTCGGAATGGTGTACCAAGTAGATTCAGTCAGTCCGGTCTCATCTTGAGCAAAGTCGGCGAACTTTGAATAGGCTTGTAAGATGTTGTGTTGCTCAAGCGGATGCTGCCATGTGGTTGGAATCTCAATAGCCCAAGGTAGTCCGTTGATATTATGGTAATGGGTCTCACCATTAGAGGTGTCTAAACCATAAGCCTTGTATCGGATGTCAAACTTGTTAGTGGGGGCTTGATTTTTTAGATGGATCTCTAAACCGCGCCCCGGGTAACCACCACTCAACTGATAGCCAACATCACCGTAATAATGACCTGGAGATGCAAAGATAAACGGGTCGTAAGGGAAATTTGGCATAGTATCGGTGTTAACGGCGTTTTCTAGCGAGAAAGTTAAGCTCCATGTTGGGCGGTAAGTGGTACCACAGTTCTCCTGCGTTCGGAACATGGTACAGCCTTCCGCTTCGCCTGATTCGATGATCTCCCAAAGATCGGTATGGATGATAAATACCGCGTCTGATGTGTCACTTTCTAAACTGCCAGATTGAAGCGTATTGTTCACATAGAGTTGTACTGAATCAGATTTAATGTCTTCGCGATCTACATCAGGTAAGCGAATAGCAAAACCAGAGTGATAATCGCCACCAAGTGCAGCAACTTTGCCCTCGATTTTAATTCGGATAACCTGATTGTTAAGCTGATACTCAGTAAACTTAACGTTCATCAACACATCGTTCATGTCATAGTCACCCACTAGAGGGTATTGATCTTCGTAGGCAAAAGTAGTGAAACCGCCCCCGCTTGGATAAACCTCAGTGACCACACCGCTTTCAGTAATATCCACGAGGTAATCTTCTACCTCCCCCGCAGGTACACCACCACTCGGGCCTATTCCCGAGGTATTTGATACACGAAAGCGAGCCCAAGTTTCTCCTGCAACCGCCCATGTCGGTACTGAGAAGAAGAGGTCTCCAGTGTTGGCATCCACGAACTGATCACTGATGATAATTTCGTTAGATTCAAATTCTCCATCGCGATCGAAGTCGATCCAAGCATTGAGTACCGAGTTATCCGTTGCTCCGGAGACGGTCGCAATAATTTTGCTGGTTTGACCTACTTGAATAGGTACTGGGAACTGAATGCCGTCATCGTCATTGCTGCCGTCGGAAATGTCATCGCTGAGTGGGTATGGGCTGGCATCGGTTTCTCCGTCAACTAAAGCACCGAGCTTAAGGTCAGACATACCGTGTCTAGCACCTGATGAAGCGAAGGTGGTTTTGTAAGAGTCTGGGGCGTCACCGAAATCGGTGTACTCGCTAGGCTCGACAGGCGCTAAAGCACAGCGAGCACCGTCATTCGAATTACTTGATGGTCCATAAGCAAAGAACTCGGCCGTTGAGCTAGTGCCATTGATGGAAACTTTAAACACATAGCCATTACTGTTGTTACTGGCATAGAAGTTACCATCCACGTCAAAGTAGACCGCGCCGAAAGTCAGGCGATAGCCAAGTACGTTTTTGTCGAGTAATTGGTTTAGTCGGGTTGAGGTACCTGCGCTGACATCAATTTGCCATAGATAGCCATTGGCATCGATTGAGTAGGCTAATCCGTTATCTGGATGGAACGCTAAATCGTAGATGGAGGGGTTACCAAATTGACTTGGTGGAGAAGATAACTCCATAACCAAGCTATCCAAATCTATTCGATATAAGCCGTAGTTTGGTCGATAGCCATACCAGGCATTTTCATCGATAGAAACGTCACCGACGTAGATTGAAGTCGGTGCGCCAGCAGGCTTTGAAACATTCAGTAGCGTCTTGGTAAAGGTTGAATCAATTCGAGAAAGCGAGGCAACACCGTAATCCCAACCATAGATGAAGTCATCATGCTTGCTATAACCGACTCCGTTTAGCTTATCTAAGCCTAAGTTAGAATCTAGAGTGATGTAGCTACCGACATCAATGTTAACACCATAAGCTACTGGCGTTCCGGTCGGATTTTGAATTAAGAATGCCTGTGTAGGGCACTCCGTAAAAGGTATTTCTGCCATAGCCATTGACGAGCCATTTAAAGCGACAGCGACCATAGCTATTTGATGAGCAATGCGTTTTATTTGCATTGGTTCTTCCTCGCTGAACTTAGGTGAATATTTGAGGAAGTGCACAGGGCGTGCCATACGCGAAAGCCTTGCTATTACTAGGGTTTGCGTTGGAATTCTCAATGTGAGAAGCTTGGCGTTCTTTTTGAGAAGCAAACTGATTAGGCGTTAACGCAAAATGATTATTGAATTTGAAGAACAGCTGCTAGAGCTAATTGATGCACGTATTTCATCGGCATCGGATGATGAGTTGTTTGCTGGTGGTTATCTACGAGGTCATATTTCTTTGTCAGCAGCAGCATGTGAAGAAGAAGGCATTAACGATGTCGAAACGTTGAAAGAACGAATCCAAGCCAGCTTAGATGACGCACGCTCCGAATTAACACCTGCTGACCGTACTATAGTTAACGACCTGTGGGTTGAGTTAGTTAACAACGCGTAATCAGACTCGCACAAATGGTCTTAAATTAGGGGTTGTTCGAATTTTTCGAACAACCCCTTAAATTTTTTATGGTTGTTGCTTTTCTGCTCGATGGATATTCTTTTTAGCACATATCGAGAAACGAATAGGAAATCAGATTATGAAAATTGTAGCCTTTGGAGCATCAACCAGCTCAACATCAATTAACAAGACTCTAGCGACATATGCTGCGAATCAGATTGAGGGAGCCGACATTTCTGTTCTCGATTTAAATGACTATCAAGTTCCTATGTTTAGTGAAGACGTAGAGAAAGCAATTGGCCAGGCAGAAGGTGCGAAAGCGTTTTTGGCCGACCTAGCGGCTGCGGATGCGATTGTTGTCTCTTTTGCTGAACATAATGGCTCTTATCCAGCTGCTTATAAGAACCTATTCGACTGGTCTACACGTATTGAGCGTAACGTCTTCCAAGAGAAGCCAGTTGTATATCTTGCGACTTCTCCAGGACCGGGTGGTGCGCAAACCGTTCTAGCGGCTGCTACTGGCTCAGCGCCTTACTTTGGCGCACAGGTGAAAGCTTCAGTTTCAGTACCAAGTTTCTACGACAACTTTGATTTAGAAACAGGTCAGTTCCGCAATCAAGACATTGCTGAACAGATTAAACAAGCCGTCGCTAGCCTCGCATAGTCATTAGGGGAGTATTAAAAAACGCTGCCACCACTTGGAAGTGAGTGGCAGCGTTTTGTTATCTGGGGTACTTAAAGTTCTGTAATTGCTTTGCCCTTACGTAACTTTCGAACCCACATCCTGCTTGGGTGAAGCGTTTCCAATACGTCAACTGGCAATGGCAAGGGATCACCACAGATCTGCGAAGCAAGTGTCTCTGCCAGTAAAGGTGCAGAGCATAAACCTCTAGAGCCCAATCCCAGCATACAATATAGATTTGGGTAACTCGGGACATCTACTGCGTTCTTAGCTGGTTTTTTCTTGTGTATGTCAGCATAGACTTGTTTTATTAGTTCTAGCTTACCTACGTTGCCAATAAATGGCAGGTGATCTCGGCTTACGCAACGAATGCCTTGGCGAGACAGGTTACCAGAGGTATCGACTTGGTTAGGCCAATCTTGGTTTGAAATGCATTTGTGTAGTTTGTCACCATTATCCTGTTGTGCCTGTGGGTCAAACTCGGTATCCAGATGTGAACGATCGTAGCTGGCACCAATACAATGATGATCATTGTTAAGGTTGACTGGCGTCATATAGCCATCGTAGCAAAGCACAGTTTTGAGCTGAGACAGTTCGTCTGTTGTCGGTATATGACTAACCTGACCTTTTACCTGACCAAGGGGAATCTTCGCAGTTTGTTCTAGCTGGTCAAACTGGTGTCCATTAGCAACCACAACGGTTGAGTGTGTAAAGTTTTTTTCACCGGATAAAAGTGTCCAAGTTTGCGTCTCTTCGTTCCAATCTAGAGCGTCTATCTTGGTTTCAAACCGTGTATCAAATAATTTGCTTTGCTCAAGTTTAGTAATTAAACCTTGAGTTAATTCAGCAGGGCACAGCCAACCGCCAAGTGGATAATGGACACTTTCTATATCGATCGGCAGTCCGATAGTCGCACTGGTTTGCGATTGATCTAGACGGTGAATAAGCTGTTGGTCAAAACTGCCCTTTAACATCCTGTCTAATTTCTCGCTCGATTTCTCATCCCACATTAGCTGGGTGACACCACACCAGTCGTGATCGAAAGTTATCTGCTCGGCTGTTTGTTCAACAAACTGACGAGCAAAAAGAAAGGCCGGAGCGAATACACGAGAAACTCCCGAGTGATCGCCATTAAGTAGCGGATAGACAGCTCCTTGGCGGTTACCTGAGGCCCCCTGAGCAGGTTTAGCATCTTGGCAATACAGAGTGACCTTCTTTCCGCGCCGGACTAGCATTTTAGCCAAAGTCGCACTGGCAATGCCGCCACCGACTATCGCAATGGATCCTGACGAATTAGCCGGAGTTCGCGCGAACCAAGGCTTAATATTGGTGGTGGTTTGGCGCTTGGGTAAATGGCCCGCAATCATATCTCGTTTAGTGCCAAAACCTTTGACTTTCTTCATTTCGAAACCCGCTTCAATTAAGCCTCTACGAACAAAGCCCGCAGCGGTAAATGTCGCACAGGTACAATCTTGCCTTGCTAGTTTTGCCATGCCATTGAATAAATTCTGATTCCACATTTCTGGGTTCTTGCTCGGGGCAAAACCATCTAGGAACCAAGCATCAACAATTCCTTTTTCCCCGACAGGCACTCTTGGCATGCAATCTTTAATATCACCGAACCATAAATCGAGGGTGATCGCACCTTCCTCAAGCACTACTCTATGACACTCAGGAACCGCGATAGGGTAGTGCTTTTGTAGTTTTTCAGCGTATTCGGCAAGCTCAGGCCAAGACTGATGCGCCTTGATCAAATCATCTCGACTGAGTGGATATTTCTCAAAGCTCACGAAATGGAGTTCTTTTAGTGGCGCATCCGGGTGTTGCTGCTTAAATTGATCAAACCACTGCCATGCCGCTAGGAAGTTCAAGCCAGTGCCGAAGCCAGTTTCAGCAATAATAAAACGGCGCTGGTCATAGGTTTGCCATCTTTGTGGGAGATGATTCTGGTGCAGAAACACGTAGCGGGTTTCTTCGAGACCATTCACATTGGAAAAATAGACATCATCAAACTGATCGGAAACAGGCGTACCTGTATCGTTCCAGCCTAGTTGAGCATTGGTAATCGAGGTCATAGTGTCGGAAATATGTAAATAAAAGCGATAATATGATTGCAATTGTACGGTTTTAAGGGAAAGCTGACCACTTTTCCCCGCTATCTTAGTTATCATCTAGCGGATTTTTGAATTATAGGAATGTCATAATGAAACGAGTCGTAATCACCGGTATGGGTATTGTTTCAAGTATCGGTAACAACGTCGAAGAAGTTTTAGCGTCTCTAAAAGCAGGTAAATCTGGTATTACTGCCTCTGAGCAGTTTAAAGAACAAGGTCTTCGTTCACAGGTTTGGGGTGATCTAAAAATCAACCCAGCAGAGCACATTGACCGTAAACAGATGCGCTTTATGGGTGATGCGGCTGCTTATGCATACCTATCAATGCAGCAAGCAATTGAAGACGCAGGTTTAACAGACGATCAAGTTTCAAATGATCGCACTGGTATTGTTGCAGGTTCTGGCGGTGCATCGGCACTAAACCAAACTGTCGCGACAGATACAATGCGTGCCAAAGGCGTAAAACGTGTTGGTCCTTACATGGTTCCTCGTACTATGTCTTCAACGGTTTCTGCGTGTCTTGCGACACCATTTAAAATTCGTGGTGTGAACTACTCAATGAGTTCGGCTTGTGCAACATCGGCGCACTGTATCGGTCACGCAATGGAGCTTATCCAACTTGGCAAACAAGACATCGTATTTGCTGGTGGTGGTGAAGAGCTAGATTGGTCTCAAACTATGATGTTTGATGCGATGGGCGCACTGTCAACTAAATACAATGAAACCCCTGATCAAGCCTCTCGTACTTACGATGCAAACCGTGACGGTTTCGTTATCTCTGGTGGCGGCGGTATGTTGGTTATCGAAGAGCTTGAACATGCACTAGCACGTGGCGCGAAAATCTACGGTGAGATCGTAGGTTACGGTGCAACCTCTGATGGCTACGACATGGTTGCTCCATCGGGTGAAGGCGCGGTTCGCTGTATGAAGATGGCGATGCAAGACGTTGACAGCATCGACTACGTAAACACGCACGGCACATCTACACCAGTTGGTGACGTAAAAGAGCTAGGTGCAATTCAAGAGCTATTTGGTGACAACAGCCCAGCGATTTCAGCAACTAAAGCGATGACAGGTCACGCTCTAGGTGCAGCAGGCGTTCACGAAGCAATCTACTCAACACTAATGTTAGATAACAGCTTTATCGCACCAAGTATTAACGTTGAAGCGTTAGATGAAGCTGCGAACGGTCTAGATATCGTGACTGAGAAGCGTGATGCAGAGTTGACGACAGTGATGTCAAACAGTTTTGGTTTTGGTGGCACAAACGCTACGCTAGTTATCAAGAAGTACCAAGGCTAACTGAATTTGCTCATTACAGCATGTAATGGGTAATCCAGTTTCCAGAGCTGACTAACCTTTAGCAATAAAGGTTAGTCTAACAGACGCAGACTTTAACCCATGGAGAGCGGGTTAAGATCCTTTTGTTCTGGACTATTGCCCGGCCAAGTGCCGGGCATTTTTCTATCTAATACCAATCGGAATAATAGGTGATCAGATAATTACTCGACACCGACTCACCTTTTTTGCACAATCAATGCCATTCAAAGCCAAATCGATAAACCCATGAAAATTCTTGTAGATGAAAATATGCCTTATGCTGAACAGCTTTTTAGTCAGCTAGGAGAGGTTGTTTTAAAATCCGGTCGCACACTGACCGCGGATGACTTAATCGATGTTGATGCGCTTATGATTCGCTCGGTGACTAAAGTCAACGCGGAGCTAATTAGTAAAGCCAACAAGTTGAAATTTGTCGGTACCGCAACGGCGGGAATGGATCATGTCGATCAAGCTCTACTCAGAGAGAAGGGCATTTACTTTACCGCTGCACCGGGCTGTAACAAAGTGGGTGTTGCTGAGTATGCATTCAGCGTGATGATGGTGCTTGCTCAGTTGCATGGTTTTTCAGTGTTTGATAAAACCGTTGGAATTATTGGAGCAGGTCAAGTCGGTAGCTACCTGCAAAAATGCTTAGAAGGCATCGGCATTAATGTGTTGATCAACGATCCACCTAAACAAGCTGAAGGGGATTCTCGTCAATTTACTCCTTTGTCTGAATTGTTGGATCAAGCAGATATTATTACTCTGCATACCCCCATCACACGTGATGGTGAGCACCCTACGCATCACCTAATTGATCAAGCAGTGTTGGAAACGTTACGTGGTGACCAAATTTTAATCAATGCGGCTCGTGGCCCTATTGTCGATAACTCTGCACTAAAAACGCGTTTACAGAAGAATGATGGCTTCGTTGCGGCATTGGATGTGTTTGAATTTGAGCCAGAGGTTGATATGGAGCTTCTGCCTCTGCTAGCATTCGCAACCCCTCATGTCGCAGGTTATGGCTTAGAGGGGAAAGCTCGCGGTACGACAATGATCTTCAATAGCTATTGCGAGTTTCTAAACAATGAATTACGTGCGCATGCTAGTGACTTGCTGCCAATTGCGCCAGTTCCACAGCTCTCTTTAGATCGCGAGTGGGACGAAGCAACACTGCACAACATCACGCAGCTAGTCTATGATGTGCGTAAAGATGACGCCTTATTCCGACGCGAAATCAGCAAGCCTGGTTCGTTTGACCTGATGCGTAAAAACTATTGGGATCGTCGTGAGTACAGTGCAGTCACGTTAGTCGGTGGAGAGTCATGCAATCTATCCCCACTAGCAAAACTAGGTTTTCAGGTTGAGGTAAGTCAATGAGCCAACAATATAATGTTGCAGTTTTAGGCGCGACTGGTGCAGTCGGCGAAACAATTATAGAAGTGCTGCAAGAGCGCAAATTCCCAGTGGGTGAGATTTACCTTTTAGCCAGTGAGCGCAGTGAAGGTAAGACTTATCGCTTTAACGGTAAAACTGTCCGAGTTCAAAACGTAGAAGAGTTTGACTGGTCTCAAGCACATATCGCGTTGTTTTCCGCAGGTGGTGATTTATCTGCTAAATGGGCGCCAATCGCTGCAGATGAAGGTGTTATCGTGATTGATAACACGTCACAGTTCCGCTACGAGTACGATATTCCACTTGTAGTGCCTGAAGTGAACCCTGAAGCGATTGCCGAGTTCCGTAACCGCAATATCATCGCTAACCCAAACTGCTCAACGATTCAGATGTTGGTTGCCTTAAAGCCAATTCACGATGCAGTGGGTATTGAGCGTATTAATGTATCAACTTACCAGTCAGTGTCGGGTGCAGGCAAAGCGGGTATTGATGAGTTAGCAGGTCAAACGGCTAAGCTTCTTAACGGTATGCCAGCAGAAAATGAAGAGTTTTCACAGCAAATTGCGTTTAACTGTATTCCGCAGATCGATCAGTTTATGGAAAACGGTTATACCCGCGAAGAGATGAAGATGGTTTGGGAAACACAGAAAATCTTCAACGATCCAGGTATTACTGTAAACCCTACCTGTGTTCGTGTGCCTGTTTTCTATGGTCATGCGGAAGCAGTCCATCTAGAAACATGTGCACCAATCGATGCGCAAGAAGTGATTAATCTGCTAGAGCAAACTGAAGGTGTCGAAGTTTTCCATGGTGATGACTTCCCAACACAAGTTCGCGATGCAGGCGGTAAAGATCATGTGATGGTAGGTCGTATCCGTAACGATATCAGCCACCATAGCGGAGTAAACCTGTGGGTAGTGGCAGACAACGTTCGCAAGGGTGCGGCAACGAATGCAGTGCAAATCGCAGAAGTTCTGATTCGCGATTACTATTAAATCACTGTTGATAATTGTCCAACTAAAGCCTCGCCATAGTGTGAGGCTTTTTTAATCGAATTTTGAAAAATTGTGTGAGATTAATGCGAATATGGCGCCGGACACACATTTTTTACCTCTCCACCTATAGTTTTGAGTGGTTTATCCGATATATTTAACAGATCATCGTCATTAATTTAATTGAGCACATAGCTGAGCCTTATATGCGTCGAATTTTACAGCGTCTACTGTTGCCCCTAGCAATGGTTGCCGTGACTCAAACTACTATCGTAAACGCGGAGAGCATTCGCCTTAAAGGGCCAAATGGTGAGATCCAGTCATCTCCCCAATTCTCAGAGCCCCTTACTCGTAATACGCGTGCGACAGCGGAGCCTTCTCAATTCTATGGCCCGACCACAGAACAAGAAACTTTGTGGAGTATTGCCTCTCAATTGCGACCTTCTCGTGCGGTCACTGTACAACAAACGCTATATGCCATTTTTCAACTCAACCCTCAGGCGTTTGAAAACCAGAATATCCACGAACTCATTCCACAAAGTACGATTCGTATTCCTTCACTGAGTCAAGTTCGCGCCGTCTCTACTCAGGAAGCTGTCAACGTGATGGCAGCTCACCAAGCGCGTTTGGGTAAAGCACCCGCTGTTAAGCCACCACAGCAGACAGCCTCAAAAGTGCAGGTTACCCCCGTCTCTCAACCTGTCGAATCACTCAAGGTTACAGACAAGGGCACTGATACTAATCAGGAGAAGATGGTTGATAAAGACAGCGATCTAAAAGCGATTGCTGAGCAAGAGAAGCAAAAACAGGTTAAATCACTCGAAAACCAGCTTGAGACTTCTGAAACAGAACTAATGGCATTGGAAGAGAAGAACCATAAACTGCGTCTAATGCTTGCTGATGTCCAGTCTGAAGTGGATGTTCTTAAAGATGAACTCGGTGATGAAGACCGCATTCGGACTGAAGTTGAAAAGCTACTTGAAGCGGAGCGGCAGCGCTTAGCAGAAGAACAGAAAATGGCCCCATCTGCGATGGATCAGCTGTTCTCGAATACTTGGTTAGTGGCAGCACTTGCGATTATTCCTGGGCTATTAATTGGCCTGATCGTTATGATGTTGTTAGGCCGCCGTTCAAAAGAAGAACCACAAGCAGCACCCGTTGCGCAGCAGCCTGTGCAACCTGTTGCTCCTGTTGCGGCAGAGACCCTCAACGAAGACCTTGATGATGACCTGCTACTCGATGATGATTTGTTTGGTGAATCAGACAAAGACGAAGAAGAGCTGTTTGGCGACGACTCGGCCGATCCGGATGAAGTAGACGTCTTTGCCGATTTAGATGATGGTGATCTCGACTTTAACCTTGAAGGTGAAGACAGCGATGATCCGTTTGCTGGCATTGGTGATGATGGTGATTTAGATGAATCGCTCGCTGATGCAGACGTTGACATGAGTTCCAACGGCATTAGCGTTAATGGTGATGATAAAGCGCTTGGTCTTGAAGAGATGGAGCGTGCCCTTGATGAAGTCGTCATTGAGGAATCGGATGACGAAGGATTCGACTTGTCAGATGATGGCGAGTTTTCTCAAGATGAATTGGACTCATTGCTCGCTGATGATGGTGGCACTGAAGAGTTAGGTACAGATGAGCTTGATCAGTCACTATTGGACGACTTATTCAATGAAGCTCAGGATGACAGCAACGAAGACTTAGATTTCGATAGCTTACTTGATGAAGGTGAAGACAGCTTCGATTTAAGTGACGAATCTAGCAGTGATATATCTGAACCGAGCCTTGCTTCTGATAGCGAAATTGACGATATCTTTGCCCAGATGGAAGCGCAAGCTGATCTAGAAACGCTTGAAGCGAATGCGGTTGATGAAACTGCGCTGCTAGATGAAGAAGGCGTGCAAGTTAGCGAAGACAGCACTGAATTATTAGACGAACTCCTAGATGAAACGGAAGAACTGTCAAAAGATAGCGTCGAAGAGAGTGACGTATTTGATGAGCTAATTGCTGTTGATGAGCCTGCTGAAGAAAGTACAGACCTATTAGATGAATTTATTGCTGAATCTGCTGATGATATAGACCTAGATTCTGAGCTTGATGAATTAATTGCTGATGATGCAGCAGAAGGTGATATTGATTTAGCCGATAGTACTGATTTACTCGCTGATGTGGTTGATTCTGAACCTCAAATAGAGCAAAGCGTAGAGCTTGGTGATGACGCAACGGATTTATTTGAAGAGTTACTTGAAATTGATCAGCGCGACGAGTTGGCGGAGCCTGAGGTAGCAACGGAACCATCCGTTGAACAATCTGCCGTTGAGCCAGAAACACAAACTACAGCTGATAAGGACTTTGCTAGCGAAGATTTTATCGATGATCTGTTAAGTGTTGCCCCCGAAGGCGACCCGTTGCTTGACGAGTTAGAGCTTGATGATGTTCCCGATGTTGATCCTATTGATGACATTGTATTAGACACAGAAGTCGATCAAGCTATGCTTGCAGAGCCAGAGCCAGAGCCAGAGCCAGAGCCAGAGCCAGAGCCAGAGCCAGAGCCAGAGCCAGAGCCAGAGCCAGAAGAAGATGAAGACGATTGGCTAACAACGGCTATTGAAGACTTTGAGAATCCTCAAGACGAACTTGATGAGCCTACCGATATCGATGAAGTAGACAGTCAAGACGTGCTGTCCAATGAAGGTGTTGCTGAGCAAGCTCCAAGTGAAGATGAACCAGAAGAAGATTGGCTGACTTCAGCAATTGATGAGGTTGAAAGTCCACACACGGCGTCTGAACCCGCTCAAGTTGTAGAGACATCTTCAGCCTCTTTGAATGAGTCGTCAGCGACCTCAGGTGCTGAACAGCAAGCAATTGTTGAAGATGATTTGCTTGCGCAGCAAGAGCAAAATGACACACTGAAAGAAGAGGCTCCAGAGGCTCCAGAGGCTCCAGAGGCTCCAGAGGCTCCAGAGGCTCCAGAGGCTCCAGAGGCTCCAGAGGCTCCAGAGGCTCCAGAGGCTCCAGAGGCTCCAGAGGCTCCAGAGGCTCCAGAGACTCCAGAGACTCCAGAGACCTCAGAAGAATCCAAGTCTTCACCATCTATTCCAGAAGCTATCCCAAATGAGTTTGGTGTTCCTCAAGACGATGATTGGTTAATTGATGAGCCTCAAACTGAAGAAGCTCAAGCAGAAGATACTTTGGCCTCTCAAGCACCAGCCGAACCAGAAGTGCAAGAGCCTGTAGAGCTAGATTTGCCTGATATAGCTCAAGAGCGTGTCGCCGAAGACCCACAGCCAGAAACAGAGGTATCAACAGCAGAGCTTGAAGAGGAATCTTTCGAACTCGATGAGCTAGAGCTACCAGAATTTGGTGAAGAAGAAGCGCTCGCTGAGGTTGCCGACGAGCCGCAGCCAGAATCGGAAGCGCCTGCCGTAGAGCTTGAAGAGGAATCTTTCGAACTCGATGAGCTAGAGCTACCAGAATTTGGTGAAGAAGAAGCGCTCGCTGAGGTTGCCGATGAGCCGCAGCCAGAAGTAGAAGCTCTTGCCGTAGAGCTGGAAGACGAATCTCTCGAACTCGATGAGCTAGAGCTACCAGAATTTGGTGAAGAAGATGAGCTCGCTGAGGTTGCCGACGAGCTGCAGCCAGAAGCGGAAGCGCCTACTGCTGAACTTGAAGGCGAATCTTTCGAACTTGATGAGCTAGAGTTACCAGAATTTGGTGAAGAAGAAGCGCTCGCTGAGGTTGCCGACGAGCCGCAGCCAGAAGCGGAAGCACCTACTGCTGAGCTAGAAGAGGAATCTTTCGAACTCGATGAGCTAGAGCTACCAGAATTTGGTGAAGAAGAAGCGCTCGCTGAGGTTGCCGACGAGCCGCAGCCAGAAGTAGAAGCTCCTGCCGTAGAGCTTGAAGATGAGTCATTCGTTCTTGATGAGCTAGAGCTACCAGAATTTGGTGAAGAAGAAGCGCTCGCTGAGGTTGCCGACGAGCCGCAGCCAGAAGCGGAAGCACCTACTGCAGAGCTTGAAGAGGAATCTTTCGAACTCGATGAGCTAGAGCTACCAGAGTTTGGTGAAGAAGAAGCGCTCGCTGAAGTTGCCGACGAGCCGCAGCCACAAGCGGAAGCACCTACTGCTGAGCTAGAAGATGAATCATTCGATCTCGACGAGCTAGAGCTACCAGAATTTGGTGAAGAAGAAGCGCTCGCTGAGGTTGCCGACGAGCTGCAGCCAGAAGTTGAAGCGCCTACTGCTGAGCTAGAAGATGAATCATTCGATCTTGATGAGCTAGAGCTACCAGAATTTGGTGAAGAAGAAGCGCTCGCTGAAGTTGCCGACGAGCCGCAGCCACAAGCGGAAGCACCTACTGCTGAGCTAGAAGATGAATCATTCGATCTCGACGAGCTAGAGCTACCAGAATTTGGTGAAGAAGAAGCGCTCGCTGAGGTTGCCGACGAGCTGCAGCCAGAAGTAGAAGCTCCTACTGCTGAGCTAGAAGATGAATCATTCGATCCTGATGAGCTAGAGCTACCAGAATTTGGTGAAGAAGAAGCGCTCGCTGAGGTTGCCGACGAGCCGCAACTAGAAGCGTCTACCGCTGAATCTGAAGAAGAGTCTATTGAAATTGCAGAGTCAGATCTTCCTCAATATAACGAAGAAGATGCTCTCGAAGATTTGGAGCCAACCAGTGATGAGTTAGCGCAGGATGACTTTGAGCTAGAGCCCGTAGAGCTACCTGAACTAAGCGAAATACCTTCCGAAAATGTTGCACCTTCAGTAGATGAGATCGAATTAGCACACCAAGATTATGATGAGAGAGCGTTTGATGAATTGCTGTCTGAAGAACAGCCTGAAACAGCAAACTTCTCATTCGAGACGCCAATAGATACAACGACGTCTGATAGTGCAGGGATGGATATTGATGCGATGCTTGAAATGGGCGAAGACTGGAATGGCTTTAGTCTTTCGCCTGAGCAACAGGCAAGTATTCCAGATGATATTCCTGAAGACCAGGCGGATGTGTGGTCGCAAGACAATACACCAGAACAGGCGAAAATTCTTGAAGAAAACTGGGAAGAGCAATCGGATCTTGAAGAGTTTAACCCCAATGAAAACAACTACCGCACTATTGACGAGTTAATGGCTGAAGTGGAGTCTGAAGAAGAACAATCTGTTGATGACGAGCTGAAACTAGATGTTGGCTTGAATGACTTCCCTGATGTGATTGGCGATATTGGTGATGCAACTGATGTCGATGCTAACGCTGAAGCAGCAGGTAAGCTAGACCTTGCAAAAATCTATATCGAGATGAATGACTCACAAGGAGCCATCAAGCTTTTAGAAGAAGCCATTGTTGATGGTAGTGATGAAATCCGCCAAGAAGCAAAAAACCTTATCGATATCATCAATAAGGGGTAAGTAACCTCGTTCTACAAGGGGGCAGTTTAGCCCCCTTGTTTTTTGGTATATACTTCTGCCCCCATTATTCGGCCCAAAATTTCAACGAGAACACCCTGATGAGAATTGCTTTAGGTATTGAATACAACGGTACTCAGTATTTTGGTTGGCAGCGCCAACGAGAAGTTAAAAGCGTACAAGAGAAGCTAGAACACGCGTTGAGCATCGTTGCAAACCATCCTATCGAAGTCCAATGTGCTGGACGTACAGACGCAGGCGTACATGGTACGGGCCAGGTTGTTCATTTCGACACCACAGCAACACGCAAAATGGTCGCTTGGACGATGGGAGTCAATGCTAACTTGCCTGATGATATCGCTGTACGCTGGGCTAAAGAAGTGCCAGAAGCCTTTCACGCCCGTTTTTCTGCCACAGCGCGTCGTTACCGCTACATCATTTTTAATAGTGCATTACGACCAGGAATTCTTTCTTCAGGTGTCAGCCACTACCACGGCGACCTTGACGAAAAGAAGATGCACCAAGCAGCGCAATACCTGCTGGGAGAAAATGACTTCACTTCTTTTAGAGCTACTCACTGTCAATCACGTAGCCCGTGGCGCAATATGATGCACATCAACGTGACTCGTCATAATCAGTATGTGGTGATCGATATTAAAGCCAATGCATTTGTTCATCATATGGTTCGTAATATCACGGGTAGTCTGATTTGTGTTGGCCGTGGTGATCAAAATCCAGAGTGGATAAAAGAGCTATTAGAGATCAAAGATCGCAAGCAGGCTGGGGCAACGGCAAAGGCAGCAGGTTTGTACCTAGTTGATGTTGATTATCCTGAAGAATTCCAATTGCCAAGAGTGCCGATTGGGCCACTATTTTTGCCAGACAATTTGAACTAATACGTGGTAAATTGTCGAACTAATCAGGTTTTTAGTGTGTGTGGAATTGATTCAAGAAATAGGTACAACCAGTTTTTTGTCTACACTTGGCATTTAATATGCTTTAATCCTCACGCGTAAATTCAGAATTTGTATCCTTCGCTTTAAGCGCGGGAGTAGAGAGAAAAGGTCTTCCATGAGTTGGCTTGAAAAGATTTTAGAAAAAAGCAATATCGTTAGTTCACGTAAAGCGTCAATCCCTGAAGGGGTTTGGACAAAATGTACTTCATGTGAACAGGTGCTTTACCACGCTGAACTAGAGCGTAACCTAGAAGTATGTCCGAAATGTGACCATCATATGCGTATGAGAGCACGTCGTCGCCTTGAAACATTCCTAGACGAAGATAATCGTGTAGAGATTGCCGACGAGCTTGAGCCGCAAGATAAGCTGAAGTTTAGAGATTCAAAGAAATACAAAGATCGTATTTCTTCGGCTCAGAAAAATAGTGGCGAGAAAGACGCGCTAGTTGTAATGAAAGGTGAGCTACTTGGTCAGCCTATCGTTGCCTGTGCATTCGACTTCTCTTTCATGGGCGGTTCAATGGGCTCTGTTGTTGGTGCTCGCTTCGTTCGTGCAGCTGAAGCCGCAATGGAAGCCAACTGTGGTCTAGTGTGCTTCTCTGCAAGTGGTGGTGCACGTATGCAAGAGGCGTTGATGTCTCTTATGCAAATGGCAAAAACCAGTGCTGCGCTAGAGCGTATGTCTGCCAAAGGCTTACCGTTTATTTCAGTAATGACAGACCCAACTATGGGTGGTGTTTCTGCTAGTTTAGCCATGCTTGGTGACGTTAACATTGGTGAGCCTAAAGCACTGATTGGTTTTGCAGGTCGCCGAGTTATTGAACAAACGGTACGTGAAGATCTACCGGAAGGCTTCCAACGTAGTGAGTTCCTTCTTGAGCACGGTGCGATTGACATGATTGTTGATCGTCGTGAAATGCGTCAACGTATCGGTAGCCTAATGGCGAAGATGAACAACAATCCATCACCTTTGGTGGTTTCTGTTAACGATTCGCCAAATGAAGCTGCTTATTCTGTACCAGAAGCAGACGAAAAAGGGTAAAGTAGCTCACTAACAAGCAACCGCAATCAATTGGTTATAGTTAGATGAGTCAAACCCAAATTCCTCAAGCCACATCTCCACTATCGATGTGGCTTGATTATTTAACAAACATCCACACCTCTGCGATAGATCTAGGTCTAGACCGCGTCCAAGCTGTCGCTCAAACAGCCAATCTTACTAAACCTGCTGCTACTGTTATTACTGTCGCTGGTACTAACGGCAAAGGCTCTACATGTGCGCTGATGGAAGCAATTTTGCTCGATGCTGGCTATTCTGTTGGTGTCTATAGCTCACCACACCTTATTCGTTACAACGAGCGTGTCCGTATTAACGGTGAAGAGCTAAGTGATGACAAGCATGCGCAAGCGTTTGATTTTGTTGAAAAACAACGCGGAGAAATAAGCTTAAGCCTATTCGAATACGGAACGCTAGCAGCACTGCGCCTTTTCCAAACAGAGAAAGTGGATATTGTTCTGCTGGAGGTCGGCTTAGGTGGTCGTCTTGATGCGACCAACGTGGTGGATCATGATGTCTCTGTGATTACCAGCTTAGCGATTGATCATGTTGACTGGCTTGGTGACGATATTAACGTCATCGGTTTCGAAAAAGCGGGAATTTACCGTAGTGGCAAACCGGCGATTTGTGGTCAACCCAAAGCGCCATCAACCGTTGCAGCTCAAGCTGATGACATTGGTGCTGAGTTCTATGCAGTTGATATACAGTACAGCTACAAACTACAAAGTGAATCAATTTGGCAGTGGACACATGGAAGCTACACCTTAGAAGATTTACCTGTCCCAAACTTACCACTGCAAAACGCCGCAACGGCGCTTATGGCACTTGCGACAGCGAACTTAGACTTAAGCGACGTAAATATCGTTAATGGCCTCAAAAACGCTCAGTTACCGGGACGTATGCAAGTTATCAGCACTAAGCCAACCATCTTGCTTGACGTTGCTCACAACCCGCACTCAGCTGAATATTTGGTTGAAAGAGTTGAGCAGCAGTACCAAGGTAACAACATTCATATTGTGGTGGCTATGTTGCATGACAAAGACGTTGAAGCGACGCTAAATGCGCTAAGCCCAATCGCTGCCAATTGGTATCCTGCTTCTCTTTCTGGTCAACGTGCGGCAAGTTCTGAGGAGCTATGTCAGTATCTTCCGTCAGGTACAACCCAGTATCCAACTCCAGTAGAAGCATTTGAAGCAGCAATGACAAACGCCAAGCCTCAAGATGTCATTCTAGTTGTTGGTTCTTTCCACACTGTGGGTGAAGTACTAGAGTATTGGCAAAACAAAGGTGAATAAATGGCAAGTAAATTTCAAAACCGCCTCGTTGGTACCATCATCCTTGTCGCGATAGGGATTATTGTTTTACCAGACGTGCTAGACGGCAAGAAAACCCATTATAAAGAAGAGATCGCTAGCATTCCTCTTAAACCTGAGCTTGATAGTGAGTTAGAGAGTTTTGAAGTGTTAGATCCGGTTGATGATAGCCAAAGCTTACCTGATACACCAGTTGAGGTAACCATCTCGAGCAACGAACCAATTGAAGAAGATAAACCATTACCAGTGGTGGTAAAAGAAGTTCCAGAGCGCAACGAGTACCAAGATAGTGCATGGATCGTTCAATTAATGGCATTAAAAAATGCCGACAATGCTAAAAATCTGGTGAAAGATCTACAAAAGCGCGGTTATCAAGCTCACACAAAACCCGAAAATGGTTTTACACGAGTCATTATTGGTCCTGATGTATCAAAGAGTAAGCTTGAGCGTCAGATCATTGAACTAGAAAAAATTACTGGTTCCAAAGGTCAGTTGCTCAAATTTAAACCACTAAATCCATAAGAAAACGTTTGCGTCAGCGTTTTTTCTGTTAAAATGCGCGCCAACTTAAGATGTAAGTACAGAATGAATCCGTTAGATATTGTCATTTTAGGTGTGATCGGCCTGTCGGCTTTGATCAGTTTAGTTCGTGGCTTCGCTAAAGAAGCGTTGTCATTGGTGATTTGGTTTGGGGCGTTTTTTATCGCGAGTCAGTACTACGCGAAGCTAGCGGTCTACTTTACCAATATCCAAGATGAGATGGTTCGTAATGGAGCCGCGATCGCAGCCTTGTTTATTGCAACCTTAGTTGTGGGTGCTCTCGTTAACTACGTGATCTCTCAACTAGTGCAGAAAACAGGCTTGTCGGGAACAGACAGAGTATTAGGCATCGTCTTTGGCGGTTTGCGTGGTGTTCTAATTGTTTCTGCCGGACTATTTTTTATGGATGCGTTTACTTCGTTTCCAGATTCACAGTGGTGGAAAGGTTCTCAATTGGTGCCGGAATTTAGCCGCGTCATTGCCCCTTTCTTCGAACACTTACAAGCAACATCTAGTTTCTTATCTGGCGCGCTATAACGCGCCAGTCATTGTCAAAATCGAGGGTTAGGACATGTGTGGTATTGTTGGAATCGTGGGCACTTCGCCTGTAAACCAGTCTATCTATGATGCATTGACGGTATTGCAGCACCGTGGCCAAGATGCCGCGGGTATTTGTACCATAGAAAGCAATCGTTTTCGTCTGAGGAAAGCGAACGGTTTGGTGAAGGATGTGTTTGAAGCAAAACACATGCAAAGGCTCCAAGGCAGTGTGGGTATCGGTCATGTTCGCTACCCTACCGCGGGCAGTGCAAGCTCTTCTGAGGCTCAACCATTCTACGTAAACTCTCCATTTGGTATTACGCTTGCACACAACGGTAACCTTACCAATGCAGCCGAAGTTCGTGAGAAATTGTTCGAGAAAGATCGTCGTCACGTAAACACTACTTCAGATTCAGAAGTTCTGCTCAACGTGCTTGCCCATGAAATTGACACCGTAAAGGGGAATGTCACGGCTGAAGACGTGTTCCGCGCAGTGACCAATGTCCATCGCACTATTCGCGGTGCTTACGCAGTTACAGCAATGATTATCGGTCATGGCATGGTGGCGTTTCGTGATCCTAACGGCATTCGCCCTCTATGCCTAGGTAAACGAGAAGTAGCAGGTAATGTCGAATACATGGTTGCTTCAGAGTCTGTTGCTCTCGATGCTGTAGGGTTTGATTTCCTACGTGATGTAGCGCCAGGTGAAGCGATTTACGCTACATTTGATGGGCAACTTCATACTAAGCAATGTGCCGATAACCCAGCACTAAACCCATGTATTTTTGAATTTGTCTACTTTGCTCGACCTGATTCATTTATCGACAAAATCTCGGTATACAGTGCCCGGGTTGAAATGGGCAAAAAACTAGGTGATCGTATTCGCGACGAGTACGAGCACCTAGATATCGATGTGGTTATTCCAATTCCAGAAACTTCATGTGATATCGCGCTTCAAATTGCCCAAGCGATTGATAAACCTTACCGTCAAGGCTTTGTGAAAAACCGCTACGTAGGTCGAACCTTCATCATGCCGGGTCAGCAGCAACGTAAGAAATCGGTTCGTCGTAAGCTAAACGCGATTCGTTCTGAATTTAAAGATAAGAACGTTCTACTAGTAGATGACTCTATTGTTCGCGGAACTACCTCAGAGCAGATCATTGAGATGGCGCGTGATTCAGGTGCGAAAAAGGTATTTATGGTATCAGCAGCACCAGAAATTCGTTTTCCGAACGTGTACGGTATTGATATGCCAAGCGCGACTGAGTTGATTGCTCATGGCCGTGACAACGATTCAATCTGTAAGCAAATTGGTGCTGATGAGCTTATCTTCCAAACACTTGAAGACCTTGTTGATGCAGTCGGCATGGGTAACCGCGATGTCGAGAAGTTTGAAACATCAGTATTCAGTGGCGAATACGTTACAGGCGACATCGACCAAAGCTACCTAGACTTCTTAGAATCCCTACGCAGCGACGATGCAAAAGTACAGCGTGAGCTCCAGCAAGACCTAGCTAACCTAGAGTTGCATAACGAAGGTGCTTAACGCTGCGCTCGGGAACGGGCTTCGCTGCTGGAAAGCAACCTAGTTTATGATAACTAAATTAAGCCCTAACGCCCCACTTAAGTGGGGCGTTAGCAGTTTGTCACCCCTTTGACGCATTATTGGCGTTAAACTGTCGTATAAGAAATTTGGAATTATTATATGCTTTGGACATCAAACATTAGATGTTGGACGTGTGATGAAGGTTAATACAAAAACAATACTCAATGAACGTAAGTCAAGGGCATGGAGTCAACAACATTTAGCTGATGTAAGTGCTTTAAGTTTAAGAACAATTCAAAGAGTTGAGAAAGAAGGTGCAGGTTCACCTGAAACAGTGAAGGCACTAGCGGCTTGTTTTGAATTAGATGCTAGTGAACTGCTTCTACGAGAAGAGACTAGAAGAAATTCATTCGAGATAAATATCAGAACGAAACTGGCTGCAATGTGTTCTTCATTTATCGTCATTTTTGTCAGCACGATTATGTTTTTTGTGCAGCCTACAATGGCTTCAGATATAGAAATTAGTGCGGATCAGATAGAAAGTTCTGATGAAAATAACTATCAACTATTTAGTGGTAATGTAGAAATATTTGTGCCGGAAGAGATTACTTTTGAAGTCGAATCTGATGAACTTTGGGGGACCGAAGCAGCTTCAGTTGTCACGGGGAGTGTGAAGGTAGTACTAGATGAAGCTACATTGGTAGTAGGTGATGGTGTGATCATCAAAGTCGACAACGGTATAAAAATAACTACAGATTACGCCGAACTGCGCCCTTTACCACTATGATAGAAAACTGCTAACGAAAGCGTAAGGTTTCAAGATCCTCTTTCTAATCTGGCCAAAATTGTTAGAGCTATAATCTAAAATATTCCTGTCCAAAAATAAAAAGAGCTGGCGTAGAACGCCAACCCTCCGAAACTGTTCCAGCTCTCTAGCTCTTAACCCGATACATCTGACTCAGCATAAACATCGCTGTCGCGCTGATTACTACTGATGGGCCGGCAGGTGTGTCGTAGTGCCAAGACATGCTTAAACCAAGTAGAACAGCAATTGCACCAATGACAGAGGCGAGTATCGCCATTTGTTCCGGCGCTTTGGCGAAGCGGCGTGCGGTTGCTGCTGGGATGATCAGTAGTGACGTCATAATCAGAGCACCAACGAACTTCATACCAATGGCGATGACAAGGCCGACCATAAGCATTAGGATTAGGCGCATCAGATCAACGTTATGGCCTTCTACGGCTGCTAGATCTTCATTTACTGTGGTAGACAAAAGTGAGCGCCAGAATAAGGTCAGCACTGCTGAAACAACTGCCACACCAATATAGATATATACGAGATCTTCTGGCGTTACTGCTAACAAGTCGCCAAATAGATAACTCATTAGGTCAATACGCACGTTATCAAGAAAGCTTACTGCCACTAAACCTAGCGATAGGGCGCTGTGTGCAAGAATACCTAATAAAGTATCGGTCGCGACTAACTGTTGTTTTTGTAACGTCACTAAGATAACCGCTAACGCTAAGCAACAAACAGTCAATGCGAGATACAGGTTAATATCGAATAAGAAACCGAGCGCGAGCCCCATTAGAGAAGCGTGAGCTAGCGTATCACCAAAGTAGGCCATACGGCGCCAGACAACAAATGAACCCAAAGGGCCGGCGATTAATGCGATACCTAAGCCCGCTAATATTGAAGGTAGCAAAAACTCAATCATGATGATGGCCGTGAGAATGGTTTGAACAGATTTCTGCATCACCGTCGACGGGCTCTCCGGCTAAGTCATGATGGTGATGGTTGTGTTTATGGTGATAGAAGGCAAATGGCTGCTGATGCGTATGACCGAATAGTGCTATATAGCTTGGGTGCTGTGCGATTTCTGCAGGTGCACCAGAACAGCATACATGGTGATTGATACACACTACGTCATCGGTTTTTGCCATCACGAGGTGTAGGTCGTGTGAAACCATAAATACAGCACAGTTGAAGCGATGACGAATCGTGTCGATTAGCTCGTAGAGATCAATTTGCCCTTGAACATCGACACCTTGCGCAGGCTCATCTAGCACCAATAAATCAGGACGTTGTAGAAGTGCACGCGCAAGAAGTACTCTTTGGTTCTCGCCACCCGAAAGAGAGTGCATGTTACTCTTGAATAGGTGTTCTGCTCCAACGAGTTTAAGCGCATCATTCAGTTCTTGTTTACTGTATTTGCCCGCCAAACGCAGAAATCTTTCTACATTCAGGGGCAGCGAGTCATTGAGCCTAAGTTTTTGTGGCACATAACCAATCTTGACACCTTTGGTCTTGGTCACTTTACCGTTATAGTCTTTCAATAACCCAAGAAGCACCTTGACTAAAGTAGATTTACCCGCCCCGTTTGGGCCAATCAAAGTGGTAATTTCACCTCTATTGAGGCGTAGAGATATATTGTCGAGTACTTTGCGTTCACCAAATTGAACGTTAATACTATTGAGTTCGACTAGAGCCGACATGAATGGAACTCATTTGCAATTGACTAATGTTATAATGTAACATTTATTCACTCTTTTAACCAGTCGGTAATCACCAATCTATGAAACGTTTTCTAATGGCTTGTGCAATTGTTGTTGCAAGCCCGTCTTTTGCTCAAGCATCAGAGGTTTTAACTAGCATCAAGCCAATTCAGCTCATCACGGTTGAGTTGACAAAAAATATCTCACAACCTGATGTACTCCTTGGTTCAAACACCTCACCTCATGACTACGCATTACGCCCTTCAGACGTAAAACGCCTGCGAAATGCGGATCTCGTTGTTTGGTATGGTAATGATTTAGAACCGTTTTTAACTAAAGTTCTTAAAGACCAAGACAATGTACTGACATTGAGTGATATCAATGGCTTAGAGTTGCGTGAGTTTGCTGGTGGTCATCACGATCACCATGATCATGACGGCCATGACCATGGTTCTCACGATCCGCACTTTTGGTTAGGTTATAAACCGACTATGCAAGTTGCTGAAGCGATCACGCAAAAACTTGTTGGGTTAGATGTGACCAACAAAGCTGAGTACGTAAAAAATCTAGAAGCGTTTAAGCAGAAGTTAACCGAACAGAAAGTGGCAATAACTAAACAGTTAGCGCCAGTTGCCGATGCTGGCTACTATGTCTTCCATGATGCTTACGGTTACTTTGAGCAAGATTTCCCACTTAATCATCTCGGTTATTTTACGGTGAGCCCTGAACGCAAACCAGGGGCCAAAACACTGATCGCTATTCGTAAAACGTTAGCGGCAGAAAAAGCGCTATGTGTTTTTTCAGAGCCACAATTTACTCCTGCGGTTGTAGAGTCTGTCATTCGAGGTAGCAAAGTCAAAACAGGTGTACTGGACCCGCTGGGGATAGAAGTAGAAGCCGTTGTTGGCGGATACTTTGAATTCAAACAGAATCTTGCTGATAGCTTTAGTCGTTGCTTGGTGCATTAACGTGATATTCAGCCAAAGACTCTCGAGTCTTTGGCTGACTACCTATCTGTGAACTGATCGAAAAAGTCGTCAACTAATTCTCTTCCTTACTTGTTAATCCCGCTATTTACTAGATAATTATTACCACAAAATAACAATAGAGCCTGCCAAGGTTCAGAATCGCGCACGATTGGTAACTTTCATTTGCTGCTAGGGATCGGATTATCTTGAATAAGTTTATAATGTTGCTTCTTTTGCTCCTACATACCGGAGTATCTTTAGCTGCAAATACTTCGCCTAAGTTGTTTTACCCTTTGCCAACCTTAGCGCAAGGAAAAATTTTCGCGGCGAAGCAGTTATTCTTGGCTGATGATGGCGGCATTTGGTTTCAAGATGTGCGAGACCAAGTCCTTTTTTTTGATGGTCAACATATTCTTCCTGAGAAAGGCTCTGCACTTGATCACGAAGCCTCACATATCGCTTTTCTAGACAATGCATTCTGGTCATTCTTCCAAAACGAAATCTACCGCACTGTTCCTAATCAAGAAAAAGAGTTGGTGTTTAGTCTAACGCCCGGAACCGAGATTTTAAGAATTGGTTCATCGAAGCGTTATATTTGGGTGTCAGATGAAAGGAATTTTTATACTTATCATATCGATACCGGAGAATTTCAAACCTTCTCTTTAATGGTGCTGTATAAATATAATCAATCGTCGCAAATTACGATTAATGATGCCAAATTCATTCTATCTAAATGGGTAGTAGCGACGAATGCGGGGGTGTACTTATCTGATGGTGAGCAGTTTGAACACGTTCCAAGCTCCGGGAAAAATTATGTTGAGAAACTCTATTTTTCTGAAAAACGTCGAGAATTGATTGTTGGCTCTTTGAACGGGGCACTGATTTTTAATATCCAAAAGCCTCAGAAACCGATAAGAACCATTTCGGGTAGTCATGTTTTAAGTATCACAGAAACAAGCCAAGAGTACTGGATTGGAACAGAAAAAGGCTTATACGTTTATACCTTTTTGACAGGAGAAACTCAGAAATTTGAACATGGGATTGGTGCTGGAAACAGTCTTGCTGGGGAAAAGATCTATTCGTTACTTAATGACAATACAGGTGGTATTTGGGTTGCAACAGATCGAGGGGTGAGGTACTTCTCACTCTATTCGCATAAATTCACCCGCTACTCCAATGAAGCTATGTCGCTCCTTAGTCGCGGGGAGAAAACACTCGAGATCTATCGAAGTAAAGGGCAAGACGGATACTGGTTGCTGACCAACAAAGGAGTCTTTCGCCTTAACTTACTCAATTTGGCGTCACGTCAGCAACTATATAGAGGGAATGTTTATGACCTGGAAGAACGCGACGGTGTACTGTGGTTAGCGACTGATGATGGAGTCGTGTGTGTGAATGCAGATACTGGGGAAGTGATCGATGATGACCTACCAAACTTTCTGAAAACGACCAAGGTTAGATTTATTGAGTTCGATCACCATCAAATGTTGTGGGGGGCGAGTGAGACTGAGCTTTGGAGTTACCAACCCGGTAGTCGCAAACTGACTCAGTACGGTTCTGATTGGATGATCGACAAGTATTTACCCGCTCAGTTAACGCATATGCATGTGACTTCTCAAGACTATGTGATGTTGGGGACAGAACATGGTATGTACATGGTGCAGGACGGGCAAATTAGCTTTGTTGGAGAGAGTATTCCCTATGGTGAAGTCATCGATACTGCGCAAGTTTCAGAACAAGAGCTTTGGGTGGCAAGTCGTTATGGATTGTATCGTCTAGACCTTGATAAAAATAGAGTTGAGCCGATCGATATGGTCGATGGGCACGTGACGCCAAAATGCTTAATCAAAAACCAAGATGGTATCTGGTTGACTTCGTCCACAGGGCTATCACGTTACTCATCAAACGGTGCACTTAGTCAGCACTATGGAGAGCCTTTCGGGGTGATTAGTAACGAGTTTCTTTCTGGTGTATGCAGCTTTGGGAGTGACAGTGAACGAACAATTCTGTTGGGAGCAAAAAGTAGCTTGGTTAAAGTCAACACTCAGCAGCTTGTTGTGAGTCGCTTACCTGATACACGGGTAATATTTAGCCAGATAAAACATAACCAAAAGCTATTTTCATTAGCCAATACACTAAAGCAGACTCCAGAGATTGGTTATGGCGAGTCGATTTTCTTCCAGTTTGGTTTTCTTCCCAGTTCAAGCAACATTAATCTTGAGTATCGACTAAACCAAAGCAGCGAGTGGCAAGTATTAGAGGGGAGCACATTGACCATAGAACACCTTATGCCAGGAGAGTATCAGCTTGAGGTGCGTCCAATAAGACACAATCGAGTAAAAGGTGACAGCAATAGCTACCATTTTGTGGTGACAGAACCTTGGTTTTTAAGCCATGTCGCTTTTGCCATTTATATATTGGCGATTCTGATCATTATCGCGATCATTGTTTATTGGCGCTCTCGGTTGATGGCAAAGTCAAACCGTGTGCTTAAGGCTCAAGTGGCACTAAAAACCAACCAGTTACGTCATCAAAGTAGAGTGTTGCTAGGTAATAACAACCAGTTACGTAAACAGCTTCAAGTACGTTGGTTGATCTACAGCCAGTCTATCAGTGGTCTAAAAGAACGGCTCAAAGTCGTGGGCTCTAAAGAACTCGCCCCGGAACAGCTAGTTGACTATGTACAACGAGAGTTAGAGATGTTGGTCAATGTAAGGTCTACCAATGGACAAGCGTTACCCGTTTTTAATCTAACCATGATATTGCATTCGGTTATCAGTAGCTGGAAAGATGAGTTGGCTAAAGTGGGAGTCAATGTCACTTTTGAATCGGACACAGAGCTACATATATGCCTGACTGATTTTAATCTTGATGAGATCTTCAACCTGGTGTTTGACGGCATTCTACGTCGTTGTTACCGCAATCAAACCGTTGTAATTCAACTTACCCAAGCAGAAGGTAAAGTTACGTTTTCTATGCTCGATCAAGGCGATGCCTTTGACGCAAGTACAGCTAGCGCTAGCTCCTCGGAAAACTTGCATGAGCTCGTTGCACAAAGTGGTGGCGAGATGAGTGTGTTCAGTTCAGATGAGAGAAATTTACTGGAGATTAGTTGGCAAGAAAGTGTGTCATTTGAACGTAGCCCTGTTGTAATGTTAGATGAGGAAGATGGGGCTGACTTAGTGCAAGATGATCCTTGGCTTTCAAGAGTGGTGAAAGTGGTTGAATTGAACTACACAGATCCTGACTTTGGTACTTCATCTGCAGCCAAGATGCTTTACGTTTCTGAGCGTAGTCTACAGCGACGATTTAAATCGTCGGTAGAGAAAACTTTTACTGAGTATTTGACTGAAGTGCGCTTAGATAATGCTTGCCGACGCTTGCTGGCCGGAGAGAAGGTGTCGGACGTTGCCTTTGAATGTGGCTTCAATGATCCATCTTACTTTAGCCAAAGATTTAGACATCGCTTTGGTATGTCACCGACGCAGTTTGTTGAACAACAAGGCGATTATTAGCGATCGTATGAACTGCAATCCATCCTTTGTTTCCTAAGTTATATCAATCTCTGTTCTCTGATAGGCCTTGAATGCTTAATTCAGCACTATCTCTGAGAGCCACGTCATTGCAACTTTAAGAATGCGCGGATAGCCATACTTCACTACAAACTGTGTGTCGACTATTGATATAAATCACTGGGTTAGTACTACGTTGTACGTGGATGTGGTGTTAAGGATAAGAAAAAAATGTCGTGGTATAGTCGGGGAGACTATACCACGGGTGTCAATGACACCTTCGCTTGCTGCCGGAGTGACGCTGATGCGTCACCTCTGGAATTTTAATGTCGTCTTAAGGGCGTTCCCTCTTGACGTGATTAACTATAGCGAGGTGGACTTTTTTTACTTATAAAATTAACGCCAAGGTGACATAAGAAAAGCGACACTTAATTAAGTATATGTTTTATTTGAACTAATTTGTTTGCTTGATATTCAGTTGAGTGATTGTTGGGTCGAGCTGATAACTGGATAAGTCTTTTTTGACGAAATTGACGAGTATTGTTTTGACGTTTTTAGAGCAGGGCCTGTGGAGCGATATCTCTACCAATTGTGCTAGTAATCGCAAGAGCTGTTGCTTCAATATCTGCCTATATCACATCACCCCATCTTTACGCTCATACTCCACTTATATATCGCTTCTTTTAGTAACCAGTTACTGACCCCGATTTTCTCGAAACATGAAAACATTGATTTCAGGCAAGATCTGTTAAAACAATTGAAGATAGAATTGTAAGCACAAATGAAAATATTTCTCATTACAAATAACTGGTATGATAATGAAACTCTCACAACTACAACAGGGACAAGGTGCGACCATCACTGGGCTTTCTGAGCTCTCTACGGATGTGCGTAAAAAATTGATGGTTATGGGGCTTCTGCCGCAAACACCTGTCACATTAATTCGAAAAGCACCGATGGGAGACCCACTCCAAGTAGAAGTTCGCGGGGTTTCGCTAGCAGTACGTGTCAATATTGCTGATGCAATTACAGTGGAGGCAAACTGATGGAATACAAGATTCTTACGGTAGGTAATCCAAATAGCGGTAAAACAACGCTTTTTAACGGACTCACTGGTGCCAAGCAACAGGTAGGTAACTGGGCGGGCGTTACCGTCGAGAAAAAAACAGGTAAGTACTCACATTCTAGCGACGACTTTTTACTTACCGATCTGCCAGGTATTTACGCTTTAGACAGCGGCAATGATGGAAACAGTATCGATGAGTCTATCGCTTCTAGGGCTGTGCTGACTCATCCTGCTGATTTGATCATCAACGTAGTCGATGCGACTTGTCTTGAGCGTAGTCTCTATATGACGTTGCAGTTGCGTGAACTTGGTCGTCCTATGGTTGTTGTACTCAACAAGATGGATGCCCTAAAACGTGAACGCCAAACCATCGATATTAAAGCTTTGGAAAAAGTGCTTGGTTGCCCAGTTATGGCTATCTCGGCCAACAACAATTCTCAAGTTCAGGCATTTAAAGAGCGTTTACATAAAACGCTTGTACAAGGTGTTGCACTGGATGAACTGCGCCTTAATTATGGTCAAGAATTTGAATCAGCAATTGAACAAGTACAGCCACTATTTGCAGATCATTCAGAGGTTGCTAAGCGTGCTTTGGCGATTCGAGCACTTGAAAATGATGTGTTGGTACTGAACTCTCTATCTCAACAGCCACGTACAATGGCGCTAGCTGCACAACGCAATGTAGAGCTAGACGTTGATTTGCTTGTCGCTGATGTCAAATATACGTTTTTGCACGAACAGTGTAAGAAGGTACGCCGCTCAGAAGGTAAACTCAGTCACAGCTTCACAGAGAAGGTTGACGCTATCATCCTAAACAAATGGGTGGGTGTACCGTTTTTCTTTGTTGTAATGTATTTGATGTTTATGTTCTCGATCAACATTGGCAGTGCCTTTATCGACTTTTTCGATATTGGTGTTGGTGCTCTGCTGGTTGATGGCGGTCACTACTTGTTAGACGATCACCTTCCTGTTTGGCTGGTGACACTGTTAGCTGATGGTGTCGGTGGCGGTATCCAAACTGTTGCGACATTTATTCCCGTTATTGCATGTCTATACCTATTCTTAGCATTACTAGAAAGCTCGGGCTATATGTCTCGCGCTGCGTTTGTATTGGACAAGGTCATGCAAAAAATTGGCTTACCAGGAAAAGCGTTCGTTCCGCTAGTGTTAGGCTTTGGTTGTAACGTACCTTCTATTATGGCCACCCGCACACTCGATCAGGAGCGTGAACGCAAATTAGCGGCCTCGATGGCGCCATTTATGTCATGTGGTGCTCGTTTACCCGTTTATGCTTTGTTCGCTGCTGCATTCTTCCCTCAAAGTGGTCAGAACATTGTATTCTCACTTTACCTGCTAGGTATTGTTGCCGCAGTGTTCACTGGTTTGGTACTTAAGAAGACACTTTACCCAGGTTCAAGTGATAGCTTGGTGATGGAAATGCCGGACTATGAACTACCGACGATTCGTAATATCGTGATTAAAACATGGCAGAAATTAAAGCGCTTTGTTTTAGGGGCGGGTAAAACGATCGTGGTTGTTGTTACTATTCTTAGCTTCCTAAACTCTGTAGGTACAGATGGTTCATTTGGCAACCAAGACAGCGAAAACTCAGTGTTATCAAAAGCATCACAAATCGTGACGCCTGTCTTTGCTCCTATTGGTATCCAAGAAGACAACTGGCCTGCAACAGTAGGTATTATCACTGGTATTTTTGCGAAAGAAGCCGTAGTGGGTACATTGAATAGTTTGTACGCACCAAGTGAAGAGGAAGGCGGCGAGTACGATCTGATGGGAAGTCTAGAAGAGGCGGTGATGTCTATTCCAGACAATCTAGCAGGGCTTAGTTATTCCGATCCACTTGGTATTGAAGTGGGCGATCTTTCTGACAGCCAAGCGGTAGCAGAAGAGCAAGAAGTTGATGCTTCAATCTTTGGCAACCTAAAAGGTTACTTTGCTTCCAGCAATGCGGCATTTGCCTACCTAATCTTTATATTGCTGTACACGCCTTGTGTGGCCGCTATGGGGGCCTATGTGCGTGAATTCGGTCAGAAATACGCTCGCTTTATCGCGGTATGGACTATGGGGCTGGCATACGGAAGCGCAGCCTTATACTACCAAGTGACGCACTTTACTGATCACCCTGCGTCAAGTTCGGCGTGGATTGCTGGTATTTTGTTGATGAGCTTTGCGACATACAGAGTGCTTAAATCTGTCGGTACCAAACAAAATCAAACGCTAGAGGTACAAGTTGCATGATTCTCTCTGATCTAAAGCTGTGTATCGAGCAAAGTGCTGGTATTTCTCGTCGTGAGTTAGCGAAGAAGTTTGCGATGAGCGAGGATGGGGTAGACGCGATGCTGTCTGTGTGGATTAAAAAGGGCAAGATCTCAAGGTTTGTTGATACTAACTCTTCAAAAAATGTCACTCGGATTAGATACGCAAAAGTCAATGATGACGCTTTAGCTCTGAATGTCACCATGTAATCGGAGACTAATGTTAAAAAGCCGTTCTTGCTAGAAGAACGGCTTTTTTAATGTCCGACGTTTTATTAGTAGGCTTAGAATCTATGCGGCGGTAAATATCGAGCTTAAAGAAAGGACATTCTTAATTCGGTATAGAAGTCTACCTTGCTCATCATCGCTGCGGAACTTACCTTTGGTATTTCCCCAGACAGGACCAGGCCAGGCAACGTCATCTTTAAAACGAGCGATATGATGAATATGAAGCTGAGGAACCATATTGCCGAGTGCGCCAAGATTTAGCTTATCAGGTTGGAATGTCGCTTCTAACGCTTGGCTTACCGCTTGTGATTCAAGCAAGAATTGCTGTTGCTCTTTCATTGGTAAGTGATGCAACTCTTTTAAGTTGTTTCGTTTAGGCACTAAAATTACCCAAGGAACAGCGTTGTCTTTATGCAGTAGGGCAATGCATAAAGGGAATTGACCAATCACAGTGGTATCTTTAGCGAGTTGAGGATGCAGTTCAAAACTCATAGTCGTAATCCATTTTCATCCGATTGTGCCTAGTATACGCCAAATAAAACAAAAGGTTGACGCTCTCGCACCAACCTTCATTCTAGCTCTCTAGCTCTCTAGCTCTCTAGCTCTCTAGCTCTCTAGCTCTCTAGCTCTTACATACGCTCTAGCGTATCGATACCAAGCAAAGAGAGACCTTGCTTGATTGTTTTTGCAGTAAGTGCTGCTAGCTTCAAGCGGCTTTGCTTCACAGACTCATCTTCACTGCTTAGGATTGGGCATGCTTCGTAGAAGCTTGAGAATTGACCCGCAAGTTCGAATAGGTAACTACACATGATATGCGGTTGACCTTCACGAGCAACAGATTGAACCGCTTCTTCGAATTGAAGAAGTTTGGCAATCAGTGCTTTCTCTTTGTCTTCAGTTACTTTGATCTCACCAGATAGCTCGTCCATAGAGATACCCGCTTTAGCGAAGATAGAAGAAACACGAGTAAAGGCGTATTGCATGTAAGGTGCAGTGTTACCTTCAAATGCTAGCATGTTGTCCCAATCAAACACGTAGTCAGTGGTACGGTGCTTAGATAGGTCTGCGTATTTAACCGCTGCCATAGCAACAGTTTTCGCGATGTTGGCTTTCTCTTCAGAATCAAGGTCAGCGTTCTTAGACTCAATCAGTTTAATTGCGCGCTCTTCTGCTTCATCTAAAAGATCGGCAAGACGAACCGTGCCACCTGCGCGAGTCTTAAATGGACGACCATCTTTGCCTAGCATCATACCGAAAGCGTGATGCTCTAAAGAGACTTCTTCCGGTACATAACTCGCTTTACGAACGATAGTCCAAGCTTGCATTAGGTGCTGGTGCTGACGAGAGTCGATGAAGTACAGTACGCGATCTGCACCGAGTGTTTCGTAACGGTACTTGGCACAAGCGATATCAGTGGTGGTGTATAGGAAACCGCCATCACGCTTCTGGATGATAACACCCATCGCTTCGCCGTCTTTGTTCTTGTACTCGTCTAGGAACACAACTTGAGCGCCGTCATCTTCTTGCGCTAGGCCTTGCTGCTTAAGGTCAGCAACAATGCCAGGTAGCATGTCGTTGTACATACTTTCACCCATTACGTCATCACGAGTTAGAGATACGTTTAGGCGGTCGTAGTTACGCTGGTTTTGAACCATAGTAACATCAACAAGCTTTTTCCACATTTCAGCGCAGTATTCGTCACCGCTCTGAAGTTTTACAACGTAGTTACGTGCTCTTGCAGCGAACTCTTCGTCTTCGTCGTATAGCTTTTTAGATTCGCGGTAGAAGGCTTCAAGATCTGAAAGCTCCATTGAGACTTCACCAGACTCTTTCTGTACGCGCTCAAGGTTGGCGATAAGCATACCGAATTGAGTACCCCAGTCACCAATGTGGTTGGCACGGATAACTTTATGACCAAGGAACTCTAGAGTACGAACAACAGCATCACCGATGATGGTAGAGCGTAGGTGACCGACGTGCATTTCTTTTGCAACGTTGGGTGCAGAGTAGTCAGCAACGATTGTTTTTTGTTCTTCTGCGGCAACGCCGAGACGAGTGTCAGCGAGTGCTGCATCTGCTTGCGTCGCTAGAAACTCTTCGCTAAGGAATATGTTGATAAAACCAGGACCTGCGATTTCTGTTTTGCTCGCAATACCTTCTAGGTCCAGAACATCCAATACTTTTTGCGCGAATTCGCGTGGGTTAGTCCCTAGTTTTTTTGCAACGCCCATAACGCCATTTGCTTGGTAATCACCAAACTGAGGTTTTGCAGATTGACGAACTGCTGCAGGGCTGCCTGCAGGTGCGCCAGCGGCTTCTAAAGCCTGAGAAACTTTGTCATTAATAAGTGCTTGGATATTCACACGCGCTTCCTTCAATTCTTGGGAATTGGTTAGCTATGCATTCGTTATCACTCGGCTGGTTCATCGACAGGAGCCGTGAATAATATCCAACAAGTGGAATGAATGCATATCTCGATCTTGTTCATAAATTTGGCGCACATAATAGCAACTTTATTGCTTCGCTTATAGGGAGTTAACTGGGAAATTTTCTACTTTTCCTGACGATCTTGTTAGTATTGGGGAAAAATCAACACATTGGGTATGAAAAAATGTCACAACCGCTGTTCAACGCTGAATTAATGCCTTCTCAAATGAAAACAAACCTTGATGAATTTATGCATAAAATTCAAGGTTTAAGCGATACTTTGCATATTAATCTCAAGCCATTTCAGGCTGATCATATCGCTTTGCGTATCAATGATGCTGAACTAGCGAAATTAGCGCATCAAGAGTGGCAAAAAGAAGGGAAGGTCATTTCGAATGCTCAGATTAATGGCCGCTCAATCATCGTAATTCTGTTTGAGCAAGCTTTGAATAGCCATGGTTGGGATATTGAGTGCTTGGAACTGCCTTACCCAGCGCCCGGGAAAATCTACCCAAAGCAGAATTGGGAGCATGTCGAGTTTGTTGTTCCTTCAACTGCGCAAACCGCAGATGATTACCTAGTAGATTTAAAGAAGCAATTTCCTGATTTTGCGGCTCAGTGGGAGCGACTGTCAGATCTTGGGATCAAAACCAAGCTATCAAGCCCGAAAGGGGAAGGTGAGCGTTTGAACAACCCAACGGTTGCATTTAAATGGCAAGGGGTGTGCATTAAGCTTCACCCCCATTCATTGAAGAACATTGTTGAATCTGAGCAGGCAGGCTAGCCTAACTCAATATCTTGTGGTCTTAATTGGAACTCTTCAATTGAGCCTATTTCCATACCTAGGTTAAGCGTCTCTGATTCATGATGCGCGTTACCCTGAGTGTGCATTATGAGTCGATTCGCTGTGCGTGGTTTGAGTTCATTGACCACGAAGCGAATCATATCTGTGCGGGTTAAGGTTTTGAGCTCCTCCAAAACCACCTCTTTCTGATTGAAATCCGTATCTTTATTGCCAATAGCAACCCACAGTCGCTGAGCGCGGCCGCGTAAGGTGGTATCAGGGGTTGAGATCTGATTCCATAATCCCCGTTTACTGCTATGCCATTGGTACTCGTTTAGCTCTAATAGCACCATATAGAATGCGTTGAGGAATTCATCTATTGAGCTGATCAAGTCAATCGGAGCAGCGTTGGGAGATTGCACATACAACGCAATACCTGGGTGTCGATTTAGTGGTAAGTTGCCTGTACCTACCATATAGCCAAGCTGCTGCTTAGTACGAATCTCATGGAAAAAGGTGGCTGACATTAGGTGGTTGGCTAATGAATATAGGGCGATACTTTTTGGACTAGTGTCGTCACATTGATAGTAGAGTACCGTCGCTGAGTCTTCTTGATCGCAGAACACTTCGCGTTGGAACGAGCCATTTTTACCTAACATAACCAGTGGGCGTAGTGCTTCTTCATACTGTTGGTTTTGCACTCTAAGTGCATCTTTTAAGGTGTGACCGAGAGCAAGGGCGTCGGCTCGAGTCCAATCTCCGTAGACAAACATTTCAACATGCAACTCAGCTAGTATGGCTTCGACAAAACTTGCCAACTCATCGACTTCGATTGATTCCAGTGCTTCCACCAATACTGAGTAAGGTGGGTTGTTTGGTTGTAAAATCCCAGTAAGTGCATTGAAAAGCTGTGAAATTGGACGATCTTGAGCTGAATTACGCCAATTTCTTAGTAATTGCTGTTTGATGGTATTAAATCTCTGGCTACTGAACTCACGTTGGGCGAAGCGAGTTAAGATCTGCTTCATCAGTTCTGGCTGTTTTTGACTAAAGCCTGAGATGGTTAACGTTACTCCCCCTTGATGAGCATACATGTTGTAACCCATCCCTGCGATTTCTGCTTGATAAGTATCAGCAGCGAGGCTGTCTAGAAACATCTCGACGCAGAGGCGAGTCTTAACAATATTGCGTGGGTTGGCTACGGCATGAGGGCTATCAATGGCGATATAAACCACGCCTTTTGGGACGCGAAATTCATCGTCTTGCAAGTGCCAAAGTTTAAAGCCTGGTAACTCTTCTAATACTTGTGGTACAGAGTGAGAAATCTCTAATTCCTTTGGGTCTAAGTCATAGCAGATAAAAGGATTCTTTTCGGGCAGTTCAAAGACCAATGGGCTAGGACGTAAGTAATGTTCTATTTGCTCATGGGCTAATGCACTTACAGAATAAGGTGTGAAATACCATTTAGCCGCTTTGGTGTATTCATACCCATGTGCGATAAGTGTTGTACGGAGATTGGCCGGAGTGAAATATTGCAACAAAGATTTTAGGACGGACTCGTCATAGTGATTCATCATGAAATCACCATAAACAACATCCTCTTCTTGATAATGCTGCATATTAATAACTAAATGGCTGACTAAATCGAGTGAACGAGTGGGCTCTTGAAAACGAAATGCTGACTCCAAGACCGCTTGCTTTTCTGCGTATCGCCACTCATCTAGCCCCTTCTCGCTAATCAAAGAGATATAGCTAAAGACAGCCTGGGTAATATCATCAATGTGATCGAGGCCAAGCGGAGTTAACGCGCAGCTAACGGTAAATTCACGATAGTTGCTGCCACTGGTGCCACCGCCAGCAGATAGAGAGGTGATCCAGTCTTTGTCTTTGAGTGTTAGCATTAAACTGCCGCTACCTTCATAACCTAACAAGTGGGCAAAGTAAGACAGAGGTTTGCTTTGGTAGTACTGATCCATGCTTGGCATAGGAAAGGTAAGAATCAGTTTTCGGATCTCCTTTACGGGTTCTACTTTGACCAAAATCGAGGTTGAATACTGATCAGTAAATGGCGTTGTAATGCACTTTCCGGCTAATTGATGATTTGGGATCGCTGAGAACTTTTCATGACACATTGTTTCAAGTTCATCTAGATCCTGAGGGCCAGTCACAGCCAACGTCATTAAATCGGCAGAATACTGCTCGTAGTGGAAGGCAATAATTTCCTCTCTGATCGACTCACCGTTACGATCCTCTAATGTTTCTAAGTTGCCAACAGAAAACTTACTAAAGGGATGAGCGGGATTGACAATTTCTTTATGGACTTGATAGAGCCTTCTTGAATCATCATTGAGTTTAAGTTTGTATTCAGACTCAACAGCTAGGCGTTCTTTGTCTAATGCTTCGGGGTTGAAAAGTGGGGCGGTAAAAAACTGACTGAAGCGATCTAGGCTTGACTCGAATGCATTGGGTGTTACATCGAAGAAGAAGCAGGTGTGTTCGGTACCTGTCCACGCATTATTACTGCCGCCATGCTGATTAATATAGCTTTGAAATTCTCCGACTTTGGGGTATTTTTCTGTGCCCAAAAACAACATATGTTCTAAATAATGGGCGAGACCTTCTCTATCGGATGGGTCGTCGAAGTGACCCACATTGACCGCGAGGGCTGCTGCTGATTTTTGCGCACCTTGATCGTGAATCAATAAAACCCTGACTCCGTTAGCTAAGGTAAGATAACGATATTGGTTCGTATCATTGGGGCTAATGTGCACAGTACACTCTCCGAAACTGTTTAAGTGGTCTTATAGACAATAGAGTAATTATGACTCGGATGTAGTCGACTGCAAACTATCTGTTTGAGAAATATGAGCAAAATGGGTCAAAGAACTGAACTGATTAGCTTTAAATAGTGTTAAGAAAGTCGGGGTCTTTAGTTAGAGAGTTGATATAATTGTTTATAGGTCCACGCTGATGTTGGGGCCGAAATAGCTCAACACTTGATAACAATGAAGCTGTGTTTAAACCAGCACGACAAAAATAAAACCGCGCCAGAAATAAAGCGGATAGTATTAGGAAAATGCCATGAAAATTTTCATCATGCGCCATGGGGAAGCCGAGCACTTTGCTCAATCCGATGCCCAGAGAGAGCTAACAAACAACGGTAGAAGTGCTTCTGTTGCTGTCGCCCGTGCCTGTGTTAAAAGAGGTTTCTCACAGTTTGATAAAGTGCTTGTAAGTCCATACATTAGAGCCCAACAGACTTGGCAAGAGATCTCGGAGTGTTTCAGTTCCGACCAAGTGGAAACTTGTGATGAGATCACGCCATATGGCGACTCGGAGCAAGTGGCAGACTATGTATCGGCCCTTATTGATGTACATCGCTATGAGCGTATTTTACTGGTGTCGCATTTACCTCTAGTCGGATATCTAACAGCTGAGTTTGTGCCTGACCTTGCCCCGCCAATGTTCCCGACCTCTGGGCTCACATGCATAGAGTATTCTTTAGAGAAGTTAACGGGCGAAGTTGCTTTTAATATTCAACCGTAGCGACTGAGTTTGGCCAATTTGTGTTGGTCATATGCTTGCCGAACACAAACTCCCCTTGCGCTGAGTTATTGCGCAGCCATTAATTTGACAGAGTTGCTGGACTAGATATTGCATAGCTAGTCCAAGTTCTTCTTTTTCAGACTATTGTAGCTACTCAACTATGAAGTTTTCTCTGCCGTTTACGGACAAATTGCCTCCAATCCCTCAACGTGCGATGCCCGCTGTTGGCGCGCCAGTTATGGTATTGTCGACATTGGCAATGGTTATTCTGCCAATTCCAGCATTTTTGCTCGATTTGTTCTTCACCTTCAATATCGCGTTAGCGATGGTTGTCTTACTGGTGACGGTATATACGCGTCGACCACTTGATTTTGCTGCTTTCCCCACGGTGTTACTTATCTCGACGCTTCTGCGCTTGGCGTTAAACGTCGCATCAACACGTGTTGTTCTTCTCTATGGTCATGAAGGGTCAAGTGCGGCAGGTAAGGTGATTGAAGCCTTTGGTAGTGTGGTTATCGGTGGCAACTATGCTGTTGGTCTGGTTGTTTTCCTTATCTTGATGATCATTAACTTTATGGTTGTAACCAAAGGTGCAGGACGTATTTCGGAAGTGAGTGCACGTTTCACCTTGGATGCGTTACCGGGTAAGCAGATGGCTATCGATGCCGATTTAAATGCTGGACTCATTGATCAAGACCAAGCAAGAACAAGGCGTCAAGAAGTTACTAAAGAAGCAGATTTCTACGGTTCTATGGATGGTGCTTCGAAATTTGTAAAAGGAGATGCCATTGCCGGTATCTTGATTTTGTTTATCAACATTATCGGCGGTCTTTCTATCGGTATGATCCAGTATGACCTTGGCTTCAAGGAAGCACTGCAAATCTATACTCTGTTGACCATTGGTGATGGTTTGGTCGCACAAATCCCATCGCTACTCCTTTCCATTGGCGCGGCGATCATGGTTACACGCCAAAACACTGATGAAGATATGGGTCAACAGGTTGCCTTTCAAATGTTTGACAACCCGAAAGCACTCATGATTACCGCGGGCATACTCGGTGTGATGGGGCTAGTACCTGGCATGCCGCACTTTGCTTTTTTACTACTTGCGCTTATTGCGGGTGGTGGTGCTTACTGGATCTTCCGCAAGCAGAAGAAAGCGGCGGAAGAGCCAAGCACTCAAGCGACGACAGAGCAAGAGACAACAACGCCGAAAGAACTATCTTGGGATGACGTTCAGCCTGTTGATATTATTGGACTAGAGGTGGGATATCGATTAATTCCATTGGTGGATAAAGACCAAGGTGGTGAGTTATTAGAACGCGTTAAAGGGGTGCGTAAGAAGCTTTCCCAAGACTTCGGCTTTTTAATCCCTGCTGTACACATTCGAGACAATCTAGAGCTTACGCCCAACAGTTATCGTATTACCTTGATGGGTGTCGCAGTTGGTGAGGCAGAAATTCGACCAGATATGGAGTTGGCGATTAACCCAGGTCAGGTTTATGGAATGATTGAAGGCGAGCCGACCATCGATCCTGCTTTTGGCCTCGAAGCCGCTTGGATTCGAGAAGAGCAACGTGAGCATGCTCAAGCACTTGGCTATACAGTGGTTGACTCTTCAACGGTGTTGGCGACTCACCTTAGCCAACTACTGACTAACAATGCTTCTCAGCTTATTGGCCATGAAGAAGTTCAGAACCTACTCGAAATGTTGGGTCGAAGCACGCCTAAGCTAGTAGAAAGTTTTGTACCGGATCAGCTTCAATTGGGCGTGGTAGTGAAAGTGTTGCAAAACCTGCTTAATGAAGCGGTACCAATCCGAGATATTAGATCTATTGTTCAAACCTTGTCCGAATACTCAAGTAAGAGTCAAGAAGCTGACATTCTTACGGCTGCAGTGCGCATCTCGTTAAAACGATTAATTGTCCAGGAAATCAATGGGATAGAGCCTGAGCTGCCAGTCATTACTCTTATTCCTGAGCTGGAACAAATATTGCATCAAACAATGCAGGCTTCAGGCGGGGAATCGGCGGGAATTGAGCCAGGCTTAGCAGAACGACTACAATCATCATTAAGCCAAGCGACACAAGAGCAAGAGCTTAAAGGTGAACCAGCGGTACTTCTAACCTCTGGTGTACTACGTTCTACGCTAGCTAAGTTTGTCAAAAATACGATTCCTTCATTAAGAGTTCTCTCTTATCAAGAGGTCCCTGACGAGAAACAAATTCGCATTGTTCAAGCGGTTGGAAACTAGAATGGATGCGTTGAGATACGGTACTTAATTTGAAGATTAAACGATTTTTTGCCAAAGACATGCGCAGCGCCTTACTCCAAGTTAAAGGGGAGTTAGGTGATGACGCGGTGATCATGTCAAATAAAAAAGTCGCGGGTGGTGTAGAGATCGTTGCGGCTGTCGATGGTGCTGAAGGAGTTAAGCGCCAAAGTAACGGCTATAACTCAAGTCCTCGCCATAACAATACTCGCCAGGCCCCTGCAAGTATTCCTACTCCAAACCAACGTACATTGGACGATGATCAAGTCAGTTTGCAAACTCAAGCCGATTCTGGTCGCTCTATGACTAAGCGTTTTGCCACTATGCTTAAGCAATACAGCACAAATGGTGCCGATGCTGTCGAGCAAGAGGGCAGCGATAACCAAGACTCACTTTCAGCGTTGCTAAAAAGGCAGTCAGCGTCACGTGATCCGTCTCGAGATAATGTACAGCTCAAAGAAGATTCGCCACTTGCGCGTTTAATTGCTGAAGATCGCCGGGTAGATAAGCCAGCCGCCAAATTAGATCCAACGCGTTATGAAAGACAGCGTCGTGAAGAGCCTCCGGTCTCAAGTGAAGACTTGGAAGAGATGAAAGAAGAGATGACGTCAATACGTCAGCTTCTAGAACATCAAGTTTCGGGCCTGATGTGGCAAGAGGTAGAGCGTCGAGAGCCTCTGCGAGCCATGTTAATCAAACGTCTTGAGCGCATGGGTGTTTCATCTGACCTTGCTGATCAGCTTGCTTGCTATATACCGGAAGACACACCTCCGACTAAGGCATGGAAAGCATTACTCGGATTGGTGTCAGATCAGATCCCTATTTCTCGACAAGATATCTTAAAACGAGGTGGTGTGGTTGCTTTGCTCGGGCCTACTGGTGTGGGTAAAACCACCACTGTTGCAAAACTGGCGGCACGCGCCGCAATGGAGTACGGCTCAGATAATGTGGCACTGGTTTCAACAGATACTTATCGTATTGGTGCGCATGAGCAATTAGCGATTTATGGAAGAATTATGGGTTGTCCTGTAAAAGTCGCTAAAGATTCCAATGAGTTAGCCGATGTAATATATCAATTACGAAATCGTCGCCTAATTCTAGTTGATACCGCAGGTATGGGGCAGCGTGATGTAAGGCTGTCTGAGCAATTAGATACGCTTATGCATGAAAGCGGAGAAATGATCCACAGCTACTTAGTTTTGCCTGCAACGGCGCAACGAAAGGTACTGCAAGAGACCATTGACCATTTCAAACGTATTCCGTTGTCTGGTTGTATTATGACTAAACTAGATGAATCACTGAGTTTAGGTGAGTTTGTCAGCGTAGTTGTACAGAACTCTTTACCCGTTGCCTACATAGCGAATGGACAACGAGTTCCGGAAGATATTGTGATAGCGCAACCTAAATATATGGTCGCAAAAGCAAACGAATTATTAGAGAAGTCGACAGAAGATGAACCTCACTACTGGAATAGTGAAGCGGAGAGGTTCTAGGCGGCGGACGATTATGACTAAAAATATGATACAAGACCAAGCAAGCGGATTACGCCGCTTAACACAGCCATCATTGACCAAGGTTATTTCGGTAACGGGTGGTAAAGGCGGTGTTGGTAAATCAAACGTAACGTTGGGCATGGCAATCTCAATGGCGCGCCAAGGCAAAAAAGTCATGGTATTAGATGCTGACCTTGGGTTGGCCAATGTCGATGTAATGCTCGGTATTCGGCCAAAGCGCAACCTAGGCCATGTGCTTGCGGGTGAATGTGAACTTAAAGATGCGATTGTAGAAGGTCCGCACGGTATTAAGATCATTCCAGCGACATCTGGTACTCAATCAATGACTGAGCTATCTCACGCTCAACATATTGGTCTAATTCGAGCCTTTGGTAGCTTAGAAGACGAAATGGACGTATTGCTGATTGATACGGCAGCGGGTATTTCCGATATGGTTGTGAGTTTCTCTCGAGCTGCGCAAGATGTTGTTATTGTGGTTTGTGATGAACCTACGTCAATCACTGATGCATATGCTTTAATTAAGTTGCTGAGCAAAGAACATCAGGTGCAACGTTTTAAAATCGTTGCAAATATGGTCAGAAGCTATCGAGAAGGCAGAGAATTGTTCGCAAAGTTGACCTTGGTCACAGAGCGATTCTTGAATGTGAGCCTAGAGCTCGTAGCATGTATTCCGTTGGATGATAAAGTTAGACAATCTGTTAAGAAACAAAAGATTGTTGTTGACGCGTTCCCAAGATCTCCGGCGGCACTAGCAATTGGTTCATTGGCAAATAAAGCGCTGACATGGCCAATTCCTAAAACACCGAGTGGACATCTTGAGTTTTTTGTAGAACGCTTACTAAATAGACCTGAGATGCTAGAGGAACCATTTGGTGAATAAGGCTTTGACTTATGAACAGTATGCGAATCAAAACAGCCAACGAGCATTTCTAGAGAAATACTCGGTGCTGGTGAAGCGCATTGCTCATCATTTACTAGGGCGCCTACCGCCTAGTGTACAAGTGGAAGATCTTATTCAGGCGGGCATGATCGGTTTGCTCGAAGCGCAAAAAAACTACGATGGCAGTAAAGGCGCTAGTTTTGAAACATATGCTGGCATTCGTATCCGAGGTGCTATGCTTGACGATATACGTCGTGGGGATTGGGTTCCTCGGTCAGTGCATAAGCATAATCGTGAGGTTAGTCAGGCGATCTCCACTCTAGAAGGTTTACTGAATAGAGATCCTACTGATGCAGAAGTTGCACAGCAGCTAGGAATAAGCCTTGACCAATACCATACTATTTTAACGGATATAAACTGTTCGCGTTTGATTGGAATCGAAGATCTCGGAGTGTCAGAAGATTCAATTTCTCCCGAAGATGCCGATGAAGATAATCTTCCATTTCAGGGTGTGGCAGACGAGTTTTTCCGAAAAGCGCTAGTAGATTCAATTAAATCGCTTCCAGAACGTGAAGCCCTAGTACTTTCGCTTTATTATGATGAAGAGTTAAACTTAAAAGAAATCGGTGAGGTGATTGGTGTTAGCGAGTCACGCGTTAGCCAAATACTAAGCCAATCAATGCAGCGTCTACGCACAAAGTTAAGTGCATGGACAAATAATGAGTAAACATCACTGATCTCGAACTCAGTGGAGGCAATTTTGAATAAAAACATGAAAATCCTTATTGTTGATGATTTTTCAACGATGCGTCGTATTGTTAAGAACCTACTGCGCGATCTTGGGTTTAACAATACTCAAGAAGCGGATGATGGCTTAACGGCGTTACCTATGCTGAAGAAAGGGGAGTTCGACTTCGTCGTGACAGACTGGAATATGCCAGGTATGCAAGGTATTGACCTTCTAAAGCATATTCGAGCGGACGAAGAGTTGAAGCACTTGCCGGTGTTGATGATTACTGCAGAAGCTAAACGTGAGCAGATCATCGAAGCTGCGCAAGCCGGTGTTAATGGGTACATCGTTAAACCATTCACCGCTGCAACACTAAAAGAAAAACTAGATAAAATATTTGAACGTTTATAAGTCAAGGTATTGACTTAAGGCGCTAAAGGCCAATTCAGAATGATTTCATTAGAACAGGCAAAGCAACTCGTAGAGATGTTGGAAGCAGGTCAGCAGCAAGAAGCGGATCTTCTTGTCAAAGATATCTACCAAAACAACTCAAATCCAATGTTTCAAGAAATTGGGGAGTTGACTCGTGATTTACATGAGTCAATCAAACATTTCAGCGTGGATGACCGTATGAGTGAGATTGCCAATGACGAAATCCCAGATGCAAGGGATCGCCTCCAATACGTCATTGACAAAACAGAGGTAGCTGCAAATAAAACAATGGATGCAGTTGACCGCTGTATGCCAATAGCGGACAACCTCCATGAAGGACTGCTACAAGTTCGCCCTCAATGGAATGAACTTATGCATGGTCGAATTGAGCTAGCTGAGTTTAAGGCGCTCTGTCATCGTATTGACGATTTGCTCGGTGAAGTGGAAGGAGACAGTTCTGAACTTCGAGGGCAATTAACCGAGATTCTAATGGCTCAAGACTTTCAAGATCTGACAGGTCAGATTATTCGCCGTGTGATTACCTTAGTCGATGAGGTCGAAGGTAGGTTAGTCGAAATACTTACGGCGTTTGGTTCGAGTCAGCTGGAAGAAAGCACGAATAACAAGAACAAAGCATCTACGGATCCTGAAGGTCCGATCCTTAACCCTCAAGAAAGGGATGATGCCGTTTCATCACAAGACGAAGTCGACGACTTACTCTCAAGTCTTGGGTTTTAGAGGTAACATATGAGCTACGATTTAGACGAAGACATCCTACAGGACTTTTTAGTCGAAGCAGGGGAGATACTAGAACTTCTCTCTGAGCAGTTGGTCGAGCTGGAAAACAATCCTGAAGACAAAGATCTCCTCAATGCCATTTTCCGTGGGTTTCATACGGTAAAAGGTGGGGCGGGGTTCCTAGCGTTAACAGAACTCGTTGATACCTGTCACGGTGCAGAAAACGTGTTCGATATTTTGCGAAATGGACAGCGCTCCGTTACCGCAGGCCTGATGGATACCATGCTTCAAGCCTTAGATACGGTTAATGAACAATTTCAAGCCGTTCAAGATCGTGAACCTCTGCCTCCAGCAGAGCAGTCTCTGCTCGACGAGCTACATCGATTATGTAAGCCTGAGTCTGAAGATGAAGTTGTAGCAGATGCTCCTGCTGTTGTTGAAGAGGCAGTAGTTGCAGAGCCTGTTATCGAAGAGCCTGTTCAAGTTGAAGCTCCTCAAACTGAGGTTTCATCTGGTTCTATTGATGAAATCACACAAGATGAATTTGAGAAGTTGCTTGATGAGTTGCATGGTTCAGGCAGCGCGCCTGGTTCTGCGGCAGGTGAAGCAACGCCTCCACCATCCACGCCACCTCCTGCTGCACCGAGCGCAGACTTGAGTGGTGATATTACCGATGACGAATTTGAGAAGCTGCTCGATGAGTTGCATGGTTCGGGACAGGGTCCTGGTAAAGGCGAGGCGGCACCAGTCGCTCCGGAGACGCCAGCAGCAGCGCCACCCCCACCTCCACCTTCTCCTGCAGCGGGGGCTGGAGACAGCGACTTGATGACCGATGCCGAGTTCGAGAAACTACTCGATGATCTTCACGGTTCGGGCAAAGGTCCTTCGATTGAAGAGCTTGATGCTGCGACTAAACCTGTAGCGGCAAATCCAGCTCCTCAGCCAGCACCAACACCTAAGCCTGAATCTAAGCCGGCTCCTGTAGCTCAAGCAGCACCAAAAGAAGCACCTAAACCGCCAGCGAAGAAAGAAGCCGCTGTACCGGCAGCGCAGGCTAAGAAACCTCAGGCTGAAGCTACAGTACGTGTTGATACATCTACTCTCGACACCATCATGAACATGGTGGGCGAGTTGGTATTGGTGCGCAATAGACTACTTAGCTTAGGATTAAATAGCGACGACGAAGAAATGGAGAAGGCGGTTGCGAACTTAGATGTGGTCACTGCCGATCTGCAGGGCGCGGTAATGAAAACGCGTATGCAGCCAATCAAAAAAGTATTTGGCCGTTTCCCTCGCGTGGTACGAGACCTTGCGCGTAGCCTGAAGAAAGATATTAACCTAGAGATGCGTGGTGAAGACACAGATCTAGATAAAAACCTAGTTGAAGCACTAGCTGACCCATTGATTCACTTGGTGCGTAACTCGGTTGACCACGGTGTTGAAATGCCTGCAGATCGTGTTGCCGCCGGTAAGTCTAAAACAGGGAAAGTGATTCTGTCTGCATCTCAAGAAGGTGACCATATTGAACTCGCTATCGTCGATGATGGTGGCGGCATGGACCCAGACAAATTACGTGGTATCGCAGTTAAACGCGGTATCATGGATGAAGATGCCGCGTCACGATTGACTGATAAAGAATGTTTCAATCTTATCTTTATGCCAGGCTTTTCAAGTAAAGAACAAATCTCTGACATTTCAGGTCGTGGTGTTGGTATGGACGTTGTAAAAACAGCGATCAATACCCTAAACGGTTCAATTGATATTGATTCTGAAATGGGCAAAGGCACCAAGATTACCATCAAGGTACCATTAACACTTGCTATCTTACCGACGCTGATGGTTGGTGTTGCTAATCACCCATTTGCGCTTCCGTTGGCAAGCGTAAACGAGATTTTCCATTTAGATCTGAGTCGCACTAACGTGGTTGATGGTCAGTTAACCATTATTGTGCGTGAAAAATCGATTCCACTTTTCTATCTACAGAACTGGTTGGCACCTCAAGCAGGTCAAGTTGAGTTGCGTAAAGGTCACGGTCATGTAGTGATTGTGCAAATTGGTAGCCAGCGTGTTGGTTTTGTAGTGGATACACTTATCGGTCAGGAAGAGGTGGTGATTAAGCCGCTAGATAACTTACTACAAGGTACACCGGGTATGGCTGGTGCGACCATTACAAGTGATGGTCACATTGCACTTATCTTAGATGTGCCAGATTTGCTTAAGCAGTATGCTGCTGCTTCTCGAATCTAAATCGCGAAATATAGAAGGACAAATATGGCGATCAAAGTATTAGTTGTAGATGATTCGAGTTTTTTCCGTCGTCGCGTAAGTGAAATCATTAACTCTGATGCACGTTTAGAGGTGATTGATGTCGCGACTAACGGTAAAGAAGCAGTAGATAAAGCGTTGCGAATCAAGCCTGATGTCATAACCATGGATATCGAAATGCCTGTCATGGACGGTATTACCGCGGTTCGCGAAATCATGGCAAAAAGCCCAGTGCCAATTTTGATGTTTTCGTCATTGACCCATGATGGAGCGAAAGCAACGCTCGATGCGCTTGATGCCGGAGCGTTAGACTTTTTGCCCAAGAAATTTGAAGATATCGCTCGTAATCGCGATGAAGCCGTCACTTTGCTGCAGCAGCGCGTGATTCAAATCGCGTCAAAACGTGCAATGATGCGCCGCAGCATGCCAAAGCCCACGACGACAGCCAAGCCAGCTTCTCAGACTGCTACTGCGCGTTCATCGCTCCGCCCTTCCCCCACATCACCTGCCTCGAAACCGCCTGTAGCGACGCGTTTTAAAGCGAGTGGTAAAAAGTATCAGCTAACCGCAATTGGTACGTCAACTGGCGGGCCAGTTGCATTACAAAAAATCCTGACCAAGTTGCCAGTCAATTATCCACACCCAATTGTGCTGATTCAACATATGCCAGCAACCTTTACCGCAGCATTCGCTAGCCGTTTGAATTCTCTGTGTAAGATCCAAGTAAAAGAAGCGGCTGACGGTGATGCGCTGAAGCCAGGGGTCGCTTATTTGGCACCTGGTGGAAAGCAGATGATGATCGAAGGTCGACCAGGTTCTGCCAAGCTGCGCATCATTGATGGTGGAGAGCGCATGAACTACAAGCCATGTGTTGATGTTACTTTTGGAAGCGCAGCAAAAATCTATTCCGACTCAGTCTTATCTATGGTGTTGACGGGAATGGGAGCAGATGGTCGTGAAGGTGCGCGTATGTTGAAAGGTGCAGGCTCAACCATATGGGCTCAAGATGAAGAGAGCTGCGTTGTTTATGGCATGCCGCAAGCGGTTGCAAAAGCGGGTATATCCACAGAAGATTTGCCGCTAGAGAGAATTGCTGAACGTATGTTAGTCGAAGTCGGTCTAGCATAGAGGTTATAGATGATTGTTTGGAGCATAGCAAACCAAAAAGGCGGGGTCGGTAAAACCACAACAACCATTACGCTAGCTGGCTTACTTAGCAAGCAAGGTAAGCGCGTTTTACTGGTTGACACGGATCCACATGCTTCGCTAACTACTTACCTAGGCTATGACTCGGACAGTGTGCCTGTTAGCTTATTCGATTTGTTTCAGTTAAAAGAGTATACCGAACAAACGGTTATGCCACTTGTGATGCAGTCTGATATTGAAGGTATAGATTTGATTCCGGCTCATATGTCTCTGGCGACGTTGGATCGTGTTATGGGTAATCGTAGCGGTATGGGTCTTATCCTCAAGCGCGCGCTCCTCGCTATCAAGGAGCGCTATGATTACGTGCTGATCGATTGTCCGCCAATTCTTGGTGTGATGATGGTTAACGCCTTGGCAGCAAGTGACAGAATCCTTATCCCCGTACAGACAGAGTTCTTGGCAATGAAAGGCCTAGAACGAATGATTCGCACTTTGGCAATTATGCAAAAGTCGCGCAATAAATCATTCAATGTCACGATTGTGCCAACCATGTACGATAAACGAACACGAGCGTCATTGCAGACTTTGCAACAGCTTAAGAAAGATTATCCAAGTCAGGTATGGTCGTCAGCCGTACCAATTGATACTAAATTTAGGGATGCTAGCTTAAAGCATTTACCCGTGTCCCATTTTGCATCGGGCAGTAGGGGGGTGTTTGCTTATAAGCAACTGTTGATTTATTTAGAGAGGTTAGCGATTGATGACTAACCACTCTTCGCTTTCAAGTGAACAAGCATTAGATGACTACTTTTCTGCTTTATTAGAAGAGTCTCTCGACGTAGAGGTAAGTGAAAGCACGCAGGAACAAACGCCAGAGTTGTCTGTAGTCCCTGCCGCTGGTACTGAACTTGATGAAGAGTCTAACCTAGACCCGATGGTTCAATCAGTAGAAGAAAAAAGCTATTACCAACTTCCAACTGAAGAGGTTGAGGTCCCTAACCTAGAAGATGTTGAACGTCTGTTAGAGCAGTTAGAAAACACCAACCCAGTTGCTGAGCTAGAACTTGAAGAGGTGATGGAGAAAAACACAGCTGATATTGCTCAAGTTCAGACAGAAATTGCCGTTGAAGAAGAAGAGATTCAAGAGTGGGTTGTTGAAGAACCCGAAATTTTGGTTGAAGAGCCAGAACCTAAGGTTGATGTGCCCGACCTTGATGAAGTTGTCGCTGAACCAGTGATATCTGAGCCAGACGTAGCAGTCGATGCCAGTATTGAACCTGAGCAGGACCTTGAAACACAGGCTGGTGGCAGTGAGATTGGTGTTTGGCACTCAACGCAACGAGATGTTGCCTTTCAAGTGCTCTATTTTGATGTCAATAGCGTGACTTTTGCAGTCCCGCTTGATGAGCTAGGCGGTATTCATAGAATAGCCGAGCTAAACCATTTAATTGGCCGTCCAGATTGGTACTTAGGGTTACAGACCAGCCGTGAAGCGCAATTAGATGTTGTAGACACTGCAAAATGGGTGATGGCTGAGAAGCTACAAGACGACAGTTACAAAGAGAAGTACCAATATATAGTGATGCTAGGTGCAAGCATGTGGGGCCTAGCATCAACACAGCTAATGGGTACTGAAGCTTTAAATCCAGAAATGGTCCGCTGGCGAGAAACGGCAGGAAAACGCCCTTGGCTTGCTGGTATGGTAAAAGAAAAAATGTGTGCTTTGATCCACGTTGAAGCATTGATAGCTATGCTTAATGCAGGACTTGATGTTAAAGCATTAGATAATTAGAACATTTGTGCCGATTTAGGCTTAGAGAGGATAAGGTATGTCTCAAACAAATGAAGTAGAAGTAAGAAAAGAGCAGTCTAACGACGAAGTGCTTCAGTGGGTGACGTTCCAGCTAGAAGAAGAAACCTATGGCATCAATGTAATGCAGGTACGAGAAGTACTTCGTTATACTGAAATTGCGCCAGTGCCAGGAGCACCAGACTATGTTCTCGGTATTATAAACCTGCGTGGTAACGTGGTTACTGTTATTGATACACGCTCTCGTTTTGGTTTGATGGAAGGTGAAATCACAGACAATACGCGCATTATTGTGATTGAATCTGAGCACCAAGTTATCGGTATCCTAGTGGATAGCGTTGCTGAAGTTGTTTACCTACGCTCATCAGAGATCGATACAACACCAAGTGTTGGTACAGATGAAAGTGCTAAGTTTATCCAAGGTGTTAGCAACCGTGATGGCAAGCTACTTATCTTGGTTGATCTTAACAAGCTGCTGACTGATGACGAGTGGGATGAGATGGCTCACCTATAATGGACATGAGTTGGATGACCAGTGCTCCAGTTGTTGCTGGGGCAATAGCGTTAATTTTTCTGTTTATCTGCTTAGCGTTATTTCGACTTAAACGTGGCCAAGTTCGTTCTGCCGAGCACTTACGCCAACAAAATCGTCATCTAGACAAAGAGCTGCAAAAAGCGAGCAAACAGCTTCTAGAAGTTCGCTCGGTTGTTGTTGGACTCGGACAAAAGGTCAGCGAGCAGCAAGATATTATCCAGCATTTAAATGAGCGTATCACAGAACTAGAACAAGCAGACAGTGATGGTCGTTTATACTCGCGAGCAAGTAAAATGGTTCAGCTAGGAGCTGACGTTAATGAGCTCATAGAGGAGTGTGAGTTACCAAAAGCGGAAGCTGAGCTGATGATGTCGTTGCAGAACAAAATATCGGGTAAAGAGAAAGTCCCGCCCCTTGAAACTCGCCCCCAGCGGCAAAAGTTTGCGACCAAAAAACGAAGCGCGAAATGACCGGCTGAATAAAAAGTGTCTTAGGGCACTTTTTTTATATTTGAATGTAACTATTTAGTGGTAGTTAATACGATTTATGTTTGAATATTAACAGATTCTTACTTAGTTTCGTGATTCGTATAGGTCTAATTCTATTTTGCGATGAAAAGGCTGTGGTAAGATGTTAGCTCAAAGTTTACCTAGTGACCGCAAATGTTAGAAGTATCTCAACTGACAGCAATAAGAGATGAAAGAATTCTCTTTGAATCCCTATCTTTTTCCATAGAGTCTGGAGAATTAGTTCAAGTAGAAGGGCGAAACGGTACAGGAAAAACCACCTTACTGCGTATCATTACGGGATTAGGCGACCGCGACAATGGCGACATCTATTGGAGTGGTGAGAACATTGAGTCTAACCGAGATGCTTTTCATCAAGATCTTCTCTTTCTAGGCCACCAAACAGGTGTTAAGCGCGAACTAACGGCCTACGAAAATTTGCGTTTTTATCTAAGTATTCATTCACGCAAGCCAGTCGACAAGCAAACCATTTTCAATGCTCTCACCAAGGTCGGGTTGGCGGGGCGAGAAGATGTCCCAGTGGCTCAATTGTCAGCGGGCCAACAGCGTCGAGTGGCATTAGCCCGATTGTGGTTGAGTGATCACAAATTGTGGATACTAGATGAGCCTTTGACTGCGATTGATAAACAGGGTGTGAAAGTGCTTGAATCTCTGTTTCTTCAACATGCGGAAAATGGTGGTATCGTTATGCTGACTACGCACCAAGATATGTTCGCAGATAACCCAAAACTAAGAAAAATTAAGTTAGGTAATTGAACATGCTAGGCACTATGAACAGTATTATAAGACGCGAGCTGCTCATCGCTTTTCGCCGCCAAGCAGATATCTTTAATCCTCTGTGGTTTTTTATTATTGTTATTACACTGTTTCCGCTAAGTATTGGTCCAGAGCCAAACCTACTGGCTCGTATTGCGGCTGGTATCGTTTGGGTTGCGGCTCTACTCTCTGCTTTATTGTCTCTTGAACGTTTGCTTCGTGACGACTTTCAAGATGGCGCGTTAGAACAGATGATGTTGATGCCTGTTCCATTGCCCATAGTGGTGATTTCAAAAGTCATCGCACATTGGTTGTTAACTGGTTTGCCACTAATTCTGATTAGTCCATTGCTGTCCATATTGTTGTCGTTAGACTTCAACACTTGGTTAGCGGTGGTATTGACACTACTGATAGGCACACCGACGCTGAGTTTTATTGGTGCTATCGGTGTTGCACTGACCGTTGGGCTGCAGAAAGGGGGCGTGCTGCTCAGTCTGCTTGTTTTACCGCTTTACATTCCAATATTGATATTTGCGACGTCTGCCATTGATGCTGCGTCGCTTGGAATGGCGTATAACGGACAATTGGCTATATTAGGCGCGATGTTTATGGGGGCAATGACCCTGACACCGTTTGCTATTAGTGCGGCACTCAGAGTAAGTGTCAATTAGTTGTTTTTGATCAAGCACGAAATTTCCCCTTTATATAAATTACAAAACTAATAATTGTTTAACAAAATAAGTTAAACGAACTGAAGTAAGAGTGAGAACGACGATGTGGAAATGGCTCCATCCCTATGCCAAGCCCGAATCAGCCTACCAGTTATGTGGTAAGCTTTTGCCCTGGTTCTCCGTACTGGCGCTGGTGTGTTTAACCGTCGGCACAGTGTGGGGATTAGCTTTCGCACCTTCTGATTACCAGCAGGGTGATAGCTTTAGAATTATCTACATACATGTCCCTTCTGCGATTTGGTCAATGGGCGTTTATATGTCTATGGCTATTGCAGCCTTCATTGGTATCGTATGGCAGATCCGTTTGTCAGATATGGCGGCATCGGCGATGGCTCCCATTGGTGCAGTTTACACCTTTATTGCTCTTTTAACTGGGGCGATCTGGGGCAAGCCGATGTGGGGTACATGGTGGGTATGGGATGCCCGTTTAACCTCCGAACTTATTCTTCTTTTCCTCTACTTAGGTGTGATTGCTCTTTATCATGCATTCGACGATCAGAAAACGGCAGCAAAAGCAGCAGGTATCTTGGCAATTGTCGGAGTGGTAAACCTACCGATTATTCATTTCTCAGTTGAGTGGTGGAACACCCTTCATCAAGGCGCAACGATCACTAAGTTTGAAAAGCCTTCAATTTCTAGCAATATGTTGTGGCCGTTGCTATTGAACATATTTGGATTTGCTTTCTTCTTTGGCTCAGTCACTATGATTCGTCTGCGCAACGAAATCATTAGTAAAGAGAGTCATCGCCCGTGGGTGGTTGAGTTAGCTGCGAATAAATCTCAGAGAGGGAGTTAAACATGCATTTTGAGTCTTTGAGTGATTTCTTTGCCATGGGCGGCTATGCCGGTTATGTCTGGACTGCATTTGGTGTCACATTTGGTGTCATGCTCTTTCTATTGGTATTAAGTGTGAGAAGAGGTCAATCGCTACTCTCTGAAGTACAAGCAAAAGTAGACAGACAAGCACGAATTGACGCGGCGAAAAATTTGGAGAACACATTATGAACCCAAGACGTAAAAAGAGGCTCGGCATTGTTCTTGCGATCTTTATTGGTATCAGTGCCACATTAGGTTTGATGCTTTATGCACTTAATCAGAATATGGATCTTTTCTATACACCGACTGAGCTTGTTAATGGTAAGCCTGATGGGACAAAGCCAGAGGTAGGTCAGCGCCTACGCATTGGTGGTATGGTCGTTGTTGGATCGGTAAAGCGAGATCCAGAGTCATTGCGCGTATCGTTCGATTTACATGATGTCGGTCCAAAAGTCACCATCGTTTATGACGGTATTCTTCCTGATCTATTTCGTGAAGGGCAGGGTATTGTTGCTCAGGGTGTATTGAAAGATGCGACAACGATACAGGCGTTTGAAGTCTTGGCTAAGCACGATGAAGAGTACATGCCACCAGAAATTGCTGAAGCGATGAAGAAGACCCATGAACCGTTGCAATACTCAGAACAACAGAAACAAGGAAGCGGTCAATGATTGCTGAAATAGGTCACTTTGCACTGATCATCTCTTTGGCATTGGCAGTATTGCTAAGTATCTTGCCACTGGTTGGTGCATCTCGAAACAATACATTGCTAATGAACAGCGCAAGACCTTTGTCTTGGGGCATGTTCTTACTTTTATCGATCTCTTTCGCCATTTTGCTATGGGCGTTTTACACCAATGATTTTACCCTCAATTACGTGGCCAGTAACTCTAATAGCCAGTTGCCTTGGTATTATCGTTTAACCGCAGTTTGGGGTGCGCATGAAGGCTCGCTGCTGCTTTGGGTATTGATCCAAGCCGCGTGGACCGTTGCAGTAGCCACATTCAGTCGCGGTATGCCACAAGAGTCGGTAGCGCGCGTGTTGGCAGTGATGGGTTTGATTACAGTCGGCTTCTTGCTGTTTATTATTCTGACATCGAATCCATTCCTACGTACTTTGCCGTTCTTTCCTGTAGATGGTCGAGATTTGAACCCGCTTCTGCAAGACCCGGGCTTAATTATTCACCCTCCTATGCTCTACATGGGGTACGTGGGTTTCTCGGTAGCCTTCTCTTTTGCGATTGCTTCACTAATGACCGGTCGCTTAGATACGGCATGGGCCCGATGGTCTCGTCCTTGGACAACCGCTGCTTGGTTATTTTTAACACTTGGTATCGCACTAGGCTCTTGGTGGGCATATTACGAACTCGGCTGGGGCGGTTGGTGGTTCTGGGATCCAGTAGAAAACGCATCGTTTATGCCGTGGTTAGCGGGTACTGCATTAATGCACTCACTAGCAGTCACAGAAAAACGCGGTACGTTTAAAGCGTGGACAGTACTGCTTGCTATTTCTGCATTCTCACTCAGTTTGTTGGGGACGTTCCTTGTTCGTTCAGGGATTTTGGTTTCAGTACATGCGTTTGCCTCTGATCCATCACGAGGTATGTTTATCTTAGGTTTCCTTGTGTTTGTTATCGGTGGTTCACTGCTGCTGTTCGCACTTAAAGGCGCGTCAGTAAGAGTTCGCGGTAACTTCGATTTGGTATCGCGTGAAAACGCATTACTCGCTAACAACGTTCTGCTGATTGCAGCGCTTGTTGTTGTACTTGTCGGCACATTATTGCCATTAGTACACAAACAGATTGGTTTAGGTTCAGTGTCCATTGGTGCGCCATTCTTTGACATGCTGTTTGCTTGGTTAATGATCCCGTTTGCCTTTTTGCTTGGTATTGGTCCTCTGATCCGATGGAAGCGTGACAATCTATCTGCGCTGAGGAAACCTATGCTGATTTCAGGCGTAGTGTCGCTAGTCCTCGCGGGTGTATTCGTTACTCTGCTCTCAGAACACTTCCTGTTTATGGCTTATCTTGGCTGGGTAATGGCGCTATGGATCATTTGTTTGCATGGCTTTGAACTATATGAACGTGCCACTCATCGTCATCCATTTTTTGAAGGTGTGAAAAAACTTCAGCGTAGCCACTGGGCGATGATGTTCGGTCACCTTGGTTTAGCTGTAAGTGTGATCGGCATTGCAATGGTGCAGAACTACAGTATCGAGCGAGATGTTCGCTTGGCTCCAGGGGAGCATATCCAGATTCAAGGCTACGATTTCCATTTTGAAGGGCTGCGTGACAAAGACGGTCCAAACTATGATGGATATATTGCAGACTTTAAGATCACTCGCGACGGGAAATACATCAATACTCTGCATGCGGAGAAACGCTTCTATACTACAGCGCGTTCTATGATGACTGAAGCCGCGATTGATCGTGGTATTACTCGCGATTTGTACATTGCGATGGGTGAACGTCTAGGCGATAACAAATCTTGGGCTGTGCGTATTTACCACAAACCGTTTGTGCGTTGGATATGGGCTGGTTCACTGTTTATGGCACTAGGTGGTGCGATTGCTATTAGTGATAAACGCTACCGTTTTAGAAATAGTGCGAAGAAGCAGGAGGCATAATGAATAAGAAGTTTCTGTTTATTCCCTTAGTGGCATTTTTGGGCTTGGTCGCTGTTTTTGCGACCCAGTTGATCAAAAACCAACATGGCGACGATCCAACTAAGCTTGAATCTGTGCTCGTGGGCAAGCACGTTCCTGAGTTTCGTTTAGAAGACCTCGCCGAGCCTGGCAAGTTATACGACCAAGCGATATTTAAAGGGGAACCGTTGCTTCTCAATGTTTGGGCAACTTGGTGTCCAACTTGTTATGCGGAGCACCAGTATCTCAATGAGCTAGCTGCGAGTGGGGTAAAAATCATCGGTCTTAATTACAAAGATCAGCGTGACAAAGCAGTTGGTTGGTTAAATGACCTAGGTAACCCTTACCTGATTAGCTTATTTGATGGCAACGGAATGCTTGGGCTCGATTTAGGTGTTTATGGCGCGCCTGAGACATTCCTCATTGATGCTAATGGCATTATCCGCTACCGCCATGTTGGTGACGTTAACGACCGCAACTGGAATGAGACGTTAAAGCCAATGTACGAGGCAATGCTAGCGGAGGCGAAATCATGAAAAAATGGATGATGGCGTTACTCGCAAGTTTGAGCTTTGCTGTGGTCTCTCATGCGGCGATTGAAATCCATGAATTTGATACGTTAGAGCAAGAACTGCAGTTCAAAGAGCTAGGTGATACGCTACGTTGCCCAAAATGTCAGAACAACACTATAGCTGATTCAAATGCTGAACTTGCCGTCGATTTGCGCGAGAAAGTGTATGAAATGACGAAAGCGGGCAAATCGAAGCAAGAAATAATCGACTATATGATCGCTCGCTACGGCAACTTTGTCACTTATAATCCGCCATTTACAATGGCCACTTCTATCTTGTGGCTTGGCCCTATTGCAGTAGTTTTGTTTGGTTTTGGATTCATCTTAGTCCGAAGCCGAAAACGTAAGGCTACCGTTGCTGAAGGTGCAAAGCAGTGGGATGAAGAAAAAGAAGCACGCTTAAAAGCGCTGCTTGATGAAAAGAATGATGGAGATAAGCAGTAATGACACTATTTTGGATAGCTTCTGTCATTCTAGTTGCCGTTAGCGTATTGCTAATAGCGCTGCCTTTTATCAAGAAGAAATCAAATATCGATGAAGAGCTTCGTGATGAACTCAACAAAGCGTTCTATAAAGATCGTTTGGAAGAGCTAGAAGAAGAGACAGATGAAGGTTTAGTCGAAAACCAACAAGAGTTAATTGAGGATCTAAAACAGTCGCTCCTTGATGATATACCGCACGAAGAGCAACAGAAACAAGAGAGTCGTATTTCTGCTCTAGCGGTCATTGTTCCTTCTACTTTGTTGGTTATCGGATTGTCATATGGGCTGTACTTCAAATTTGGAGCATCTGAAGATGTGCAGAAATGGCATGAAGTTAGTGCTAACTTACCAGCGCTGTCTAAGAAGCTAATGTCACCAGAAGGTGCCGCTCTGAGCGAAGATGAAATGCAAGATCTCACTTTGGCTTTGCGTACTCGTTTGCACTACCAACCTGATGATTCCACAGGCTGGCTGCTGCTTGGTCGGATTGCACTCGCTAACCGAGATGTGGGCACTGCTGTTGGGGCGATGAAAAAGGCCTATAATCTAGAGTCAGATAATCCAGATGTGATGTTAGGTTATGCTCAAGCGCTAATGTTGTCTCAAGATGATAGTGATCAAGATAAAGCACGTCGCTTACTAGGACAGCTAGTTCAACAAGATTATGTTGATTTACGAGTATTCTCACTTTTGGCATTTGATGCTTATGAAAGGAAAGATTATCCTGCTGCTGTTCGTTATTGGAGCATCATGCAGCAGATGATAGGCCCGAAAGACAGCCGCTATGAAATGCTTTCTAGAAGTATCGAAAATGCTCAGAAGCAGATGGGGCAGAAGGTGGGAACAGGTAAGTCAGTATCGGTCAGTATCTCTTTAGCGGACGATATCAATGCCGATCCAAATTCTTCGCTGATTGTTTCTGTGCATACTGCTGATGGTTCGCCAATGCCAGTAGCGGCAGCAAGATACCCGCTTGGAACTTTCCCACGAACCGTTGTCTTAGATGATGGCAACAGTATGTTGGAAGATAGAAAACTATCGTCACTTGAATCTTTGATGGTGCGCGTTCGTATAGACAGTGATGGTAACGTTGCAACCAAACAAGGGGACTGGTTTGGAGAGAGCGAAGCCGTTAGAATGGGTGAACCAGTTGAAGTTATAATTGATAGTCAATATTGATAATTGTTGATTATGAATATACGAAGGCCGGTAACATTACCGGCCTTTTTTATGGATTTATAATAATGAAAAAAAGCACGTTGCAAATAGGGATCTTGTGTTTAGCCTTTGCGCTAACCGGGTGTGCGTCAGCACCTGAAGACGATTCTGCTTTCAGCGAACCGCAAGTCTATGACCCGATGGAAAGCTTTAACCGCTCAATGTGGGCGTTAAACTACGACTATCTAGATCCTTATTTCGTTAGACCCGTTTCTTTAGCATACGTAAACTATATACCCTCGCCAATTCGTACAGGTATTAGCAATTTTTTAGGCAACCTAGACGAGCCTGCAAGTATGGTCAATAACATCATTATGGGTAATGGTGAGAAAGCGGTCGATCACTTTAACCGTTTTTGGATCAACTCAACCTTTGGTATTGTTGGCCTAATCGATATTGCTTCTGAAGCAGGTATTACAGACCACAATGAGAAAACCTTTAGTGATGCGGTAGGTCACTATGGTGTAGGCAATGGGCCTTATGTGATGGTGCCCGGTTATGGTCCTTGGACGGTTAGAGAGGCGTCGGACTTTGTTGACAAAACCTATGTCCCGCTGTCATTTCTGAATTTTTGGGCTGGCTTAAGTAAATGGGCGTTAGAAGGGATGGAAACACGGGCTGCTTTAGTAAACCAAGAAGCCCTGCTTGAAAACTCTCCCGATCCTTATGCTGTTGCACGAGATGCGTATCTTCAGCGTCAAGCTTATAATGCTGAGATCGAAAAAGATGACTATAACCACGAAGAAGAAGAGCTATTAGACGAGTACTTAGAAGAGTTTTAGTCAAAAGTTACTGGAGACAATAAAGGCTTGGAAAATTCCAAGCCTTTTTCTAAACGTGCTTCGATGACTAGAAAGTGTAGTTCGCTTGTAGGCCGATTAGCCATACGTTGCCACTCACTTCACCAATAAACTGACCACCAATTGCCTGTGCGTCATCATCTGATGCATAACCTCGAGACTCAGTGATTGGAGCGTCTCTAGCGATAATGTAAGTCAGACCACCGTCAAGGGTAAACTGCTTAGTAAACTCATATGTTGCACCAAGACTTAGCCAAGTACGATCTGTTTCCGGAATAGTAATCGTACGGTTCTGATCACTAACTGCTGAAGTATCATATGCGACGCCAGTACGTACTGCTAGCTTAGAGTCTACTTGGTAAGTAGCACCAAGAGCAAAACGGTAGTTGTCTTTCCAGTTTTCCTCTTTAACCATTTTAGTGCCGTACGTATCTAGCTGGGCTTCAAGTTTCTCGAAACTGCTCCAGTCAGTCCAATTGATGCTGGCGTGAATAGCAAGTTGGTTGGTAAGCTGATGAAAACTCGCTAGTTCTGCGGTAGCTGGTAATGCTAAGTTCATATAGCCATTATCACGAGCATTGGCCAATGCTGGGTCGAAACCAATACCAGTAGCATAACCTTCTAACTTTAGTTCTACTTCAGATTTGTATGCCAAGCCAATACGATGGTTTTCGTTTATTTGCCATGCTGTACCTGCTTGCCAACCGAACGCAGTGTCGTCACCTTCCATATATTTGAGAGTTGTAACATTGCCTGGTGATACAAGGTTACTTTTCGGTGTTTTAGCTCCAAAACTACCTTCACCCATTACATAGCGCAGACCACCACCAAAGCTCACACTGTCGTTGAGTTTGTAAGCTAGATTTAGGTTTGCTTCCATGGTTGTTACACTAGCTTCGTTGCCAAAGTGAGCAGCGGCAAAGTCGTTACCGAGGTTTGTTTCCATACCGTAGTTTGTACCTAGCGCAAAACCCACTGCAAACTCGTCCGAGTAACGATGTGAAATGTACAAGTTTGGGATAATAGCGTCGTTGGCAAAGTCTGATGAAGACACGGATGAATCTGGTAGAGTTACTTGAGCTTTTGAGCCATCGATGTTGCCATTAACATCGACATTTGGATCAACATAAATCGCACCAGTGGAGATCTGAGTACCTTCAAGGTAAGTCAGCATAGCAGGGTTGCGCCACTGTGCGCTTGCGTTGTCTGCCATTGCCGCTTCACCTGCGTATGCGCGGCCTAAGCCCGTTGCTGAGTATTCTGCTAATTGAAAGCCTGCTGCGTTAACAGTCGATGAGGTTGCCACTAGACCACAAGCGACGGCAAGTGATAAAAGAGTCTTATTTGTTTTCATTGTAATGTTCGCTGAATTGGTTTTATTTGCGTCGGGCGATGATAAGGTTAGAGTTATTACTTTAAAAATTAAAAACACTGTATTTCGAGTTTTTGAAGCTATCAATTAGTCCATGGGTATTTTTTAGTGTTTTATTCTGTATGTTAACGGCGTGTGTGCTGATTTCAGCGAACGTTTGTAGTGCCAAAAGCAGAGGCTTGAGTACACCTGTGCGCTAAAACCCGTAAACATTGGATCACGAACTGACAGAAATTTAGATATCAGAGTAGGTTAGAGGCAAAGAAAAGGCCAGCGAATGCTGACCTTTGCGTAGATAATGTAAGCTTAGTTTAGAATTTATGAGTGTACTGAACACCAAACAGCATCGCTGTCGCCTTGGTCGTCGTATCTAGCTTAACTGTACCGATCGTATCATTAACTTGCTTATCTTTACCCACTAGGTAAGTAAAGCCTACATCAAGAGCCTGATCTTTATTGATATGGTAAGTCGCACCTGCTGAGAACCACTGACGGTCAGAGTCTGGTACAGATACTGAAGTTAGCTCGTCTTGCACCCCTTCATCGAACATGTAACCGATACGAGCTTCCCAGTTCTCATTTACGTAGTAAGTACCACCGATTGAGTAGTGGAAAGTATCTTTCCATTTGTACTCTTTAATCTCTGTACCATTGGTCGTTGCTAGGCGGTCAAATGCACTCCAACCGATCCACTGTACGCTGTAGTGAACGGCAAATTTAGTGTCTTCAATGCGGTGATAACCAGAGAACTCAAACATATCTGGTAGTGGGATTTTTAGATCGCCAATGTTCGAATTACCGCTGTAAGAAACTGTGCCGCTTACTTCTTTCTCTGGACTGTAATGGTAGCTTAAACCGAAACGGTTGTTTTCATCCATTTCAAATACGGTACCTAGGTTAAAACCAACTGCCCAACCCGATGCATCGATATCCATTAGTTGCTGAGTGCTTGTGGTTCCTGTCGGTGTCGCACCGACGAACACATTCATTTCTGATTGACGCTTTAGTTCACCTTCACCGTAGATGATATCTAGACCACCACCAACACTCCATTGCTCGTTGATACGATACGAGCCAAGTAAGGCAATGTTTGTAGTAGTTACGTTAGTAACACCACCAAACCCGTCTGCACCAGGTACCACAACTGGTTGTGCGCCACCTGTAATAACAGAGCCAGTGCCTTTGCCCCAGCTGCTATCAAACTCGTTGGTCGTACCGAAGTTAGAGTAAATACCTAGACCGACGGCAAACTGATCATTGACTGGGTGAACGACATAAAGGTTAGGGACAACAGATGTTGCATCATTTGTCGTGTTATCTAACGAAGTTGGTGTACTACCTGGTAGAGGGGAAGTATACGTAGCGTCTTTGATCTCTACTTTCGAGTCAATAACGTTAAAACCAACAGAAATTTCAGTACGGTCAAATAGAGACATTGCCGCTGCGTTGCGAGACATTACCGAAGCGTTGTCTGCGATGACAGCATCGCCTGCAAATGCTCGGCCTAGGCCAGTTGCAGATTGAGAGTTAAGTTGGAAACCGGCAGCGAGAGCTTGCTGCGAAGCTAAAGTAGCGGTTGTGATAGTCACGGCTAATAGTGATTTTTTAAACAGACGCGTCTTGTTCATTTGTGCTTTTTCCTTTTTGTTCGTCTCTAGTGGACGATATTATTTGAGCAAAAGCTCAGTGGTGGCTGATACTAGACTCAAGTATATGATATAGAAATCCGACCATTGCCGATCAGGACGATAAAATTATGGAAATGATGTGTATCTGGCAGGAAAGTGCTGCAAAAAGCGCCTTTTTAGAGTCTTGACTCTAATTTTATGCTAAAAAAATGGCTTGGGCGCGATGTCCAAGCCATGATGTTGGTCACAAAATGTTGCGATTTTGTTAAGTCATGGGTTTGATGATTTTGGATACGCTTTCTGCGATCTTAGCGACATTTTCACCTTGTTCGCCAACGATGATCAAACTGGTATCACCCATAGGCTCAACAATGCCTGTCATACCATCTTCGTTAAAGTCGACGGCTTGATTCGATGGAATGCCGGTCAAAAATAGTGTGACTTTGCCTTTTTCTCCTTGGAATACCATGTGTAGAGCGTTGGTTTTGCCAAAGCCACAGTGATTTAAGTAGTACACGTGGTAAGGGAAAGAGTCTGACAACTGATGGTCAAATGGCATCATCTTCGCATTGATCTGTGAAGACTTTACTTGCTCATCCAGTCGGTCGACGAAAGGCTTCTCATTTACAACATGTTTCATTGCTGTTGAAGCTAGGCTCGCTTGTGCAGGTGATACAACTAAGTTCCCCCAATTGAGCTGGCCAACTAGTAAACCTGCAACAAAAGCTACTGATGCAGCCATTGCCATCGCTTTACGAGCAAAGTTCGGGCGCACCACATTATCTCTACTAACAGAGGTTTGATTAAATAAAATTCGGTCTGCGAGATCTTCTGGCACGTCGACAGTCATCGCTTTCGCAATTTGTTTGTCGAGTTCGAGGACTTCATCTGCGAATTGCGCATTTTGTTCATTCTCTTTTAGCGCTGCATTTACCTCGCCATCTCTCTGTTTAGGATCGGACATAATGCGTCGGCGAAATTCTAATTCATCCATTTTGCTGCCCCCTATGAGTTTTGTCTGAATCTAACATCTCTTTAAGCTGGTTTCTCGCTCTGAATAGTCGAGTCATCACTGTATTTTTGTTTAGGCCTAAGATCTCACCAATCTCTTCGCCGCTAAATCCTCCGACTACTTGAAGGAACAAAGGCTCACGGTAGTCTTCCTCAAGCTTCATTATCTGCGCCTGAACCCATTGTGTCTGATGGTGAGGATCGTCCGAGACCTTAGCATCATTGCCGTGGTCATCGATATCAACCAGATCAAATTGTTTGCGCTCGAATCGACGTGCGTTCTCGCGCCTTAATATGGTGATGAGCCAAGACTTGGCTGCTTTTTCATCTTGCAGGCTATCAAGAGATTTCCACGCTCGCAGGCAGGTTTCTTGCACCAGATCTTCTGCAACGGTTGGGTCTTTACACAACCAATAGGCGTATCGGTATAAGTCCCTATGGTAGGCCCTGACGAGCGCTTCGTATTTTCTTTGTCTGTCCATATCCGAGTTGACCGGATCTTTGGACTTTTTCTTTCCAAAAATATTTATGATTGACACAGGAGCCTCCCTCGTTGCTCTGTGATTTTTATTGTTGTCTTTTGCTCTATAGTTTTAGAGCAATATCCACGGTTGAATGTAGCAAGCTCTAAGTTTTCGATGACCATTGGTCAAATGCACCACTAATTGATGATGTGAATAGGTAAAGTGAAATATAACAGCATCTATAGGGCAGTATTCCACTTAAAATTGATCTATTTCAAAATCTAGCCAACTCTAACGGTTATAGTAACACCTGTCATCTAGTCGGTGTTTCACTGACAAGTTGAGCAAGATGACACTTCCTTTTGAAGGCTGACTTTACTTTCTCCTAATCAGGAAACTGATTATTTCAATTGGCGTAAGTTAATTGCTTTATATATTCCAACCACACAGTTCTGTGTGGTTTTTTTTTGCCTTTCGTATAGGCTTTTCGGTGTAGTTCATTAGATCTCACACCTACCTAACTTAACGATTTTTCTTCACGATACTATTTACCGTAATTCTAGTTATAGTAGCGGAATCTGTTGTAAGTCACGTTTATTCAAACGACCGTTTGATTGAATTAACATTCTCGTTACAATGATTCTGGTCAGACCTCTATTTATTAAGGAGTAACAATGGGCAAGCAGGAAGTTAAAACTCGCTCAGGAGAACGCGTGGCGATTGTCGCTGGGTTGCGAACGCCGTTTGCACGTCAAAGTACGGAGTTTAGTCAAGTTCCCGCAGTGGACTTGGGTAAAATGGTAGTGAGCGACATGCTTGCTCGTACAGAAATCGATCCAAAGCTGATTGAGCAGGTCGTATTTGGTCAGGTTGTGCAAATGCCTGAAGCGCCAAACATTGCTCGTGAGATTGTTCTCGGCACTGGAATGCACATTCATACTGATGCTTATAGCGTGACTCGTGCTTGTGCGACAAGTTTTCAATCAGCGGTGAACGTTGCAGAAAGCATTATGGCTGGAACAATCGATGTTGGCATTGCGGGTGGAGCGGATTCTTCTTCGGTGTTGCCTATTGGTGTGTCTAAAAAACTGGCGGCTAATTTGTTGGCGTTAAGTAAAACAAAAACACTGAGCCAAAAGCTAAAAATTCTAAAGACACTTTCTTTGAAAGACCTTATGCCTGTCCCACCAGCGGTTGCCGAATACTCGACTGGGCTATCTATGGGCCAGACAGCGGAACAAATGGCGAAGTCACACGGCATTACTCGCCAAGCACAAGACGAACTCGCCCACCGTTCTCATTCTCTTGCTGCTCAAGCTTGGAATGAAGGTAAGATCGAAGGGGAAGTGATGACCGCATTCCCAGAGCCGTACAAGAAATGGATCGCGAAAGATAATAACATTCGCGAAGACTCGACTATCGAAGGTTACGCAAAACTTCGCCCGGCATTTGATCGTCAATACGGCAGCGTGACTGCGGCAAATAGTACACCATTAACTGATGGCGCAGCGGCGATTATGTTGATGCGTGAAGGTAAAGCAAAAGAGCTTGGCCTAGATATCATGGGATACATTCGCTCTTATGCTTTCTCAGCTATCGGGGTAGAGAGTGACATGTTAATGGGGCCTTCTTACGCCACTCCTATGGCGCTTGATCGCGCGGGTATTGAGCTTTCTGATCTTACCTTGATAGATATGCACGAAGCATTCGCAGCTCAAGCACTTTCAAACGTAAAGATGTTCGGTAGTGCACAGTTTGCTAAAGAAAAACTCGGCCGTTCAAAAGCGATTGGCGAAATTGATATGGATAAATTTAACGTGCTAGGTGGCTCAATCGCTTATGGTCACCCATTTGCTGCGACAGGTGCTCGTATGATTACGCAAACGTTGCGTGAACTACAGCGCAGAGGTGGTGGTTTAGCACTGAATACTGCATGTGCGGCAGGTGGATTAGGCGCAGCTATGGTACTGGAGGTCGAGTAATGAGCGAGAAAACAGCATTTAACTTATCAATTGATGATCAAGATATCGCTTGGCTTTCTATAGATGTTCCTGGCGAAAAGATGAATACCCTTCAAGCGGCATTTGCAGAGGAAATGGAAGCGATCTTCGGCCAACTTGCTGAAAAAGGGGCGGCAATTAAAGGTCTGGTTGTACACTCTTTAAAGCCAGACAACTTCATTGCGGGTGCCGATGTTCGTATGCTTGACGCTTGTACCAGCGCCAAAGAAGCCCAAGCACTGGCGGAAAAAGGCCAACAGATGTTCCAGCAACTATCCGATCTGCCTTATCCAGTAGTTGCCGCTATTCATGGCCCTTGCTTAGGTGGCGGGCTGGAGCTCGCTTTAGCGTGTGATTACCGCGTGTGTACGGATTCGGATAAAACTCGTCTTGGTTTACCTGAAGTTCAGCTAGGTTTGCTACCTGGCTCGGGCGGAACGCAACGCTTGCCCCGGCTCATTGGTTTGCTACCGTCGCTAGACTTGATTTTGACGGGTAAACAGCTACGTGCCAAGAAGGCGAAGAAACTTGGTGTGGCAGATGCAGTTGTCCCACACACAATTTTGCTCGATGTTGCTAAAAGCTTTGTAGAGAAAAATGTAGGCAAGAAGAAGGGCAAACGTAAAGTCCCGGCCAAAGAGAAGCTAATTTCTAATACTGGGCTAGGGCGTAAAGTTATTTTCGAGCAGGCGGCAAAGAAAACCAATGAGAAAACTCGCGGTAATTACCCTGCGGCTGATGCGATTTTAGAAGTAATTCGATTTGGTCTAGAAAAGGGCTTTGAAAAAGGCCAGAAGAAGGAAGCTGAGCGCTTTGGTGAGCTAGTGATGACTTCTGAATCGAAAGCGCTACGTTCAATTTTCTTTGCAACCACAGAAATGAAGAAAGAAAATGGCAGCGATGCTCAACCAAAATCCATTGAACGCGCTGCGGTACTTGGGGGCGGTCTTATGGGGGCGGGCATTAGTCATGTAAGTATCGCCAAAGCCAAAGTGCCTGTGCGTGTTAAAGATGTCTCAAATGATGGTGTGCTTAACGCGCTTAAATACAACTACAAGCTGTTCGACAAGCAAAGAAAGCGCCGTATCATTTCTAAAGCTCAGCAACAAAGCAAAATGCTTCAGCTTTCTGGCGGGACGGATTTTACAACTTTCAATCACACCGATATCGTGGTTGAAGCCGTATTTGAAGACTTGAATCTAAAACAACAAATGGTTGCAGATATTGAGAGTAACGCGAAAGATAGCACTATCTTTGCAACCAACACCTCTTCTCTACCTATACATCAAATTGCTGAAAAAGCTGCACGTCCAGAGAATGTCGTTGGGCTACATTACTTCAGCCCAGTAGAAAAAATGCCTTTGGTTGAGGTGATCCCACACCATGGAACATCGGATGAAACGATTTCGACTGTGGTTGAGTTTGCTCGCAAGCAGGGTAAAACACCGATTGTAGTCAAAGATTGTGCAGGCTTTTACGTTAACCGTATACTCGCGCCCTATATGAATGAAGCGGCTCAAGTGCTTATGGTCGGTGAGCCAATTGAACAGCTTGATAATGCGTTATTAAATTTTGGTTTTCCGGTCGGTCCAATAACCTTGCTTGATGAAGTCGGTGTCGATATCGGCGCCAAGATCATGCCTATTTTAGTAGCTGAGCTTGGTGATCGTTTTCAGGGGCCAGACGTGTTCGATAAATTGTTAAACGATAATCGTAAAGGGCGTAAGAGTGGCAAAGGCTTCTATACCTACAAAGGTAAAAAGAAAGAAGTCGATAAGTCAGTTTATAAGCTACTGAGTTTAAATCCTGAATCTAAGATGGCAGAAAAAGATATCGCTATGCGTTGTGTGCTGCCGATGCTCAATGAAGCCGTTCGTTGTTTGGATGAAGGTATCATTCGCAGCCCAAGAGATGGCGACATTGGTGCGATCTTTGGTATTGGTTTCCCTCCTTTCCTTGGTGGACCATTCCGCTATATGGATCAGATTGGAATTAAGAAGCTAGTTGAAATCATGAATGAGCATGCTCAGAAGTACGGAGACCGCTTTGCGCCATGTGATGGCTTACTAACACGGGCAGGGCTTGATAAACCGTTTTATGATTAATGACATACCATGAATTGAGGCGAGCCATTAGGTTCGCCTTTTTTGTGTGTGAGAGTTATTATCAAGAAGAAAACAATAAAGCTTTAAGGAAGTGAAATGGATGCGTTAGATTTACTGCTCAATCGCCGCTCAATTGCGAAACTATCAGAGCCAGCACCTGAAGGAAAAGCGTTAGAAAACATAATCCGTGCGGGCCTACGAGCCCCAGATCATGCTGGTCTAACACCGTGGAGGTTCGTTATTGCTCAAGGAGAAGGGCTTAGTAAGCTGTCCGATATCTTAGTTAAAGCGGCACAATCAGAGAACAGTGAACAAGCCGTGATTGATAAGCTCAAAAATGCCCCATTTCGTGCTCCGATGGTGATTACCGTGATTGCTAAAGTGACAGAGCATGACAAAGTTCCTGCTCTTGAGCAGTATCTGTCGGCGGGATGTGCGGTACAGGCGATGCAAATGGCTGCTGTTGCTCAAGGCTTTCAAGGGTTCTGGCGCTCTGGAAAGTGGATGTTTCATCCAGAAGTACATCAATCATTTGATTTGGAAGAAGACGATGAAATCGTTGGCTTCCTTTATCTTGGTACTCCTAGTTGCACACCAATGAAAGTCCCTGAAAGGGATCTAAGCAAGTTCGTCGAATACCTATAAGAATCAAAAAAAGCTTGGTGAGTACCAAGCTTTTTTACTTTCAGCGTTTGCTTAATGTAAGTTATACGCAATCACAAAATCGATAAACAGTCGGACCTTTTCAGGAAGGTGATCTTTGTGGTTGTACAGCATATAGATGTCTCTAGGGTTGGCACTCCAATCTTCGAGTACACGAACTAAGCTGCCGTCTTCAATATATTCTCGTAACATCACGTCTGGCATTAGTGTAATGCCTAAACCAGAAGAACATGCGCTTCTGACTACATCGAGAGTGTTGGCTTGGAATCGGCCCTTGTCGTTGTTGATGATGGTTTCACCACTATGGTTAGACAATTGCCATTTCAGCAGTGGAGAGCCTTTAAGCAGTGAATGGTGGTGTAGATCTTCAGCGTGCTTAGGTGAAGGGCACAGCTTCAAGTACTCAGGACTTGCAACAAGAATGTCGGCCACTGCACTGATTTTACGAGCGATTAGACTAGAATCACGCTGGGGGCCCACACGGAAAATAACATCCCACTCAGTTGGGTCGAGCTGGTCAGAATGATTGCTCGTAGTGAGTTCAATGTTTATATCAGGGTACTCAACCATAAACGCATTGAACATCGGCATCATCATGCGTTTGGTCAAGTTAGAAGGTGCTGTGATGCGTATTTTACCCGCAGCACCTCGGCATTCATCTGTTAGCTCTTCTGCCGCTGAAGCTAAACGGCTTAATAGCGGAGAGCATTCATTGTAAAAACGTTCGCCTGCTTCTGTAAGGGATAGTTTACGCGCATGACGATTAAGAAGGCGTAAGTTTAAAGAGTCTTCTAGGGCCTGAATTCGACGCGTAATTGTAGCTACTGGAATCATCGTTTTACGGGAAGTTGCGGTATAACTCCCATTTTCGACCACGAGCCTAAATAGGTTTAGATCATCTAATTTCATTGTTCAGACACACATTTTTACGATTTCGGTTAATTTATATGTATATCAAATGTCAAAGCTTGCGTCACATCAACAAGTTTATCGATACTTGATATTCCATACATATAGTATGCAACAACGCTTCAAAGTGGAAGATTTGTATAAATCACGGTTCAGGACTACTTTTTAAAGAGTGTGTGAAGCAAAAGACAATAAGAACAATAAGAGTAGTAACCGTAGTTGTGTGAGGCAAAGGTTTATGCATAAAACAATAGAAGTTGGAACCAGTGCGGCTGTGCCTGTCGTACCTGGGCAGAAAGTAATTATGCTGGTGGACGATGACCCAATTTTCCGCCGCATCACACTCGGCTTTTTAGAAACCCAAGGTTATAAAGTTATTGAGGCAGAAAATGGCCTTGATGGACTACAAAAACTACGTTCGAATGAACCTGATCTCATTCTTTGTGATCTCTCTATGCCTATTTTGGATGGGATAGAGTTTGTCGAAGAAGTTAGTCTCGAGTACCCATCACTACCACTGATCGTTGTTTCTGCAACAGATGAGATTTCGGATGTCGCCAAAGCACTTCGGTTTGGTATTAAGGACTTTTTAGCAAAACCGATAAGTAATCACGAGCATCTTGCTTGCGCGATTGAAAACACACTTGATGATTCTGACAATCACCTGTGTGATCAGCGCGACTTTTCGAGTCAATGGTTTAGGGTTGATAGCGGTGATATGCCGGAAGAGCAAGAGCTGCATTGGCATCTTGAGTACTTAGAAGAAAACCCAAGTGCCGCCAAAGATTTGTTGCACGCTCTGTTACCAGACAAAGATACCTCGCAAGGGGATTGGAAGTGCAGCTATCGGTTACTGCAATCGACAGATGTCATGCCACTTGTATTTGACTACGCATGGCTGATCAATGGTCAGTTTGCCTTCTATCTTGTTGATTCTGCAAGTGAGGGGCAACATGGGGCAGCAACGACGTTGTTAGTTCGTGCCTTGTTCCATGACTATTTACGTAATCTCAAATGCTTTAATGCTGATCTTAAGGATATAGCGGCGCTGCTTGAGAAAGGGATCAAGTGCTCGGATTGCAGCACGCCAGTTAAAGCCTTATTTGGTGTGGCTGATTTGTCTGAGGGATCACTCTCTATCTTGCCTGCGGGTTTAGACGCACAGTGGGCCAACGGGTATTTTTCCCAACACATCCCAGCAGGCCTACTGCTTGGAGAAAATTGCGGAAAGAACTTTATCACCACTGATTTGCCAATTCAGTCCGCCTGTCAGTTAAGCTTAAGCTGCTTAGGTTCGAGCAGCTTTAGCTTAGATATATACCGCGGGAGTAATGCCTAAATTCAGTTCCCTCTATTCATAATAACCCTTTTATTCGTCGGTGTTTGTCGGCGGATGATTAGGGTATAGTCCGCCATAAAACAAAAACAACCCAAGTTTTTAACATTTAGTTAATCAATTGGGAGTAAAGTCGTTACCCTGATTTAGAGAAGTGAGCTCATGGCAGACAAAGATTTTAAAGAACCATATAATATCTACTACTTTCTAGGATTTATTGCAGTCCTACTTATCCCGACGCTACCAGCAACATTGACTTGGATACGCGTGCTTAACGGATATGCGGGCTTCTAAATAGCACTTGGAGCATACCATCATAATCCGTAGACTTTTTCTTCATTTTGTTGGTGTGCTCAGCCTTATACTGGGCATCATAGGGATATTTCTCCCTCTTCTCCCTACTACACCATTTATTCTTCTTGCTAGTGCATGTTTTATGCGCAGCAGCCCCAGATTTCATCGCTGGCTTCATCAACATAAAACGTTTGGGCCCATTCTAACCAACTGGCATCAAAACCGCGCAGTAACCACCAAGGTCAAAAAACGTGGAGTGATATGGATACTACTAAGTTTTGCGTTTTCCATATGGGTAGTGCCACATTTTTGGTTAAAGATTGGTCTCGTCGTAATGTTGGTGATTTTGTTGAGTTGGTTTATTCGCCTGCCTGTGATTGAGTACCTTGCCGATAGCGAAGAAAATCACTAAGATTGTGAAGAAGTGTGCCCGCTTTTATAGTGGGCGTTTGTTTTTTATGCACAACAAACCATGGCAACTATTTTAGTTATTTTCATTGGTTAGATTGTGCTGAGAATTACGCTAACTATTTTGGTCAGTGTTGTAATAAACACGCCAACTCGCCAATCTAAGAAGAACTATGACTACTGAAACAATCTCACAGATCAAATCTAGCATCAAAAGCATTCCTGACTACCCAAAACCAGGTATTCTATTTCGTGATGTAACCAGCCTAATGGAAGATGCGAAAGCGTATCAAGCAACGATCCAGTTGCTGGTCGATAAATACAAAGATATGGGCTTTACCAAAATTGTTGGTACTGAAGCGCGCGGTTTTCTATTCGGTGCGCCATTAGCTCTTGAGCTAGGTTTAGGCTTTGTTCCAGTTCGTAAGCCAGGCAAACTCCCACGTGCTACCGTTGCTCAGTCTTATGAGCTAGAGTACGGCATGGATACATTAGAGATTCACACTGATGCGATAAGTGAAGGCGACAAAGTGTTGGTTGTCGACGACTTGCTTGCAACTGGTGGTACGATTGAAGCCACAACAAAACTGATTCGTCAGTTGGGTGGTGAAGTTGAGCACGCTGCATTTGTTATTAACCTTCCTGAAATCGGTGGTGATAAGCGCCTTGAAGGCCTAGGTCTTAACGTATACAGCATCTGTGAGTTCGAAGGTCACTAATCGGGTAGGTTATTTATGGGTATAGTTGCATGAGTTATCTTGCCTTAGCGCGAAAGTGGCGACCGACTAAGTTCAATGAAGTGGTTGGTCAGGCCCATGTATTAACAGCACTTGAAAATGCGTTAGCTCAAAATCGTCTTCATCATGCCTACTTGTTTAGTGGGACACGAGGCGTAGGCAAAACCACAATTGGTCGCCTGTTTGCTAAGGGGTTGAATTGTGAAACAGGGATAACAGCAACGCCGTGTGGTGTGTGTGATACCTGTAAAGAGATCGATGAAGGTCGCTTTGTTGATCTACTAGAGATTGATGCGGCATCACGGACCAAGGTTGAAGATACTCGTGAACTTCTCGATAACGTGCAGTACAAACCTGCACGTGGTCGGTTTAAAGTATACCTAATTGACGAAGTGCATATGCTCTCTCGCCATAGCTTCAATGCATTGTTAAAAACATTGGAAGAGCCTCCGGAGTATGTGAAATTCTTACTGGCGACCACTGATCCGCAAAAACTGCCTGTGACTATCTTGTCTCGCTGTCTTCAGTTTCACTTAAAACCGATCAGTGTCGATAATATTCACGAGCAGCTCGATCACATTCTTCAGCATGAAAACGTCACGGCAGAGTCGCGGGCGCTCGGTATGATTGCCCACGCGGCAGATGGCAGTATGCGCGATGCATTAAGCCTAAGTGATCAGGCCATTGCTTTAGGTAACGGTCAAGTACTGACCGAAAGCGTCGCTCACATGCTGGGGACATTAGATACCGATCAAGCACTGCATCTACTTGAGGCGATTAGCTCTAAGCAGCCACAAGTGGCGATGGAGTCTATTAGCGCGCTGGCTCAAAATGGTGTTGAGTGGGATGGTTTACTACAACAGCTTGCTAGTCAACTTCACCGCTTAGCCATGTATCAAGCGCTGCCTGCTACTCTCGACCAAAGCCAACCAGATGCTGAAAAAGTGGAGCTGCTTTCGCGTGAGCTAAGTCCGCAAGATGTTCAGCTTTACTATCAGATCGCTTTAAAAGGTCGGCAAGATTTACCTTTAGCACCCTCGCAAAGAGTGGGGCTAGAGATGGTTGTATTACGCATGATGGCGTTTAGACCAGCCTCGCAGCCGCAAGCGAATGTGATCAGCACGCGAGTTGAGGCTCAGCCGCAACCGACTGCTGCACCTGTTAATACGGTGCCTGTTGTTAATCCGGCGATGCGTAGCCAAGCTCGTCAGCCTCAAGCGCCACAAGCAAGCCAATCAACTGCTATGCCTAGCTCGGAGCCACCTGCGCCAGATTATGGTTACGAGCCACCACCTTACGCAGATTCGGCCGATGCCTATATGCAGCCTAATGAGCAGTTTACACCACCACCTTCTGAGATGATGCCACCGCAAGTACAGCCGCGCCCAAGTTCAGCGCAATCAGAGTCAACGCCACGAGCTTCATCACCAGTCAGTGGGCTGCGTCACCAACTGCGGTCGCAGCGAAAAGGGCTAGGATCTGACCAAGGCAATACGCCAAAAAAGATTAATGCGGCATCTGCAAAACCAGATTCTGTTCTAGATCGTGTTGCTAAAAAACACGCTAGCTCAGTGCAGGTGTCGCCATTGTCACAGTCGAACTTCAATGCAGCACCTGAGCCAGCTAAGGATGAGCCCTACCAATGGAAGCCAACCTTACCTCAGATACAAAAAGAATCGATAGAGCTAACGCCAACTTTACTGAAGAAAGCATTAGAACATGAAAAGACGCCAGAAATGGTGCAAAAGTTGGTTGATGAAAGCTTAGAACAAAGCGAGTGGGCGACATTAGTTAGCCAGTTAACGACAGCCAAGTTAACAGAGCAGCTTGCGCTAAACTCATACTATGAGAAAAATGGCGCTTCAATATCGTTAACTCTAAGAGCGAGCCAAGCGCATCTGAATACAGATAGAGCACAAAGTGAATTGCTTGGTGAACTCAATCGTGTTCTTGGTGAAGAGTGCCATCTAAGTGTTGAAGTCGGCGATAGTGGTGAGACGCCGCTAGAGTTGAGAGACAAGCTTTATCAAGGGCGCTTACAGCAAGCATTCACAAGCTTAGAACAAGATGCGAATGTTCAGTTTATTGAGAAGCGCTTTGCCGCAGAGCTCGATAAAGAGAGCGTAAGACCAATATAATTGTCGGGGTTGAATTTTAGCAATTGAGCCCCATCTAATAACGAAACAAGCTAACTAACCAGAGAGATTAACATGTTTGGTAAAGGCGGTATGGGCAACCTAATGAAGCAAGCCCAGCAAATGCAAGATCGCATGCAAAAGCTTCAAGAAGAAATCGCTAATATGGAAGTAACCGGTGAATCTGGTGCTGGCCTTGTGAAAGTAACGATTACTGGTAGCCATAGTGTGCGTCGTGTTGAAATTGACGAAAGCCTGATGGAAGACGACAAAGAAATGCTTGAAGATCTTATTGCAGCAGCATTCAATGATGCGGCGCGCCGCGTTGAAGAAACTCAAAAAGAGAAAATGGCTGGTGTGACTGGTGGTATGCAATTACCACCAGGCATGAAGATGCCTTTCTAACAGAGTAAGAATTAATGCGCACCAGTCATATGCTGGAGCAATTGATGGAGGCCTTACGTTGTCTACCTGGGGTTGGCCCCAAGTCGGCGCAGCGTATGGCCTTTCATTTGTTACAGCGGGATAGAAAAGGCGGTTTGCAACTTGCCGATGCTTTAAGTCATGCGATGACCGAAATAGGTCACTGTAGTGAGTGTCGCACTTTCACCGAAGAAGAAACTTGCCATATCTGTACAAATCCTAAACGTCAGGAAAACGGCCAAATCTGTGTGGTGGAAAGCCCAGCAGATATCGCAGCGGTAGAAGCGACAGGTCAGTTTTCGGGGCGCTACTTTGTGCTAATGGGGCACTTGTCGCCACTCGATGGTATTGGCCCTAGTGATATCGGCCTAGACGTTCTGGATTTTCGTCTGCGCCGTGGTGATATTAGCGAAGTGATCCTTGCGACGAATCCTACTGTTGAGGGTGAAGCAACGGCACACTATATTGCTGAACTCTGTCGAGAGCACCAAGTTCAGGCGAGCAGGATCGCGCATGGTGTCCCTGTCGGAGGAGAGCTAGAGCTTGTCGATGGCACAACCTTGTCGCATTCATTGCTTGGTAGGCAAAGACTCTAACCTTATCTTAAAATTGCCGCAAACTCGTGCGGCTTTTTATTGCTTGCTAGCCCCAGAATCATAGGATTTTTATCTCCAACTATTTGGGGAATAGCCGCTAAGTCAAAGACTCTAACTCGGTAATGTTCTTGAGCGCGGCAGCATTGGTATTGCCACATATAACAGGACAAGGCTTAAACGCATGGCACACCTTGGGTCTTTCTGACTTACCAAACAGTTTACAAAGATTGTCTTCATTTAGCTGAATACATCGAGTACCAGCAGGCTTACCATTTGGCATACCTGGAATTGGTGAAGAAATACTTGGTGCGATACAACACGCCCCGCAACCCAATCGACATTCCATCTACATACACCTTTTACTGAAATTGGCGGCATTGTAACAAAAGATGTGATCTGTATCAGTAGGATTATAACTGTCGTATTACTAATGATTTTTAGGGCTCGAGTGCAGTATGTGCGAGAGCCTGGACAAGTTCATTGCGATCGAGCTGAGCTGAAATTAATTTTTTCGGGTCACCCATAGAGCGAGGCGTTGAGCTAGTATAGTGCTCAAAGTCAACATGTCTGCCGTTAAGTACAAGCTCAATGTGTAGGTGGGGACCCGTTGTCCTGCCACTGTTTCCAGAGCGTCCAATTTGTTGCCCTTGTGTAATTTTGTCTCCTGCTCTTACATTTCGTTGAGATAGATGAAGGTATCTGGATATCGCTCCATCTGCGTGCTGAATATTTATATAGTGACCAGCGAAACGATTATAGCGAGATTTAATGACGCGCCCATCAGCAACACTATAAATGGGTGTTCCAATAGGAACGGCGTAATCTGTTCCCAGGTGAGGTGTAATCCGTTTAGTTATTGGGTGTTTACGCTTAAGATTAAATTCAGAGCTTACTTTGTGGAAGCTATTTAGAGGATATCTATAGACAAGAGGAGTATTAAATTTAGCACCAAACTCATTCAGCGCACCGTTATCATTATCTGTACTTACGAAAAAGTCATTTCCACTGCCGGAGTAGTAAAAAGAACGGATGTTCCTTTCATTATATCTATTGCTTTCAAGTTTAATTGAAAATCGATCCCCTTTTCTAACAGAGCCTACAATATCAAAATTGTTCCCTATTAACTTCAACAATGAATTTATCTCTCTTTTAGACAGTCCTACATTAATCATTGAAGTGATGAATGAGTAGTCAATGGTCCCAGTTACGACGACATTTTTTTTAGCCAGCTTATGAGATGTTGTTTTAGTGGGGGGGCGAAAGTCAATGCTATTACTAGGAGTCGGGAATTGAGTATCTGGAGTAAGAACACTGTGCGTAACGGATACTCCGAACACCACCGCAACAGCTATGACAAAGAGTGTTAGAGCAATATTATTAGTGTTTTGTCTAAATATTAAACTAGTCATTAAGTTAAAGGTGGTTCATAGAAGAGCAGTTGATGGGAAGTATAATATTTTGAAAAAAAACTTACACTCTGATCGACCTAATTAGTGTGTTTTGACTAATTAAATAATTATACATACTGTATTGAGGTAATTATAGGCGTTAAATTTAACTATTGAGCTAGTTTTTGTGTCTGTTTTCATGGTTGTTTTGCCATGTTGAGATATTTTTTGACGATAATATAATCGCGTGAAAATATACTTTGCCAAACTACTATGTTCACTAAAAATATGCTGAAACTGCACCTTAGTCTTATAACTGCATCACTATTGTTAACCGCGTGTGGCGGTGGTGGTGGTGAAGGAGGAGATAACACTCCTGATGCCCGTAAAACAGGAACTATCTTTGGAAATGTTTTTGACGCTCCGGTTTACGGTGCGACAGTAAACGTTTGGGAATATGACGACGGGAAGCTTGGCAGGAAACTGGCGAGTACAAAAACTGACTCAGTAGGAAACTACAAGTTAGAGTTTGAAGCGGCATCTCGACCATTATTGATACGTGCTGAAGGCGGTGGGTACACAGATCCACTAACCAAAGAAACGGTTTCAGTTAGTAATGGCAACATGCTCAAGCTGGATGGTGTGATTAATTACAGCGAAGGCGGCACTCATAGCTTAATGTTAACGCCATTGACGAACATAGCAGCTGGATTGACAAAGTATAAAATCTCCCAAGGTTTAGCAGGCTCTACTGCGATTTCTTCGTCTATAGAAAGTGTGAACTCGATGTACGGTTTCAATGTTAACGAAACCTTACCGATTGATATCACAAAAGGTGGTCAGAGTGGGTACGCGACTCCTGGCCACCAGTACGGAGCTTTACTGACTGCCTATTCGTCATTGTCTTACGACATGATCAAAAAGCATGGTAACTCAGACAATATTTATACCTCGATGCATCTTGCCGACATTCAATATCGAGATGTGGCCGCTGATGGCTTACTCAATGGTGAAGAGATCAGCTCAGTAACTGGCGGTCTTAGCAAATCAACGTTCGGTCAAAAAAAGATCACCAGTGATGTATATACCAACGAGTTTTCTCAGCATGTCCTAATTGTTGTAAATGATCCTGATCTCAATGTATCTGGTACATCTGGCGATGATTATGTTGAATTTAGTAAACAGCTAAATGGTCAGGGAGCGAACGGAAACAGTGGGGGGCTTGTTCCTCCTAGAGATGAAACTCAGATCGATACCACTGCGCCAAATGTCACCCGAGTTGGAAGTGAGGTGCTTGCGGGCAAAGATAAAGTCGATATTGCTTTAACTGATGAAGTCGGCGTGAAGGATGTATCCGTTTATATCCAGTATCAACTGAATGGCTCATGGTCGAGTGAATATCAGTGTGACGATTTACAGTCCTCAGGCAGCCAATTCTGTTCAATTGTATTTGATGACTTTAAAGCAGGTTTACGTGAAACCAAGATCAAAGTGAGTATTGATACCGCAGCCATTGATGCAATTGATGTTAACGATGATACAAAACTATCAAATGTTACAGCGGCTCGTTTGGTGGCGTATACATCTGACGTATTGGGTAACGCGCTTGTAGCAGGAACTGGTTCAGGGCATTTAGTTCCGTTCGAATGGGACAATAATGCCCCTGTTATTGAAATTACCTCAAGTGTTACCATCAAGAAGCAGGATCAAGGTGAAGACTATGTACTTAAAGGTATTGTGAAAGAGCCGCCTGAAGAGCTAGCTTCAGTAACAGTATCGTTTAAAGGAGGTTTACCTACTGAGTTGGAATGTGTTTCAGCTAACTCAGGTAAAGCCTGTGAATTTAGTAATTCCTATCCTATTGCCGAATTTCACTCGTCTACATCGTTTGAGGTGCGCGCGACAGACAAAAGAGGCAATGTTGGCATTGAGCCTTTTGAGGTACGTCAGGATGACCAAGAGCCTACTCAAGATCTTTCTTTCCCTGAAGGTGCACCCATGAACTTTCTTCAAGTTGATATAACTGGAGAAAGAAGCACCAAAGAAGTTTCTTATAATCAAGATACTTATACAAAAGAAAATGTTCAGACGATCCGAGACTATTTAAAGATCGATTATATCTATGCGAGCGAAGGCATACAGAAAGCGATACCTAATATTGACTTTAAGAACTTTAACCCAAGTGTGCTGAAAGAAAATAAAATCCCTTATCTACGTGTAAGAGTGTTCGACATTAATAGCAGCACAGTACTGGGTTCGAGCGCGGACGACCTAACACTAGAGGTTAAATACTATGTAAGCCCTAACAACGATGGCAACTATACGTATAAAGACGTAATCAAGAATAAAGCGTCGGAGGGTACGGCCAACATTCCACATGAGACGATTGTAAAAGAGAATGATCGTGTAGAAGAAATGGTCTACTACGTGCCATATGTTAAAGAAATACTTGGCTCAGGTTTTAAGAGTACGTCAGAAAACAGCAGCCATATGCTTACCATTCAAACGATAGATGGTGCAGGCAATAAGAGCCAGCTTCAAAGTGTTTACTTCCGCAGTAGTTTTGATTTGCCAACAATGAAGGTGGTGACACCGTTCATTGGAGCTCGTGTCCAATTAGAAGGTTTAACGCCTGCAGGAGAGTTCACATCATTGGCAAGTTGTACAGCTCAAACCAGTCAGGCGAAACCAGAACTTGATGTTGCCTCTTGTGAAGTAACAACTGACCTTGTCAATTACGACTTTATGCGTTTAAGACTAATTGGTGTTGAGGGCTCTTCCCCACATTACTACCAGTGGAAAAACGATCCAAGTGCAGAGCAGGAAGTCAAACTTAATGACGCCAATATTGGGGCCTATTTTAAGCTCAACGGTTCGCAGTCATTTTATTTGACTGAACTGTCGACTTATCAAACTGGTCTGTTTGACTACCAGTGGAATAAGCTTACTGCAGGTGAAAAAACCTCAGCGCGTGCCATTGAAATTTTAGATGATGTAAAAGAAGCATTAGCCGGACGTTATAACAACTCGTTTTTCGGCTTTGATCCGACTGTTACACCTTATGCAACCAATGCAATGTTGGCTAATGCGATTCCGAAGAACCCTTCCAATGATTATTTACACCGTTTCCTAGTTGAAGGATTTGAAAAGCTGGCGCAACAAACTCCTTCGTACAATTCTGTAGATTTCTCATCAGCAGTCTATGATGACTTTAGCTTTGACGGAAAAGCAAATGGTTTGGGGAAAGGCAATCATCAAATCGTGCTAGATTTGTATGAGTTTGGTCCTGATACGTATAGGAAACATTTAGCTCAAAGCTACTACGATATTATGACGAGCAATGGTATAGAGCCTAATGTTGCGCAAGCATATGCGGATGCCATTTCCAAAGCTAACCCAAATTTGGATGGTAATCCCATTTTTGACAAAGCAGGTGAAAGTATTGATAAGTCGGCTCCTGAGCCTACTATCGTGATCGAAAGCGGCAGAGAAACCAAAGTTGGTAACAATCTATATGTTGCAGGGCAAGTTGAATCAAAAATTATACTGGAGGACCCATCTGGTATTGATACAAAAGACGGGAGTCAGCCTAAGTTTGTGACAAGATGGTACAAACAAAGTGATCCAAATACCCCGATTGATTTAGTCCTTGATATTACTGAGAGTGGAGCGAGTTCGAGCTATCGCAAAGAATACGAGTTCACTCTCAACACTCAGTCAACGAATTTACCAGGCATTGTTGAATTTGCATTGGAAACCAGTGCGAAAGACTTACAAGGCAATGCCCACGGTTATAATGGTAAAGCACCTCATACACAGTCACTTTACATCGACAATGACTATCCTAAAGCGAGTTATGTGTTACCGAATGGCATTGAGTCTGACGAAGTCTATCTGAATACAAGCTACGTGCAGGAGTTGATGTTTAAGATAGAAGATACCGTTGGTGACAAGTTGGAGCAACGGGGGATAACGTTTTCAAAACTAAGCGGGGAGAAATTCTCTTATACACACGATTTGTTTGATAGCAACAACAATGAGTTCTTTAAAGTCAAACTCTGTACTGGCGATCGTTGTGCAGAGCAAGGCAAAGTCATCGACCTAGGTGAAGGTGAATGGATAGTATCGGTATCTGCCGAAGATAACCTAGGCAACAAAGTCACAGATGGCACTTCTTCTGCTCCAAAGTTTAAGGTATTAATTGATTCAAAGGCTCCTGCTGTAAATGGAACAGTCCTTACTAACAGAATCGGTGGTAATGCGGCTTGGACGCCTGATATTAGTTGGGGATTAAGTCCGGGTAAGCAAGTTGACGTTTTACTGAAAACGGGGGCTGGCAAGCTCGTGAACCTGAAGCACTATGAGGTTGAACCACAAACCAGTGATGAGCCTTATTTGTTCGGAACACAGCCTGACGTTAAAGTTCGGTTGATCCCCACGGCTTTTGATTATAAGGAAAAAAACACCTTTAAGGTTATCGCAACAAACAGTGCTTTCCCAGCGAGTTCAGGTGAAGGAGAGTTTGAATTTCTAGTCGACAACAAGGGCCCAGATATTGTTTTGGACAGCCCATGGATTGTCGATGCTGCGTCTGGTAGCTATGTTTTGGGCCGTAAGTTTAATGTGAAATTTAAATCTGTAACGGATGACTCAGCAGTCAAAGCAGTGTCACTTTGGCAGAAAGGGCAAGAACAATCACAAGATAGAGAAATATACACCATTACTGAGCCTAAAAACCCGACTCAACCTTTTGATATGTCGATAGGTACCGCTGAAAGTGACAAAATTGTACTCAGCCAAGACGATAATCTGGTCAGTTTATTTGTAAAAGCAACGGATGAGTATGGCTTTGTATCTGAGTCTCAGCCAAGCCAAATATTGCTCGACAGAGAAGGTCCTACGTTATCTTTGCATGGCTTTAAGCCAGAGCGTGAGGATGTTTACTATCCTGGCAAGTATGTATTTGACGTCATAGCAGAAGATCTTGATAAAGACGGCGCTACATCACTTTCGGGTGTCGACATTGGAAGCCTCGAATATTGGACATATACAGATCTTCCTCCTCAATCTGAAACTGGAACAAAAGTCGGAGAGACGCTGAAGTTACCTTTGGGTGATTTGAAAGATGGTGATAACTGGGTACGTCTTAAAGGTAACGATGTTCGAGGAAATACTTCTACGTCTGACTTTAAAGTGAAAGTCCATAACAACATGCCTAGTGTTAAGTCTTATACGTTAGCGTATAAAGATGACCAAAGTAGCATTGACGGTGCGATTACTCGCAATGCCCCAGTCGTGATAACGATGGAAGTAGAGGACGTAAGTGGTATTGATAAAATTGAGGCGACTTATAAACACTCGGCTCAACCACAATCTTCCAATCTTGCATTCATAGAGATTTCGAAAGGGAAGTATCAGGCGGAATTATCACCAGCAGACCTCCCTGAAGATGGAAGGTATGACCTTAGGATTAAGGTTTTCAATAATGTTAAATATAACGCGGAGTCTGATCGTAAAGTTAATGATTTTACAAAAACGATGAGTGTTCAGCGACAAGGTGTTCCCCTGAAGATAGCTGCGCCAAAACCGTTCCAAAGTCATATCTCTGGCCCTGAACTAACGGTAACGTTCGAGCCTGTTGGAGAAGTGAAAGCTAAGACTTTAGAGTGCTGGGTGAGAGAAAACTACACTTCAGACGACGCTCCAACAGATAGCGGTGCTTACTCCGGCATCATTGATAATCCGAATGAGCCTTACTCTTGTACTGTTAAAAGTAGCACTAGCATGTCGGATAAAGTAGTGCTGATAACTAGAACTATTGGTACCAATGATAAATCTACAGTAAATAAATATAGCTTTGAAATGGTAGATACTGATGCACCGGTAGTGAAGCATGGTGATACGTATCAATTTGTGGGTACTGAAGTTTCTGATGGCTCTCAGGATGGTACAAACAAAACACTCCAATTCTCGCTAGATTTTGAAGATAAGTTGTCTGGAGTAAACATCTCTGATCAGAATGCTTACCCTAAACTAGTCAGAAACCGCGGCAATATGGCTTTTACTCCGCAAAGCTGTAATACAGATACAAAAGGCTTGACTTCGTGTACTTACAAAGAAAAGTACAGTGACGTTATTGATGGTTTAAGTTCTAGTCACGATTACAAAATTAAGAACTTGAGCGACGTTGCGGGTAATTTAGCCGCTGACCATAGCTTGTCGTTGTTACTCCCGACCGTTAATCCGACTGTTGAAATTCTTAGCCCTCAGGCAGACTCGGTAATTGATGGGCAGCAACAGCTGAGTGTGTCATTTAAAATTAAACGCAACGACAATTCTCGGTTAGATAATATAACCGCTAACGTAGGCGGTACGTCGTATAACAAGAGAGATAACGATGGCTTGTTTACCGACCTTAAAGTATGTGGAACAGGAGATTTGGCTGGTTATGATTGCTCGACTTTTTCTATCCCACTTTCTAAAGATACTGATGGTAAAACTCTAAATGTTAGCATTTCTGCCATTGATGTATGGTCGAATAAAAGTAGTGATAGTATCAATGTCAAAGTTGATCAATCACCACCTACTATTGGTGATGAGGTATTTATCACTCAGTCAGGCGCTGACAAAATTCGTTTCAGATTCAATATTGATGACGAGGTAAGTGGTCTAGCCAAAGTTAAGTACAAAGTTCTCAACCCATCATTCGTAGAAGAGAAAGTAACGGATATGGACTACTTTGAGCTAGATAAATCGCAGCTTGAAGGCCTTGATAGCATTAAAGTTGACATAATAGCGACCGATAAAGTAAACCTGACCACTACCGCATCGAAAACTATCGATATAAAGACTCCGGAAGTTACGGTGAGTTTGGACGGTATTAGCTCATTAGAAGGTGGCAAGCTGCTACTTAAAAACAACAGCCAGCCCTATACGATTACAACCGTAGATAAACAAGGTATAAGTGCTTCCCAGTATAGCTTAGAGTTAGTACCAAGCGCTGGGGACAGCTTGAAATACACTGGTAACATTAACTCATCAAGTGCAAACGGCGTGATGAACTTTACGGTTAATGATCAAGCTGCGTATACCTTTAAGGTAACGGTAACGGATTCTATTGGTAGACAAGTGAAGAGCTTCAAACTCTTTAACGGTAGTTACGACGATAAAGGTATCCCTGCCGTAGTAGACCATGAGCTACCAACGGTTTCTATAGCAAGTGCCAATCAGTTATCCCAGGTTCCTGATAACGGCAGGTATCAGCTAGATGTTACAGCATACGTCACTGACAAGAATTTGAATGTTGTTAGTTCAGCTGCGGATAATGGTACCGGACTTTTTGGCCCTGATCGTGTTACTAAACCGACCAACGAGTCGGATCCTTATGTATTCCACTATCTTCTTGCACCGGGGAGCTATACGTTCAAAGTAAGTGCAACCGATCTCGCCAATCAGAGCGCTGAGCGTACGATTGACGCGAAAGTTGAGGCTGCGACGATTCCGACAGTTGCAATCTCGACGACAGCCACTCCCCCTCTGGCCGGAGGGGAAGAGGCGACTCTAACGTTTACATTCTCTGAAGAAGTCAAAAATTTTGACTTCTCAGATGTAAAGCTCAGTGCGAGCGATAGTGGGAGTGTTGGCCAACTAAAACAAGAAACTTGGGCGACCGCTGACAATATTACCTGGACGGTTAAGTACTTAAGTCCAGTCGGCGAAAACAAAAATATAACGATACGGGTTGATGATAATAGTTACCAGAGCTTAAACACTATCCCCGGAAAAGGGGATAGTTTGCTTCTGGGGGTTGAAGGCGTTTTACCAACCCTAACAAATGCGACTTTTACCCCGGGTTACCAAGCCATCGGTCAAACTGTCGGTGTCAGACTGGAGTTTGATAAAGAGCTGCAATCAGCGACAGCGACCTTAGGCGGAACAAGCATCAGTTCGCTAGCGGCGACGGCAGACAAAAAAGTCTGGACGGGTGATGTGGTTGTGCCTAACAGCAGTGAGCGCAGTATCAGTCTTGAAGTCAGCAATTACACCGATTTAACGGGCAACGTGGGTGATACCAACACAGCGCATGCCTTACCGATTACACCGACTATCACAATTGGCAGCATCAACGGCGGTAATACGATTAACGCCTCGGATGCAACGTCAGTGGCCATCACGGGTAGCAGTACACGTTTTGCGACGGGTGAGTCATTAACGGTTCAGGCGAGCGATACGAACGGTGGTAAAACCGCAGAAACGAGCGTCAATGTGTTGGGCGATGGTAGCTGGAGTTTGAACCTGGATATGAGTGCGCTACAAGATGGGCAAATCACCGTGACAGTGAAAGGCGAAAACAACCTTAACGCAGTGGCAACGCCAGTGACAGATACGGTGCAGATGACTCGAGCGAAGCCAAGCCTATCGTCAGTGACATTCACGCCAAGTCATGAAGCCATCGGTCAAACTGTTGGCGTAAGACTGGAGTTTGATAAAGAGCTGCAATCAGCGACAGCGACCTTAGGCGGAACGAGCATCAGTTCGCTAGCCGTGACGGCAGACAAAAAAGTCTGGACGGGTAATGTGGTCGTGCCTAACAGCAGTGAGCGCAGTATCAGTCTTGAAGTCAGCAACTACACCGATTTAACGGGCAACGTGGGTGATACCAACACAGCCCATGCGTTACCGATTACACCGACTATCACAATTGGCAGCATCAACGGCGGCAATACGATTAACGCCTCGGATGCAACGTCAGTGGTCATCACGGGTAGCAGCACACGTTTTGCAACGGGTGAGTCATTAACGGTTCAAGCGAGTGATACGAACGGTGGTAAAACCGCAGAAACGAGCGTCAATGTGTCGGGCGACGGTAGCTGGAGTTTGAACCTGAACGTTGATGCGCTGCAAGATGGGCAAATAACGTTTACCGTTAAGGGAGAGAACAACCTTAACGCAGTGGCGACGCCAGCGACAGATACGGCGCAGATGACTCGAGCGAAGCCAAGCCTATCGTCAGTGACATTCACGCCAAGTCATGAAGCGATAGGTCAAACTGTTGGCGTAAGACTGGAGTTTGATAAAGAGCTGCAATCGGCGACAGCGACCTTAGGCGGAACGAGCATCAGTTCGCTAGCCGTGACGGCAGACAAAAAAGTCTGGACGGGTAATGTGGTCGTGCCGAACAGCAGTGAGCGCAGCATCAGCCTTGAAGTCAGCAATTACACCGATTTAACGGGCAACGTGGGCGATACCAACACAGCCCATGCCTTACCGATTACACCGACTATCACAATTGGCAGCATCAACGGCGGTAATACGATTAACGCCTCGGATGCAACGTCAGTGGCCATCACGGGTAGCAGTACACGTTTTGCAACGGGTGAGTCATTAACGGTTCAGGCGAGCGATACGAACGGTGGTAAAACCGCAGAAACGAGCGTCAATGTGTCGGGCGATGGTAGCTGGAGTTTGAACCTGGATATGAGTGCGCTGCAAGATGGGCAAATCACCGTGACAGTGAAAGGCGAAAACAACCTTAACGCAGTGGCAACGCCAGTGACAGATACGGCGCAGATGACTCGATCGAAGCCAAGCCTATCGTCAGTGACATTCACGCCAAGTCATGAAGCCATCGGTCAAACTGTCGGCGTGAGACTGGAGTTTGATAAAGAGCTGCAATCAGCGACAGCGACCTTAGGCGGAACGAGCATCAGTTCGCTAGCGGCGACGGCAGACAAAAAAGTCTGGACGGGTGATGTGGTTGTGCCTAACAGCAGTGAGCGCAGTATCAGTCTTGAAGTCAGCAACTACACCGATTTAACGGGCAACGTGGGTGATACCAACACAGCCCATGCCTTACCGATTACACCGACTATCACAATTGGCAGCATCAACGGCGGTAATACGATTAACGCCTCGGATGCAACGTCAGTGGCCATCACGGGTAGCAGTACACGTTTTGCAACGGGTGAGTCATTAACGGTTCAGGCGAGCGATACGAACGGTGGTAAAACCGCAGAAACGAGCGTCAATGTGTCGGGCGACGGTAGCTGGAGTTTGAACCTGAACGTTGATGCGCTACAAGACGGTCAAATCACCGTGACAGTGAAAGGCGAAAACAACCTTAACGCAGTGGCGACGCCAGCGACAGATACGGCTCAGATGACTCGAGCGAAGCCAAGCCTATCGTCAGTGACATTCACGCCAAGTCATGAAGCGATAGGTCAAACTGTCGGCGTAAGACTGGAGTTTGATAAAGAGCTTCAATCAGCGACAGCGACCTTAGGCGGAACGAGCATCAGTTCGCTAGCGGCGACAGCAGACAAAAAAGTCTGGACGGGTAATGTGGTTGTGCCGAACAGCAGTGAGCGCAGTATCAGTCTTGAAGTCAGCAATTACACCGATTTAACGGGCAATGTGGGTGATACCAACACAGCGCATGCCTTACCGATCACACCGACTATCACGATTGGCAGCATCAACGGCGGTAAAACGATTAACGCTTCGGATGCAACGTCAGTGGCCATCACGGGTAGCAGTACACGCTTTGCAACGGGTGAGTCATTAACGGTTCAGGCAAGTGATGAGAACGGTGACAAAACCACAGAAACGAGCGTCAATGTGTCGGGCGACGGTAGCTGGAGTTTGAACTTAGATATGAGTGCGCTGCAAGATGGGCAAATCACCGTGACAGTGAAAGGCGAAAACAACCTTAACGCAGTGGCAACGCCAGTGACAGATACGGCGCAGATGACTCGAGCGAAGCCAAGCCTATCGTCAGTGACATTCACGCCAAGTCATGAAGCCATCGGTCAAACTGTCGGCGTAAGACTGGAGTTTGATAAAGAGCTTCAATCAACGACAGCGACCTTAGGCGGAACGAGCATCAGTTCGCTTGCGGCGACGGCAGACAAAAAAGTCTGGACGGGTAATGTAGTTGTGCCTAACAGCAGTGAGCGCAGTATCAGTCTTGAAGTCAGCAATTACACCGATTTAACGGGCAACGTGGGCGATACCAACACAGCGCATGCCTTACCGATTACACCGACTATCACGATTGGCAGCATCAACGGCGGCAATACGATTAACGCCTCGGATGCAACGTCAGTCGCCATCACAGGTAGCAGTACACGTTTTGCGGCGGGTGAGTCATTAACGGTTCAAGCGAGTGATGAGAACGGTGGCAAAACCGCAGAAACAAGCGTCAATGTGTCGGGCGACGGTAGCTGGAGTCTGAACCTGGACGTTGATACGCTGCAAGATGGGCAAATCACCGTGACAGTGAAAGGCGAAAACAACCTTAACGCAGTGGCGACGCCGGCGACAGATACGGCTCAGATGACTCGAGCGAAGCCAAGCCTATCGTCAGTGACATTCACACCAAGTCATGAAGCGATAGGTCAAACTGTCGGCGTAAGACTGGAGTTTGATAAAGAGCTGCAATCAGCGACAGCGACCTTAGGTGGAACGAGCATCAGTTCGCTAGCGGCGACGGCAGACAAAAAAGTCTGGACGGGTAATGTGGTTGTGCCGAACAGTAGTGAGCGCAGCATCAGCCTTGAAGTCAGCAATTACACCGATTTAACGGGCAATGTGGGTGATACCAACACAGCGCATGCCTTACCGATTACACCGACTATCACGATTGGCAGCATCAATGGTGGTAATACGATTAACGCCTCGGATGCGGCGGCAGTGGCCATCACGGGTAGCAGTACACGCTTTGCAACGGGCGAGTCATTAACGGTTCAGGCAAGTGATACGAACGGTGGCAAAACCGCAGAAACGAGCGTCAATGTGTCGGGCGACGGTAGCTGGAGTTTGAACCTAGATATGAGTGCGCTGCAAGACGGTCAAATCACCGTGACGGTGAAAGGCGAAAACGATCTCGGTGCAATAGCAGAACAAGCCCAAGATACGATTACTTTAGATAAGACACTGTCGGCATTTATTCAGGACTTCAGTCCGCACTTGCTTAAAGAAGATCTCTCATCAAATTTGCCTTTGGCAGCATAATCAAAGCGAGCGTTAAGCTCGCTTTTTTGTGATCTGTGTCTACTGAAGTGATTTATTATATAAATGAGAAACTTAGCATTATGGCTTTTATAGAAGGCGAAATATCTAGAACAACTATCACTAATGTGGTTTTGGGTGCCGATAGAGTCATTATGAGCGTTATATATTGCTTATTGTGGTCAATGTGTCACGTTGAAAATCTTTATTAGTATTATATAGTTACGCCCGTTTCTATACCCAAGTATAGAGTTCTGCTTTAGGTGGCTATTACCACCTTACATTTTGTAACCGAATATAGGGCATATAAACCTAGCTTGCTTCTGGAAGGTTACCTTTGTGAGTGTTTCACACACTCACCTTTTTATTCTTACCTCTTTAGCAGCGTTGATAGACTTCAAAACTCTGCTGTGGAGGCTATATGGCTTAAACATCAATTCCAACGCGTCTAGCCATTTTACGATAAGTGTTAATTGTTACCTTCTGCTCATAAATAGAAACTTAGTACTTCAATGAAATATGCCGTATAGCGTTAAAGTGAGGGCGTTTTCATTGATTATTTTGGTTGCTATGAAGGTTTGTGTGGTTACTTTGACTTTTAATCTAGTTATTGTGCAGGTTTTGCATTTCTTCGCATCTAATTGAAATTAATCAGATAACTTAGTATCATTTCGCGACCAAATCGTACTTGTAAGCCTTATCAGCTTAAATGTCACCGCAACCATATTTACGATGTTGGTTGTGGAGAATTCACATGCAATTAGTTTGCAAATTTATACTTAGCTCGAAGTTATCCTCCAACGAGCTACCTTATGTTCTTACACCGGATGAGTGTATAGGGCAGCTTTCGCGTTTAAGAAAGTCTGATGATATCTTAAGAGCCCTTCCTAAAGGCTTAGTCGAAAAAATTTCCATATCGGCAAAACACTCTACGAACAGCCTGCTCGTTGCAGTGAAATCTGAATTAGCCAACGCTCACTGGGTAGCCCTATCGATCTTGCCGCGCAGAGCCGCTCTAACAGACGCCCAGTTACAATCTGCGCCCCGCTTAAAGTCGCGAATAAGCGCGTTGGCAGGAACAGGTGAGAATAAAGTACACAAAGCCAATTACCAGCAAGTGACCGACGATGTGCCTTTGGTCCGCAATTACACCTTTGTTCCCTCTGAGCCAAGCCCAGATCATAAAATCGTTGTCGAATTTGCGGGGCAGTGGTCTAGCAATGCAGCCTGCTTGATGCTAGGTAAGACAGAAGAGCAAAAAGAAAAAGTGACTGTAGGCAAGGCCGATACCGAAAATAAACACCGTAGCCTTGCGACATTTAAAGATCTAGAAACAGAAGGTAAAACACTTTACATCAAAATCCCTTGTGTCGACCAACCACAGCCGATCTTGCTAAAACTGGCAGAAGATATGCAACCCGTTGATAAAGAAACTCAGATGGATGAGTGGGATAACGTGTTAGTGCCTGTGAGACCGTTGGCTTACTTAGATGGCAGTAAAGACAAAGCAAAAGCCTCGGATCTGAGTGGTGGTTTCCTTTATGTCTTTTGGAAAGGGAAGCTTTGGCGAGAGATGGCCATAAACGAGAAAGGTTACTACCAAGATGTTGACGTCGAGTATTACCGTACCTTAGAGCAAGAAGAAAAGAAAAAAGACACACCTCAGGTAATACAAAGAAGCGCAAGCGGTTTTGCCATGGCGCATTTCTGGGCACCTTACAAAATATCGGGTGAAGTCCAACAGGGAGAAAATGGACTCAAGATCATTTTCTCACCAAAGCAAAAGCGCTTTGCTCAAATTGAAGCATTAGAATCGGATGCTGCTTTGCTAGAGAAATCCAGCACGCCATTAGATGAATTAAGCAGTTACAGTGACGCACAGTCATTCAGTGCACAAGAATTCACTTCCGATGTAGACAGTGCAGCCATCCACAAAGTAACCGAAGACGACATGCCATGGCTGAGCGACCAGCAAGCCATAGTACGCAGTTACGATCAGAGTAATACCGTGATCGCTTATGTGGATGGTAAAAACAGTGGTTTTCTATTGTCAGTTGAAACCGGGCTGATCGATTTTAATACCCCTGTCATTCATTATGCGGTGATATCTGATAGTGAAAGTGATTGGGTACTGAGTGAAGCGCTTCAATATGACCAAGAAAACCCACATTTTGCGACGGCGCAGCTCGGTGGTTTTCCCCCAAAAGGAAAATTTACTTTACAGATCACCTCTCCAGGTTATACCCATCACTCGGAACTGGTTTTTCAAGACTTAACTCTTGAGCAAATACAGAATTGGTCGACTCCGAGCCAAATGGCGGAAAGGGTAGAACCCGAGCCAGAACGCAGCGAACAAGAGCTGAATGCAGAAGATAATCTCAGCCAATATATGTCGCTGTGGAAACAAGAATTAGGAATGTAAGTGATGAATAAAAAAGTCGTATTTGGCTTGACCGCATTTGCTATTGCGGGCGTTGGGGTAGGCAGTGCCTTTAGCCCACAAGTTCAGCAATGGTTAGATGAAAGAGCGATTGCACAAGCGGAGCAAGAAAAATATAACAAGGCGTTAAACACGGTAGTCTCTTACTTAGGGCTAGCTGTTGGTGAAAAGTCAGAGAAAACTGATTGGATATTAGAGGTTGCAGACCCACGTACCGTGCCGTTGGCTCAGTGGGACAACCCCGGAGAAAAGCCGCAAATCATCACGCAGATTCACCTTGCTGAAAATCGCGAGACGGCAGGCTTATACACCATGAATTTAGACGGCAGTAACCTGCAAACCTTGTTGACCCCAGAAGAAGTTGGCGGCTTAGTTGGGTTTACCAAAAACTTGCGCCCGCAGCGCTCACCAAATGGGCGCTTCTTATTTTTTAACATGGGGTTGTTCGTACCATTAAAAGGTTGCGTCGTTGCAGACCTTAAAACCCGCCAAATCGAACGCTTCGGGGGTGATTGTAATTTTGGTGGCTGGCTGCCTGACAGCAGTAAAGCCTACATGTCGCAACTCGGTAAGGCGTATGAATTTGATACCAACAGCATGGTTATGAGTGAGCTACCGTTGGCTTTACCTAACCCGGATTCTCCTGAACTGAGAAAGAAATGGCTTGAAGGTAATTGGGGGGATCTTGCCTATGACAAAATTAAAAGAGTAAGGCTGTTAAATGATGGGAAAGAACTTCTGGTTAAGACAAGGACCTCACGTAGCAAAAAAGTTTTGGGTAGAGCCGATGAGGAAACCAATCTCATCTATCAAGTTGGCGACTGGCAACATTACACTGTGGAGCGTTATTACCCTAAGGAATGTTATTTACTCGAAGAGCGGAGAAAGTACAATGCCGTTGCAGATTATATCTACTGGCGGGAGGATGGTGGTGCGTTTACTTGCAACACCAAGTATGGCTATCGTGCGTTTAATACTCGAGATATGAGTAAGTCTACTCCATTAATTGGAGACAGTCGTTACGCACTTCAGATTGGAGTGTTTAGTGGAAAAGAATCTATCTTAACTAGGCTTAATCGAGCGCGACAAGCAGAAGAGATGTCACCAATTAATGAATTAACGTATCAATATCAAACCCCGTTGAAAGGCGATCGTGTCAGCGGTTTTTCCCTTTATGTTCCAGCGAGTTTACAGCCTCATTTTTCTGATTATGATTTACGTCAGGAATTCCCAGCCTTGCCAAGTCATTCCCAGTTTAAAGAAGCCTATGCTCGCTACCTCGCATCTCAGGAACAAAAGTGCAAAAAAGTAACCTACGAAAATTCTTCTGGTGAAGATATCTTTCGATGTGAACGTACATGTCAAATTGAAAAACAAGGCAATGTTTTTGTGACAACACGTTGCGACTCAAATCAGGTCAAATAAGGAGTAAACTTCGTGGCGAAATCAAACCTTAAAGTCAGTGGTGTTTACCTCCTGGGTCAACTTTTTGATGACACTGAACCAGTACCAAATAGTCGGTATTTTCCATTACGTAATGTGTGTTTCGCGCATAAAGACGACCGTGAAACTAGGGCTGTCAGCTATGATGGCGAAGGGCACCAAACTCAAACGACACCGAAGGCGGCGTTACTGTACAGTGACGCACTCGGGAAAATTACCTATTTTAACGCGCCTGAATCATTAGATTTGGGGCAAGATTTGCCACTGCAAGGTAATCCTGCATCCGTGACAACGTTTGCCTCTGGTAACTCTCGCTTACTATTTTTTCCGCCTTATTTAGCGCCAATTCATCTTATGAGTGAGGAGGGCAAAGACGGTAAATGGCTGGCGAATTTGTATAATTCGCTTATCTCGGGAGCAGAAACTAAGCCTTTAGAAAATTATTATCAAGTTTCTGAACAAAGTGATTATTCCATCTCTGAACTATTACCAAGTAAAGAGGTCAGTGATAAACACTATGCTGCTGCTATCGGTAAACTTGAGGACTCGATAGAGAAAAAGCAGCTGAGTACGCTAAAAGCCATTGTATTACCACAGAAATATACGATTGTGGTCCACTTCTCTGATGCAAACTTTGTTGGTGCGACGGTTACGCTGTCGAATTTTTCTTCACAGTTGCGAATTACAGGGGATGCAGAAAGCAGTAATTTAACCGCGGTGAGCAAAGTCAAATCATTAGAGTTTCGAGATATTGACGGGAAGAATAAAAACATCTACAGCGCGACATTTTGGGTAACTTCCGATTCGGTATTTAAACTCGAGGAGGCGAGCCAGCATTGCCGTTTTGATATTGATCTCTCTACTGTGGACAGAAATGTAACAGCTTACTGGTTAAGGAAAGACTTTCAAAAAAAATACAGTTTTTGCGAACGGGTGTTGCACTTACCAATCTCAACCCCGCTTGGGCGCAGTGCTTTGGTGAACGGTGATCCCATCTCGGTAGAGGAAGCACTGTTTAATCAAGCCCCTCACCTTTACCCCAATTTACTGGAAAAACTGAAACAAAGCCCAACTGATTTGCCTGAAAAACTCGCTAGTGAGCCAAAAAACGCGATTGCTCCCCAGATATGGCACAGTGTACAAAGTAATAAAGCGTACATTGAAAGTGCAGCCCAAACGATGCAACACAAGCTAAGTTGGCAAACCGTTGCCAAGGTTGCGGCAGCTTCTGTTGGTGGCAGTGCTGAGAGCGAAATCAGAAATATTGCGGGTGCTACTGGGGCTTGTTTATCTGTTATGAGCAAAGCCAATGATCTTTCAGCGAACACAGCCGCATTTGGCCAGAGCCAAATCGATCTGATTAATTTGTTCGGTGACAAAGGCAATATCTTATTTGATAAGTTGAAGGATAAAATCAATTTGATTGAAGTACCTTCGCAGTGGCGTCAGTTATTACAAGACACTCAAATAGCTGAAAAGATTGGTAAAGCTTACACCTTAGCGGATGTCATTGTTAAAGGTGGGAACTTAGTAGAGGCTTACAACAAAGACGACAAGGCAAATAAAAAACTTGATTCCGTTGTGGTTGAGTACCTTGCGACTGTACAGCAGCCTGGAATGCGGTCTTTGGCCAGCATTGATGATAAGGCGCTTTTGAACGCAGAGACGAAGGCGCTTGAACAACTCAAAAAGCTACTGCCTAGTCTTGGAGGCAGCGATGAGCTTTCAGTAAATACTGAGGTTCAAGAAAGGCAACACATCTTCGAATTGAGGAGTACAACGTTTGCTTTTGACCGCAGTGTTTCAGATAACTCTAAAGCGAAAGAGAGTTTAATGAAATTGGGGGGGATACTAGCGCAGTTACATCGTCCGATTCCAATAACTATAAAAGGTTACACTTGTTCTCGTGGTTCAATTGAATACAACCAGAATTTGTCAGAACAGCGAGCGAGTTATATACGAGAATGTATTTTAGAAGGGATTACGTCTAACCAAGCCGTTTGGAAAACGTGTATTCGCGCCATTGGTCTAGGTGAGCAATATCCGCTTGTTCCAAATGATTCTGAAGAGCAACGCCGACGCAATCGTCGTGTCGACTTACTGCTTCATTTTGAAGCAATCTTAGATTACCCGGTTTCTCGCGGTGGGTTAACGGTCGTTGAAAAAGCCCGCCAAATGATGATTGCTAATGAGATGCAGCTTGATAAAGCCACTTTAGATGCAATAGAACTTGCCCTTGATACCGCCCTTGATGTCGCTTCAGTAACGCCTTTGGGGGCTTCTGCTAACTTTATTTATACTGTTGCGAAGGAAGGAGGAGCGGCGTTCTCAAATCTTTATGATTTGTGCACCGAAAATGCCGACACGTTAAAGCTACGCAATAATCTTGAACAAATACAGTACCAAAATATCGTCTCTCAAGAACAGATATTGTCATTTGGTTCAGAGAATCTATCTGACGAAATGAAATCAAGCTATTACAAACGTGCTCACGCGCTTAATGGTTTGAGTCGATTATTACTTGAACGAAACTATCAGGAGATGTCAGGTGAAAAGACCAACGTTTCGTTAACGCATATCAATGATTACATTAAACAGTTTCTGCTCAACGATCAGTGGCAACTCAATGAGAATGGGTTTGGCATGGTTCATCTTGATGAGTTCTTTATGGATTCGGACTATGCAAAAGCCGAGTTATCACTCCTAAAAGCCAGTACTTATTCTGCTTATGCGCAGCTTGGTGCAAGTATAGCGGGCAGACGGTTAAGCGATTGGTACTCGGACGCTGAGGGTAGTGAAAGCCCTAGACCATTTATGGAATACAGCCCAATTCACTACATGGCATCTTCTAAGATTAATTCGCTCGTCAAAATGTTTCAGATACCATTTGATAGCGAGGAACTTGAGGCCTTATACAAAGGGGCTAAACAGTCTATATCGGTTAAAACATCTCGTGACGGCGCACCTAAAGACTGGATAGCAATGGATGAGTTCCTAGAAGAGAATGGATCTTTGTCACCATTTGATGAGGTCAGGATTATCGTCGTCTTGGCTAAGGAAGCTGTAGAGTCGTTATCTGAAGAAAAGCGTCGCTTATTGCATCGAGTAGGAATTGAGGTTCAGGCTCGCTGGAATTGGTCGAATTACTCAGATTTAACAGATGCTGTGCTAAAACGCTCAAAAATCGTTAATAAAAGTTCAGAGTACCTGCGAGATATTAAGCCTATAGTCGATAAGTTAAGGTTAACTTCTAAGGAAAAAGCGCTTCTTAGCCAGCAATCTGATGATGAAACTTGGGGCGTCATTATCGAACCGTCTTTTGTTTTTGGTGCCAATAAAATTAAAGGTACAAGACCGTGGATTCCGTTAGACTCGACGAAATACATGTATTTGAGCCATCTATTTAAAGAGGAAAATAGAGAATTACGCTCCGGTGAGTTGCCTCTAGATTATGAGTATCTGGCGGGCATCAAAGGGGTTAATGATTCATTTGAACCTATTGATTATAACTTTTGGGGGACATGGGGGATTTCTACATTCAATCTTTCATTAAGTCCTTCTCGACTTTATCAATTTGGTAAAAATAAGGATGTTAGGCATGCTGATCACTTGTTAGTTTCAGAAAGTTTCCTATCAGCGCCAAAACCGGATGCAGACCAAGGTAGTTTCCCTAAAGTATTTGATGACCCGATCGTTGAACTCCATATAATGCAAAGAGGCATTGGAGGCGAATACTCTGATTTTAAACGGTACTATAAAAAAGAAGTTAAGGGTTTTGATTGGAGTAAGTGGGTTAATTGCTTAGCTGTAGTTAAAACGACGCACTGTGCTGATACTCAATTTACTAATATGGGATTTGCTCCGGGTAAAGTGATAGGTGTTGAGGCCAAATTGAGAGAGGTTGAGCTTACAAACAATATTGATTTTCTACCTGGTGTATCAGGTGGAACTCATTTCGCTTTGGGTAAAAAGGAGTTATACCGAATAGGCACTATTCTTGAAATAGATGATGAATGGCAGTTTGATGTAATGACCTCACAAAAGAATGGAGCGTCATTAAAATCCGAGCTTTCCAACCAGCTTGAGACCTTGCGTCAATATTATTCAAGAATGAATTCGGATGAACTTAAAAGTCATGCCATAACCAACTTTGTTGGATTAAGCCAGAAAACGGATATTTATGCTCAGATCTTTAAGCCTGAATATGTCAATGCATTGGGTACAAAAGTTGCCGGGCTTAAACCATTTAAGAGAGTTGAGAATTTAGTTGATAATTTCCATGAATTTATTGATCTTCAACTTGAACTCATTGGCCCTACCGGTTCCGGGTTAAATGCTCAGTCGGACGAGCTAAAGCTAAATCTTCATTCTGTTGACCGAGAGAACATTCCCGAAACATGGTTCTCATGTAATGAAAAGCACATTCAAGCTGCCGAAGAAATTTTCCAAATTGAGGAAAAAGACGCTCTTTATGTGAAAAGAGGAATAGCAGAAAAGTACGGTAAAACGTATTCGGACATTAAGCCAATTTTAAAATGGTTAGAAGCGGGTGAAGCGAAACCTTCAAGAATAACTGATGCACAACTAAAACTGATAAATGATTGGATTTCAAGCAAATAAAAAACCGCCTTCGGGCGGTTTTTCTTTTCTTATCAATTAAAACAGAAGCTAAAATTTTCCCGTTTCCCCATCAACCCGCAGCAGAAATATCGTATTTCTTCATTTTGTGGTTAAGAGTGCTTAAAGGTAAAGAGAGTTGCTCAGCAGCGCGCTTGGTGTGCCAGTTACAAGCATTTAGGCAGTCTAAGATGACAGTGCGCTCATATTGGCTGACCACTTCCTTAAGACCTAAAGCATTATCTTCTGAGTCAACTGGTGTCGGCTCGTGAGAAGGTTGAGCTAGAGCAGGGGCTTCCGCTTTAACTTCGATGCTTGGCAGTTCTTCTGGGATTTGCTCACCAAATTCAATATGAGTAATGGTTTCGAAATCAGACAGCAGAACAGAACGCTCGATGATGTTCTTCAGCTCACGCACGTTACCAGGGTATGTGTAGGCCAGAAGCTGCTTACGAACGTTGGCACTTAGCCCAGGCGCTTGTGGTAAACCTAGCGTGTTGGTGGTGTGCTGAACGAAGTGCTCCGCAAGTGGAATGATATCCGACTTACGTGCCCTCAGTGGTGGCAAGGTAATCGGGAACACATTTAAGCGGTAAAACAAGTCGGCACGGAACCCGCCATCTTTGATTTGCTGCATTAGATTACAGTGCGTCGCTGCGATAACACGAACATCCACTTCAATCTCTTTGCTAGCACCCACAGGGCGAACTTTACGTTCTTGCAGAACACGGAGCAGCTTGGCTTGCAATAGCATTGGCATGTCGCCAATCTCATCCAAGAAAAGCGTGCCGCCGTTTGCTGCTTCAAACAGGCCAACCTTGTCTTTGTCCGCTCCTGTGAAAGAGCCTTTTTTATGGCCGAACAGCTCTGATTCCAATAATTGTTCTGGAATCGCAGCACAGTTTTGCACAATCAAGGGCTGCTCTGCGCGATTGGAGTTATCGTGAATGTACTTGGCGATCACCTCTTTACCTGCACCTGTTTCTCCGCGTAAGAGTACATCGACAGGTAGCGATAACACTTTATCAAGTCGAGCCAGCACGTTAAGCATTTCATCGCTCTCTGCAATCGGCCCTTGATAGGTTTTCTGAGTACGCTTTTTAAGTTGAGTGTTCTCACGCACCAAAGCCTGGTTATCTGCACTTAGGTTCTTAATGACTTGGCCGTACTGCTCTAACCACACCGCTTGGCGAATATTGCTCGCTGCCATGCGACAAAACTCCGTCAGCGCGGCTTCATTATCAATAACGCTTAAATCCATTAATACCAACAGGCCAATAGTTTTACTTTCACTGTCGATAAGTGGCCAGGCGAGTAGGTTTTCGCTCTTTAATCCTAGCGTTTGCTCTGCCTGGTAGATACTGTCACAGTCGTAGCCGTTGTACTTGTACAGTTCATTGATTAACACCACTTCACCATTGCGAATTGCAAAGTTAAACGGGTCGTTTTCACTGGCAGAATCAAGCTGAAGTGCATCCCAAGGGTGAGAGACAATCGTTTTATCACTGTGATGAGCAGTACTCGGAATCAACGCCTGTCCAGTTTGGTCCAAAACATAAATGATACCGTGCTTGGCGAAGGTCATTTGCCTCGCGGCAGTTAAGACGGCATCTAATGTTTGAGTTAACTGGCTGCGATCAGCCAAAGACTGGCTGATCGCAAGTAGTGCGTTGCTTAGTTCGCTATGGTTAGCTGAACGCATAGGTGAGAGTTCCTTGCTCATCGACAGAGACTGCGATTTGCGTGTGTGAATCATCCTTGTCGTGCACCAGCAACTGAGTAGATAGCTGAGGCAGCAACTGGCGGTTAATTACTGCATCAATGTTACGTGCACCGGTTTCAGCAAGGCGACAGTTACCTAATACGAACTCAACTAAACTCTCTTCGTAGCTCAAAGACAACTTATGGTGGCTTTGTAGACGCTCAGAGACTTTATTTAGTTTGTGATGAATGATTTCTGTCATCGCTTCATCAGACAGTGGTACGAATGGCAATACAGACATGCGGGCCAACAGCGCTGGTTTGAAATGCTGGTTCAACGTAGGACGAATCGCTTCAGCAATGATATTGGCATCGATGTCTTTCGACTGATGAACCAAAGACTCAATTTCATGTGTAGCGAGGTTACTGGTCATGATGATCAGTGTGTTCTTAAAGTCGATAGTACGACCTTCACCGTCGTTCAACGTACCCTTGTCGAACACTTGATAGAACAAGTTAAGAACTTCAGGATCTGCTTTTTCGACTTCATCGAGCAGAACCACAGAGTAAGGGCGTTGACGAACGGCTTCTGTCAGCATACCACCTTCACCGTAACCTACGTAGCCCGGAGGTGAGCCAATCAGGCGAGATACCGTGTGCTTCTCTTGGAATTCCGACATGTTAATGGTGGTCATAAAGCGCTCACCACCAAACATTTGGTCGGCAATCGCACGCGCAGTTTCAGTTTTACCTACGCCGCTTGGACCTACAAGCAGGAACACACCAGTTGGTGCATCTGGGTTACCTAGGCCAGCTTTGGCGGTTTGAATTCCTTCTGAAAGGGCATCGATGGCAAACTCTTGGCCTTTAATGGCTTGAGTTAGGCTGTCTTTTAGCTTGAGTGTGGTTTCTGCTTCGTCTTGAAGCATCTTACCCATAGGGATACCCGTCCAATCTGAAATAACATGGCTTACTTCATCTGGGCCCACTTCAAAGTGAACAAGCGGGTTACCACCACGGATCGCTTCCAGCTGTTCTTGGCAGGCTGAAATAGCAATGCGAACCGCTTCTTCATCCATTTCTGCGTATGGAGAAACTTCTAGCTCAGCCTCTGACTCTTCATCAGCCGCTATTTCCTCTTGTTCAGATTCACCACTAACCAGTGCATGAAGGCGAGATCGCAGGGCAATCATCTCTTGGATTTGCTCTTTCTCTTTGTGCCATTGTGTTTCTTGCTCTGCTAATTCTTCTTTTGTTGCGTCCATCGCCAGTTTTAGATCTGGAATGTTAGCAAGACTGTGCTTGTCGCCAGTTTGTTGCAGTGCGTCACGTTCAAGCGCTTCAAGTTCGCGCTGCTGAGCTGCTAGCTCTTGCTGAAGTGTTTCTACAGAAGCGGGAATGGCATTCAGGCTGATGTTGACTCGTGCACATGCCGTATCTAACACGTCAATGGCTTTGTCTGGTAGTTGACGGCCAGAGATATAACGAGCAGAAAGCGCTGCCGCTGCGGTGATCGCATCGTCACGAACGTAAACGTTATGCGATTTCTCATACGCAGGGCGCAGACCACGAATGATCAAAGCCGCTTGTTCTGGAGAAGGCTCATCAAGCTTAACAAGTTGGAAACGACGCGCCAACGCTGGATCTTTTTCAAAGTACTTCTTGTACTCAGACCATGTTGTTGCAGCAATAGTCTTTACTTCGCCACGCGCTAGCGCAGGTTTTAGTAAGTTTGCCGCATCGCTTCCACCTGCCTGATTACCACCACCAACAAGTGTGTGTGCTTCATCAATAAACAAGATGATTGGTGTTGGCGAGTTTTTTACTTCATCTAACACTGCATTTAAGCGCTTTTCAAATTCGCCTTTTACGCTTGCGCCCGCTTGAAGAAGCCCCATATCAAGGCCGTAAAGTTCAACGCCTTTTAGGTTGTCTGGCACATCGCCTTGGACGATTTTAAGTGCTAAACCTTCTACTACAGCGGTTTTACCTACACCCGGTTCACCTACCGCTATTGGGTTGTTTTTACGGCGACGCGCAAGAATATCAACGATTTGACGAATTTCTTGGTCACGACAGAAAACAGGATCGATTTCGCCTTTACGCGCTTTACCTGTGAAATCAGTGGTGAACTTGCTCAATGCAGAGCCATCTTCACGAGCTTGAGTATTCTCAGATGTGGCCACTTGAGCTTCAAGAGAATGAGTGGTCAGTTCTGCAAAGTTACGCTTTAGGCTGTCGGGGTTTACGGCTTCTAAAATAGAAGCGTATCCGTGTTGTCCGTATCGTAAAGGGTTACTGACCAGTGTTAAAAGCAAAGCACCAGAGCGGATCTGTGTTTCAGAAAGATCTAAAGAAGAAACCAGCCAGCTTTCTTGAAGCCACTCAATCAGCAAAGCAGAAAAAACGGGTTTACTGCCGTTTCCGTTGGAATTGCTGTCGAGAGATGAACGAACTGATTGTCTTAATAAATTCTCAGAACAATCAAAATGACTTAATAAGACGTCAAAATCACTATTTGGCCTTTCTAATAGACTCAGTAGGTAATGTTCAATTTGAACTTCGTTTGCTTTTTCAGAGACCGCTAGCGCAGCAGCATCTTCTAATGCGACTTTTGCTATTGGGTGTAGACGTTGAATTAATGAAGAAAGATTTATATTAATCATGGTCATATTGTTAGTTAGAGGAAAGAAATAGCCTCCATTATACTAAAATTGATATTTATCTTTTTTTATTGTGATATTTTACCTAGCGTTTTTTGGTCACTTTAATACGGTCAACAGGGTGTTTGATTAAAATATTTTCTCTGTGATTGTTATTATGAATATATTTCTGGTTGTTTTGACTAAAGTGGTAGTTTAATTAACTTAATTTGAATAAAAGTTAATGGTTATTTTCACTTTCGAGAATGAAGTCAATTTATTACTATTGGATTCCAATTTTTTGTTTATTTAACCAATAAGTTGTAATTAACAAACTAGATATTAATGGTGGTTTTTTATAAGTGCTTGTATTTAAAAGGCTTATGAAGTTGGCATGGAGTTTGAATAGTAGTAATCAGTCGCGGTGATAAGCGATTTGGTGATTTAACAAATTTAGATTTTAAAAAAGGAAATAGCGATGCCAACTCCAGCATATATGTCTATCAACGGTGAAACTCAAGGTCACATTACTAAAGATACTTACTCTGCAGATTCTGTAGGTAACACTTGGCAAGAAGCTCACGTTGATGAGTTCCTAGTGCAAGAGCTTGACCACGTGCTAACTGTTCCACGTGACCCACAAAGTGGCCAGCCTACAGGTCAACGTGTACACCGCCCAGTAGTTGTAACTAAAGTACAAGACCGTTCTTCTCCGCTTCTATTCAACGCGCTAGTGTCTGGCGAGAAGCTACCTGAGTGTGTAATCCGTTTCTACCGTACATCAGTTCAAGGTAAGCAAGAGCATTACTACTCAATCAAACTGATTGATGCACTACTAGTTGATGTTCAAACTCGTATGAACCACTGTCAAGACGCAGCAACTGCTGACCGTGTGACTGAAGAAGTGCTTAAGTTCACTTACCGCGCAATTGAAGTTACTCACGAAAACTGTGGTACAGCGGGTAACGACGACTGGCGTGCTCCACGCGAAGCTTAATCGCTTTTCGTGTAAAGATTCAGGGCCAACGTATGTTGGCCCTAATTCCATTATTTGTATCAGGTAAAAGATATGGTGAATGACGTAGAATTTAAATTTGAAGTGCCTGGATGTGGGCATGAATTTCGGGTCGAAAGTTTTCAGGTAACTGAAGAACTATCCAAACCTTTTCACATCAGTCTCTCATTACTTTCACTTGATCCAGATATTTCATTCGATACGCTAATTCGCAAAGCAGGTTCGTTAACCCTTTATGGTCAAGGGGTTGGAGCTGCTCGTGTTTTTAATGGTGTCGTCAATGAAGTGCGCTACCTAGGTTCTGGTCGTCGGTTCTCGCGCTACCAGTTAGTGTTAGTACCACAAGCTTGGTTCTTATCGCAGCGTCAAGATTGCCGCATTTTCCAGCAGAAATCGGCGTCAGATATTATTGCTGAAGTTCTAGATGATGGCTCAGTTACAGATTATCGCCTTGAACTATCGGGTATTTATCCTGCTAAAGAATACGTTTTGCAGTATCGTGAGTCTGACCTTCATTTCGTACAGCGAATTATGGCAGAACACGGTATGTGGTACTATTTTGAGCATACTGAAACCAATCACACTATGGTTATTGTCGATAGCAACGATGCTATCGCTCCGCTGTTAAGCACCCCGTTGAACTCATCTTACTTAGGCCCAGTTGTCTATCATGCCGATGGTGGTGGTGTCGCAGATAGAGAACATATTACCGATCTTGAGCTAGTGAATAGGGTACGTACGGGTCAGGTAACATATACCGACTACAACTACGAACACCCTAAAATTCCTCAAGAAATGACCAATGCCGGTGATTTGGACCAAGATCTTAAGCAATTTGACTATCCGGGACGTTACTTCGACCCAGCCATGGGCCAGGTGAGAACAACAGAGTGGATGTCTGAACATATTGTAGACAACCAGCAGGTGGAAGCGAGCAGTGATGTGATGCGTTTAGCGTCAGGTTATAGCTTTAACATTGGTGAGCATCCTCGCTCGGAAATAAACCGTGATTACATCATGCTGTCTGTTGTTCATACCGGGCAAGATCCACAAGTCCATGAAGATGAGACAAGTGGTATGCCGACAACATATTACAACCATTTTGCATGTATTCCACGTGACGTGGTGTTCAAAGCTCCAAAACTCTCTGCCCCAATAGTTGATGGCCCACAAACAGCGGTAGTTGTTGGCCCTGCTGGTGAAGAGATCTACACCGATAAGCTCGGTCGCATAAAGGTACAATTCCACTGGGATCGATACGGTGACAATGACGAGCATTCAAGTTGCTGGATTCGGGTTAGTCAGTCTATGGCTGCGCCAACCTGGGGCGCGGTATATCTGCCGCGTATTGGACACGAAGTTGTTGTAACCTTCTTAGAGGGCGATCCAGACCGACCACTAGTCACGGGTGCTGTGTACAATGGTCTTCATTTTCCTCCGTATTCTTTGCCTGAGAACAAAACACGTACCACATTCCGTACTCAGACGCATAAAGGGGCTGGGTATAACGAGCTGAGTTTTGAAGACGAAGCGAATCAGGAAGAAGTCTATATCCATGCTCAAAAGGATATGTCGACAAAGGTACTTAACAACCGTTATCGAGATATAGGCCAAGACGAGTTTCTAAAAGTTGCGCGACACCAGACCAATGATGTGCACGGTGATCATAAAGAAACGATTGATGGTCATAAAACGACTCAGGTTAACAGCACCTTTACTGAAACCGTTGAGCAAGATGTCAAGGTGACATACAACGCCAACGAAACTCAATATGTGAAGAATAACTCTGACTTAGAAATCGGAGACAACCGTACTACCAAAATTGGTAAGAACGACGACCTAGATGTCGGAGAGAACAGCAATTTAAACGTTGGTGCTTCTAAAAACTCTGACGTTGGCGCTGATGACAACCAAACGGTGGGTGGTAACTTAACCGTTTCAGTGAAAGGCAATACTTCGTATAAAGCCGATGGTGCAACACAGATAATCAGCGGTGAGAAGATAGTACTAAAAACAGGTGGCTCTTCTTTAGTCATGAATAGTGATGGTTCAATTAAACTAACGGGATCTGCAATCACTATTGAAGGTAGTGACAAAGTTGTGGTGAAGGGTGGCAACGTAGCGATCAATTAATGATGGAAAAACACAGTATTCAAGTACAAACCATCACGGAACAGCAAGCCGAATCAACGGCTTGCTTTTCTCGTTTTGGTACCATAGTGGCAATCAACCAATCAACGAATAGTGTTCGAGTGGAGTTTGAGGGAAATCCGTTCAATCAACCACTGACTGCGCGATTAGGTCGGGCTTTTCGTAGCAGTGAATTGCAAATGGCGATTGATAATCAACTGAGCTGTCGCATTGAATTTTTGAATGATGATCTAAGTTTGCCCTTGGTGACAGACATTTTTTTTTCGATTCTTGATGAATCAGAAGAGTTTACCTTGCGGGCTAAAAAGATGGTGATAGAGACAGAGCAAGAGTTAATCGTCAAAAGTGGTGACACGCAAACACGCTACAGTGGACGTGATGGCCGAATTACAACCAAAGCCAAATATGTGACTTCTCAAGCGGAAAAAGCCCAGAAAATTCAGGGTGGGACGATAGCGATTAACTGATAGCCATGGTGTTATTGGCGCTAAATACGGAAAGGTAGATGCGACAAAGAATCGGTGCTGAGCACCTTAATGCTCCCATTACGAGCCAACAAATTGATACTGCGCTAGAAAATTCAGAGCGAACTATCGATGCGCTTTCAGCCTTGTCTGATAGGTGGCTAAGCTTTTGCAATGAAAAGCTGTTGTTGGCCTCAGAGAGCCTAGGATTTCTTCTTAGGCAGCGAGTACAGATACATAAACAGGGCTACCCAAGTCGAGACAATACCTACTTGAACTTAATTGAGCGACAAATTGATGAGCTCAAGCAAGTTTACTTGTCTTTTTATCGATTGGCACCTGGCTTAATACATCAACAAAAGGATGTCGAGCCTGGCATCTATGCATGGCTGATGTTTCAACACGAGTTTGGTGATGAGCTAGATAACCTGCTTAGTGGCGTACGCTATCTTGATGAGCTTGATACAACGACAGCGACACTAATCGTTACTCACTCGTCACTTTCTTCACTAGATAACGTATTGGCGGAGCTTATAGAAGGACAGGCAAAATCAGCCTCTCTCTATTTTGAGTGTTTGCGCTTACGTCAGACTTTGAGCGTTGGATTGGTTAAGCATTGGTACAAAGCAGGGAGAATCAACGCAGAACTGGCTTGCCCTACACTCGCACTAAATGATGTGGAAGAAGGGGTTAGTTGGCTTAGCGAAAATGCGCAAGGTGACCAGTATCTATTTGAACGGTTAATTACCAAAGGTGATAGAAGCACCTGGTTTCGTAGGTACTTTGGCACTGAAGCTAAGCATATCTCCTCATCAAAAACCAAAACGTTCGCCAAACTTCTCGAGATCAAAGAGTTTATGGAGTTTGATATTGAGTCATCACTGGCACCTATCGACTTTGCATTAAGTGGAGACTGCAAATTAGTGCCAATAGTGATGGAGAATCTACAACACTTTGATGACCATCAGTACGAAATTTGGCTTCAGGCTCTATATGTCGTTTATGGTTCTCAACTTCCGATTAAGCCGCAAAACTTTGGCATTGATTACGATCGACAACAAGCGCACGATTTGTTGAGTGATTGGGTTGCTCAAGACAAGCATATACAAAACTTACCAAGTAGGCTCGGTTACGCGTTGAATTTCGACACGACACTGACGGCAATGCAAGACCCTAATATTGGCTTCACATTCCGCCAGTGGATGTGGCGACAGCTATGCATCCAATCAAGAGCTTACATTCCTTGGAACATGGTGATGCCTGTTCATCAACAAGATTGGAATTTCCGTAATTTTAAAGTAACGCCTTCGGTGAGTGAGCGATTCAACTTAAGGAGCACCAATGCAGTTATGGGACATTGAACCGCATTCCGAAGTCACTTTGAAAGGTCGATTTCAACGTGATGAACAAGGGAATGAAGTTTGGGTTGTAGTAGGCAAACGAACCTGGCAATTGGATGGAAGTGGTTGGTGCGAATTGGAACAAAGCGAAGTCTTTGATGATCCGCAGTATTTGGGCGAACCCGGGTTTTCCGCCATGAAGGTTGACCACGAGTTTGCCTACACCAAAAAGAACACTGATGTATTGGTTTTTGGCAAGGCGAGAAGCTACGCCAAAAAACCAGTGATCTATCAGGAATGTCGAGTGCTGATTGATGGCCATATCGATAAAACCTTATCTATTCACGGAGATCGTATTTGGGTTGAACATGGTGGTAGCGTTACCTTAAGCAAACCTATCCCTTTTGTTGAAAAAGATATCGATTATTCTTGTGCAATTGGTGGCGACATTCGCAACCGGCTAGGTGGAGGTATTGCGGGATCAACTGAAGAGTTACTTAAACAGAAAGTACCCTCGGTGTTCTATCCTAAGGAAGAATGGAGTGCGACTAGCTCGAAGATCCGTGTAGCTGGTTTTGGTCCGTTACCGCCTTTTTTTGAGGCTCGCCAAAAGCTGGCAGGCACGTTTGATGAGAACTGGGTCGAAAATCGTAAGCCATTGTTACCTATAGACTTCAGCCAACAGTTCTATCAGAGTGCCCCGCAAGATCAGCAGTGCAAAGGTCACCTTGCTGGTGGTGAACGCTTAATGATGAGCGGATTTTGTCATGATGACACGATCTCATTTCGCATTCCTAAAGACAGGTACGTTGCAGTCGCGAAGTTTCAAGACGAGACCTATCAAGCACCAATGTCCATTTATAGCCTATTTATAAATACGGAAGATAAAACAATATCAATGAGTTACAACGCGTCTTTTTTATGTCAGGACAAAGAACACTTGTTGGTATCTACCTCAATAGTTAAACAACAGGAAGGCTAGGGATATGAATGGGTCCACTGCTCGTTATGTACTTGGGATGGAAGTGATTACCCCGACAGGTATGAATCTGGAAATAGCTCAAACTGTTGCAAAAGCGGATCTCGCCAGGTTTGAGCAACTGGAGGGAGACGATGGTATTGAACGCTTTACGTATGCGAAAATTGATTATACCGAAGCACAAACACTACTCGACAAAACTTGTCAGCTGTCTGGCTACATACTTAGCTCGTTACTGGAACAATTACCACAATCGCTAAAGCCTATACCGTTAATTATCGCAGTCCCTAACGAGGTTTCCCTAGTAAAGGTGCAGGAATGGATAGGTGAAAGTACTTATTCTGACTTCATTTCTAAAATTGATGTTGTGCATTCAAGTGGAGCAAGCTTTGTACTTAAAGCGATGAAGTCCCTAGATGATAATGATGCAATGATGTGTATTTCGGTTGATTCTTTAGTCGAGTCACTGGGTGATCTAATCAAAGATGGCAAGGTGATGAGTACTAGTAACCCATGGGGCATTATCCCTAGTGAAGGTGGGGCTGGCTTGATTGTTTGTCGGAGAAACATCATTGAGACACTCAAGCTAAAACCTAAAGCAAAACTAGGTTACTTAGATATTGAATTAGGCGCTACTGATCGTAGAGGCATGTACCGCCTTGTCCAGCGCGCGAGTCAGCAGATTGATTCATTTGGCGAAGTGTACTCGGATATGTCTAACCTGCGAGCGCATACTGAAGATTATGGGTTTGCTTTGGGGGCGAAAGCAGAGCGCTTTATTCAACCTCAGCAACCTCACTTGATCAATGAATTGTGGGGAACTATGGGTAGTTGCTCCTCGCCAGCATTAATTGCTTACGCAGTAAAGAACCACCATTTTAATCAACCTACCACGCTTATGATGTTTGGCCCAGATGGCGACAAAGCAATACTTCAATTGCTAGCCTGTTGAGTAAATTTGCGCCAAATATACAATTGCAATAATGCCAATTTATCGGGTTGGTATTATTGCTATTAAAACTACGTAATCTACATAGTTAAAGCGTAAGTTAAAGACGCAGATTAGCTAGTAATAATAACTAAATTAATAGGCGTACTGTTCGTTTTTAATACCAGCCTTGAAACTGAGATATGTCAGCAAATATTATCTGCGCTTAATAATATTTTTCGATTAAAGAGTGCAGAGTGTCTGATAAGCAGGGAGCAGCCAAAGGATATATTGATCAGTTGGTTGTAAAAGCGATTGAGAGAAAAAAACAGAACGAACAAAGATTGGCGAATAAGAATAAGCCAAAGCTTGAATACGTTCTTTTTTCACAATTTGATGTGCTAGACACACTGCCATCGAAAAATGGTAGGACAACGGTTTACCATCTTGCCAAAAAAGGTCAGCCTGAGAAACAGATCTGTTGCAAGGTCGTCAATGAAGATGCCTCAGACATAGCAACTAAGATGCTGATTAATGAAGCCAGTAGACTAGAGATTTCTCAACATCCTAGTGTGGCTGAATTTATCAAAGTCGGAAATGAATTTGAGCGGCCTTATTTGATGTATGAGTGGATTCAGGGCGAATCCTTAGCTGAAAAGATGGAGCGCTATTCTACCAAGGGTTTCCGCCACGATCACATTGCTTGGTTGGTTTACCAACTGGCAGGTGCACTCGAGTTCATGCATACCAGAGGAATTTGTCATCTCGATATCAAGCCTTCGAATGTTCTGGTAAGTGAAGGCGACTATGTAAAGTTGATTGATTTTGGAGCTGCCCGCTACATTGGTGAGTCAGAATCATACTCTGAAGCAAGTTTGAGCTATGCATCTCCGCTTTACCTAGAATCAGGGACGACAGAACCACAAGATGATGTTTATTCGTTAGCTTTGCTAACAGGCCACCTATTTTTGGGGGCTATTTTTGGTGATGCTTGGCACAAACAACTGAAAGAGCGCAAGCGCGTCCCACTTATCCCAAATCATATCTGGAAACTGCTCAAAGAAGTCATCAACAACCCAAGGGGGCATGGCTACACGGCTATCTCTTTTGCACAGCAAGTTGCCCGTATAGACACTCAAGCGATTGACTCAAAGTCGAATGCACCGATTTTTAGTAGCCTGAGAAATGCTGACCTGTTGCTGACTCACCGCAAACCTTATGAACGTTTAGGGTACGGGCGTTTCAAAATATTGGAAGCGAGTTTGGTGTTGAGTGTTGCCGTAATTACCGGCAGCTATTTGTACAACCAGAGTCAACCGGAGTGGAAATCTATCATCAATCCCGCTCAGTCCTCCAATGAAGTCGTTAGTGTAATTAAACCAGCTCAAACTGCTTCGTTTCTGGCTCAATCACCTTGGGATATCGAGTTTTCACTCAATGATATGGAGAAGAATGTTGTTACGACGGCGCCTTATCGAGAAGCGTATCAAGTTCAGCAGATGAAACTCTCCAAGCTGTATAAGAGTAACCAATCTGAATTGCACTCTTATCAACTTCTGGCCGACGATTTACCCAAAGAACTGGTTGATTTGCGCAAAGACCTAGTCAATCTCAAGCAGAAACTGGTTAATGATGGCGCTTTGTTCCCTTATGCCGACAAGACGTTGACTGCGGTAATGGCAGGGCTTAATACGGCTTCAATTAACGCTTTGAAATTATCCGCTTTATCAGGCAGTAAAGAGCAGCAACTGACTAATCTGATTCTGAATGGAGAAGCAAAGCTTGCGGATGAAGAGCTTAAAGCGGCTTGGTTGCTCAACCAATCAGAAGCGTATTTCTATAGTCAGGTATTACCTGCAAATGTACTTTCGAAGCTCAATAGCTCAATAGCTCAATTGAGCAGTATGCAAAAGAGCACTACTACACGAAAGCTATTACTCAGGCTGAAGCGGCGATAGCATTTTTTGGTCGAACGCCCGAGCTAAACCAAAAAGTTAAAGACCTGATTGTGGCTAGAAGTGAATTTATTTTGTTTAGTACGGTCACGGAACAATCTATTTTTGACCAGCAACGACTGCATGACTCGTTAGTAGACTTAGAAACGAACGCACCAAAGACATTCAGTGAAATCATTGAAGTCTTGAACAATATGGCGAAGGAATCAATTGATAAAGGACATCAGATTTCCCAACCTGCCAGAGGAGCGTTAGCAGTCGATAACGCGCTGAAAGACTATTTCTCTGAGGTTAGAAGTTAATTATGTCGACGATTGATTCAGAAAAGTTGCTCGCTCCGATTTCAGACTCTTCTCCAGCAGGAGAAGATGCCCGTTACGAGTTTTGCTATGAAATGATGGAAGCTGAGGTCAAAAAGTTCGGCTCTCTATTTGGCGAAACAGTCGACTGGAAGATAGTTAAAACTCATGCAACCGAGGTCCTTGAAAGACATAGCAAAGACCTTAAGGCACTATGCTATCTTGTTCGAGCACTAAGTGAAGAGAGCGGATTGCAAGGACTCAAGCAAGGCTTAATGCTGCTTAATGAGTCGTTAAATAGATTTGGTTCAGATCTGTACCCAACTCGGAAACGAGGAAGAGATGGTGCGGTTGAGTGGCTTAACCATCAGTTTAAGTTGCAATGCAGCAAATTAGCTGAGGAGCCTCAACCGTGGGATCTGGTTTCGGCTTGTGTTACGGCAATTGAAGAAGTGCAAAGGCAGTTCGATGACGTGTTTCATGATTCAGAAGCGGATTTTTTCGAAATCCGTACTCAGCTGAATGTGTTATCTCAGCAAGCCGTAGATGACTCTCAAGGTTCATCCGATCAGATTGAACAAGCTCCACAGGCGGTGCCGCTCAATCCCACGGCGCATGAATCTGTACCCTCGGTAGAAAATGCGAAAACGGCACCCGCGCCGACAAGTAAGCAGTCAGACTCGGCTACAGTCGCCACAAACAAACCTGCGATTAAACAAGTCGACGTTGATACCGATTTTACATCACCATCGGCTTCTAAGCGTACTTTGAAAAAAGTGGCGGAAGTAATGATTGGCTCAGATGCCAGTGATCCACTCGCTTATCGCATCTACCGTCATTTGACTTGGGATGATATTGATGGCTTGCCGGATCATCAAAACTTCGAGACTCCTTTAAGTCTTGCAGTTTCAACAGATCAACAAGCGGAATATCGTGATAAAGCTCTTCAAGAGAGTGATATTGATACGATCAAGCGTCTAGAGAGAACCCTCACAGATGCGCCATTCTGGTTGACTGGCCATTACATGGTCTACTCGATGTTGACTAATCTTGGTTTCGATGAGGCCTCTGCTGCGGTAAAGCAAGAGGTGAAACGTTTCGTTGAGTCACTCGAAGGCATCGAACATCTAAAATTCAAAAATTCTATACCATTTGCAGATGAAGCGACAATAAGTTGGTTGTCTACTCAAGTTGCTGATTCATCGTGCTCTCAACCGATAGTTCAGACGGTTGTTATCACCGAAGAAGACTCATCGCTGATGGAGGATATCACCCTAGATAATCTAGGGGAACGTGCTGCAGAACTGGCCCGCAAACTTGAGTTAGATAGCTCAGGAAGAGGTCAGTTTATGCTGTATTTACAACTGATAGCAGCTTACCAGTCTGTCGGGTTATACCCCTTGTGTTTACCATACCTTGAGAAAGGGTGGGAGGTGCAAAAGGAATTTGATCTTGCTAGCTGGGAACCCCACTTATCGTCGCAATTGGAAGACCTATTTCGCAAAACACTTAAACAGTTATACCGAACCAAAGACCTTCTACCTGCGAAATACGAAGAGTGGCAAGCAATTTATGACTAATTACAAAGTTAGATAAGGAACTAAATATGTCACGTGATGGCTCGGTGGCTCCTAAAGAGCGAATTAATATCCGTTATGTTCCAGCAACAGGTGATGCGCAAGAAGACGTAGAACTGCCGCTGAGCATGATGGTTGTAGGGGATTTTACTGCGCGTGCAGATGAAACACCAATCGAAGAGCGTACTCCGATTAATATCGACAAGGACAACTTTAATGAAGTGCTTGAAGGGTATGCTCCAAATGTTAAAGCAAACGTTCCAAACCAGCTTTCAGATGAAGAAGGCGCTCAGATTGGCGTAGATTTAACATTCACAAACATGAAAGATTTCTCGCCAGAAGCGATTGCTAAAAGCGTTCCTGAACTTAACAGCTTGCTTGAACTACGTGAAGCCTTGGTTGCATTAAAAGGCCCTCTAGGTAACGTTCCTGCGTTCCGTAAGAAAATTGCGGCAGTGCTTCAAGACGAAGAAGCGAGAAAGAAACTATTGGATGAATTGAGCATTGGCCAAGACCAAGGCGCTAAAGAAGAATAAGGGATACCATGTCTGCAGAAGCACAAGCTCCAGAGCAAGAAGCTACCTTAGCGGCTTCAGATTCACTTCTGGATAGCATTCTTAATGAAACACGTTTGAAGCCTAGTGATGAAGGATTTGATGTTGCAAAACGCGGCGTTGAAGCGTTTATCGGTGAGTTGTTAAGTAGCTCAAACACTGAAAAAGTAGATCAATCTCTGGTTGATCTTATGATCTCAGAAATCGATCAGAAACTGTCTAAGCAAGTGGATGCGATTCTTCACAATGAAGAGATTCAAGCGGTAGAGTCGACTTGGCGTGGTCTGAAGTACCTTGTTGATCACACTGACTTTAGAGAAAACATCCAAATTGAGCTGATTTCTGCGAAGAAAGACGAAGTTCTGGATGACTTTGAAGATGCCCCAGAGGTCGTTAAGTCTGGCCTTTACAAGCAAATCTATACTCGTGAGTATGGTCAGTTCGGTGGTAAACCTGTAGGTGCAGTAATCTGTGATTACCAACTTTCAGCATCATCACCTGATGTTAAGCTAATGGAGTACATGGCGAATGTAGGTGCGATGTCTCATGCACCATTTATTACTTCGGCATCTTCTAAGTTCTTTGGCCTAGATAGCTACGAAGAACTGCCTAACTTGAAAGACCTAAAGTCTGTATTTGAAGGTCCTCAATACACTAAATGGCGCGGATTCCGTGAGCATGAAGATGCTCGATATGTTGGCCTATGTACATCTCGCTTCATGCTACGTACGCCATACTCAGTAGAAGACAACCCAATTAAAGCATTCGATTACGATGAGCAAGTAACTGACAGCCACCACAACTATTTGTGGGGCAACTCGGCGTATGCGATGGCTTCTAAAATCAGTGAGTCATTTGCTAAGTACCGTTGGTGTCCAAACATCATTGGCCCGCAAAGTGGCGGTGCAGTATTTGACTTACCGGTATATAACTTTGAGTCAATGGGTCAAATCGAAACTAAGATCCCAACTGAGATTCTGGTTTCTGACCGTCGCGAGTACGAGTTAGCTGAAGAAGGCTTTATGGCCCTTACCATGCGTAAAGGTTCTGATAATGCAGCATTCTTCTCTGCAAACTCCGTTCAAAAGCCTAAGGTGTTTGCCAATACTCCAGAGGGCAAACAAGCCGAAATGAACTATAAACTTGGTACTCAGCTACCGTATATGTTCATTATCAACCGTCTTGCTCACTACATTAAAGTGCTTCAGCGTGAGCAGATCGGTTCATGGAAAGAGCGTTCTGACTTGGAAATTGAACTGAATAAATGGATTCGCCAGTACGTTTCAGACCAAGAAAACCCGCCAGCAGAAGTACGTGGTCGTCGACCTCTACGTGCAGCGAAAGTTGAAGTGTCTGACGTAGAGGGTGATCCAGGCTGGTACAAGGTATCTATGTCTGTTCGTCCTCACTTTAAGTACATGGGCGCAAGCTTTGATTTATCATTGGTTGGTAAATTAGACCAATAAACCTTGATGAGCAAAATCAAGCAGCCAGTGAATACTGGCTGCTTTTTTCGTAGGACTGAGTATGGAAAAAGGTTACCGACTTTTAGAGCGTATTGAACTTGGCGAGCCAAAGAACTGCTATGAAAAAGTTGTTTCACACAAGCACTTGATCGAGTCGATACATTTACATTTGGCAGATTTACTGAACACACATTCAGGGAATGCGATGATCGATGACGAGTACGGTCTGCCAGATTTTAATGATGTTCTTTCCAATAACACCAACCTAGTCCGTCACATTCAAAAGAATATCACGTCAACAATAGAGCGTTTCGAACCGAGATTGCGTAGCGTCGAAGTTCATTATCGCGAAGATCACCATAACCCTTTACAACTGGGTTTTGGCATTCGCGGTGAAGTCTCTCACAACGGCGGTAGAGTTCCGATGTCGATTGATGTCTACATGGGTACTGACGGCCAATTCAACGTTTAGTAGGTATCATTTGAGCAACAGTAAGTACTTTCAAGATGAGCTCACGTATCTGCGTGAAGCTGGTAGCGAGTTTGCTAAATATCACCCGAAGTTAACGCACTTTCTTTCGGAAGGAACCTTTGACCCTGATGTAGAGCGACTGCTTGAAGGTTTTGCATTCCTTACAGGTAGAATTCGCGAAAAAATTGATGATGAATTGCCAGAGCTTACTCAGTCATTAATGACTTTGTTGTGGCCTCACTACATGCGTTCGGTACCGTCTTTGTGTATCAGTGAGCTAAAGCCCCATACCGGAAGTGTAACGGAAAAAACCGTTGTAAAAAGAGGGGCAGAGATGGCGAGCGAGCAAGTAGAAGGAACACAATGTTTGTTTCGCACTTGCTACGATGTTGACTTATATCCCATCACGATCACTGGCATAGAGCAAACCAATAGTCGCACCAGTTCAACGATTGATGTCACGCTTTCAACGGAGCATGGTCTAGAGCTGTCTCGTATCGGCTTAGATACTCTTAGGCTACATCTCCATGGCGAAATTCACATATCACGCGCGGTATTCTTATGGTTGTTCAGGTACCTAGATTATGTAGAGCTAGATGTAGGCGGTGGCTATAAACATAAGCTTGGTCCAGAGTTTGTTAAGCCAGTCGGGTTCGAAGAGGAAGAAGCGTTACTTCCTTACAGCAAAAACTCTTTTGCAGGCTATCGATTGCTGCAAGAGCTATTCTCATTACCTGACAAGTTTATGTTCTTTGATATTCACGGTTTAGAGTGGCTCAAAGGCGTTCCTCAACGTAGCAACGTAAACATTAAGTTTCATTTTAAACGTGCGTTGCCGTCAGAAGTGGTATTAAAGGACAAGCATTTACGCTTGCACTGTACACCAGCGGTCAATTTATTCGAAAAAGACGGTGACCCGATAAGGTTAGAGCATCGACGTAACGAATATAAAGTACGTCCTCAAAGTACTAGCCAAGAGCATTATGAAGTTTACTCCATTGAGCATGTTGAAAGTTGGAGTAAAGATGAACGGCGCCGCAAACCATTGATTGAGTTTGAGACTTTCGAACACCAAATCAATCAACGAGATAAACGTGAGTTTTATAAATCGAAGGTGGGTGAACGTGTAAGTGGCCGCGGATTAGAGCGATATATTTCCTTTCACACCCATAATGGTGACATCGCCGATCTAGGTTCTGAAACGGTATTGATGAAATTGCAATGTAGCAATGCAGATTTAGCCGAGCGATTATCCGTCGGAGACATCACTTATGCCACTCACAAGTCACCGACATTTGCGACGTTCGAGAATATTACTAAGCCAACGCAATCTGTCAGCCCTCAAGTCAATGGCGAGCTACAGTGGCAGCTAATTGCAAACATGTCGTTGAACTATTTGTCTTTAGCAAATATCGATGTTCTTAAGGTTTTACTATCGACATACGATTTTCATTCTCGCGTTGACAGGCAGGCACATCGAGCTTCAATACATCGACTGGATGGCATTATTTCTTCTGAGATGAAGCCTATCGATCGTGTGTTTAGAGGTGTCTCGGTGCGTGGCAATCAGTTCAAGTTAGTCACCAACTCAAAATACTTTGTTAATGAAGGCGATATGTTTTTGATGGTGAATGTACTGAACGAGTTCATCAGGCTTTATTCAAGTGTTAACTCATTTACAGAACTTGAGGTCTTTGATGAAGCGAGTGGTGAAGTATACAGGTGGGCAAGCTTAATCGGACAACAGACAATATTATGATCAATGTACTATCTGAAGAGTCGTACGAGTTCAGCTTCTACCAGGCAGTGTTGTTGCTCGAAAAGCACTATCAGCGCCTACCTGATTCCAATTTTACTGCGGTGGGTGAAAACAAGTACTTTCACCAAGAACGTATCGAGTTTAGTGTATCGCCGAAGCTAAGCTTCCCTAAAAGTGACATGGACTTCATTGTCCATATGGAACGTAATGGCCAGCAATACTCTCGAATTGAAACCAATTTTCTAGGTTTACACGGAGCCAGTTCACCGTTACCCGCATCATACACGGAAAAGCTAGCAGGCAGAGATCCAGAAGATAATCCGGTTAAGGGGTTCTTTGACTTCTTCCATAATCGTTATACGAGCTTACTTTATCGTGTATGGAAAAAGTATCGCTATCACGTTCAGTATCAAAGTGGTGCTAGCGATGCATTCTCAGGCCGGATACTGCATTTAGCGGGTCTGTCTGGTGTGATGCAAGATTGTGATGTCGCTGAGCTAGATAGGGCAAAAATACTATCTTACGTTAATCAATTATCCACACGTACGCGCTCCCCTAAGTTGATTGCGGGGATAGTTTCTCACTACTTCTCTCTGCCGAGCGTGAGAATTGAAGAGTGGGTTTACCGAAGAGTAAATATTGCTGAGTGTCAGAGAAACAAGTTAAACCGATCCAATTGTGTCTTAGGTCAGACTTTACACTTAGGTCAAAGTATTGCTGACTTAAATGGCAAGTTTAACCTATGCATAGATGATATCGACTTTGCCACTTTTAGACGCTTCTCTTATGGTGGTGAGCTGCACAATACATTGGTTGGGCTGATGCGATTCATACTGCGTGACCCTATGTCTTGGGATCTAAAGCTAACGGTGAACCTTGATACAGTGCCTGCGAATAAACTGGGTCATGGGGAAGGAAATAGCTTAGGACAGACGGTATGGTTAGGTAATCCCAGTGAGAAAGACGTTAAGATTAAAGTTATTGGAAGTATTTAAAAAGCCGCTCGAAAGAGCGGCTTTTTTCAATGGAATAGATCGACTACTAACGACTAATCGGCTGGTGGAGTACTACAGTCGTATCCAGCTTTTGAATCCCACTAAAAGACTCAATCTCGTTGGATAGATGGTGAATAGATTGTAGGTCCGGTGCTTCGATCAGGGCAATAATATCGAAGTTACCGCCAACAACACTCGTTAAGCGTACTTCCGGGATCTCTTTAAGCGCGTTTGTGACATCGTTTTTTTTGCCTTTCTCACAAGAAATAAGCAAGTAGCTCGCTGCCGTACGCCCTTCGTTTTCGACACGTATTTGAGCAGTATATCCTTTGATAATACCAGTCTGCTCTAATCGGTTGATTCGCTCGGCCACTGCTGTACGAGACAAACCGATGTTACGAGATAGGTTTGCGATTGACTGACGTCCGTTTGATAACAGGCTCGAAAGTATTTTTCGATCCAACTTATCTAAGCCTTGTAAAGTCATGTTAGAAATCATGTGTTCTGCCTAGTTTATTTTTATATATTTATTAAATTGACTCTGGAAGTGTAAAGTTATACAGCTCCGCTAGAGTAAACGGGTTTTTCTGTGTCAATGGGGTGATACGAAGGCTCAAATCCCGTCCTGACACTTTTATGTTACTGACGAAGCTACCGTTATGAGTGTTTGTCAGGGACGAATCACCTAGCAATCTATATATCGCCCATTGACCACTCTTATTTAAAACGTGCTGTTTACCTTCGTCGGTTACATCTTGGATCGTGATGCTGATGTTGAAGTCACCGTTTTGTGGTGGCCACTCCATTTCACGAATTCTGCTTGGACCGTGATAGTAGCTGATATCAGTGTCAGCAATTTTTATGCTGGCTCTGATGGCACTTGAATCAAGGTCTAGTACTTTGGTGCTAAAAGGTATGTTAACGCGGTTAGTACTTTTATTAATTAGCGTATCTCTTATGACATTGTAGTTGCGTAGCTGCACCAGCATCGCAGGAGAGAGTGGCATAGTCTCGCCATCAACCTGTTTTGGTGTCCATAAGTTGGTGTCATAAAACGGTGCAAAGTTCTTTTGTATAAATGTGTCTAGTAATCCACCCGACGCGAAGAGTAGCTCAAAGTCTTCAATCGAGATTTCTTCTGTTGCCGATAGATCGAAAGGGTACTTGCCGAGGCCGAGTTCTTTAAACTTGGTATAAACCTCGCTATACCATTGAGTTTGAATGCCTTTTGACGATTCAGTAATCATCACCGACCAACTCTGTTGTACGACGCCAAGAAGCCAACTTCTGACTGGCTCAGGCGATTTTTGCGCAATTTGTTTGAGTTTAATTAGCGGATCAGCATCCGTACTGTTCATTCGATGCTGAGTAGCGGCCAACGCTGCCATTTGTGGATCTGGCGCATCAGCAATGTCTTTCATGTAGGTACGAACGCGGCTAAGAGCTGCAATTGTTTCGTCCCACGGTGTCGGAGAGTTTGGAGTCTCGCTTACTTGCAGTTGGTTTAGCAAATGGAAAGCCTGCTCGACACGTTTCATCAGTAGGTAATCAGGTTTGATCACTTCTTCTGCTGCTTCTGAAGCAGAGTTGACGACATCTAGTAGCTTTGGGTTGACCTTTGAAACTAGCGCATTTTGTTCTCCTACAGGAGAGAACTGAGTATTGGCGTAGACCTGCTTTAATACAGTAGTCAAAGGAGATGAAGGCCCCGAGATCAAATCTACGGCATTGGTTAGATCGCCAACATTATCATAGTGCTGTACTTTGAGTTCACTCAGCGCGTTACGCCAATAGCTAATGTAGTCATCAGTATATTTCTTGCGGACCTGGTCTTTAAAGGCCTCTTGTTCTTGCGCAGTAGGGATAACATGATTCGACAATCCAAGTACCCAGTTGTCACTAATGACTTGTTGAGACAATAAATCTACACGAGGACGATAAAAAGTGCTGAAGCCTGTGGAAGTGTAGGCTTTGTCAATCGCCAATCGTTCTGCATCAGTAGGTGTAGAAAAGATGTTGCTAAACTCAAACCCAACAGCACGTTGAAGATCTAAAGTGCCCAAACCAATGGCTTTTGCTTGGCCTAATATGCCAGCGTAGACAAGGTCAACATTGGAGTTCGATAGCAACGAACGTCGAGTGGCACGAACGATGTCCATACTTATGTTTACAGGGGCAAATTCAGTACGGAAATAAGCATCTAGATAGCTCATCGTCTGCTGCACCAGTTCAGGCTCACTTAGTTCGCCAAGCACTTCTAAAGTTTGGTTGCGAAGAAAAGTGATATCTCGCTTAGAAGGGTCATGGAGCATTAAGTACCCTTTAAGCAATGGCATCGAATGATTGACGTCATGAAGATTTTGCGTCAATTGAATACGATAACCACTTTCTAAAATCGGCATTATTTGCTGAGAGACCTGTTGGATGAGTGCCCCATACGCGATTTTAGTACTTTCGTCTAAACGGCTAATATTCAGTGGCAATAGTTCGTCATCTAGAGCTTTTGAGCCACTTAACCATGCATTGTACGAAGGCTGGACTGCTTTGTTCGCATCAGAGAGTAAAGTGTTAAAGTCTGAGTTTTGATCTCTTTGACTTTTGTCGTCAATTCCAAGCAGCTGGTTGATGACACGTAAATTACTATCTAGCGTAGTAGCGAAGAAGTAACCACCGCCGACAAGTAAAACAACGGACGCCAGCATGGCTAGACGACTTTGCCTTTGAATTATACGAAGGTAAGTTTTGTTCTCTCCGGCGAAGTCACTTTCAGGCAATACCTGAGAATCCATTAAAAATCGTGAAAAGTAAGGGGTTTCTGTTAAGTGGGTATGCTCTGACGCAATGATTGGTAAGTTAAAATAGTTGCTACAACTTTTGGCTAATAAGTTGTACTTTCGACCACCTTGTAAGCTAGAGCAGAAGAAAATTTCACGGATGTCTAACGCGTATAAGCCACTATTTGCTTCGCAAAGACGATCAAGAATGTAGCCGATTTCTGGTTGACAGAGCTCGAACTGCTTTGGAAATGAAAGAATGGCTTGTTTCTCTGCAACATCGTTCGATGCTGATGAAGAGTCTAGCGCATTAGTCTCAAGTACTTTTACCAGGTTCTGATAGCTGTCGCGGTAGTACTCAGTCAAGACCCCTTTTGCTTCTTTTAGTGGAATAGAAAGGAACTCCACACGAGATTTGAGTGAGCTGAAACCTACATATTCTTTGAAGCCATCAAGCTTATCTAACTTGGACATCATTAAGTACACAGGCAGAGCTGACGATGTTTTTTCGCTGATAGACTTCATGCGCTCTAGCAATGCGGTCATCGTATAGTCTTTTTGCTCTGGCTCTGAAATGATGAGGAATTCAAAGTCAACAAACAGTAGGCAGCCAGAAAAGGGCTTGCGTGGTCGATAACGGATCACTTCGTCAACAAATGTGGTCCAAAGAGATGCGTCGCTGCTTGAGACCTCTTGGAATACCAACCTTTGATCTGGTTTTACATAAACAGCATTGTCAGATTCGTACCATTGGAAAAAATCGTTTTTCGCGGTGCGAGTCTTGTCCATAGGTTTAATGGCACTAGAGTTAAACAAAAACTGACATCGCCCAGACGCTTTATTACCAATCATCAAGTAAATTGGCTTTTTACCTGCGTTGGCAAGCAGTGGTCGTATGACCATAGATAGAGCTTCTTCTTCTGTCTCGAGGTGCTGCGCTTTTAAGTTATTTTTCTTCTTATACCAAAGCGTGATCTGAAAAATTAGATAAAAAGCAAATATCGCAGCCAGCCCTATCCACAGATACAGCTTTTTTGCATCTTCAAGCCAGAATAAATATACGGCGGTCAGTGTCGCTGCGAGGAGCAAAGCAACGACGGTGGAAACCACGATTGGGTTTCTAAGTATTTTTTGTTTGAACATAAGCCTACGTTTTTTTTGACGTTGTTATTTATTGTCGGTTTTGACTATTTTTATTTGCTTTAACTTGTATAGATAGGTGTTAAGCAACAGGAGAGAACGCTCTACTTCCGATTGTTGCTGTTGTTTTTCCGCGTATTCAATTCTACCTAGTAAAGGAAATAGTGAGTTGCTGTATTTATATGCTGCGATTGCATCTTGATCTGAGTTCTGATTTGCGACATTGGCGAAGACAGTTCTAGCATGTGCAAACCGCTTGTGAATGTTAGTGAATTCGTGCTCGAAATTGCCGCGTTGTGCTTCGAAACCCTCGCGAAGTTGCGAAATAGAAGATGAGTCAGGATAAAGCGCAGTTAATTTTAAAGTCAGCTCATCGATTACTTCGATATTACTGACTTTGACAGGGTCAAAATACCAATTGCTCATAAGGGAGCTAAGGCGGTCTACCGCAGGTTTTCTTAGCGTTGCTGTATGGCGTTTGTTTTCATGACTGAGAGAGTCAACGATGGAAGACAGCTCTGTTAAAGATGCATCGTTAATCTGTTGCTTAAGCGAAGAGTACTCATGTTGCTTATGAATGAAATGTGCAGAAAAGGCAACGAAAATTAATCCGATCAGTGCATAAATGGCGACGTTACTGGATTTTGCCTCTTTTGGTTCAGGCGTGTTTTTTGCTTCGACAGGCTTTGTTGGAGGCGCTATCTCAACTTTGATTCCAGGTACCGGCGGTTCTGTGCTTCTAGGCTTTGGTTTATTTGCTGTTTCTAGCGCTATGCGTGCTTCCTTGAACTCTTCAATCCATTGATTCAATATGCGACGAATACGACCAAATGAAGGCGCTTTGATGCCATAGTGCAGGCGCAGTTCTTCTTCAATACGTAGGCATAGCTGGTGGGCTGCTTCTATGAGTGGTAGCTCTTCAGGGCGAGGCGTGTACTTTTTAATACGTTTTTCAACATATTCGACCATCCACTCAATGGCACTCATTCGAGCATTTGGTTTAGAGTGCTCAGGAAAAGCGGAGTACCAGTAGACAATACACAGATCGAGTAGCGAGTTAAGGCCTTCGACGAGTCCTTTTAATCCTTCATTATGGGTTGACGCAACAGTGTAGTAGCAACTACAGCGAAAGTCCTTGCCATGAGAGGTGAGGATTTTTTTTGATAATGTCTGAACAATTTTCCATGACACTCGACCTGTCACTTTATTCAAGTTATTTATTTGACGCTTGATCTCATCAAAATCATCTAAGCCGTTAGGGTTTAAACCGCTTGGATTATTTTCATCGATCGGCCTTCTGGCGAAGTCGCTGAAAAACATAATTCTAGTACCAACTGTTCAATAAATGTCCACACTATGTTGTGTGATACGAAATATTATTATTAAGACTGATTAATCTTTTTTTTTGGGGATTTTATAGTCAAAAGAAAGAAATTGAACAATAACTAGTAATAAAAAACATATAAATTAACTTAATGTGAGCTAGATTCACATTTTTTGTGTCTATCTTGAGACTATTAACATTAAGTTAAGTGCTACTGATCGCAGATATTGGAATTTTTTGTGCATATATTAGTCGTAAAATCATCAATCTCATTTATAAGACAGCCTGATTGTGGAATCAAAGTAACAGCTTTCATGTCTATGTTTATTAATTAGAGATAATTTTTCTTAATTATAGAGAATTTTTATAAATTGGAGAGTGCTTGAGTCATCGATGGCAATCAAGCTTATGTCGTGTTCAAGTTTTGACATGGTTTTCGAAGCTCGGTTGATAGCGGTTCGGTTAACAATTAGGCGATTTAGGCTAATTAAGCCTGTTTAAGTAGATCCGACTTTGTGCAATTTATAATAGTTAAATTGCTTTTATTTATAGTCGAAATGCCTTATTTGATGGGGGTATTTTTTACCTTATTGAAAAAGAGAAGATTATTGATATCTTTCGCCTCTAATTCTAATCGTCGGTTTTTCCTAGAGGGACGAAATGCTAAAACCAAGTCAAGTCGGGCTGATTTCAGCTTTATGCCTATTCTCAACCTTTGCTGTAGCTAAAGGTGAGCGATACGGTGCATCGGTAAACATGCTAACTATCGATAGCATTAAATATGATCAAGGTTCTAGTGGAGAACAAGATACATTTCGCTATGGCATCGTACATACCCGTCCGATTGATGAGAACAACAATCGCTGGCGATGGTGGCTTGGCCTAAACTACTTGTCTGAAGATGTTAAGGCTCCGGCAAACGGCGTTTATCAAGAAACAACTAATTTCGAGTTGCGCGTTGTGCCTCAGTATGCACTCGAGACGTGGTCTGTCTTTACCCCATACATCGGTGCTGGCCTGTCGCTTGGTTACTCACAGTACTCAAACCGTTGGAAAGTAGACAACGAAGGCTTCAGATATGGTTCGCAACTTGAAGATATCGATCAATTTGAAGTGGGTGCCGTCGCGACAATTGGTACGGTAATCAAGTTAGGTAGCAATCCTGACGCACATATTCAAATCATTCCCCAAGCTTCCTATATCCTTCCTGTGGTTAATGATGGAATCGGCGGCGTTGAACTTTCTGTCTCACTGCTATTTTAAAGGTTAGCAATGCGCTTAAATCAGCTTGTTCTATTCATTTCTAAATGCCCAGAGGAGTACACTGGCGCCAAGCACATTGAAATGCCAGAAGGTGGCGGATCAATAGGTAGGGCTGCCGGTTGTACTCTATCTCTTGCAGACCACAATAGATTCATATCCGGTACTCATTGCTTGGTAAGTGTTTATGGTGATACTCACTATATTAGTGATGTAAGTACCAATGGCATTATGGTCAACGGCAACAAGATTTTGAAAAATCAGCCAGTATCTATATGCAATGGTGATGTCATTTCGCTCGGACAGTATGAGATCGGAGTTTCCCTCGAACTTGTAACCACTAATCAAGATATAGCGGCTGACATTGCACCGGAAAGGGTGTCGAATGATCCACTGCTCAATTTAGGCGAAGCAATGGTTGAAGAAGAAGACCAGAGCGGCGTACTAGAAGATCTGTTTATGGAAACAAAACAGGAAGAAGTAGATAGCCATGATCCTGTCGCGCACCTTAATTTTTCTATGCAGCGAGATGACGATTATCTGATTAAGGATGTAGAGCGCCCAGAGCAAACCAAGCCTATTTCAATCGAAAGTACTCGTCAGATTGCTGATGACAGCTTGAGCATTCATTCGGAATTTGATTTGCCAAACCTAATACCTGAAGACTGGTTCGGCGGCGATAAAGCAAGTCAATCGAGTGCTAGTGAATCGATGCAAGTGTCCGATCTTTCAACTGAAAAATCACAAGTCACCAGAAGTACACCGACAAGTTCGCCTGTTACACAGCCTGAAATAGCCGCGCAGCCGAAAGTCGAACAACCACTCACCACCTCGCAGGCTCCTGCTGAAGCAGTAGGACAAAAGTGGGAAGAGGTTACACAGCCATTTACACCTTCATCTCATCAAGCTGACCAACCAGAACATTCGCAAATTGATCCTAAAGTGGGTTTATTTACTAGTGAACCTGAAGAGAGTAAGAACCTCGCTCAATTTGACGATATCAGCCAAGCATTTTACGAAGGTCTTGGTATTAATAATTCAGAATTAATCAGAAACGATGCATCGCTTTTCAGGCAGATGGGAACGTGTCTGCGTTTATGCATGGATAACTTGCAGAAAGACTTACGTGAAGTTGAAGCTTTAAAAGACGAGCCGAGCGCAAATGAACCTGCTGCTAACTTAGCGGAGTTGATGCTCACCTTGAACAGTCAGAATTTGCTTTCCCCCAATGAGCTGGTTGAACAAATGCTTGATGAGCTTAACGATCATCAAGTGATGTTTAACCGCGCCCTTAATGATCTTCTAGTTGAGCAATCAAAAACAAATGACCCCGAGGCTTTTGCTAGTGAGCGTGCCAAAGGATCTATGTTTACAACTAAATCCAAGCTTTGGGCAGAGTATCTCGACTTTTACGCCAGCAATCGCCGCCAGTTCAATGAAGGCTCATTGAGTGGACTGATTAAGAAAAATTACAACAAAGCTTTAAAGGGAAACCATGCGTAGAATCATCGTATTAATTGGCTTTGCTCTACTACTGTCTGGGTGTGCGATGTGGGAGCAGTTTAAAGAGTCTTCCGGCATTACCCCCGAAACATCGTCAATTGAGCTGGTTATTGAGGCTTCATCAGTATTGAATGTTCGCGAAGGGGGGCAGTCTTCACCTGTCATCCTGCGCATTCATGAACTCACATCTCCGGTGCTTTTCCGCAGCTTAGATTTCTTTGCATTATTTGAAAATGACAAAGCTTCACTCGGTGATGAATACATCAAGCGTTACGAATATCAAATACAGCCGGGCGACAAGATTCACGAGTTGCTGATCTTAGCACCCGAAACAAGAGCAGTAGGCTTTTCGGTAGCGTTTCGCGATATAGACGGATCTTCATGGCGCAAAGTCGAGATCATTGAAGAGAAGAGTGAATACTTTTTAAACCTCAACATTGAAGGCAGTGAGTTAACGTCAAATAATACTCGCGGCATTGAACAAGTTTACTTTTAAGGGATAGAACCATGTCTTTATACAATCCAGTTGTTTGGCAAGATGGAATGTTCATGAAGCCGCAGCATTTTCAGCAGCTTGATCGTTCGCAAAGTAAACTGTCTAGCATGCTAAGCTCTGTTGCATCGCCGCTTCATTGGGGTATCAAACGGTTAGAGATCAACTCGCAGTTATTGGCGTTAGGCAAGATTGGCATTACGCGCGCCGAGGGAATCCTTCAAGACAGGACGCCATTTGATCTGCCATTATTGGCTGAACTGCCAGAAGTAAAAGATGTTGATCCCTCTATTGCAGATAAAGTGGTTTATCTATGTTGTCCACTGCCATCTGAGCGTTCGGAACTTTTTGGTACAGATAAAGACGATGCGCGCTACACCATTGAATCGCAAGAAGCGGTAGATGCGTGCTACGACTCTGAAGATATGGCCAATATAGCGGTGGGCAAGCTTAACTTCCGTTTAATGTACGATCACGAAGACAAAAGTGCCTATACATCGATTCCAATCTTAAAAATTTCAGAAGTTAAGCCTGATGGCAGCGTTATTTTAGACGACAGCTTTATTCCAACCTGTATTGATATTCATGCTTCTGCAGTGCTAAGTAAATTTGCCACTGAGTTTGCTTCTATGCTCAAACACAGAGCAGAATCGATTGTCGAAAGGCTGGGTGTGGTTGATCAGCAGGGGGTATCTTCAGTGTCTGACTTTATGCTCTTGCAGGCACTTAACCGATACGAACCGCTTTTCTGGCACTATGAAAGTAGTGAAGGCATTCACCCGGAGTCTTTATACCGTACACTGCTGCAAGCGGAAGGCGAGCTTTCTACCTTATGTTCTGCGTCGCGCAGGCCGATTGAGTTTACCAAATACAACCACGGTGATTTGAGCAGCTGTCTTTCGCGTACATTAGATAGTGCGAAAACAACCTTAAGTGTGATGTCTGAGCAGCGTGCAATTCCACTTACATTGAAAGATCAAAACTATGGCATTAGAACGGCTGCACTTCCTGATAGCAAGCTGATTGATACCACGACCTTCATTCTTGCGGTTAAAGCCGATGTTACGCTCGATGTGCTACATACTCAGTTTGTTAGCCAGACTAAGATCGGCTCAATCGACAATATCCGTGATCTGATTAACCTGCAATTGCCGGGAATCGAGATCAAGCCTATGCCTGTTGTGCCACGCGCTCTACCATACCATGCAGGTTACACCTATTTTGAGCTTGATAAGAGTGGCGAAGAATGGGCAGCACTGAAAAACACTGCAGCGATCGCCGTTCATATCGCAGGTGATTTTGCTAACCTATCATTGCAACTATGGGCTGTACGTCTATGAGTTATGCAGAAACTGATTTAACGGTAGTACTGTTCCAGCCGGAACCAGGGAAACCGCTGGAGGTAATGCCGCCTCCGGATCTCTCACGCAATATCGCGGTACAAGACCTTAATATCGAATCGATGGGAATTAACCCCTTGGTCGATCAGTTCTCTTGGCTAATTGCGACTTTGTCTTGCATGTCATCTATCCCGTGGTTAGACGACCCAATGCCATTTCGTGAAGAGGTGGCGCGCGAGATCCGCAAGGGCGAACGCAAACTTAACGAGATGGAACTAGACCGCGCTTCAATACTGGTTATCCGCTACTGTTTGTGCGCCGCGATTGATGAATCGGTATGCCGACAAGAGTGGGGGGCAAATAGCCATTGGAGTCAGAACAGTCTGTTGTCTGAATTTCACAATGAAACCTCTGGCGGCGACAAGTTTTTCATCATTCTAGAGCGACTAAAAGCAGACCCGCGAAAGTACCGTCATGTGATTGAGTTCCTTTACCTGCTACTGCAACTTGGTTTTCAAGGTAAGTATGGCCGTGAAGAGCGCGGAAACGAAAAGCTTTCAGAGATTGGTAACACCATATATCGCCTTGTGCGCGATGACCGCCTAGCGGAGCAAGAAAAAGTCTCTTTAGTTAACCTAAAAGCTAAGTACATAAAGAAACCGCTCAAAAGAGTGGTTTCGCCTAAGTTGATACTGGGCATTAGTGCACTTACTTTTGCTGTTATGTATGCAGCGACTTACATCGTGATCGACATGAAGTTTCAGAAATTGCTAGAAGTCTATCAACAAAGTATGTAATTCAAAGTGAGATCTTCTGCCAGATTTTTAAGTTAGCGTGATTTTTCAGGTTACTTCCGTGGAAATCACTAAGCATTTAGAGAGATTGCAATATGCGATCTCTTTTATTATTCACTCATTACATATTCATATGGATTGGTTATGGGCGTAACAGTTTGTGCAAATGGACTCAGCGTAGTTCATAAAGGGTCGGGCGGTGAAGCAAATGCCACGCTTCCCGACGTGTGTCTGACGACAGTAGGCAACTCGGTAGTGCCTATTCCGTATGGCAATAACGCAAAATCTGCTGATTTGGCCGATGGCACCACGACAGTGTCGATGGATGGTGGTAACAGCATTGCAATCAAAGGCAGTAAGTTCAGTGCCAGTACGGGTGATGCTGGCGGCGACAAAAAAGGCGTATCTTCAGGAACGATAGAAGCCGAAGCCGAATTTATTTCCGCTTCACCGACCGTTAAATTTGAAGGCAAGGGCGTGTGTCGCCTTTCCGATCAAATGACCATGAACAAAGCCAACACCATGTGTTTAGGTGGCGCCCAGAACCCATCTGTGACTGTGACGGAAGAAGCTGAAGGGACTTATACGGTTGATCTATTCTTAACTTACTCTGATGGCGAGCCTGTGCAGGGTGCGACGTATAAACTCATTGATCAGACTGGAGCGACATTTGAAGGAACGCTAGACAATAGCGGTAAAGCCACGGTCGGTGGTGTGGCCCCAGGAGAGTTTGATATAGAGTACGGAGAAGATAGTCGTGACTTTATGCCCAATGTTCCAACCAAAACCAACCCGAATTTTAATCCGAACGCTAATGCACAGCTGCTTATAGAAGAAGCGAAAAGAGGGGAAGTCGGTTTTTGGGAAAATGCCTGGAAACGCATGTCGGGAGCGGCTAGCTGGATTTGGGGTGTAATACTTGGTGATTTTAATGACGATGCTTCCGTAGAACAAATCATTGCCAACACCGCCCTGACTATGATTCCCGTTGTTGACCAAGCTGCTGATGTGCGAGATCTTTCTGCGAACGTGATGACGTTGTTAAGTGAAGAAGAGCGCGATAAACCGGAAAACTGGTTGGCACTTTCTTTGACACTAATTGGCTGTATTCCGACGTTCGGCAGTGCAGTAAAAGGAACTTGTAAAGTTGCTTTAAAAGGCGGGAAAGGTACTTCTAAGGACACGTTACTCGCGGTTCTTCGTGGGATGGGTAAAGGTGATCCAGAAAAGTTCTTACGCACTCTAGATTGGGTAGACTACGCAAAGCAGGCAAGTGGAATAATTTCTGACGTACTCAAGCCATGTATCGAAGTAGCAACCGAGCTTGCCTCTTACGCAAATAGAATGGGAGCAGACGAACTTGGTGCCTATTTCTTAAAGCTCGCTGACGAAGTGAAAATCATTGACAAAATGGTACCAGATAAGTTGAAAGAAGCGATGGGCGAATTTGACGATCTGTTTGCTCGTATCTTAGGTAAGAGTGAGAAAACTTATCCGGCGAAGGTTAAACACAGTAAAGGAAAGTCCTCTCAAGCTGGTCGTACCGACGATAAAACTAGTGAAGAAAAGGACAGAAAGACTGCTAGATGTAAGATTTGTCGTCGAATAGCTGGTAAGGCCAAAGGACAGTGTACCGAAGCTCTCAAAATGAAATAAGGAATGTAGCATGGGGATTATAGAAAATGAAGGCAGGTATATTCGTTCGAAAAGCCTGAGGGACTCAGCGGTAAAAAGAAAACACCCACTAAATTTTATGGATAGATCCGTTGCTTCTCATCATATTATTTCTTGTGAGGCTACGAGAAGGTTATCGAGTTATCGAAGAAAGCAAATTACTTACAAAGGATATGATGTAAACCACCCTTGGAATCTAGTTATTCTTCCCATGAAAGATAGAATTGCCTGTCACTTCAAAATGCCACTTCACAAATCTGGACACAAAGATGAGGGTATTATTACTCACTACGAGAGATCTCTGGGGGTGTCTTTAGCTGGTTTACAATCCGAACTTGTAGATGAGGCGAGTCAAGAAAGTAGCCAAGATAAAAGGAAAATCCTTGCGGATGATGTCAGTGTTATAGATGTTCTAAGCGGGTATCATAAAATTGTTGGGGTTAAACTGGCTAGAGCATTAAAAGGTTTGACATGCAAAACCAGTAAGGAGGGGTTTTCTTCTGCATTGGATGATCTATCTATCGAGATACTAGGTGAGATCAGTAGAGATAAATTGCTCTTAATTCGAAGAGGGAAAGACTTTGCAAAAAACAAAGCTGGATGTGAAATCTGCCAAACACCTGGGTCAAACACTAAACGAGTGCATTTTGGCCCATTAGATAAGGCACCTAGTTTAGCCAAAGTACGTGTTTTTTGTTATGCCGGACGTAGACTAAAAACAGTGAAAGAACAAAAATGAGTGGAACATTTATATGTATTTATCCTTGATAACAGAAAATTATTTTACATCTAGTGTTAATTTTACATCGGTAGACAATAGAGAATCGCTGTATAGCACTAATATTTTTCATCCTACGTCTTCAGAAAACTCTATCGTATGGCAAGAGTCAGAAAGCGGGAGCATAAAAAATGTTGGCCCAATTGTTGATTGTGGTGATTTATCCGTAAGCTCGGGATTTGCGTCTAAACTGATGAGTTTTGACCCTTATGGAGTTGAGGTTTATCCCTCTAAGCTAAAACTTGATGACGGACAGTTAGAAGGAAGGTATTTAGTTGCTGTAAATAATATTATTGACGTGCTAGATGAAAATAAATCTGATATTGAAATCTCCCCTCGGAGTGGGAAGAAAATCGTACACGAACTTTACTTTTCAGAAGAGAAACTTCGTAGTATCCCTATGGATAAGAGAATAGCCTTCAGGGTTAAAGGAGCTGAAACGGCATTGTTTTTCTGTGAGGAGTTGTTTGATGTATTGGATTCATCCTCTGAATTTGATGTTTTAAGAAAAGCTAAGATTAGCACCAATGATATAGCTCCTAAATTTTAAATAAAGGTAGATTCATGAGACAAGAATACAGTGTTCTAACAAAGAGGAATCTAACTAGCTTTCCTTTCAAACAAACTCCAAAACCGATTGTACCAGTTGAGCCAGACTTACTACTGGAAATGACTTTCTCACCAAAGCTTTTTATTATTGGGGATATTGCCTCGAAGGTAGAGCAGCTAGTGCAGCACGGTGTGGAGTGGCTAGATGCTCGTGTCGATTGCTCTCCTAGCCAGCCTTCAGATGACCAAATCAAGGTTTACGAAGATTATCGAATGCCGTACATCCATCAAACCTATAAGTTGACGGACAAAGAAAAACAATACGGTAAGTTGAACTGGTTAGATGTTGATTCTACAGAGTTTGATTTCTCCAAGCTAGAGCATGTGCCTCTTGAAGAGCGTTTAATATTTAAGCTAGAAGAAGACTATGGCTTGGTATTTATACACGAAAGCGTGATTGAGCTACTCAAAAAACACGTCAAAGATGTATGGGTTAGAGATGTATAAAGAGCGCCGAAAGGCGCTTTTTCTTTATCAGATTTAATAACTTTAGAAGACAAAAAAGGCGTATCTTCAGGAACGATAGAAGCAGAAGCCGAATTTATCTCCGCTTCACCGACCGTTAAATTTGAAGGCAAGGGCGTGTGTCGCCTTTCCGATCAAATGACCATGAACAAAGCCAACACCATGTGTTTAGGTGGCGCCCAGAACCCATCTGTGACTGTGACGGAAGAAGCTGAAGGGACTTATACGGTTGATATTGAATGCCGTTATCCTGATGGCGTGCTTCTTAAGAACGCAGACTTTGACATTACCGACGTCTCCGGCGGGGTGCTTTCTTCCGGTCATATTGATGATTCTGGCAAAAGCAATGTGTCAGGCTTAAAACCCGGTCAAATCAAAATTCTAGCTAAGGAAAGTGCGGATGATTTTGTCACGACTCCTGTTCGCATTACCAACCCGCACCACCTGCCGGATTACAATGATTATGACTTTTTTGATAGGTCTGCTCAGGGGCAGCAAACCTTTTGGCACCCAAACCGCATTGCCCCTCCAGTAGAAGGTTGGGGGACCATGGGGCCTAGTCTCACTGCAGACCGATATTTCGCCGATATTGTGAAAGAGGAAACGAAAGCTCACTTCGAATTTAGACACCCTGATTTTCAGTTCAGCGTATTGGCAGAATCGTTAATCGCGGGGATTGATAGCCTATCTGAAGTCAGCTTTGACAGTGTACTGGTGAATGGCTTACCAATGGTGATGGAAGAAGGGGAAATTCTCTCCGTATTATTCCGTTTACCCAAGCATGAAACGGCAGACCGTATGCTGGCTTACATGCGTGCTCGAGGTAAAGGTAATCCTCAGACTTTTATCAATAATTATCCTTGGGACAAAGCTAAGAAAAGCCTCAATTCAGAGATTGATGGGCTGTTAAGCAAGATAAAAGGGCGTGTTGAGTCTCTAAAGTCTGAAGCCAGTCGGTTGAATTACGTTTACTTGTCTTCTGATATCTATGAAAAGCATGTAAGTACCATTGATACTTATGCTAAAAAACTGCCCGATAATCTCAGTCAAGCTTTCAAGCGTATGGAGAAGAAAGCTAGCCAACTTATGAGTGATGTATCGGCTGTCTCGGTCATTCAAGCGCCTGATCATGTTTACTCTGCGGAAGCAGGGGCTATTGAAGTTGTGGTTAATGCGATACAGAAAATAGATTTAGAGGAGCAGAAATGGGTCAAAGTCCGTGCAATATACTCCGATCGGTGGCAGACACCTATCTATGCTCAAAACCTCAAAATAACCGCTAACTCAGTGGTGCATGAAGAGAACGCATCACTCAATGCTCTACCCTTGAATAGCACAGAATCTGAAACCATAGATTTGGCTGTCGAAACAAATCAAGTTGAAGGTGGTGTAGCGGTATTTGACACATTAAAGCCTAACACAGATATCGTAACAGCAGAGTTCGTTGGTGAACCAGGTATTGAGGAGCAAATCGTCAATATCCAAGACAGCGTTGAGGCAACACTTGATGGTACATACAACGCACTTATTGAGGACATGAAAGGGTTCCAACAACAGTGGGATGAAGAGGGTTACTGGACTTTAGGTGATGGTGTGATTGACGGTGCCCAAGCGTGGGGCGCTGATATAGTTGATATGTTGTCTCCTAGTTTTTGGGGAGACGCTGCGGACACTATTTCAGATTTATCTTCTTCTGCTGTCGATAAATTGGCGATTTATTCAGTCGATAAGTTCAATTCCATCACCAAGGCAATGCTTAACGAGAAGGGGCAACTGAAAAATCCGACTTGGGTATTGGAAACATTAGGAAGAGAGTTTGACTCATTCCAAGATAGTGTTTTTGAATCTGTCGATGAAGCGATTGAAGATGTGAGTAAGCTGTACGCGGAAAGTCAAGATGTGGTGCGAAAGCTAGAGTGTATTGCTAAGCATCGACAGACGATTCTAGAGCTGCCGCAGAAAATCTCTAATGGTGATGTTGATGCGGTCGAAACCTTTGTTGATACGGTGCTGATGGAGCTTGACCCTGATTGGGCACAGGAAATAAAGAGCCACGAACAGTTCCCTAACGCAATGGCGATCATAGAAGACCACGACACGATTCTGACCTATGTGACTTATCTATCTTTAATGCTTGAGGCTATTCCACCTAACTTCTATTTCTACTACGGCGGTAAAGCGGGCACATATTTGATCCTTGAACTGATTCTCACCGTTGTGCTGGCCATTTGTACGTTAGGCACAGGAGCAGCGGCTCGTATTGCGACACTGGTAGCACGTTTTGCGGGAGGTGCTAAGAAGGTCAAGGGAATAAGAAATGCGGCTAAGGCATTGGATTCATTTATTAAGGCTGTGGAAAGCTTGATTGATGTACTGTCTGATTATCAGGAGCTAGCGGAAAAACTGGTTAAACGCCCACTTGGGAAATTCAAAGGCAAGCCCGTTACAACTATGACTGCGAAAAAGAAAGCGGTGAAACGAGATGCAAGCTGTAGGCTTTGTCATTCCAACCAACATAAAACGCCTCGTTATAAACGGGGTGAGTTAGATTATATTTAGGGTTTAAAAGATGGGATATAGAAAAAATATTCTGAATCGCATAAAAAATGATTTGTCGCATCCAATAAATCATGGGTTTAAAATGCAAGTTCACCACCTAGTCTCGAAAAATGGTGTGACTAAATCTGGAAAGAAAAACATTCTAGAAGCATATGGTTATGATATAAATTTAGCGGGGAATTTGGTTGCATTGCCATCAACATTAGATGGCGCATGCCATTTGAAAGTGCAGCTTCACAGAGGTAATCATACTACTCCTATTGAGGATAACGACAATGACAAGGTTCACCCAATGTCTTATCACACTTATGTGAAAAAAATGCTAAAGCCAGCCGTCAAAGAAATAAAAACAAAATGTAAAACGAATGATATACAAAAAGTACAAGCGTATTTAAATCTACATAGTCAAGTTATATTAGATGATATATCTGACTTTAGATTACCATTGACGAGGGTTTTTAAAGCTTTTGAATCAGGTGCGGTTGGGTGTTTGGGTGAAAAAAAGTTGGTAGTTTAGCAAATAAAATTAAACTGAATATCCCGTGTACTTGCGATCGTGTTCATTCAGAGTACAATTCGTTTCCGTCAACAGGCTATACACTTAAACGAGGTAGGTAATGAAAAATTATAATGATGAATACTATATTATTGAACAGGACTACTCCTTCGAAGAGAATGCAGCATATCCATCCGAGTCTTCATCAAATTTTGACTACGATTATGATGAGTTAGTACTAGGAACTAAGCCTTTAAAGTTTCACGCAGAAATCAGTGATGTTGGAGACTTTAAATCGTCTTATATTTTTCTTTACGATGGGCCTTCATTTCTTGTGAATACAGATCTTAAGGAGAAAATAGACTTTGGTCTATATGGCTCTCAATTCTTTCCTGCAATTATTGTTGGAGAAGACAAAGGAGTAAGAGATGATTTTTGGGTTCTTAACACCTATGATATGCTTGATGCTTTAGATGAAAGTAAATCTGATATTAAAACTATTTCCGAGAGTGTTGATGGTCTATCAATGAGCGGCTCGGTATTAAAATATTCACTTAATTTTGAATTGCTTTCATCAATCCCAGAAGAAGAAAGACTAATATTTAAAATGTCAAATACAAGCACTGAACCTGTTTTTGTTCATGAGAAAATTGTAAGAATATTTAGAAAACTATCAGTTGAAGGTGTGAAATTTTATAAAGTCAGTGAATATGAATTTGGTGATGAGTTTTAATAGATTAATTTGTTGTTTTAATTCAAAAACCTGAAGATAATTAAAAATTACATTGCAAGCTGTTTTTATATCAACGCTTGAGTGCTCTGTGAAATTAAGTGCCCGAGTATGCTTGAGGTACTTAATTGCAATAAATCCTTGTTCTATACTTAGTGTGAAGATTTTCATCGAATCAATTGTAAATATATCTACATTGAATATTAATAGCTAATATTATGGAACTTGATAAGAGATATTTTAACATTTGGATATGTGTCTCGTATAATGAAATACGATTTTGTCAAAGTGTCTGATTGGGTGATAGGTCTTCAGTTTGTTGAGTCTTAACGACTACATCCTCTCGACCATGCACCCTTAGCCGAGATGGATACCAAAGGTAGGACAATGAGCCAATATAACGATCAATACTATATTGTTTTTAAAGATTATGATGAAAATACTTTGTATCTAAAACCTCAAAAACATTCATCCATGAGGGACTATGAATACACTAAGCTAAGTGGTGGTGAGCCAATGTTTTTTGAAAATTGCTATCGCGATGAAGATTTGGCGAGAGGGGCCTCAAGGCCAATTAAACAGGCACACTTAGATTCAACTTATCCTGTGTTTTCCGATGCTATTAAGCAGTCACTTGGCAATATTGACAATGAATATTGTCAAACTTATCCCGCAGTGATTGTGGATGATCATGGTAAGAGCCATGACGATTACTGGGTATTCAACGTATTTGAAAAAATGGATGTGTTGGACATGGATAAATGTGCCATAAGAAAAAGAAATCCCAATAGAGAGGGGCAAAAAATTCAACAATACTGTTTGAGTGATGAAAAGTTAGATGAAGTGCCAGAAGAAGAGCGCTTGGTTTTTATGCCTAAATTCAGCAGTACCCCTCATATTATGATGCATGAGAAAGTAGTGAAAGTGTTTAAGAGACACAACGTAGATACGCTTAACTGTGTCAAAGTGTCTGATTGGGTTATGGGTCTTCAGTTTGTAGAGTCTTAATCTATATCCTGCTCATAGAGGAAGAGATTGACCTTCTTTCCTCTAATGGCCTTTGAATCAATTTCGTTCACTTTTAGGTTCGCGGTTATATTGGTGCAATGGTGGCGATTTGAAAAACAATTTCCGATGTATCCAGTAATCGGCATCGCAAAGCAATTAGTACAAAACAGTGTGAAATGGTTAGATGCTCGGATAGATTTATCTAAGTTAGAAGATGTGCATCTAACAAGAGTACTTGATATTACTCCCCCCCCAACAGAATCACTTGCACTTTGGACAAAGGATCTATATAAATTCGGCTTTCCTTTTTCCACAATGACATTTGAACACTTGGGGTTACCACATGACGCAGTTTTGGCAGCAAAAAGCTCTCGAAGAGATGACCGAAGTAGAGTGGGAATCTCTATGTGATGGTTGTGGTAAATGCTGTCTACACAAACTAATGGATGAAGACAGCGATGAAATCTACTATACCAACGTTGCGTGTAGTTGGTTAAACAGCAAAACATGCTCGTGTAAAGACTACCCAAACCGTTTCACTTCTGGTGAGGAGTGCACCAAGCTCACCCGTGATGATATCGATGATTTCACGTGGCTCCCGCATACCTGTGCTTACCGCTTACTTGCGGAAAAGCAGCCACTGCCAGAGTGGCATCCACTCATTACAGGCTCAAAGTCAGCCATGCATGCCGCTGGCGAAAGTGTCCGCAACAAAGTGGTGTACGAAATTGATGTTGTGGATTGGGAAGACCATATTTTAAACTTACCTTCATAAGATTGGAATGCAGCCTATGATCTACTATAAGGTTTAATTCTACGGTTGGTCATGACCTTTCCCCCTGAATTAGCACCATGACTTCGATGAGATTTCTAATACACTAGAAATAATGGAGATCTCTAAATGAAAAAACGATACACGGAAGAACAGATCATTAAAGCGATAAAGCAGCGCGAAGCTGGTGCTAAGGTAGACGACATTTGTCGTGACATACGGGTATCATCGGGCACGTTTTACAATTGGCGTAGCAAGTATGCAGACTTGGAAATCAACGAAACGAAACGCTTAAGAGAGCTTGAGTCTGAGAACAACAAGCTCAAGAAACTGCTCGCCGAGAAGTTACTTGAAGTTGAAGCGATGAAGGACGTCGTCTCAAAAAAGTGGTAACGCCATCTTCTCGAAAGCTCATTGTCCGCCACCTAATTGATACTCACCAGTTAAGCGAAAGAGCGGCCTGTAAGCTTGCATGTTTGAGTCAAACGGCGTTTCGATACCATCCTAAAGCCGCGTCAGACATAGACGTACGTGGGCGCTTGAAAGAACTCGCGGCGCAATACTCTCGCTACGGTTACTTGATGCTCCATAGCTTACTAAAGGCTGAGGGCTTGGTTGTGAACAAGAAGCATACGTATCGCCTTTACACAGAAGAAGGGCTGCAAGTCAGGACGAAGAAACGGAAAAAGCTACAGCGTCCTCGATTGGTCATGGATGTTCCAAGCAGATTGAACCAACGTTGGTCGATGGACTTTGTCTCCGACCAACTGAGCAGTGGAAGACGCTTTCTCATTCTCAATGTCATTGATGACTATTCACGAGAAGTCGTCGGGCAACTTGTATCTGTATCAATCAGTGGACAGCAAGTCGCTCGCTTTTTGACTCAACTGATTGAAGTGCGTGATAAGCCTAACCACATTGTTTGCGACAACGGAACGGAATTCACCAGTAAAGCCGACTCAAAACGCGTTCGTGGAAAGTTTAAACGGCAAGTTCAGAAATGAGTGCCTCAATCAGCATTGGTTCCGCACTCTGGATGAAGCAAGGTACGAAATAAAACTATGGAGAGTGCACTACAACCATATTCGACCACATAGCTCTCTAAATTATATGTCGCCAATTGATTATGCCAATCAAGCGGCGTAAACATGGGAAACTTCATCGAGGTGGTGGTATTAATCTCGGGGAAAGGTCAGTCATTTATGCTTAGTTTATAATACGTACAAATCTCAACGATTAAAGACTACACGTATAAAAACATTGTTGTCTAAAGGTTGCAATTAGAAGCTAATTAGTGAGTGCCGTAGTAACAATAACGGTGTATTGATAAAAAAGATGCCGCTTCACTAGCAGAGTGGTTGTGATGGCTAAATCACCGAAAACACGAGGCTTGCCCATACTTGTTTGCTTCCATTCACTTTTCGCTTCTTCATAGGTCCGAAAAGTTAGAGACTATCGGTTGATTAGCACTTGATTCAATTGTTTCCAATTCTTTGTTTGTGACGTAGTTTAGCATGAGATTGCAACGATTAATGAGTGTAGCTGATTAGATCATAGCTTATTGATTTAGTTCCACAAATTTAAGCAACAAAGCAGATAGGCGACTAAACCGTATAACTTATCACTGTTTTTTTAATCCCGCTAATCTGCGATGAACCAAGAAAGTAATGTTAGTAGCTAATAGGATATATTTTTATTCTCTTGTTAAGTCCATCAGCTATAAAAAGTCTTTCGTTGGCAATAATTGCGTCAAATGGGGAACTTAAATGACCTATGGAAGTCCCTCGAATCGCAGACTCACCCGTATTGCTCCAGTTGACATAAATGTTACTTTTACTTGCCCCAAGCCATCCAACATATGTTCCATCTAAGTTGAATTTTTGAATTCGATTGTTCCCGAAGTCTGCAACAATAATAGACTGGTTATTATGGATGAAGATCGAGGCAGGCTTATCGAAACCGCCAGGTAAAGATGTCGGTACAGCTTCTCCTCCTACTTCAAATTTAAGGGTCGTTCCTCCGTTTTTTTTTGCTCCAATCCATCCAAGTGGCTGCCCATTTTGGTCAAATTTTTGTATTCGATTGTTTCCTACCTCTACCACATAAACGAAACCATTTTTATCGACTTTAACCATGTGAGGTTTGTTAAACCCTCCAAGGGCACTACTGCTCACTGGTTCCCCGGATTGTGCAAATCCATTTGTAGGTCCGGATGACGTCGCGCCTAACCAACCAATGAAGTTATAGTTTGAATCAAACTTAAATACTCTATGCGAGCCATAGTCAGAAACCCAAATATTTCCAGTTGGGTCTACGTAAGCGTTTGCTGGCCCTTTAAACTTTAGAGATGAATCATTAGGGGAGCTATTTAGGAACTGAACAAAATTCCCACTATCGTCATAGATATGTACTGATAGATTATAATATGCAGACACTACTATATATCCGTGAGAACTAAATGAAATAGAATGAGCGCCAATGGGAGCTTCTAGGCTATCGACGCTAGGGGATAGATCTTCATCAAACCATCCAGATGTATTGGTTTCAGAAGAATAACCAAGCCATTTTTCAAAAGCTAACTCACTAGAAAATCTTACTACTCTGGCTTCGACAATATCAGGTACATATAGTTTAAAGTCATGTGAAACGAGAAGACCATATGGGCCTTGAAAACCTGTAATTGATGTTATAGTTGAGTTGCCAACTACACTGGTAGTTGCAAGCCATTGACTTGACTGGTTAATGCTGCTCTGTTCTGTACCACAGGCTGCTAAGAAGATGGGCAATATAATTGTCCTTAAACGCATGAGTTGTCGCCCCTCGAGTTAACAGGCAAAATTGCAGCCTCATCTTAGATTGAATACATTAATTATAGACTATTTGTTTTACTATCCATATAATTACTTGTTTAAGGTTTAGAAAAAATAAATATAAGCATGGATAATAACTTCAAACTAGCATACAGAAAAGAACTTGATGGGTTGAGGGCTCTTTCCGTTTTTGCTGTGATTACTTATCACGCTGGAATTGAAATTAATGGAATGGAAATGTTCCAAGGTGGCTTTCTTGGAGTTGATGTTTTCTTTGTATTATCGGGGTATTTAATTACTTCCATTATTTTGAGTGAAATAAATTCTGATAAATTTAAAATAATGGATTTTTATTGGAGAAGATTTAAGCGTATTGTTCCTGTGTTTTTAGTGGTCTTGCTTTTTACTAGCTTGATTTCATTTTTTATATTCTTGCCAAATGACCTATTGTCATACTCGAAATCTTTGAAATCTGCAATCTATTTTGGTTCGAATTTATTTTTTCTAGGAGAAGACAGTTACATTGCGGATTCTAGCCTCTATAAACCACTTTTACATACATGGAGTTTATCTGTTGAATGGCAATTTTACATTATTTTTCCTTTGTTTATGTGGTTTGTATGTCGATATTTCAGAAAATATTTATTTGGCTTTATTCTATCATCCGCTCTTTTATCTTTCCAATATTCGGTAGTATTAGCACCTAAATATCCAGATATGGCTTTTTATTCACTTGCATCACGAGCTTGGGAGTTGTTGTTTGGTGCTGTATTGGTGTTTTTTAAAAGAGATTTAATGCTAAATAATATGCGAAATCCAATTGTGAATTTTGCATCGAAAATACTTCCAGTAATAGGGTTGTATATTATATTTTATAGCTTTTTCTTTGTAAGTGACACCTCTATACACCCTTCATTTGTGACATTGTTACCTGTGTTAGGAGCTGGGCTTTTTATTTTATTTTCGAACGAAGGTGAGTTATATAGTGATTTTTTATCTTGGAAGCCCATTGTTGGAATTGGACTAATATCATATTCCTTGTATTTGATTCATCAACCGCTGTTTGTGATGTTTCGTTTTTTAAAATATGAAGAGTTTAGAAATGAACAATTTATATTAATGCTATTTGTTTCAATGGTATTTGCAACAGCACTCTATTTTGGAGTCGAGAGGCCTTTTCGAAAGAGAAGGTGGGCTCTTTGGCAGTGGTGCTTAATGATTGTAACTGTTGTGCTACTTTGTACTTTTTGCTTATTGGTAGAAAAGAATGACGGTTACCCTGAACGAATACCCCCAGAAAATAGGTTGCTGTTTGAGAACTTTAAGCAAACAGAAGAAACAAGGCTGAAAGGAAAAGAAATTGGAGAGTGGTATCCTTTAGGGAAACCCCATGAACCGTGTATTTTACGTGAGCCATCTAAAGCTTGTAGGTTCGGGGATGAGTCATGGGTAACCCTAGGCAGTAGCTATGTTGGGATGTTTGAATATGAACTCCAACAGCGTTTAGATCAGATTGGCAAAGGGTTAGTTTCTTTGACCTATTATTCTTGCCCTTTCTTTTCGACTGACTTATGGATGGAATCTACTCCAATATGCCCGATTATTAATGAAAAAAGGTGGCAAGTTATAAAAAAAATGAATCGACCTAAGACATTTTTTATTAATGCGCCTTATTTTTTGTTTTCAGAAGTTAAGGTTAGAGAACAAGATAATGTTTACGAAAAACAAAAAAATAGGCTTTCTCAAGGGATGAAAGCAGATCCTCAATTGGCGTGGGTAAGTTTTGTAGGAAATATAAATAAATTAATTGATATGGGTCATCGTGTTGTTGTTGTTTACCCCATGTATAATACAAATGTGAATGGATTCCTTCTAGTTAGGAAAAAGATGACACAAAATAAGACTCTACAGAAGATTACGTTTGAAAGGGTAAATGCCCCTCAACGAGAAATTGATAGTATTTTGAAGCTAGAAAGTAAGTTGGATTCACTTCTTTTAGACAGAGAAGGACTATACAAAATAAAGCCATTAGAGATTTTATGTAAGGATAATATATGTCCGTTAGTAGATGAAAAAAATGGCCCTTTGTTTAATAATGGGACGCACTTGTCTAACTACGCAGTAAGCTTGATTCTAGATGAGATGAGCGTAAAATTATCTTACTAGATAACCGTCTATGACTAAAGTATATAGTATAAAGTTGGTATATATTTATTAATCCCATACCTTTTGTTTTCTTTTCGTTACAAACAGTCGCCATTGGCGGCTGTTTTTGTATTTGCTATCTACTACCACTCAATATGCAAACCTTTGAATTTAGTGGTGTACAATTAGGGGTATCAATATAAGAAACAAAGACTTGTGTTTGTCTGAGCGAGGGAATCATGGACTTGTTGTCCTATCGAAACGTTAGAGTGATGGCCGTCGGGCTATTTATTTCACTAGCTGCGATTATTAGCTGCTATACACATGCTTCACAAGAGCCGCTTTCCATCTCGAAACAAGAGCAACTGATAACGAAGATAAATAATGATATCAAAGAGTTATCAGATACTCTCGAAATGAGTAGTGGTGATGAACAAGATGCAATTCAACTCAAGTTGTTTCAGAAAAATGAAGAGCTAAGATCTGTTCTTCAGAGTGCGGTAAGCCGCCAAACCATTTCTGCCGAAAAGCTAATACCTCAAGTTGAAATGCAGCAAAACTACTCAACTGCAGCCGCTTCTTATCTTGAAGATCGAATTAAAGCCCTCAATGCCGAGATTGATTCTGCCAAAAACGAAGAAAAGCTCTCACTGCTTAATGATTTTCAAGAGCTTCAACACTATTTGGATAATGTGATTGAGTCGAGATGGGAAAACATTCAGTGGCTAAAAGTGCTTGGTGTTGACGAATCTCTCCAAGAGTCACAGTTTAAAGATTTACTCACTAAGCGACTTAGATTGACGTCGGCTACTGTAGAGTACTTTAGCCAGCAAGTCAGTGTAGTGGGAAAACAGATTGCGGTTAGTCCGAAGTCTGAAACAGCAACTCTACAGCTTGCTCAGTTGGTGATTAAACAACGAATGAATATTGCCGTTGATAGCTTGACTTCCTTAATCTCCATCGCTGACCAGCTAAACCTTGATACCTCAGAATATAAACGCATGTTGTTTGAGGTGACAGGAAGCATTACTCAAGACTTGTTTGAAGGTAAGGTGATTTGGTCGATCTTAACAAGTTGGTCGGATAATGTGTGGGATTGGGTGGCAAACAATGCACCTCAGCACTTGTTTCAGCTGTTTATCTTCGCTCTAATCATTATTGCCACCAAAATGCTGGCAAAACTTGTGCGTAAAATTGTCAGCAAAACGGTGGTATCAAAAAATCTCAAGCTGTCGCAATTAATGCAGGACTTTTTTATTGGCATGTCGGGCAATATCGTCTGGGTGGTCGGTATTTTAGTCGGTTTGTCGCAGATAGGTTTGAACCTTGCACCGGTGTTGACAGGTTTTGGTATTGCGGGGGTGATCATTGGTTTTGCCTTGCAAGACACCTTATCAAACTTCGCTGCAGGTATGATGTTGCTAATCTACAAACCTTTTGACGTCGGTGACTTTGTCTTCGCTGGTGGCGTAGACGGTAAAGTCAGCCATATGAGCTTGGTGAACACAACGATTAAGACGTTCGATAATCAGATTATTATTATCCCTAACGGCAAGATCTGGGGGGATGTAATAAAAAACGTGACTCATGAACGAGTACGACGCGTTGATATGGTATTTGGCATTGGCTACAGCGATGACTTGCTTAAGGCGGAAAGCATTCTCACGGATATTGTCATGGCTCACGCGGCAGTGTTACGTACCCCAGAGCCAAATATTCGCGTTCATACTCTTAACACTTCTTCGGTAGATTTTATCGTTCGACCTTGGGTTAAAACGGATGACTACTGGGATGTGTACTGGGATGTGACCAAAGAGGTAAAGCTTAGGTTTGACCGTGAGGGCATCTCGATTCCTTTCCCACAGCAAGACGTGCATTTGCATATGGTCAAAGAATCCCCAGAAAAAGAATAAATTAGAGCGCCATCATCGGCGCTCTTTTTTATGATTCAGCTAACTCGTCGTAAAAACAAATTTCTGGCTCTCCGATAAGTAGGCCATCGAGTTTTTGTAGAAGATCATGGAAGTAAGGCTGATCGCAGTGAGCATCAAAAGCGGCCTGACTTGCAAACTGTTCTTGAAAAACAAATATACTAGGATTGGCTTTGTCACGTAGTAGTGTGTATTTCAGGCAGCCTGGCTCGCTGCGAGTTGGGGCTAGCATTGACACCAAGTACTTTTCCAGTGTTGCCTCTTGGCCAGTGTTAGCGTGAAATTTAGCTGTTAAATTGATCATTGTGTTTGCTCTGTTTTTGTCATGTTATAGGTATCGTCCTTGACGTTGTAGAAACTCGATCTTATATCCATCGGGATCGGTGATAAAAAAGAAACGAGCAAGAGGGGCCGAGTGGTGTTCAAGCACTTTTATGTCCGAAGCTTGAATCCCCTTGTCACTCAGGTAGGCGTGAGTTGATTCAATATCCTCTACACTGACTGCAATATGTCCATACCCTGTACCATGTGTATAAGGCTCAGTTTGAGAGTGGTTATAGGTCAGCTCTAGCTCAAACTCGGTTGTTGGGTTGGTTAAATAGGTCAACGTGAAGTTGTCAAAGACAAACTGGTCTTTTATGTTTAGTTGAAGCGCTGTGCGGTAAAACTCGATTGACTCGGTCAGATTGCTCACCCGTATCATGCTGTGAATAAGTTTTGTCATACATCTACCCTTATTTTCTTTGAGGGTAGAGTAAAGGGATTCAAAAATAGTGTGGTAGTACTGGAGTACGACAATAAGCTCAGCTTACTCCTGAGTGAGTTGCAGCTTAACAATATCCATAACTGATGCTGGTTGGCGCAGATAGATCAAGCAGGCGCACCTTAGTAAAGAAGTGAAGTTATTGATTTCTCCATTGTATACCAACGCCTCTGTGTAGATAGAGCTGATAAAGCGTGGCAAAGTCATTGACTGCTGCTCGGCGATCTCTTCTAAGATGTGCCAGAAGCTAGCCTCCAGTTTGATACTTGTCGCATGACCATCAATTCGAATGGAGCGGGCAATGGTTTGATAGTTTTCTTTTGGTTGGTTGGAAAATATTTCGCACATGGTGAACGCATTAAAGTGGGTAAAGCCTGCATTTTTGTCTTTTTATCGTTATAGCGTCAATGATTAATTACCTCAATGGATATCCGATCACGGGCATCCATTGAGGTTGTTTAATGCCGTTAAAGGCTTAGTTCACCTGAGATTTAATGAACTCGCCCAGCTCTGAGTGGTGCATGATCTTAGACACAGGCAGTACTTTGTCAGCAGGACCCCATGCAAACACATTGACTGGGGTGTGAGTATGCGTCCCTGTACCCCACACAATGTTTTGACCTGTTGCTTGCTCACGAGCAAGTAGGTTGCCTCGGTCGTTATATGGGAAGAAGGCATCAAAATCGTTTATCGCAGGCACCTGTTCTGTCGACAGATATTTATGTTGAGCTAAACGATATGGGTTTGGTTTACTCGCAAGTACCCTAGCGGCCTGTTCTGTCGTGATTGGGAAGGCGCTATTTTGATTAACTATCTGAGCGAGGCTTTCCGGTGTCTGTTTGGCTTTGTCTAGCTTTTGGAAAGAGCTGATCATGCCGTAGTAGCTTTGTTTCTGATTATATAAACCATCTAACACGTCGAAGGAACCGAAGTTAAAGTTTGGTGCGTAATCTCTGTTGGCAAAAGCTTCACCTGAACGTTTTTCAGGTTTAGGTAAATCTTGAGATGAGTAGCTGAAACCAAAAGAGCCTGTTTCGTGGTCGGCTGTTACAATGATGAGTGTATCGTCACGACCTTGAGCCCATTCATAAACAGAGTTAACCGCTTCATCAAACTTGAGCATTTCATGCAGCATAGTACCTGCATCATTACTGTGCCCAGCCCAGTCAATTTGCCCGCCTTCCACCATTAAGAAAAAGCCCTGTTTGTTCTGAGATAGGATGCTCAGCGCTTTATCTGTCATCTCTTTTAGGCTTGGCTGACTGCGTTTTGGATCGGCTTTTTTGTTGCTGTAGGCGATACCATCATCCATACCTGAATAAGCAAATAGACCGAGCAGCTTAGAGCCGTTTGCTTTGTCTAGCATCGAGCGGTTGAATGCCAAGCTATAGCCCTGTTGTTGTGCTTCAGCAAGCAGGTTGCGTTCGTCTTTACGTTTTGATTTCAGGTACACATCACCTTGGGTAAGTTGTTCAAGCTGCTTGTAGGTGTCGCCTTTATCATTGGTTGATTTTGGAATCCAATGGCGTAAGCCGCCAGAAAGCATAACATCAACGCTGGTTTCAAGCATGTCTGAGGCAATGTCATTTTCTAGCGAGCGATGGGGCTGGTGAGCGGCGAATGCGGCAGGGGTAGCGTGGGTTAGGCGAGTATCTGAGATCAGGCCTGTTGCTTTACCTGCTTTTTTGGCTTTCTCGAGAACGGTCTCGATGTGGTGACCTTGAGAGTCAATACCAATAACTTCAGAAGAGGTATATATTCCAGTCGCAAGCATAGTTGCTGAACATGCTGAGTCAACTACAATGGCGTCTTCTGGGTGGGTCAACGATGAGCCAATCACCCCTTCTTGCGCTAACTTGAACAGCGCCGTTGTTTTCCCTTCATAAATCGAATTTGGTGCTTGGTTCGCGTACGTTTCTAACAGGCCAACTTGTTGTGGGCCCATACCATCGCCAATCATCAAAATAACGTTTTTGATCTCTGCCGAAAGTACGTTGAAAGAGAGCGTAGAAGCTACAGTCGCGGTTAGTATTGGTTTTATAAAGCGCTTCATGAAATTGTCCTTGTTTTTAAAAGCGCATAGATTTAACCACTACATTATGTCAGTGATGTTAAATATATGTTTCACGAATATGACAAATGGTGCCCCATAACTCTTGCGAGTCTAAACTTGCGGTAATGTGGCACTAAAGCATCAGGCAGGATTAACGTTAATCGAGGAGGGTATGGTGATTACGTGCAGCAGACTGCTCACAATAACCCAAGGTAACATTATAGGTTGTACATGCGAGTGACGACGAACAGCGTAATTTGTTGCGAGTTACAAAGGCTTCTATGGTTGATTACAGTCTTAGAGTATCGCTAAAAGAATTCCTCCAACGGTTGCCGCAGCGGAAAGGTATTGCCCTGCGGAATAAGAACCGTCTTGCTCGTCTTCAATTGTATCAGGATGATCAATACCGAGTGCGCCGTGGGCAAAAGACTCAACTTTGTCACCGACAGTTTTGTCGCCTTCTTTCGCACCTTTTCCTTCTTTTTCAATTTCTTGAAGCGCTGCCAATAGCGCTTTTCCTTCATCTGAAAGCGTGACTTTGTTTTGCTCAACCTTTAGTGGGGCTTGACCCACGTTCGAGTCAGGTGCCTTGGCTTGAGGCGTTACCTGCTGGGTTGGTGACAGCTTTGCCGCCTCCATTCCTACTGGTGTCATAATGCTCTCCTTACATCATCCTCAGACAATATATCGACCGCTTAGTTAAAAACTTGTGCATTTTATTTAAAAAATGAATCTGAATTATTAAAGCATAAATCGTGCCTGTTTAAAGAATGCCCATCAAGTCACTTGCGTTTGATCGGCATTGAATTAAAGACGAGCAATAAGGGTGCCTACTTACACTCTAAATTATCATTTCGCTTAGTCAGATGTTTGTATGCGGCCATTCTGTTTTCCATTTTCACGTAACGGATAGGTGGTGGCAACACTTCAAGTGGGTAGTCGCTCCCGATAGTTTTGCTGTCGAGTGGTGATTCGGTTGGCGTGATGACTAGCACGTTAAGATTCGGGTTGCGCTTAAGAATTGATGCTTTGATTCCTAGCCCTTGTTGAGTGTGAAACAATCCGGCGATATGGAAAACTTGTTTGTTTGGGTTGCGCGCTAGGTATTCGACAATGCTCTCTGCCATGGTTTCATCCCAAGTGACTTGGGCGGCAAACTGGCGCTCAGTCTGCTCTGGTTTGCCATGGTGCATTGAAGCCATGAACTTTTCTTTGTATGGACTGCTTGCAGTATCAATCGTCGTCGCTAGCTGCTTGCGTTGATCGGCAGTCAGTTTTTCTAGATAGCTAACGCCCTGGCGTCCTATACAGCGAACGATGGACTTTGGCGCGTTGGCGGCAATGATATCCAACTGGTTCGCTTTGGCATACTCAACCAATGGGCGGTAATCACTCTCATAGTTTGGCCATGCTGCTCCTTGTTTGATGAGCGTTTGTTCACCGATCTCATCTGCTAGGTATGTATCCAGCACTTTTTGCTTATCGCGTGAGAACTGCTCCATAGAGAGCGCGACATCCATATTTTTATCAGTCAACTGCTTAAGCAAATCCACTTGGAAGTGATGAATCCCGGCATGTGTATGCCACTCGCCAACGAGAATCACATCTGCAGCTTTTAATTCCTCAGGCAAAGAATCGATAGAAATGACTTGTCGCTCAGGGGAATAGAGTTGGTAGTCGTAGTAGCTACTTATTGTACTTTTCTGGGGTGAAAGCGATGGACTTGAACAGGCTACTAAGGCAAAGCAGCTTATAGAAGTGGCAACGAGCCTTAACATAATTGGCCTCCATTAGATTGTTCGGCAATAGTAATGGAGGCCAGAATAGAGTTCAATAAAAATGAGAATTATTATCTATTGAGTGGCTTTTTACGATAAATTCTGATCATAAAGTCTGCCTCGCATTCAAAAAGTGTAGCTGACTTTAGTCTGTCTCGAAGCTCATCAGAAGCTTTCCAAGCGAATGGTGTCATTTGCAGTAAATCGTAACCATCACCGTTACTCAGCTTCATTAAATAAGATAGCTGTTGTTGCTGTTCTAGCTCAAAGCCTTCAATATGTTCAGTTTCTTCATTATGTAACCTCACATCAGGATAGATCTCTTCGCGAAGCTGGTACAGGTGACGACCAGCAGGTGTGACGGTAATAACCACTCCGGAGTTAGTAGTGACCCGAGTCAATTCCTCTGCTTTACAAGGGGCATAGATACGCAAAACAGCGTCAAGACTAGCATCTTCAAACGGAAGACGATGACTTGAAGCAACAGAGAAATTGCAGTTTAAATAGCGCTTAGCGGCGTAACGAATCGCCACTTTTGAAATATCTAGACCATAGGTTTTCGCCTGAGCGTATTGTGTGGTAAGCGATGAGGCGACTTCGGTTGTATAGTAGCCTTCACCACAACCAATATCGAGTAATCGATGTTGTGTATCAACCAGAACGTCAGCACACAGTTGTGCAACGCGTTTTTTCAGTGGTTGGTATAGATCTTTTTCAAGAAAGCGTCTGCGTGCCTGCATCATTTCTTTGTTGTCACCAGGATCTTTAGAGCGTTTGTGCTGTACAGGCATTAGGTTGATATAACCTTCTTTCGCCAAGTCAAAAGAGTGGTTGTTCTGACAGCGATATGTACGCTCGGAAAGAGTAAGATGCTGATGGCATAAAGGGCAGGTGTAGGACATAACTGACTCTGGCAAAAATAAACAAAGCGAAGTTTATCAGGAAGCACAAATACAGACTAGCAGACACAACGAAAAAGGCAGCTCCGAAAAGCTGCCGATAAGTTTTGTGAGAACAGTTAACTTAGTGGAAGAAGTCTACTTGCTGTTTCAATGAAGCAGCTTGTTTGATTAAGTGATCGGCACTTTTTGTCGTCTTCGCACTTGTTTCGCGACTTTCTCGATTTAACTCACTAATTGAGTTGGCGTTGGAAGCAATTTCTTGAGAGACATTCGCTTGCTCCTCAGAGGTTGCGGCAATGGTATCGGCTTGACTCGCGATAGACTGGACTTGAGATGCGATTGCTTCCAAAGCTTCTCCCGCTTCTTGAGCTTTGTCTAAAACCTGATTGGCGTTAGCTTGGCTTTTGTTCATCATTTCGACTGCGTTACTGGTTGAGCCTTTCAGTTTATCAATAATGGATACTACATCTTTAACGGATGTTTGAGTGCGGTGGGCGAGGGTGCGAACTTCATCTGCTACGACTGCAAACCCACGGCCCTGTTCACCTGCACGCGCAGCTTCGATTGCAGCGTTGAGTGCTAGTAGATTAGTTTGCTCTGCAATCTCATCGATCATTTTAGTAACGGTTTGGATTGCTTCACTATCAAGGTTTACCTGTTGAATTGCTTTGGCTGAATTGTCTAGCTGATCATTGAGTTGTGCAACATCAATACACACAGTCTCGACCACTTCTAGTCCAGACTGGCTATCTTGGTTGGTAAGGCGAACATTTTCTGCAATGGCTTCAACCTGCTGGGCAACAGCTTGTGCAGAAGAAGCCATTTCTTCAATGGCAGTGGCAACCTGCTCAACTTGCTCTTGCTGGATATCAGACTGGCTTAAATTGCGCTGAGCATCCCCAGATACGCTTTGTGAGGCACTCTGAACAGAATCACTGGTCGAGCGGATCTCTCCAACCAAAGTATTCAATTGGGTCGCCATATTCGCCACGCCATTGCTTAGGTTCGCTATTTCGTTCTTCGACTCTTTGCCTGAGGAAGGGATATCTAGGCTTACTTCGCCTTTGGCCAGTCGCGTCATGTAATCATTTAACACGGTCAGTGGCTTCAAGTTACGATTTAAGAAAATGGTTAAGATAATGAAAGTTGCGATTGCGACGATTGTAGCGATAGTAATGATCAGTTTAAGCAGCGTGTCGCTACCTTTGGTCACTTCTTTGATGAAGGTACCGCCTAACAGTTTCCAGTTCCAGCCAGGAACTTCCGTATACACTAGGTATTTTTCGCCGACAGTACCTTGGTATTCATAAGGGTAGCGAATTAATCCACTTTCTTGCTCAAAGATCTGATAAAAGGGTTTATTACCATCGTAGTCAGACACTTCAACAATTGAAGGGTCATTCTCATCGCGTAGTGGGTGCAGTAGGTACTTACCTTGGTTGTCTTCGCGGTTATCAACAACAATGGTGTAACCCGTGTCACCCCATGTAATGGACTGAAGGGATTTATATAGAGCTTGCGTGGCCTGCTCGACAGGTAGCCCAATAAAAGATAACCCGGTTACTTTCCCTGCCGCGTTCTTGATTGGCGCATAATAGGTAATATAGCTGTCACCAAACAGTTTGACCTGCGCATAATAAGGTTGGCCGCTAATCAACTGGCTGTAGCCAGGGTGGCTTTTGCCTAGTGTCGTGCCGACTACGCGCTTGCCAGAAGGATCTTTTAAAGACGTTGATACACGAATAAAGTCACCATTTAGTGGCGCAAAAAGAGTGGCAACAGCGCCAGTATCGCGGGTGAAGCTATCAACTAACTTGGTGTCGTTTATTAAGCTCTCACCATATTGGGTAATATTTGGGATCGACTCGCCATTAAAGTCGACGCTATAGTCCTCGACATAAACACCTGCTAGGTAGCCGTTTCTGAAGGTAGATTCCAGCACTTTAGCGGTATGCAAATAGGCGTCGAACTGGCCTGCGATGGTCATTGCCATCGATTCTACTTCTGACTGGTGTTGTTTTAAGGTTGTTTCTAATAACACTTCAGAAGCGTTGCGGTAGACCAGTGTGGCGGTGCCGGCAAAGGACACCAGCAAGCACAGTAATATCACTAGCTTCAACTGAAAACCGACGCTTTGATTTTTGAGTTTTTCTAACATTTTTAGTTATCCTGCCTTTTGTAGACTTGTGTCGTCATCGAAAACTAAACTTTCAATAGCGAATGATAATAGCGATTTATAAAATGGATATAATTGATTCGCGTTAATGATTTTATAGATAACGAGACCGAAATTGACAAGGTAGAGTGCCTAGACTCTAGAGACCAGAATGTAGAAAGAGAAATTTCAAGTGAAAGGAAAGTGTCACGAGCAAGGTTACCCGTGACAAAGGATTTATCTAGCAGAAATCTTAGTAGTTAACTGATGACGTTCATTTGGTTGTAATGTTTTGCCTTGTTCGATTGAAGGCGCGTGCAGAGTCGACTCGACGCAAAGGAAGGTTTTGTAACCGTTGTCTTGCATATCAGCCATTCCCTGAGCGCCCTTCGCCCACGGATTCCACAAAACTGCCGAATTATGACCTTGGTTTTCAACGACTACCGCACGCTTGAAAACCGGGTCTTCAACGATAATTTCTTCTTTGGGCTGAGTATAAACTCGGTCGATGGTGTCAGTCAGTTGGAGTTCTTCGCCGCCTTGACATACCTCACCATGTTTGAGGCTGTCGATGTATTCTGGGCCCATACCTGCTGTGGTCGCTTGCTCGATATCACCAACGGTCAGGTAAGTATGCAGTGCGCCAGAGAATGTCCAAGGTTGCTCATCAGTATTGGCTACATCCAGTGTGACTTTTAGTTCATCACCAATTTCAACCAATAGGTGAGCTTGAAATTGGTAGGGCCAGATAGCCAGTGTCGACTCGTTAGAAAGTAAACCAAGCTCAACGATAACACCGTTTTCGTTTTCACGATGTTCAAGTAGTGTCCATTCACTGTTACGTGCAAAGCCATGCGCTGGCGCTGCAATGCGACCAAACCAAGGCCAACAAACAGGAATACCACCGCGAAGCGCTGCTTTGCCATCAAAAATAGCTTGCTCGCTCACCCAGATTAGGTCTTCTTGACCTTGCGGTTTGAATGAAATGACATGACCACCATGTAGGGCGATACCTGCCGACGCTTTTTCGTGTATGACGCGAACAACTTTAACTTGATCGATCTCTACGATAGTCACGTTGTCAGATAAGACGGTCAGGGTAGGGAGAGTGTTTAAATCCATGTTCTGTTTCCAAGTCCAGTGAGCCTGCGCTCAAAATTCAGATACAAAAAAGGCGACTCGAAAGTCGCCTTTTACAAGATTCTGCGCTAAGCGCTTATCTTTAAGTAGTGATTACTTAGAGATGTGTGCGATTAGGTCTAGAACTTTGTTTGAGTAACCGATTTCGTTGTCGTACCAAGATACAACTTTAACGAACTTGTCAGTTAGAGCAACACCAGCTTTAGCATCGAATACTGAAGTTTGAACTTCACCGATGAAGTCTTGAGAAACAACTTGGTCTTCAGTGTAACCTAGAACACCTTTTAGCTCGCCTTCAGAAGCTTCTTTCATTGCAGCACAGATTGCTTCGTAAGATGCAGCTTCTTTTAGGTTAACAGTTAGGTCAACTACAGAAACGTTAGCAGTTGGTACACGGAAAGCCATACCAGTTAGAAGGCCGTTTAGTTCTGGAAGAACAACGCCTACAGCTTTAGCAGCACCAGTTGAAGATGGGATGATGTTCTGAGAAGCACCACGACCACCGCGCCAGTCTTTAGCAGAAGGGCCATCTACAGTTTTTTGAGTTGCTGTAGTAGCGTGAACTGTAGTCATAAGACCAGATTCGATACCGAACTTGTCGTTAAGAACTTTAGCTACAGGCGCTAGACAGTTAGTAGTACAAGAAGCGTTAGAAACGATGTCTTGACCAGCGTAAGTTGAATCGTTTACGCCCATAACGAACATTGGAGTTGCGTCTTTAGAAGGACCAGTAAGAACAACTTTCTTTGCACCAGCAGTGATGTGCTTACGTGCAGTCTCGTCAGTTAGGAAAAGACCAGTTGCTTCAGCTACAACGTCAACATCGATAGCATCCCACTTTAGGTCTTCTGGGTTGCGCTCTGCAGTAACACGTACAGTCTTACCGTTAACGATTAGGTTACCACCTTCAACTTCAACAGTACCGTTGAAACGGCCGTGAGTTGAGTCGTACTTAAGCATGTATGCCATGTACTCTACGTCGATAAGGTCGTTAATACCTACAACTTCGATGTCGTTACGCTCTTGCGCTGCGCGGAAAACGAAACGGCCGATACGGCCAAAACCGTTAATACCTACTTTGATAGTCATTATAGTTGCTCCACAACTTAATTTCTGATTAAAGATAACTGGTAGTAAAATTACAGAATCCAGTCAAAATCTGCAACAGATAATCGGACTTAACTTGTTTAAAGTCAAAAAAAAGCGTCGCTTTTTTTCACAATTAGTCTTAAATGGCGATGTTTTGAACGGATTGCTAGTTTTTTCCCTAACCAGTTGACGTAAAATAGTTCAGATGTTGACAGCAGTGCTGAAAGTTTAACCATCCTGTTATGGTTTCAAAGTATGTGCTACAAAAGTAATTGAGTGCAAGTTTTTCGAAAAAAAAGTCATAATTAAAAATGAGAGTATGGAGATTTGTTGCCGTGAAACAAAATAGAGAAAAAGTCATAAAGCCTGATGAACACTGGCGTGAGGTGCTGTCTGAGGAAGAGTATCGCGTATGCAGAGAGCAGGGTACAGAGGCCCCATTTAGTGGCAAGTTGCTACATAACAAAGAGACGGGGATTTACTCGTGTACCTGCTGTCAAGCGCCTCTATTTAACTCGGATAGCAAGTATGATTCTGGGTGCGGCTGGCCAAGTTTTGACGCTCCGTTCAATGGTGAGGCTATTCGTTATTTAAAAGATCTAAGTCACGGAATGGTGCGTACGGAAATAAGATGTGCAACTTGCGATAGCCATTTAGGTCACGTTTTTCCTGATGGACCAAAGACAACCGGCGAACGTTTTTGTGTTAACTCAGTGTCGTTAATTTTCAACAATTCATAAAAAAGCGGTGATTTTATCACCGCTCTTTGTTTTATCCTTTCATTAGCCTAGGATTCTTTAAATTTGGGGATGATTGCTCCGTTGAAAGTACCACTCATGATGGCATCCTCAACTTGGTCTGCAATGTCATCAAGTTGGTCATAAACACTCTTATCGAAACCGTATAGGAGTTGCAGTTCACTATCAGAGGCAATCGGAACATTGAACTTTTGTGCCACCATAGTCCACACATAAGCTTCTTTTTTCATCCCCATTCTATAGGTAGTACTCGCCAAAGATTTAAACACTTCAGTATTAATGTTGCTACGGTTGGTAAGTTCGAGGGCATGAATGAGCAACTGAAGTGTTTTCTTTTGGTCTCTGCTGGTATAGAAAGTCGCGAGAGCGTATTGCATTTCGGCGCTTTCAAGGGCTTCGGTCCCTTCAAGTTGTAGAAAGCCCCTGCGAGCTTCTTCGCTACCAATTTGGCTCCATAAAAAATAAAGAGACTCGGGTGAATCTGACTTTTCGAGTGCCGCGACAATGCTCTCAAGGTCATTACCAGAGTTAACTAGTGCGGTAAAGCGTTGTTGCTTGACGCCTTTCTGATCCAAGGGTTGGATCTGAGAGGCCAATTCCAAGCACTTCTTATACGCCGCAACATATCTATATTCTTTTATCAGGTTGAGGTCTGTTGGTTTTTTCATAACCTCGAATCTGTGCCATATCAAGTCAGTCCTAGGAACACGACACTGACCGTCGCCCATATTTAAGCGCTCGCATTGGAGAGCAGGATTGCTTTCACAAAGCTGTTCGGTGTTTTTGTTACCTTCGAAACAGCCAGATAGACCAAAGGTAATGCCAAAGAGCGTGAGTAATTTGAGTGTTTTCATACTGTCGTTGCTTGTGATCCGTTACACTTATTTTTTGTTGTTATCTTGACTGAGTCTACGAGCCAGTTAAGGTGCGCTTAACACCACTGACTTTAAGGATAGACCATGGACGCAGAGCAGTTAATCAACGCCATCACACCAGAGGCTTATGAGCGTCTACTTTTTGCCGTAGAAACAGGTAAGTGGCCTGAGGGTACCCCACTTTCGCAGGAGCAGCGAGATTCTTGTATGCAAGCTGTGATGTTGTATCAATCTAAGCATAATGTAGAAGCGCAGCATATGACAGTTGCTCAAGGTGGAGAGATTAGCTTTAAGTCGAAATCTGAGCTAAAAAAACAGTTCCAACATGGGCAAAGCGATATTGTAAGGGTGAACCCCAACGATTAAAAAAGGCAGGATCGAATCCTGCCTTTTTATGCTAGCCACAACATTTTTTGAATTTCTTTCCACTGCCGCAGATACAAGGATCATTGCGCCCGACCTTTAGGCCTTGAATAGGTTGTGCCAGTCTTGGATCAACTTGTTCTTCAATGGATTCCTGCTGTGGGAAAACGCCATCAATATAGAACCAAAGTCCTTGCTCTCTTACAAAGCGAGAGCACTCTTGTAAGCAAAGTTGTTGTCCATCTTGCTTGAAGAATGCCTTAAAAGTGACAAAACCTTCGTCTGGGTTGTTGCCTGGTTTGGTGCTGATCACTTCTAAGCCACACCAGTCGCTGTCGATTGAATCTGAAATTGCTTGTCGTTCATCTTCTGCATGGCAGCTTGGATGATAGGTATTGATCACATAATCTACTAGACCTTTGACATGGGCAGAATAGCGAGAGCGCATCAGTTGCTCTGGTGATTGGGCCAATGAATGATCGTGATGGATCGGCTCGCAGCAATGACTGTAATCCTTTGGGTTTCCACAAGGACACGAATTCATAAAAACTCCACTTATTTCGTTTTTACAGAAAGAAGGTCAGCAGTCCATTTGACTGAGGAGTCATAGCATTGGCTTAATACCACTTCATCGACCCCAATTGAATCGCAGTAACGGCGTACTTCTTCCCATTGGGCTTGTTCGTATGCTTTAGTTAGCAATAAAATTGCGCCTAGTATGCCTTCATTTTTAGTGATTGCGAGTTTTATTGATTCGTCGACAGAGATCTCTTCAATAATTTGTTCCAAAGGTCTGTCAAGCAAGCTATCAAGCAGCGAGAACATACCGGTCAAAAACGCTTGCCCGGATTCAAATTTGGTTTCTAATCGCGCAGCAAGGAGTTCGCAATAACGGGCTCTTTGAATAGACAAACCATATAAATAATCGGGTTTACTTTCTTGCGTAGATGCGAGAGAGACGAGCGAAATAAACTTCCTTAGTTTATCTTCACCTAAGTAGACTAGCGCTTGCTTGAAAGACTGAATTTTGGTTTGCACGATTGAAGATGAGTTAACGAAAGACAGCAGCTTAAAAGATAATGTGACGTCTTTGCTGATTAAAGACTCAATCGATGCATAGTCCATATCCTGTTTAGCTATTTCAGTCAGCAGTTGAACCACCGTCATAAAAGACGGCTCGAGTGCCTTACGGGTAATCATTTCCGGCTTGCTAAAAAAATAACCCTGAAAGTACTCAAACCCTGCTTTTTTTGCTTGTTCGAATTCTTCGTAGGTCTCGACTTTTTCAGCGAGGAAAGCAATATTGCTCCCAGATAAACGCAGAATAAAATTGCGCGCTTTTTCGATGGATACTTGCCTGATATCAAATTTAATGATCGAGATATAAGGAAGGAACGAACGCCACTCTTTGCTTGGGATAAAGTCATCTAGGGCTATTTTGTATCCCGCTGCGGCCATTTCCTTAATGACGTCGAGTAACTCTTTTGTTGGTGGACAATCTTCCAAAATTTCCACTACAAGGTTGTCTGAAGGGAAAAGAGTTGGCACCTTGTTGAGTAGGCTTTGGTAAGGAAAGTTAACAAAGCCTAGCTTATCTCCAAGTGTTTCATAATGCGTCGAGAGGAAGTGATCAGATAACAAACGGCTGGTTGCATGTTCAGGATCGATCTCTGGAAAGGTATTTTGCGGACCGTCTCTAAAAAGCAGTTCATAACCAATAGTTTGTTTATCTACATTTAATATCGGTTGTCTAGCAATATATGAATAAGTCAAGATCTATACCACGTTCCAAGTACAGGTTTAAGTAAACTAGTCTTTATTTATAATGGACTAAATAACGTGAAAAATAAGTGACTTAGCTTGCAAAAGGCCGTTGTTGTAATTCAAACCCGGATTTATCGTACACTAAGACTGACCCCTGAGTGTACCAGTCACCTAGCACAATTCTAGTATAGTCCTTTTCTTGAACTTGGAAGGAATGAACGTTAGGCCGATGTGTATGTCCATGGATCATAAGGTCCACTTTGTGGCTAAGCATTACGTGTTCAACTTCGTCTTGAGTCACATCCATAATGTCAAGAGACTTAGTTTGCTTGTCAGATCGGATATCGGATTGAACTTTGCTCACAATCTTTTTCTTGAGCAGCATTGGAATGCGATTGAACACCCATTGTAACCAAGGTTGATGTACTTTGGCTCGATACTCTAGGTATTTCACGTCTTGAGTGCAAAGTGTATCACCGTGTAGAACAATGGCTTGACGGCCATATAAGTCAATTACGGTTTCGTCACCAAGCAACTGGACCCCTGTTTGTTTACTAAAGCGTTTTCCAACCAGAAAGTCACGATTACCTTGGGTGAAGTAACAAGGGATGCCTTTGTCGGTTAACGTTTTAAACTCAGTCCTAATGGATGAGGCAAAATCGGAGCGGTCGTCATCACCAATCCAAAACTCAAATAAATCACCAAGCACGTAGAGTGCGTCAGCATGAACGGCTTCTTCACGCATAAAACGGATAAAACACTGGGTGATTTCAGGAGTAGAAGAGGATAGGTGGAGATCAGATATAAAAAGTGTGGTCATAGTTAAATAGCAAGAGAGCGCATCACGCGCTCTCTTTTTTCAATTATTCTTCGATTGTTGTACCAGTGATCAGTACATCTTCAAGCGGTACATCTTGGTGCATGCCGGAAGAGCCAGTGCTAACGCCTTTGATCTTGTTAACGATGTCCATACCTTCAACGACTTCAGCGAATACACAGTAACCCCAACCGTCAAGGCTTTCGCTACGGAAATCTAAGAAGGTATTGTCTTTCACGTTGATAAAGAACTGAGAACTCGCTGAGTGCGGTTCCATAGTACGCGCCATAGCAAGAGTGCCAACCTTGTTGCTTAGGCCGTTATTTGCTTCGTTTTTGATTGGTGCACGCGTTGCCTTCTCTTTTAGGCCAGACTCCATGCCACCGCCTTGAATCATGAAACCGTCGATAACACGGTGGAATAACGTGTTGTCGTAGAAACCATCACGGCAGTACTGTAGGAAGTTTGCACTTGTTTCCGGTGCTTTTTCTTCGTTTAGTTGAATTTTGATGTCACCAAAATTTGTGTGAAGGGTGATCATGATTTTTTCCTTTAGCTGTGTTTTTGCTTTGAGCCAAGATTCTAACTTAACTTTTCAGACATTAACACGTGAAAAGTACGGGTTGAGACCTGAGTATAGGTGTTAATGATGGTTTTTTGCGCATTTCGGGGATTACCTAACTGGGCGTGAGTTGGTATACTGAGCCACTATTTTGTTTCACCTAATATTAGAAAGAGATCATGTTAAAGATATATAACACACTCACAAGACAGAAAGAGGAATTTAAACCAATCAATGCCGGCAAAGTTGGCATGTATGTCTGTGGGGTAACCATCTATGATCTCTGTCATATTGGTCACGGTCGCACTTTCGTTTCATTTGACGTCGTTTCACGTTACTTACGCTATTTAGGCTACGATCTTACGTTTGTTCGTAACATCACTGACATTGACGATAAGATTATCAAACGTGCAAACGAGAACGGTGAGAGCTGTGATTCGTTGACCGAACGCCTAATTGGTGAAATGCACGCAGACTTTGATGCTTTGAATATGAAGCGCCCTGATATTGAGCCTCGCGCGACGGAATACATCACCGAAATCATTGAACTGGTTGAAAAGCTTATCGAACGCGGTTTTGCCTACGTCGCTGATAACGGTGACGTAATGTTTGAAATCGCTAAATATGACGACTATGGCAAACTGTCTCGCCAAGACCTAGAGCAATTACAAGCGGGTGCTCGCGTAGAAATTGAAAGTGCTAAGCGTAGCTCGCTAGACTTTGTACTTTGGAAGATGTCTAAGCCAGGTGAACCTACTTGGGAATCACCATGGGGACCTGGTCGTCCAGGCTGGCACATCGAGTGTTCTGCAATGAACTCATCTATTTTAGGTAACCATTTCGATATTCACGGTGGTGGCTCTGATCTACAGTTCCCGCACCACGAAAACGAAATCGCGCAATCTTGCTGTGCGCACGGTACTGATTACGTCAACACATGGATGCATAGCGGCATGGTGATGGTAGACCGTGAGAAAATGTCTAAATCTCTAGGTAACTTCTTTACTATTCGTGATGTTTTAGGTCACTACGATGCAGAAACGGTACGTTACTTCCTAATGTCAGGTCACTACCGTAGCCAGCTAAACTACAGCGAAGAGAATCTAAACCAAGCACGTGCGTCACTTGAGCGTCTGTACACTTCATTGCGCGGTCTTGACCTTTCAACACCAGCTGCGGGTGGGGAAGAGTATGTTAAGCGCTACACGGAGGCGATGAACGACGACTTCAACACCCCAGAAGCCTACTCAGTGCTGTTTGACATGGCGCGTGAGATCAACCGTGTGAAGACGGAAGATGTAGCAATGGCTAGTGCGCTTGGTTCACTAATGCGTGAACTAGCAGATGTGATTGGTATTCTTTATCAAGATCCAGAAGCCTTTTTAAAAGGTGACTCTGGCAATGACGACGAAGTAGCGGAAATCGAAGCACTGATTAAACTACGTAACGATTCTCGCGCAGCTAAAGACTGGGCCAATGCTGATATGGCACGAGACAAGCTGACGGAAATGGGCATCGTGCTAGAAGATGGCGCAGCAGGCACGACGTGGCGCCGTAAATAAATCGTAGGCATACCATTTCAAGAAGGGCTGTTGATTCAGCCCTTTTCTTTAATTTTTATCATCTTTATACGGGTAACAAACAGTGGCACAGATGTACTTCTATTACTCTGCAATGAATGCGGGTAAATCAACCACTCTTCTTCAGTCTTCTTTTAATTACCAAGAGCGTGGTATGACGCCAGTTATCTTTACTGCGGCGTTAGATGACCGTTATGGTATTGGTAAAGTCAGCTCGCGTATCGGCTTGCAGTCAGATGCTCAATTATTTAATGCAGAGACAAACTTATACCAAGAGATTACGGCACTAAATGAAGTAGAGAAGCGTCACTGTATTCTTGTTGATGAGTGCCAATTCTTGACTAAAGAGCAGGTATATCAGCTAACCGAAGTTGTCGATAAACTGCATATTCCAGTGCTGTGTTATGGGCTAAGAACGGATTTTCTTGGTGAGTTGTTTGAAGGCAGCAAGTACCTTCTATCGTGGGCAGATAAGCTAATTGAGCTGAAAACTATTTGTCACTGTGGTCGTAAAGCCAACATGGTGATTCGCACCGACGAAAGTGGCGTGGCAATTAAAGAAGGTGATCAAGTTGCGATTGGTGGTAACGATCGTTATGTATCTGTATGTCGCGAACATTATAAAGAGGCATTAGGGAAATAACCTCTTGTCAGCACACACAAAAAAGCGAAGCATTATGCTTCGCTTTTTTGTGTGTATTCGAATAATTCGGATTGCGTGAGGCAGTCAGAGATTAACGAGCACGGAAGACGATGCGACCTTTTGATAGGTCGTATGGAGTCATCTCTACAGTTACTTTGTCACCAGTAAGAATACGGATGTAGTTCTTACGCATTTTACCAGAGATGTGAGCAGTAACCACGTGACCGTTTTCTAGCTCAACACGGAACATTGTGTTTGGAAGAGTATCAAGGACAGTGCCTTGCATCTCAATTACGTCTTCTTTAGCCATTTAATCCTCTTTTAAAAATGGACGATTTCAACCGGTGCATAATGCCGATAAAAATGAATTAAGTAAAGTTGGGGCGTATTCTACCCTTGCCAACGCTGATTTACTAGCCTTTGATGACGCTGAAATCGGACTTTATAGCTCATCGCCGGGCATTCATCGATCTGATAGCCTAAATAAAGCCACTGTTTACCTTGCTCTTGGCAATATTGAATCTGAAATAAAACCGCAAGTGTACCTAAGGAAAGCGTATAGTCTGGGTCAAAGTAGGTATAGAAGGCACTGACGCTATTAGACAGAATATCCGTGACAGCGACGGCAATGAGCTTGTCTTGGTCATAAATGTGCAAGAATTGGGTGTTGAGCCAGGCACATTGAGAAAACTGGGCAAATTCATTTTGTTTCGGTGGGTACATAGTTCCGTTGCGGTGTCTAGATTCAATATAGCGTGAGTAGAGTTCGAACCATTGGTCATCCATCTGCTCTTTAAGCTGCCATGTGAATGATTTGGCTTTGTTTAACAGGCGCTTTTGATTGCGTGAAAGAACAACCTCTGGGATGGAGACACGAATGGCCTGACACGCGCTGCATTGATCGCAATGAGGTTTGTAGATGGTATCACCACTGCGCCTGAATCCATTAGCTAGCAACACCTCATAGCTCGAACCACAATGCATGGTGGGCTCAAGAGCTACGGCCACACGCTCCTGTCTATCAGCAAGATAGCTACAAGGGTGGCAGTCGGTTAAACCAATACGGATTTGCTGCAGATCGGAACTCATTACTCTCCCCAAGTTTCGCTGGTTATTCGCTGTTGTGAAAAACAGTTTTCTGATGGCGGCTCACTATTAAATGATAGCAGCCTTTGCATAAAGTCTTCACGATTGAGTTCAATTGCGCCCAATGAGGCGAGGTGAGGGTTAAGCACCTGACAATCGATCAATTTTCCGTTGTGTTGCTCAAAATGTCGGCAAAAATACCACAGTGCTACTTTGGATGCGTTAGCCTCTAAACTAAACATCGATTCACCACAAAATACTTGCCCCACAGAGATACCGTAAAGACCGCCGATAAGGCATTCGTCGCGCCAAACCTCAACAGAGTGGCAATTGCCTTGTTTTGCCAACTGTTTATAGGCTTGACGCATTTCTTCATTGAGCCATGTTTCTTCTTCGCTTCGGGTTGAGGCACAGTAGTCAATAACTTGTTCTGTTGTATGATTAATGGTCACGCGGTAGTTGTGTTTTCTTTGAAATTTTTTGAGACTTTTCGCTGGTTGAAATGTCTTAGGATCAAAGACAGCTCGTGGCGATGGACTCCACCAAAGAATGGGCTCTCCTGGACCGTACCAGGGAAAGATACCATTTTTATAGGCCAAGATAAGCCTTTCTGCACTTAGGTCACCACCAAATGCGAGTAAGCCGTTTGGATCGACTAAAGCATCAAAAGTGGATGGAAACCAAAGGTTATTGAGATCAAGTTCAGTGAGATAAATCGCCATGAATGAAATGAGGAAAAGAAAATGAAGAAGTTACTCTGGATCATATTGGTTTTTCCCTTGATTGCCAATGCGGCTTACCAAAGAAATACGGCACGTCCGGTCAATGAAGTGGTTTTCGGTCAAGTTGATACCGTGAGGTACATAACCCAACAAGATATTGTTAAATCGAAAGGTTCAGGTTGGGAAACACTACTGGGTGCGGTGGTTGGAGGGCTAGTTGGTAACCAGTTTGGTAGCGGTACTGGTAAGGAAGTAGCGACAGCGGTTGGAGCGGTTGCAGGTGCGGGGATTGCCCGAAATCAAGCTAACCAAGAGTATCGAGTTGAATACAAGTTGGTAGAGATACTGATTGAAACCGACAAAGGTAAGTTGGTAGACGTTATCCAAGATGTCGACAACAACATGTTATTCGAGCGAGGAGATAAAGTTCGTATTCTCTATTTTGATGATGGTGTACGGGTCGATAAGGAATATTAATAGACTCAGATGGGTGTTGCCAGAGCAGATAATTATTCAGTTCTATTCGTGATTTGGGTCTGGTTTTACTAGGTGAATTTAGATAGGCTGCAAGTACGAAGAATTTTCATCGTCCCGTTTAGGAAGACGGGGTGAGCAAGGAATATCAATTTAAATGGAAAGCCTTACGTTACAACCTATCAATAAAGTCAATGGTGAGGTCAACTTACCAGGTTCAAAAAGTGTCTCTAACCGAGCTTTATTACTTGCAGCCCTTGCAAGTGGCAAGACACGTCTAACTAACTTACTCGACAGTGATGATATCCGCCATATGTTGAATGCGTTATCTCAACTTGGTGTTTCATATACCTTGTCTGAAGATAAAACGGTTTGTGAAGTTGAAGGGCTAGGAAAGCCGTTTGACGCTCCACAAGCGGTAGAACTCTTTTTGGGTAACGCGGGTACAGCGATGCGCCCTCTGGCGGCTGCACTATGCTTAGGTGGCGGTGAGTACGTACTCACCGGAGAGCCACGAATGAAAGAGCGTCCTATCGGTCATCTAGTCAATGCGCTTCGCCAAGCGGGTGCAGAGATTGAATACCTAGAAAATGAAGATTATCCACCACTTAAGATCCTAGGAACGGGTTTGAAGGGTGGGACAGTGGACATTGATGGCTCTATCTCTAGCCAGTTTTTGACCGCATTTCTGATGTCTGCACCACTTGCTCAAGATGATGTCACTATTAACATCGTGGGTGAGCTGGTATCTAAACCGTACATCGATATCACTTTGCATATCATGGCTCAGTTCGGAGTCGTGGTAGAAAACAACAACTACCAAGAGTTTGTTATTCGCAAAGGTCAATCGTATGTCGCACCAGGTGATTTCTTGGTTGAAGGGGATGCGTCTTCTGCGTCTTACTTCTTGGCTGCCGCTGCGATCAAGGGCGGTGAAATCAAAGTAACAGGTATCGGTAAAAACAGCATTCAGGGTGATATTCAATTTGCAGATGCGTTAGAAAAAATGGGTGCACAAATCGAATGGGGTGACGATTACGTTATTTCTCGTGTGGGTGAATTAAAAGCTGTAGATATGGACTTTAACCACATCCCAGATGCAGCGATGACGATTGCCACTACCGCACTGTTTGCAGAAGGTACTACCGCGATTCGCAACGTATACAACTGGCGTGTAAAAGAGACAGATCGGCTTGCTGCGATGGCGACCGAACTACGTAAAGTAGGCGCCGAAGTGGAAGAGGGTGAAGATTACATCGTTGTCACACCGCCAGCCAAGCTGACGCACGCAGCTATTGATACTTACGATGACCACCGTATGGCGATGTGTTTCTCGCTTGTCGCGCTAAGTGATACGCCAGTGACCATCAATGATCCTAAGTGTACATCTAAGACCTTCCCAGATTACTTCGATAAGTTGGAAGGGTTGAGCTCTTAAGAAATATAGAACGGACTTCGTCCTACAGAACGCTTTGCTTCGAGAGGCGAGATCGGACGGCGACAAATCGTCATTCCATAGAGCGACGAAGGAGTGAGTAGGGAATCTCTAAAGGAATCTTACTCGTTTGCAGAGATCCCCAACTCGGTCGTGCCTCCCTCTCGGGGATGACGGAGCAATGGCGTGAAATGAGAAGGGTTGACACATTGTGTCAACCCTTTATTTTTTCTCGCTTCTCGCTTCTCGCTTCTCGCTTCTCGCTTCTCGCTTCTCGCTTCTCGCTACTGCTCCAACGTAAACTCTTTCGACAAATGATGTGCTAAGTACTTAAACATATTGAATACAGCGGTCGTTTTGGCGGTTGGCAAGCCGTTGTCATCTAGAAAGTAATTCCCTTTGAATACCAATACATCGTCTTTTTCCTCTACGCTGTCTGCGCGCATGCCTTCAATGTAGTCGTCATGTTCTTGGATGATGTGATTGGCAATGATTAATAGCTCAAACTGTGAAATGGCCTTTTTGTCGCTCATGGGATTACCTTTATTTGTTCAATCTTCTATATAAAAAGAAGCCGTGGTTGGAATTGTAGGAAGTTCGGCGATAATTTCAATTGCGTTAGATCAATGGCGTAGGCGCTAATACTCGTCTGGGCAGCTAGGTTTTGTGACTGGTGGCAAAAAACATCATCTTGAGTTGGCGTTGTCGATATTGTGCCGTTTAGTATGTGGCGTTTTCTGGCTTGGCAAAAGACTGAAGCGTTCGAAGCTCAATAATCGATCCTAGATGCTGAAACATCGTTGAATTGTCGAGCAGTCAAGATAGAAATTTAAAAAAGATATTGATCTTCTTGTAATCTCGCTCAATAGTAAAAAAAGAAGCAACGTATTAAGTATGTCGTGCGATATTTTTCGCACTCGATAAAGGACACTTGAGTCAATTATGGGTAAGTCACTGGTTATTGTGGAGTCGCCAGCTAAAGCGAAGACCATCAATAAGTATTTAGGTAAGGACTTTATTGTAAAGTCCAGCGTAGGTCACGTCCGTGATCTGCCGACTGCTGGTCAAAGCACAGGCCAGAAAGCTGCTGCGGTATCAACCAAGGGCTTAAGTGCTGAAGAAAAAGCGCGTATCAAAAAAGAGAAAGATCGCAAAGCACTGATCAAAAAAATGGGTATCGACCCATTTCATGGTTGGGAAGCGAATTATCAGGTTTTGCCAGGCAAAGAAAAAGTCGTGGCGGAGCTACAAAAACTTGCTAAAGACGCAGACAGCGTTTATCTAGCAACCGATTTGGACCGCGAGGGAGAGGCTATCGCTTGGCACCTTCGTGAGATCATCGGTGGCGATGAAGAGCGATACAAACGCGTTGTGTTCAACGAAATTACCAAAAACGCTATCCAACAGGCGTTCGAAAAACCGGGCGAGCTGAGTATGGATGGCGTTAATGCCCAGCAAGCACGTCGTTTTATGGACCGTGTGGTTGGCTTTATGGTTTCTCCACTGTTATGGAAGAAAGTGGCACGTGGTTTGTCTGCAGGTCGTGTTCAATCGGTCGCTGTAAAATTACTTGTTGAGCGTGAACGTGAAATTAAAGCGTTTATCCCTGAAGAGTTCTGGGATATTCATGCTGATACCAAAACTCAAGACAAAACTGATTTCCGTTTGCAAGTGGCGCAGAAAGAAGGCGTCGCTTTTAAGCCTGTTAACGAAGCAGAAACGAAATCTGCAATGGCTGTGCTTGAAAATGCACGCTATGAAGTGTGTAAGCGTGAAGACCGTCCAACATCCAGCAAGCCGTCTGCACCGTTTATCACGTCAACTCTGCAGCAAGCAGCGAGTACTCGTTTAGGTTACGGCGTTAAAAAAACCATGATGTTAGCTCAGCGTCTCTATGAAGCGGGCTACATCACCTATATGCGTACTGACTCGACAAACCTAAGTGCTGAAGCTGTAGAGACCGTACGTGGCTTTATCGGTAGCGAGTATGGTGAGGCGTACCTTCCAGGTAAACCGAACGTTTACGGCAGCAAACAAGGGGCACAAGAGGCACACGAAGCGATTCGTCCATCCGATGTTGCGGTGAAGGCTGACGATCTCAATGGTATGGAAGCCGATGCTCACAAACTTTACTCACTAATCTGGAATCAGTTTGTGGCTTGTCAGATGACACCAGCAAAATACGATTCTACGACAGTGAGTGTTAAAGCGGCTGAGTACACGCTTAAAGCTAAAGGTCGTATCCTTAAGTTCGACGGTTGGACTCGTGTTCAGCGTCCTTTAGGTAAAAATGAAGATCAGATTCTACCTGCGGTGCAAGTAGGTGACACGATTGACCTAGTCAATCTTGATCCTAAACAGCATTTCACTAAGCCGCCAGCGCGCTTTACAGAAGCTGCATTGGTTAAAGAGCTTGAAAAGCGTGGTATTGGCCGTCCTTCGACTTATGCTTCAATCATCTCAACCATTCAAGATCGTGGTTATGTGAAAGTAGAGCAACGTCGTTTCTATGCTGAGAAAATGGGTGAAATTGTCACTGACCGCCTAGATGGTAGCTTCGATGAGCTAATGAACTACGAGTTCACATCTCGCATGGAAGAAAAGCTAGACCAAATTGCGGAAGGCGATGCTAACTGGAAAGGTGTGCTAGATGACTTCTTTAAAGACTTTACTGGTGATTTAGAGAAAGCGGAACAAGACGAAGAGCAGGGCGGCATGAAGCCAAACCATATCGTCTATACCGATATCGAGTGTCCGACCTGTTCACGTGAGATGGGTATCCGTACTGCCTCTACAGGTGTCTTCCTAGGCTGTTCAGGCTACGCGTTACCTCCTAAGGAGCGTTGTAAAACGACCATCAACCTCGGCGATGAAGATGGCATTATCAACGTCCTTGAAGAGGATGTCGAGACAGCTGCGCTGCGTGCGAAAAAGCGTTGCCCAATCTGTGAAACGGCGATGGACGCCTACTTAATCGATGACAAGCGTAAACTGCACGTTTGTGGTAATAACCCGAACTGTGAAGGTTACATTGTTGAGCACGGTGAGTACAAAGTTAAAGGTTACGATGGTCCAGTTGTCGAATGTGACAAATGTGGCAGTGACATGGTGCTTAAGAACGGTCGTTTTGGTAAATACATGGACTGTACGAGTGAAGATTGTAAGAACACTCGTAAGATCCTGAAAAACGGTGAAGTTGCACCGCCAAAAGAAGACCCAGTTCATCTGCCAGAGCTACCATGTGAAAACTCTGATGCTTACTTTGTTCTTCGTGATGGTGCGTCAGGCTTGTTCTTAGCTGCAAGCACTTTCCCGAAATCGCGCGAAACTCGTGCGCCTTTAGTTGAGGAACTCGTGCGCTTTAAGGACCGTATTTCACCTAAGTTCCATTACTTGACTGAGGCACCTCAGCAAGATCCTGATGGTCTGCCTATGGTGGTACGCTTTAGTCGTAAATCGAAAGAGAACTACGTTCGTTCTGAGATTGATGGTAAGCCTTCTGGCTACACTGCGCTCTACGTTGAAGGAAAATGGGAAATTACCGATAAGCGTAAAAAAACCGCGAAGAAGAAATAAGCTCTTCATTTGAAATGACAAAGCAGCCTTAGTTAGGCTGCTTTTTTTTTAGCTGCTGCTAGCTCTTTATACTTTGTCAGTGATTGTACCTCTTTGAGAGCAAAGTCACATATATGTAGAGCTATTGTTATAGAGATGTGTCATGCTCATGGGATTCTGTGAGCTATCGCAGGAGGCGAAAAAGTAATAAGTGTGAGGTCGATAGTACAGCATATTTTAAATTGTAATCTTGCTGAAATACGATAAGTTATAATAAACCTTTTGCACAAGACATAGTAGTGCTTGGTTACCGCCACCACAAGTGTTGGTAGAGCTATTCTTGTTGCATGTTATGCCAAATAGGATTGGTGTAACTATAAAAAATATTGATGAGCCCCCCTAAAAATAGACTCATCACACACAATAAATAAAATGGAGAAATATACATGGCTGGTGTTTTGGGAATGATCCTTGCTGGTGGAGAAGGGTCACGCCTTCGTCCTCTTACAGAATCTCGCAGTAAACCCTCGGTTCCTTTTGGTGGTAGTTATCGCCTTATTGACTTCGCTCTTAACAACTTCGTAAACGCTGATTTGATGCGTGTTTATGTTCTAACTCAATTCAAGTCTCAATCTCTATTCCATCACCTCAAGAAAGGCTGGAACATTAGTGGCATTACCGATCGATTCATCGATCCGATTCCAGCGCAGATGCGTACTGGTAAACGTTGGTATGAAGGGACAGCCGATGCTATCTATCAAAACCTACGTTTTATGGAATTGGCAGAGCCTGATCAGGTATGTATTTTTGGGTCTGACCACATCTATAAAATGGACATTAAGCAGATGCTTGATTTCCATAAAGAGAAAGAGGCGTCATTAACTGTATCGGCGCTGCGCATGCCTTTAGCTGAAGCGTCGCAGTTTGGCGTTATCGAAGTCGACACAGAAGGCCGGATGATTGGCTTTGAAGAGAAACCGGCTAATCCAAAATCGATTCCTGGTGATCCTGAGCATGCACTTGTCTCTATGGGTAATTACGTATTTGAGGCTAAGCCATTATTCTCAGAGCTGGTTGAAGATGCTGATAACCCAGATTCTTCGCATGACTTTGGTAAAGACATTATCCCTAAGATGTTTCCACGCGGTGATGTGTTTGTTTATGACTTCAGCACCAACCGTATCACAGGTGAAAAAGAGGAAGTGTACTGGCGCGATGTAGGTACCATCGGTGCATACTGGCAAGCGCATATGGACCTGCTGGAAAAAGATGCACCATTCTCGCTCTATAATCGTAAGTGGCCACTACATACCTACTACCCACCGCTACCGCCCGCAACATTTACTGACTCGGTCAACGGGCGCGTTCAAATCATTGACAGCTTAGTTTGTAATGGTAGCTATGTTCGCGGATCGCGCATTGAAAAGTCAGTGCTAGGGTTTCGAAGCAATATCGCTTCAGCATGTGACATCAGCGAATGTATTTTACTTGGAGACGTCAAGGTCGGTGATGGATGTGTTTTACGCCGAGTGATCATTGATAAGGATGTAGATATTGCACCAGGGACACAAATTGGTGTAAATCTATCAGAAGATAAGAAGCACTTCCACGTATCGGAAGATGGCATTGTTGTTATTCCTAAAGGAGCACGAATTGGCTACTAAGAATTTATCTATTCTATTTGTAGCATCGGAAGTTGAAGGGTTAATTAAGAGCGGTGGCTTGGCAGATGTTGCCAAGGCGCTGCCTGAAGCGCTCCTCGCACTACAGCAAGATGTTCGTATTACATTACCCGCCTACCAAAAGTTGGCTGGTATTGAGCAAGCCCAGGTGATACTTGATACTCATTTAGAGCATTGGCCTCATACTAATTATCGAGTCAAACAGTTAGAGATCGCAGGTGTCCCTGTTTACGCTATAGATTGTCCTCAGTACTTCGATAGAGCAGAAATGTACGCAGAGAACAATCAGGCTTATTTAGACAATGGTGAGCGCTTTGCGTTTTTTAGCGCTGCCTGTCTTGATATGTTGCCGAAACTCGGCTTTCAGCCTGATATTGTTCACGCCAATGATTGGCATACCGGTTTCGTTCCGTATTTGCTTAAACACCGTTATGCGTTAGATAGCTTTTATGTAGAGATAAAAAGCATTCTGTCGGTGCATAATGCGGTTTTTAAAGGGGTGTTTAGTTACGATGAGTTGCCAAACTTACCTGAAATGCATACCCACTACGTCCCCGATGCTGCGGTGAGCTTGACGCACGTTACCATGCTGAGAGCTGGAGTGATGAATGCAGATAAGATCAATGCCGTGAGCCCGACTTATGCAGAGGAACTTAAAACCGAGCTAGGAAGCCATGGTATGGCGGCCGAGTTCCAGCAGCGCTCTGCTGATTTGGTCGGTATTCTCAATGGTTGTGACTACACAGCTTGGAATCCGCAGAATGACACCTATTTGCCAGTCAATTACAAGCCAAATCGTCAGAGTATGATTCGTGGTAAAAAAGCATGTAAACGTGAGTTGCAGGCGCGAGTAGGACTAGAGGCACAAGATATTGCAGTCTATGGCATGGTTTGTCGTCTGACTCATCAAAAGGGTGTCCACTATTTGTTGCCAATACTTGGAGACTTTCTCAAGTACCAGGTTCAAGTGGTCATCGTTGGTACCGGAGATCCAGCTCTTGCCGCTCAGCTTAAAGAGGTGGCGGCACAACACAGTGATAATTTTGTTTTTGTGGAGGCCTACGATAACGAACTGGCGCACTTGGTTGAAGCAGGCTCCGATTTTTTCATTATGCCGTCAGAATTTGAACCTTGTGGTTTGAACCAAATTTATAGTATGGCTTATGGCACATTGCCAATTGTGCGTGGTGTTGGGGGCCTAAGAGATAGCGTTAATGATTATGATGCAGATCCTGAGGTTGCAACTGGGTTTGTCTTCTATGAGCCCGAGCCAGCGGCTTTGCTTCATGTTTTGCAGCGTTCTTTGTTACTGTATGCTCAGCAGCCCAATGAAGTTAAACGCGCGCAGCTTTATGCTATGGAGCAAGACTTCTGTTGGAACAAAGCGGCGGATGAATATATAACTTTGTACCGTAGTGCATTAAGCTGAAAACGATATGAAATAAGGCGTCTTAAAGGCGCCTTTTTGATGGTTGCTTACATTTTTAATAAAAGAATAATTAAGATTTGACGCATTTTGACGTAAATCCCTCTATGTTTATGCTAATCTCCGTAACCAAATTTTGAACTTGAGTATTCGTTTTTAAATATGAGTGACGCTTTACTTTTCCACAAAACCTATGCCCACCCAACAAGCGATGAATGGGTCGTTTTTGTGCATGGTGCTGGTGGAAGTTCATCAATCTGGTTTAAACAGATTAAAGCGTACAAGCAGCACTTTAATTTGTTGCTAATCGACCTTCGAGGTCACGGCAAATCCAACCAACTGATCAAAGAGCTGATCGCCAATCGCTACACATTCAAATCGGTAACAATGGACATCTTAAAGGTACTAGATCATCTTAAGATTCGTTCAGCGCATTTTGTTGGAATGTCACTGGGTACGATTATTGTTCGAAATTTGGCAGAGCTTGCGACAGATCGAGTAAAGTCAATGGTGCTTGGCGGCGCTGTCACGCGGTTTAACGTGCGTTCACAGATATTGGTCCGTTTAGGCGGTATGTGTAAGCATGTCGTGCCTTACATGTGGCTGTATAGCCTATTTGCTTATATCGTGATGCCACAGCGTACTCAAAGAGAGTCTCGACACCTATTTATCCACGAAGCAAAGAAACTGTGTCAAAAAGAATTTAAGCGTTGGTTTATCCTTACTGCCGAAGTCAATCCTCTGATGAAGTATTTCAAAGATAGAGAGTTACCAATACCAACCCTCTATTTGATGGGAGAACGGGACTATATGTTTATCCAGCCCGTGAAAGAGATGGTCGCAGTCCATAGGCAGAGTCAGCTTCAAGAAATTCGTGACTGCGGACACGTTTGTAACGTTGAACGACCAGAAGAGTTCAATCACCACTCAATTTCGTTTATTCAGCAGCAAATTAAAGCGCCTAACAGTTAAGGTGCAGTTTCGCCGCATTGCCAACATGCGCCAAACTGGGACTCGTTGGACTCACCACAATTGCTACAGTTCCAATTTGAACCTATCTGCGCATTCCTAAACTCTTTGATGACTGCATTGGCTTGAATGATTTGACTGTGATTCAGCAGCCAGATGTAAGGTTCGCTGCTCTCTCCAAATGGCACTTCACCCTGTAAGCCAAATACGCCTTCTCCGCGTACTTCACATTCGATATGGCAAGACTTTAAAAGCTCACAAACAATGTGAGCTTCGGTAGGTGTCGATGCCGAGTAGATTCTCATCAAGCATTGCCATTTGAAGTTGAAGGAGAGGCCTTAACCTTCGCCATGATCCATTTAGCAATGACGGGGAACAGTCCCAATAAGGCAAAAGATGCCAGCACCGTCGGAGACACTATGCCAGACAAGCTTTCAATTTGAGCCAGTTGCGTGCCAGCGTTCAAGTAGACAGCGGTGCCAGGCAACATGCCTAATTGGCTAACAAGGTAAAAACGTACCGTTGCGATTGGGGTTAAACCCATGAGCAAGTTGATCAGGAAAAATGGGAACACTGGAATCAAGCGAAGAGAAAAAAGGTAGAATGCACCGTCTTTCTCAACGCCTTGGTTAATGGCATTGAGTTTCTCACCAAATTTGCTCTGTACCCAATCACGTAGCAAATATCGACTACTTAAAAATGCAAGGGTTGCACCTATTGTACTGGCGAATGAAACCAGCAGTAGGCTAGTCCAGAAACCAAATAGTGCGGCGCCTAGCAGCGTCACAACTGCAGCTCCGGGGATAGAAAAGGCCGTAATAGCTATGTAAGCCAGAAAATAAGTGGCCGCTGCAACCGTAAAGTTGTCGGCAATAAAGGTAGCCAACTCAGCTTGTTGGGCTTTCGCATTTTCCAGCGTGAGATATTGACCAAAGTTTACGCCTAGTAAAACAATTAGTGCAACGAAGAGAATACCAAGGACGATTTTTTTATTCATGTTGAAGCTGCTCCATCTTACATCGAGGATAGATGTATTAAGTGTTACTAGACAAGACAGGGAAAGCAAGCAGCAAATTTCATTGCGATGGATAAAAATAAAAAAGTCAGCGCTGTGGCTGACTTCTTAGATAAGTACTGCTTGATTAACTAACTTGAGTTAATAGCTCTTGACGACGGCTTTGAGGAATGACCGACCAGTGAGTTCCGTTGATCGCGCCTTCCAATGCCCATAAAAGTTCGATATTTACATCGGCAGAGTGTGTGGATTGAATGGCTTTGAAAGCGTGAACTGCACCGACGTCTTCAAGGTTTTTAACCGACTCAATACCTGCCTTTTTAAGCATTCTCTCAGTAGCGAGCCTTAGGTTAGGTAGATCTTTCAAGCGATTTGGTTTTGCTTGCGACTGACTTTGTTTTTCTACGTTCGCTGCTCTGAGTGCGACGTTAGCAATCTCTAGGGCTTTACTGCTGTCTGACGCCAAATCGTCACACAAAGCAAAGTACTTAGTTACGACAGGGAAACCACGTTTTTTGTAAACATAGGGTTCGAGCCCTTGAGATTTAAACTGTTTAGCGAGAGTGGCATCCGCGCGTACGTGAAGCTTATCGTTGACTACAAGTGCGAACATGGTGTCATCGGCAAAAATGCCAAAACCACCAAACATTGAGCGAGACTTAATATGGCCTAACTGCTCAAACAAACGCATTGAGTCTTTTAGTATTGGTTTATCCATGCTGTGTTTTCTCGGTGTATATGTATACGCCACCAATGCAGGTCCGAGAGATTAGCAAAATAATGCAGATACAATGTCAGTAAGGTGTCATACGAGCTCAAGAACAAGTAAAAACGGTATGACAGTTTGCATATTCGCCATCGGCAACCCCGCTACCAGACAATAAATTGTTTAAGGCCGGAGGCTTTGCGTCCCACCCTTTCGGAGTGGTTTGCCCTGTTCGTGGCATTAATCGAACATTTTAAGAATAAATAAAACTGCGCAGAGCATCACATTTGAATGGGATAAATGTGATATTGGTTCAATAAATAGGGGGGATATATACGCTTAGCCAATAAAACGACTACTAGCTAAGCGTTTGACTTGAGGTTACTTATTTAGATTGCGAACGGTTTTACGCTCGACGATTTCAGGGTGCATTTCGAACACGCGTTTGTCATGTTCTTTATCTTTAATGCGCTCTAGAAGGATCTCAAAGGCGTTTTTACCTACACGTCGTTTTGGTTGGTGAACCGTTGTTAGTGGAGGAGAGAAGTATTCTGCAAGCTCAATATTGTCGTAACCAATCACCGACATATCTTGCGGGATTTGAATGCCTTTCTGCTGTAATCGACTCATCAGGCCTAATGCCATTGTATCGTTGAAACAGAACACAGCTGTCGGCTTGTTATCCATTGCTACGATCTTATCTGCCGCCAATACCGCGGTATCACACTCAAAGTTGCCTTCTAAGATCCAGTCTTCATTGACGGGCAGTTTAGCTTCAGCCATAGCACGCTTGAAGCCTCGAATACGTTCGACACAAGCTGCTTTTTCAAAGTGACCGCTCAGGCAAGCAATCTCCTTGTGGCCATGCTCGATTAAATACTTGGTCGCAAGGTATCCACCTTCTTCTGAGTTGTCGATGATCTTATCTGCTTGAGAGCTTTCTGGCCCCCAATCCATAACAACTTTAGGGATGTCCTTGTGGCGATCTAACATCTCGCTCAGCTCTTCAGTCAGATCGGAACACATGACTAGAATGCCATCTACCCGCTTTTCAGCAAGCATACGAATGTAGTCACGCTGCTTTTCATAGATACCACCTGTGTTACACAAGATCAGAGTGTAACCTTGGCGATAACAGTAGCTTTCTACGCCGTCGATAACTTCAGAGAAAAATAGGTTAGTCGATTGAGTAACTAGCATACCAATTGTGCGAGTTGTGTTGCACTTAAGGCTTCGCGCAACGGCACTTGGCGCGTAGTTAAGCTCATTTACCGCTTCCATCACTTTTTCTTGTGTCGCTTCTGCAACAAAGCGTGTCTTGTTGATGACGTGAGACACGGTGGTTGTTGAAACACCTGCAAGGCGAGCAACATCTTTAATAGTGGCCATAAATTCTGTCCTGTCGATGACTGCCACGAGAATATATTCAGTTTAGAATAAGTTGGCAGAAAGTATCAGAAACACAAAAACCGCTCTTATTTAGCGGTTTGTATTTGAATAGTTCATTTTTATCGTTTGCGGTCACGATTTTAGACCGCAATCTGACTGAGGGCAAACAAAATTCGTTGTCCTGACCTGTGCCAGTTCACATTGTCAGACTCTACTCGCCGATTAAGTATGCGCAGTCCAATTCCAAGAATGCCACTGTTAGAGACGTAATAGCAGAGTAAAAACCGAACTCATCGAGCGTTTGGCACTTAGCCGAAAACTTAGGTGCCCAGCTTAGAATGTGCTGGCGAATGAAGCTCTCTTGCTCGATAAGTGCTTCTTCAATATGGCGCTCTTGTTCGAGTTCATTGGAGCGAATGATGAGATTGCCTAGAAAATCGAGTTCAATGGCAATGTGATCAGCAGGCTCGTTTAAGCTTTCATCGACAGCAACGCCATGCTCTAGCATTAACGCTTCCATCTCTTTCGCCGGCTTGTCATCGAGTAGGCCCGACTCGCCGATGTACATAGAAGCATAAGGCAGTGCAGAGTCGCGGTCAGATTTCAAAAACAGATCACAAAAGTCAGCGGCTAATTCAAGCTGAGCATCTTCGCGATCGATCAAGCGATTGAGTGCGTCAATGACACGATCAATCGACGGTTTGAGATCGGCATTCTCGCCAAGGCCAGTAAGGAAAGAGCGGATTTGAGCTGAATGGTACTGCTCAAGGTTCTCTTCGGTTAGCTCTTTGGCGTAAAGGCTTGAAAGCCACCAATAGATTTCTGCACGTTTTTCGTTGAATGCTTTGATTTCTTGCATTAGGTATCACTCCCAAAATAACTACCTATTAGTGTAACTAATAAAAATGAATAGCGGTAATGGCTTACGTGACAATAAAAGACGAATTATGAGCATTTATTAACAAGGGCGGAGGTTTTGTCTTGAATCAATAAAAAATCATCTTTCTCGTTTTTAAAGTGATAAATACTAGAAATGTTACTATTTATGAATAGAATAAATGATAGAACTATTCCCAATGCAAATTAAGTGGTGCAGATGAGTTATCATGTACTAGTAGTAGAAGATGACGTAGTGACTCGCAGCAAGCTCGTTGGCTACTTTCAGAACGAAGGTTACCAAGTCAGCGAAGCAGAAAGCGGTGAGCAGATGCGAGACATGCTACAAAACAACGCGATTGATTTGGTGATGTTGGATATTAATCTACCGGGTGAAGATGGATTAATGCTAACTCGCGAACTACGCAGTCAATCAGACATTGGAATTATCCTAGTAACAGGACGCACGGACAGCATCGACAAAATTGTTGGCCTCGAAATGGGCGCCGATGACTATGTCACTAAACCTTTTGAATTACGAGAGCTACTGGTTCGAGTTAAGAACTTATTGTGGCGAATTTCCGCTGCACGTAATTCGTCAGGAGTGGATAGCGCAGCGAAGCAAGATGATAATGTTGTTCGCTTTGGCGAGTGGACGTTTGATGTTCAGCGCCGCGCTTTAAGCCGAAATGGAGAGCCTGTGAAGCTGACTAAAGCAGAGTATGAGCTGCTGGTTGCTTTGTCTTCATACCCGAATCAGGTTCTCAGCCGTGAGCGTATTTTGAATATGATCAGCCATCGTGTTGATGCGCCGAATGATCGCACGATTGATGTGTTGATTCGTCGCATGCGAGCTAAGATGGAGTTCGATCCAAAGAATCCGCAGATTTTTGTTACCGTTCATGGTGAAGGCTATATGTTCGCGGGTGATTAAATTCGACGGTTGGAACATGTGACTTGCATAAAAATACCGAGGCTTGCCTCGGTATTTTTCTACCTAGAGATACTGATAGTTACAGTTTGCTTTCAGAGGCTTGAAGAGCTTGCTCTTCGTAGTCTGACGCCCAATCTCTCAAGGTTTGCCAGATTCGGCCCAATGTCTCGTGCCAGTATCGTTCAGTTTGCTCGAGGTACTTACCTTTGGGTGTGTATTTTTCCCATGCTTGGCTAATGTTGTTATGAGCCAAATAATTGGTGGGAGCTGGGTAGGGTTTAAGCCCAGCAGCATGGAATTCGTTAAGTGCCCGCTTCATATGGCTCGCTGAAGTAACCACAACCAGTTTTTTGGTATTGACGAAAGCTGCCGCTTGTCTCGCTTCTTCCCAAGTATCTTTTGCGGTTTCTAACAAAATAATATCCGACTTAGATACACCAAGCGCTAGGGCAACTTTAGCCATCATACGCGCATTACTCACTTCAGACCCCCCCGAGTAACCCGATAAAATGAGTTTGGAACCAGGGTAGATACGCATAATGCGAATACCTTCAGCAAGGCGCATTAACCCAGTACGACTAAGCTCAGACGTAGGAGGTATTTTATCGTCAACCACATGACCACTGCCCAACACCATAACGTAGTCGATAGATTCGTCAACGGGGAAAAAGGCGGAGTATTGGCGTTCAAGCGGCATCAACAAACGAGAAGAGATTGGTTGAAAGGCGATAAGGAAGATACCGATGAAAGAGAATAGAACAACAAAGCAGCCTGTCTTCTGTTTACGAGTAAACATGATCAACATTAAGCCGAATAACCCGATGATTAGCATCGCCGGAAGCGGCATAAGTAGAGAAGACACAACTTTTTTCAGCTCAAACATACTTAAATAGTCCGAAAAAACATCAATTGATTATAATTTAAGAGAAAGCCTCTTTATTCCTGCTTTTCTTATGACAGAATAGCAGCACGATTAGACATGATAACCTAAGCTGCTGTGACTGAAGACCGCAATTTCGACGATATTGCCCACAAATTTGCAAAAAATATTTACGGTTCTGACAAAGGAGAGATTCGCCAAGTCATTGTTTGGGAAGATCTTCAACAGATACTTAATGCTGTTGATGGGGCAAATAAGCGACTCAATGTGCTAGATGCCGGAGGTGGTTTGGCACAAATGTCGCAAAAGCTGGCTAAGCTCGGACATCATGTCGCGTTATGTGATCTATCTTCTGAAATGCTGCTGTTGGCAGAGCAGGATATTGCAAATAATGACCTGCTTGAGCAGTATCGCTTCATTCATTCGCCAGTCCAATCGATTGACCAGCACTTAGAGTCCCCAGTGGATGTAGTCCTGTTTCATGCGGTGATGGAATGGTTAGCAGACCCTCAACCTGCTCTAGAAAAAGTCTTAGAACAAGTTAAACCTGGTGGCATGGCATCCGTCATGTTCTACAACCACCATGGTCTGGTCTATAAGAATGTCGTGTGTGGCAATGTTCCTCATGTATTGGATGGAATGCCGCATCGCAAAAGATTTAAATTGCAGCCACAAAAAGGCTTAAGACCTGAAGAGGTCTACCAGTGGATTGAAGACGCTGGCTTTTTAATTTGTGGCAAGTCTGGTATTCGCTGTTTTAGTGACTACATAGGAAATATGGAGTACATGGGCGATTACCAGTATGAAGATGTGTTGGCACTGGAAAGACAACTGTGCAGAGAAGAGCCATACCTCTCGTTAGGTCGATACATACATGTATGGGCACAAAAGAAAGATAAGCAGGACTAACAATGAGTGAGATGACTCTAAATGCTGAACAACCGATTGATGAACTAGTCGGTTGGGTAAAGCAGCAGGATTTCTCATTGAACCTGACAACAGAGCGACTGGCATTTTTGATCGCTATTGCTGTGCTCAGTAATGAAAGGTTTGATGAAGAATTGGGTGAGGGTGAACTGCATGATGCGTTTACTATTATTACCCGACTATTTGAAGAAACAGGTGATGCGTCTGCATTTCGCGCCAACAATGCGATTAACGAAATGGTTAAGCAACGGCTCATTAGCCGTTTCACCAGTGAAGTGACTGATGGAGCGAGTATTTATCGTCTCTCTCCTTTAGCTATCGGTATAACGGACTACTACGTTCGTCACCGCGAATTTTCTAAACTTAAGCTCTCTATCCAGCTTTCAATGGTTGCAGACGAAATGTCGAAGGCGATTGAATCTGCGCGTCAGGGTGGGACTGCGGGTCATTGGCGTAAAAACGTTTATGGCGTGCTTAAGTACTCAGTGGGTGAGATCTTTGATCAGATCGATCTTAACCAGCGTGTTATGGATGAGCAGCAGCAGTCGGTTAAGATTCAGATCGCAGAGCTACTAAACAAAGATTGGCGCGACGCGATCAACAACTGTGAAGCGCTGCTTTCTGAAACATCTAATACGCTAAAAGAGCTACAAGATACGTTGCAAGCCGCGGGTGACGAGCTACAAACACAGATTCTCGATATCCAAGAGCTCGTTTATGGTGATGACGAACTAGAGTTTATTGCTGAAACCCTGTTTGGGCTGCAAATGAAGCTAGACCGAATCACCAGTTGGGGTCAGCAAGCGATCGATCTTTGGATCGGTTATGACCGCCACGTTCACAAATTTATTCGAACTGCGATTGATATGGATAAGAACCGAGCATTCAGTTCTCGTCTACGTCAATCAGTGAAAGAATATTTCGATATGCCTTGGTATCTGACATACGCAGATGCCGAGCGTCTAACTGATCTTCGTGATGAGGCTTTGGTACTGAGAGACGATGAAGTAACCGGCCAAGTGCCACTAGAAGTGGAATACGAAGAGTTTCAACAGGTCAATGATGAATTGTCAGATCGCATAGCTGGTATGCTTAAAGTTCATAAAGAGCAAGGCGCACCAATTGATCTGGGGTTAGTGCTACGTGATTATCTAGCACAGCACCCTCAAACTCATCATTTTGATTTAGCACGAATTGTTATCGACCAAGCGGTGCGTCTAGGCTACTCAGAGTCTGACTACCAGGCCATTCAACCAGACTGGCAAGCGATCAACGAATTTGGTGCAAAGGTACAAGCAAATGTCATCGACCGATATTAATGAATACATGTCAGACAATCTGGCAAAAGCAATTTCAAACCCTTTGTTCCCAGCGCTAGACAGCATGCTGCGAGCAGGGCGTCACATCTCAAGCGAAGATCTTGATAACCATGCAATGTTGTCAGATTTCGAAGTTGAGTTGTCCTCTTTCTACCAACGTTACAACACTGAACTAGTGAAAGCGCCGGAAGGTTTTTTCTACTTGCGACCGCGTTCTACGTCACTGATTGGTCGCAGTGTGCTTTCAGAGCTGGATATGTTGGTGGGTAAGGTATTGTGTTTTCTTTATCTAAGCCCAGAGCGTTTGGCTCATGAAGGTATCTTTACTAACCAAGAGCTGTATGAAGAGCTATTAGCACTTGCCGATGAAGCGAAGCTAATGAAGTTAGTAACCAATCGTGCAACAGGTTCCGACTTAGACAAAGAGAAGCTCTTTGAGAAAGTACGTACGTCGCTACGCCGCCTGCGCCGCTTAGGCATGATCATCAATATTGGTGAAACAGGTAAATTCAGCATCAGTGAATCGGTATTTCGCTTTGGTGCGGACGTGCGTGTGGGTGATGACATGCGTGAAGCGCAGCTACGTCTAATTCGTGATGGCGAAGCTGTGGTGCATACCAAAGAGCCAAGCCAGGGTAGCTTACTAGAACAAACTGACAGCGACGATAACGCTGAACAAGAAATGATGGAAGAGGGTGAAGCATGATTGAAAGAGGTAAATATCAATCGCTAACCATGGTCAACTGGAACGGTTTTTTTGCTCGTACTTTTGATATTGATGGCCTAGTCACCACGCTTTCTGGTGGTAACGGTGCAGGTAAATCAACTACCATGGCGGCCTTCATTACCGCGTTGATTCCTGATCAAACCTTACTTCACTTCCGTAACACGACCGAAGCAGGCAGCAGTCAATCTTCGCGTGACAAAGGCTTATACGGTAAATTACAAGCCGGTGCTTGTTACGCCGCTTTGGATGTCGTGAACTCGCGCAACCAACGTTTATTATTTGCGGTTAAGCTGCAGCAGGTCGCGGGTCGAGATAAGAAAGTCGACATTAAGCCATTTGTGATTCAAGGTTTACCGAGTCATATCAAGCCAACTGATGTTCTGATTGAAAGTGTGTCAGATACTCAAGCGCGTGTTCGCCAGGTCAATGAAGTCAAACAAGCCATTAGCGAGTTTGAAGGTGTGCAGTTCAAAGCATTTTCTTCGATTGTGGATTACCACTCACAGATGTTTGAATTTGGGGTTATTCCGAAGAAACTACGTAATTCTAGCGATCGTTCCAAGTTCTACCGTTTGATTGAGGCTTCACTATACGGTGGTATCTCAAGCGCGATTACTCGCTCACTGCGAGACTACCTGTTGCCACAAAACGGCGGTGTTAAAAAAGCTTTCCAAGATATGGAATCCGCGCTGCGCGAAAACCGCATGACACTTGAGGCGATTAAAACCACCCAGGCTGATCGCGATCTGTTCAAGCATTTAATCACTGAATCGACTAACTACGTGGCAGCAGACTACATGCGTCATGCTAATGATCGACGTAACAAGCTTGAGCAGACCTTGTCACTGCGCTCTGAGTTGTTTAGTTCGCGTGAAACTTTGTTAGAACAAAACAACCTACTTAACCGCGTGCAAGAAGAGTTGGAGCTACTGGTTGAGTCTGAGTCATCGTTAGAACAAGACTATCAAGCGGCTTCAGACCACTTGCAGTTAGTGCAAAATGCACTGCGTCAGCAAGAGAAAATCGAACGCTACCAAGAAGATCTTGAAGAGCTGCAAGAGCGTCTTGAAGAGCAGATGATGGTGGTGGAAGAAGCGCAAGAACGTGTGCTTATGGTTGAAGAACAAGCGACGGTTTCTGAGGAAGAAGTCGACAGCTTGAAAACTCAGCTTGCTGACTACCAACAAGCACTGGATGTTCAACAAACGCGAGCGCTACAGTATCAACAAGCGGTGCAAGCATTAGAGAAAGCGAAGCAGTTACTCCAAGATGAAGCGTTAACCGCCGAGTCAGCACAGGTTTTGGTTACGCAGCTAAAAGACAACGAAGCGCAAAGCACCAATGAACTACTGGCTACTAAGCACAAGCTTGATATGTCTTCTGCGGCAGCAGAGCAGTTTGAAACGGCGCTAAAACTGGTCAAGAGCATAGTTGGCAATGTTGAACGTAACCAAGCGTCTCAGTCAGCGAAAGCGGCAATTGCACAAGGCCGAGAAGCGCAGCAACTGGTACAAAATGAACAGCAGTGGCGTGCCCAGCATCGCGATGTAGAGCGCCGCTTGCATAAGCAGCGTCAGACTCAAGAACTGGTTGGTGAATATCAAAAGCAGCACCATATTGAACTGACTGACGAACTTGTGTTTGAGCAAGAGCGTGAGCGTCATGCGATGCAAATTGAATCGCTGGAGATGTCTCAAGAAGAGGTTCGTGAGCAGCGCAGTGAACAGCGCCGTCTGGAACAAGACGCCTCGGTGGCAATCAAAAAGCTAGAGGCAATTGCGCCAACTTGGATTGCTGCGCATGATGCACTTGAGTCTCTTCGTGAGCAAAGTGGTGCTGACCTTTACGATAGCCAGTCTGTTATGAGTCATATGCAGGTTGTGCTGGAAGAAGAGAAGAAGCAGTCTGTTGCTAAAGATAAGTTGGCAGAGCGCCGTACTCAACTTGAAGGTGAAATTGAGCGCTTAGCGTCCCCTGGTGGCTCCAATGACCCACGTTTGAAAGGGCTAGCTGACACACTTGGTGGCGTGTTGCTGTCTGAGATTTACGATGACATCACAATTGGTGATGCGCCATATTTCAGCGCAATGTACGGTCCGGCGCGTCATGCGATTGTGGTATCCGATCTCTCTGGTATTGAAGAGAAGTTGGTAGAGCTAGATGACTGCCCAGAAGACCTTTACATCATTGAAGGTGACATAGACGCGTTTGATGACAGCTCATTCGATGCAGAAGAGCTTGAAGGCGCTGTGTGCGTGCGTATGAACGACCGCCAAATGCGTTACTCTCGTTTGCCTGAGATTCCTCTATTTGGTCGAGCAGCGCGTGAGCAACGTCTGGAGCTATTGCGTGATGAGCGTGAAGAAGTGGTTGAAGAGCATGCAAAAGCGGCGTTCGACTCGCAGAAACTTCAGCGTATGTACCAAGCATTCAACAGCTTTGTCGCTAAACATATTCAGGTAGCGTTTGAATCAGACCCTGAACAAGCTCTGGCAACTATTCGTGACAAGCGTAATCAGCTTGTGCGTGTTCTAGCTGATCTCGATGCTAAAGAGCAGCAGCAGCGCAGCCAATTACTAGGTAGCAAGCAAGCACTAGCAGCGTTAGATAAAATCGCGCCGAACATGGCGCTGATTGAAGATGATGCCCTATCTGCTCAATTTGAAGAGTTAGAACAGAATCTTGCCAAGTTAACCGAAGCGAAGTCATTCGTCACCAATCACGGCAAAGCGATCGCTGAGCTAGAGAAGATCGTTTCAGCACTTGATGCTGACCCTGAGCAATTTGATGCGCTAGAAGCGGAGTATCAAGCAGCTGATCAAAAACTTCAGCAATTGAAAAAACAGATCTTTGCTCTGTCTGATCTTGTTGAGCGTCGTCATTACTTTGCCTACGCTGATTCGGTTGACTTGCTTAATCAAAGCAGTGAGCTAAGCGAGCAGTTAAAAGCGAAATTGGTTGAAGCAGAGCGTGCGCGTACTCGCTCTCGTGATGAGCTTAAGCAAGCGCAAGGTCAAATGAACCAATACAATCAAGTGTTGGCGTCATTGAAGAGTTCGCATCAAGCCAAACTCGAAACGGTCCAAGAGTTTAAACAAGAACTTCAAGAGTACGGTGTCACAGCCGATGAAGGCGCGGCAGAGCGTGCTATGCGTCGTCGTGATGAGCTTCAGGAGCGTTTACATACTTCTCGCTCACGTAAGAGCGAATATGAGCGTACCATTACTTCCACTGAGCTAGAGATGAAGTCGCTGGCTAAGCGTTTGAAGAAGGTGCAGAAAGAGTACATTGAACTGCGTACTTTCGTTGTGGCTGCAAAAGCAGGTTGGTGTTCTGTACTGCGTTTGGCTCGTGAGAACGATGTAGAGCGTCGTCTCCATAAGCGCGAACTAGCTTATATGTCTGACAACGAGCTACGCTCAATGTCGGATAAGTCACTCGGTGCGCTTCGTTTAGCCGTAGCCGATAACGAAGACTTACGTGACGCGCTTCGCTTGTCTGAAGACAACGCACGCCCAGAGCGTAAGGTACTGTTCTATATCGCTGTTTACCAGCACTTACGAGAGCGTATCCGTCAGGATATTATCCGCACCGATGACCCAGTTGAAGCCATCGAAGAGATGGAGGTCGAGCTTGCTCGTCTAACAGAAGAACTGACTCAGCGTGAAAACCGCCTGGCGATCAGCTCTGAATCTGTGGCAAGCATTATTAAGAAGACGATTCAGCGTGAGCAAAACCGTATTCGTATGCTTAACCAAGGCTTGTCAAACATCTCATTTGGTCAGGTTAAAGGTGTGCGCTTAAACGTTAAGATTCGTGAAAGCCACGAAGTGCTTCTTCACGGGTTGTCTGCCCAGCAAGAGCAACATAAAGATTTGTTTGAGTCGCCACGTTACACCTTCTCTGAAGCAATGGCGAAATTGTTCCAGCGTGTTAACCCGCATATTGATATGGGGCAGCGTTCTCCACAGGTGCTTGGTGAGGAGCTACTGGATTACCGCAACTACCTAGAACTAAGTGTAGAGGTTAATCGTGGCTCTGATGGTTGGCTACAAGCGGAATCTGGCGCGCTATCGACAGGTGAAGCGATTGGTACCGGTCAGTCGATTCTTCTCATGGTGGTACAAAGCTGGGAAGAAGAGTCACGCCGCCTACGTAGCAAAGATATTGTTCCTTGTCGTCTGCTGTTTCTTGATGAGGCAGCACGTCTTGATGCTAAGTCAATCTCGACGCTATTTGAATTGTGTGACCGTTTAGACATGCAGCTTTTGATTGCAGCACCTGAGAATATTAGCCCAGAGAAAGGAACCACCTACAAGCTTGTACGTAAAGTGTTCAAAGATCATGAGCATGTGCATGTGGTTGGGTTAAGAGGCTTCGGTCAAGAACCGAAAACAAGGAGTGATGCGCAAGCACTCATCGAGACTCTTTAACGTTTTTAGGTTCACGCTTTAAATCGAATAGTCCCGGCGCGATTGCGTCGGGACTTTTCTTTTCTAGCTATTTTTCTTGCTCAAGAGCTAACCCTTTTTCCACAAGTCTTTCGAGTTCATTCAGTGCCTCAAAAGATTTTTCGGAAATACGTTTTAATTCTTCTTCTAGATGATTGGATTCATCGATGTTTGGTGGGGGTGTGTATTTGAGTTCTTTCATAACAGTCACCTATATGCTTGGGGGAGTAAGCCCCACTAAGATAAACGATGTGATCGGTTAATCCAAAAAATGACAGTCAATGTGTGATACCTATATAAAAGCGTATGTTTGTCAGTAAAACATTTTTAAAGCTGATGGCTGTCGATAGCGTCGACACTATTTGGTATTAGTTGCGCTAGTACGATACTTTCGCGGTGAGCTGCCACTCCATTTGCGAAAAGCGTGGCGGAAATTGGCACTGTCTGAGAAGCCAACGCGTTCTGAGATTTCTTCAATATTTAATCGTGTAGAAATAAGGTAATGCCTTGCGAGGCGAAATCGGACGGTATCGAGTATTTGTTGGTAGCTCGTATCTTCATTTCTAAGGTGTCGACGTAGGGTTCGTGACGACATACCTAGTTCAGAGGCAAGTGATTCAATTGACGGATAACTACCTGGTCTCTCGACAAATATCTGGGTAATCTTGTCTTTTAGGCTCGGTGAACGGCTGACTTGAGCCAACATCTCATCACATGACTTTAAACACATCTGTAATGTCATTGTATTTGCAGAAGGCAGAGGATCATACAATCTGCTGGCGTCAAACTGCCATTCTAACTCTTGACTATCAAACTCAATAGGGCAGTGGAACACCTTGCTATAAGCATCACCGTATTCAGGCCGAGGGTAGGGGAACTTAAGGTGTTGAGAAGGAAATGGCTGTTGCATCAATTCTTGACATAGATTGAGGATAGCGGCGAGCCAATACTCACAGCAAAACGGCAATAACGTATCTAACTCGATCATTTGTTCTGCACGAAAATAGCCGCGATTTTGTTCGATTTGCATTTTCTTCCTCAATACTGGGCCGGCAAGACGCAGATACTTGAACCCAAGTAGCAAGGCATCAAGTAAAGTGCTGCTACTAAAGGCTGCGTAGCCCAAAACACCAAAATCACTGAATCGAGCTTGTTGCCCGACTTTTAAACCTAGATCCGGCTCGTCAGATAGGCGGATTGCGTTGCTAAACACGATGAGTTTTTGCGCTAGGGTAATATGAGTTTCAGGGCTGTAGAGTTGAATGGGAGAGATATCGCTTCCTTCAAGCAACTCTTGTATTGGAGAGCGATTTTCTAAATACCTTGTTAACAACTGAACATCTAGAATACCACTGGCTTGCATGTCTGGTTCGTACACCGCACTATATTCCATTCTCTTCCCTTAGGTTGCTACCGCTGGTGATCTTTCTTTTATAGCGTGACTAGTGTAGTTCAATCTGTTAATTGTGTCCGAATTTCACCGATTTATGTCTTTCTACCACCTGTGTTAGATGTTAATGAGATGTTGTAATAAGGCATTGCTATAAGTGAGGCACCAAAAATGAACGTGATGGCAACCCGTTTAGCTGGGCAACATAAACCAGACTCTGGACAAACGGATGATGAATTAATGCAATGGTTCTGTGAACTCCAGTCAGCTTACCAAAATGAACCCTCACCAAGTCTAGCGCTCAGGAAGCAGCGATTAAAAGCGCTCAAGAAGCAGCTTTCGCGTTACCAAGATGTGTTAGCCGATGCGATGAGTCAAGACTTTGGTGGGCGTAGCCATACTGAGTCTATTATGGCCGACGTACTCGCACCTATACTAGATATCAATCACGTGTTAAGTCACATTGGAAGTTGGATGAAGCCAAGCCGCCGTCCTACGGAGTGGCTTTTCAAAGGTAATAAGCTAGAGGTTCGATATCAGCCAAAGGGGGTGGTTGGGATCATCTGTCCATGGAACTTTCCGATCTATTTGTCTGTCGGTCCTCTTATCACTGCATTAGCTGCAGGCAATCGCTGCATGATTAAAATGCCACCAAATTGCCCCCAGACGACTATAGTGCTGACGGCTTTGTTAGGGGAAGTATTCGCAACTGATTTGGTGCGTGTTGTGGAAGGGAATCATGTTCAGGCGATGGGTATTTCCCATCTCCCTTTTAATCACCTTATTTTTACCGGTTCACCAAACAGCGGAAAAACCATTATGGCTAATGCCGCAGCTCATCTAACACCAGTGACATTGGAGCTAGGAGGCAAGTCTCCAGTGATTGTGTTTGATGATTATGATGTTGAGCGCGCAGCTCGGCGTATTGCCCATGGCAAAGGGTTTAACTCAGGACAGATTTGTATTGCGCCTGATTACGTCTTTGTACCGCAAAGCAATGTCGATCAGTTTGTAGCGGCAGTGTCTCATGCCCACAAAGAAATGTATGGGCAACTAGAGAGTAACCCGGACTATACGGCATTGGTCGATGAAGCTCAAAACCAACGTTTTCATGACTTGTTAGATGATGCTCGACAAAAAGGTGCGATCATCACCAAGTGTCTCGAGGATGGGGAAGGGCGTAAGACACCTCTGTATATTGCAACTAACTTACAACCAGATATGCGTATTTGCCAAGAAGAGATCTTTGGGCCGCTTCTTCCAGTGCATGGCTATCAAGACTTGGATCAAGTCATTGATTACATCACTGAGCGTCCAAGACCTTTGGCTTGCTATCTATTTAGTGATGACAAATCGCAACGTGAAAAATTTCTAGCAAATACTCATAGTGGTGGTGTCACCATCAATGACTGGGGCTGGCATGTACTTAATCATTCCGTACCTTTTGGTGGGATAGGTCATTCGGGTATTGGCAACTACCACGGTGAAGAAGGGTTTCGCGAACTCAGTCATGCACGCAGTGTTTTTTACATGCGTAAGTGGTTTCCTATTGAACTATTCACACCGCCATATGGCAATCCAATTCAAAAACTGGCTGTGCGGTTATTTGTTGGTAAGCCAGACCCAAGCTTAAGAAAATAGAACAGGGTGTGAATTTCGTGAGTTGATTGGAGAAAGCGGTGGACAGCTATGATTTTATTATTGTCGGTGGTGGTTCAGCGGGCTGCGTATTAGCTGCTCGACTGACAGAAGATCCTGCAGTTAGTGTCTGCTTGCTTGAGGCTGGTGGCAAAGATACTAGCCCGCTTATTCATACTCCAGTTGGCGCAGTAGCAATGCTACCGACAAAATACAATAACTGGGGGTTCGAAACGGTTCCTCAAGCTGGTTTGAATGGAAGAAAGGGCTACCAGCCACGCGGAAAAACCTTAGGTGGTTCAAGCTCAATCAACGCCATGATGTATGCGCGTGGGCACCGCTATGATTATGATTTGTGGGCGAGTTTAGGCAATGAAGGCTGGGGGTTTGATGACTGTTTGCCCTATTTCAAAAAGTCTGAAAATAACGAAATTTATCATGATGAATATCATGGTCAAGGCGGGCCGCTCAACGTCGCCAACCTTCGCTCACCTAGTGAGATGTTAGAGAAATACCTTCAGGCTTGTGAATCTATCGGCATTCCAAGAAATGAAGATATAAATGGTGCTGAACAGTTGGGGGCAATGGCAACCCAAGTGACGCAACATAATGGTGAGCGATGCAGTGCAGCGAAAGCCTACCTTACTCCTAACTTGTCCCGCCCGAATCTTACTGTAATCACCAAAGCGACAACACATAAGGTCCTGTTTCGTGATAAACGCGCTATTGGTGTGGAATATGGTCTGTCTGGTAAGCGAATCCAGATTAAGTGCAGAAAAGAGGTGATCTTATCGGCAGGAGCTTTTGGGTCACCACAGATCTTGCTTCTTTCTGGTGTTGGACCTAAAGAAGATCTGGATAAACACGGTATCTATCAGGTTCATCAGCTTGCTGGTGTAGGTGAGAACTTACAAGATCACATTGATCTGATTCACTCCTATAAATGCAGCGCCAAAAGGTCGACTTTTGGTATTTCACTGCAAATGGCAGCAGACATAAGTAAAGCGCTTCCTGAGTGGCGAAAATACCGAAGTGGAAAGCTAACCAGTAACTATGCCGAAGGGATTGGTTTTTTTTGCTCGGCTGAAGATGTGCAAGTGCCCGATCTGGAGTTTGTCTTTGTTGTTGCCGTTGTAGATGATCATGCGCGGAAAATTCATACAAGTCATGGCTTTAGTTGTCATGTCACCTTACTACGACCTAAAAGTAGGGGAACTGTAAAACTAAAAAGTACAGATCCTTATGATCCGCCAAGCATTGACCCTGCTTTCTTTAGTCACCCTGACGATATGTACGTGATGATAAAAGCGTGGAAAAAGCAGTATAAAATGCTAGAAAGTAAAGCGTTTGATGATGTTCGTAGAGAGAGCTTTTACCCATTAGATGTAATTGATGACAATAGTATTGAGCAAGATATTCGTAATCGTGCTGACACCCAATATCATCCGGTAGGAACTTGCAAAATGGGGATAGAGCAAGACCCATTGGCGGTTGTAGACAATAATCTTTCTGTTTATGGCTTAGAGAGTCTAAGAGTGGTAGACGCCTCAATTATGCCAACGTTGATAGGCGGAAATACCAACGCACCAACGATAATGATTGCCGAAAAAGTGGCTGATAAGATCAAGTCGAAATATGGTTTGTGTACCAATCACACAAACCTCAGTTCAGCTTGATTGTTTGGCTCGAAACATTAAAAAACCCGCATATCGCGGGTTTTCGTCATTTAAGCCTTAGCTTGTCACTTCTTTGGCGAATATACCAAACTGCCTTGCCGCATAAGCGACGCGTTCGGCAGGTTTTGGATACTCGATGCCTAGCCCCAGATTTTCTATGTGGTGGAGCCTAGGTAAAAGGCCAGCACCATTAGCAATTTGAATCGCTAATCCTGGGCGAGCATTAAGCTCAAGTACCATAGGGCCTTCTTCCTTATCTAACACCATATCAGTGCCCATATAGCCAAGTCCGGTCATTTCCCAAGCGCTAGAAGCTAAGGTTAATAATCGTTCCCAGTGTGGAACCTGTAGAGTGGATAGCTCTTTACCGGTGTCAGGGTGGTGAGTGATCGGCTGGTCAAATTGCACGGCTCTTACCGCGCGACCTGTAGCGATATCAATGCCAACACCCACTGCGCCTTGGTGCAAGTTGGCTTTGCCATCTGAGGCTGAAGTTGAGCAACGCATCATTGCCATTACAGGGTAGCCTTTGAAGACGATAATACGCACGTCAGGAACACCTTCGTAGCTAAAGCCATCAAAGCAGCTATCGAACTTAATCAAATTCTCAACAACAGCAACGTCGTTCTTACCACCAAGTGAGAAGAGCCCAGCTAGCGCATTACTGATATGACGTTCAACATCTTCTTGGTTGATCGTCGCACCAGAAGGCTTGGTATAGATGCCATCTTTGTGAGATGTGATAACTAAGATACCTTTACCACCACTACCTTGAGCAGGCTTAATGACGAAACCAGGCCAGTCCTTCACCATTTTATGAATGGTTTTTACTTCAACTTGGCTACTAATAACGCCAATAAGTTCAGGTGTTGTTGCGCCATGCTGTTGGGCAATAATCTTTGTTTTAAGCTTGTCATCCACCAACGGGTATTTTGAGCGGTCATTATAGCGCCCAATATAGCTATGGTTACGTTGGTTCATCCCCATAATACCTTTATGGTGAAGCTTACCGGGAGAGGTAAATTGCGAGGTAAAACGTGAAAGCATGTTTAGTCCTCCGCAAGTGGTTTGAAGCGACGAAGTTCTGTTAAGCGGTAACCTGTGTAAGTACCTAGCAGTAGAATACCACCCAAGACAATTAGCTGCAGACCAATAAAGTTAAACGTTAGGTGCTGAATGAACGGGTTAGTCATTGCTAAGTAAACTAGTACAGCGGTTAGTAGCGAACCGCCACCTTGCAAAACAACCTCTTTAGCACCTTCTTCTTCCCATAGAATCGACATACGTTCTATGGTCCACGACAGGATGATCATTGGGAAGAAGGTAATCGAAAGACCTTCAGTTAAACCAATCTTGAATGCGACAACAGTAAACACAGAAATGATCATGATAACTGTGATGATGACCGCAGAGATCCTCGCTACGAGTAACAAGTTAAGCTTGGAGAGATAACTTCGTATCACCAGGCCTGTGCCGACAATCAATAAGAAACCAACGATACCTGTGACTAGCTGTGTTTGTACAAAGGCAACTGCGATAAGCACAGGCATAAAGGTACCGGAAGTCTTGAGGCCAATAATAACGCGTAAGAATACGACGATAAGTGCACCAATCGGAATAAGCATAATGGTTTTAAACATTGCTTGTTCTTCAAGTGGCAGGCTATGGATTGAGAAGTTTAATAGCCCGTCAGCTTCGACTTTATCTTGAGTTGCTTGTGATGGCGTCACATCTTGCGCAATCATTGAGAAGTGAACTTGGCTGTTTTGACCGCCAATCAAATCCAATAACGAAACATTTGATTCATCCCAAACGAGGATGTTCTCTTTGATGACTTGGTTGGCATTATTTGGATTAAACAAGATCCAGTTTTTACCGTCCCAAACATGATTCATCTGCTGAATAGTTTGACGGCGGCGACCGTCTTCAAGTTCGATAACCCCAACTACTTTGCTTGGAATCTTCGCGTAAGCGAGGATCTTATCGACAGCGTCAACTTTCGTCATGCGGTTGAGAATCAATGATGAGTTTTGGCTATCAGAATCATTGAGTGATTTTATTAGCTCTCTTGTGAAAGTAATGTCATCAGCAGAACGCTCGTTAGCACGTTCAATGAGTGCAACTGCAGCCGCTTCGACAGGCCCATCGAATGTAGGGGAAGTTATCTCCTCGCTTGGCTCTATTGGCTCGACATTTGCCTGCGGGTCAACAAGAAATTGAGTTTTGTAGTAAATAGTTTGTGGGCCGGTTGCACTGCGGATAGACCACTCAGCCCTGCGCCCAGTATCGGTTTGAATGTATGAGATACCGTAGCCAGGAGAAGAAGAGGATTCGTTAATTAAAGTAAATCCAGTCTGAGTATGGGGTGCTGCCAAAGAGGCTTTAACAGGCTTACCTTGGCCATTAAATTCAATTCGCGCTTCGATATCCCAAACCTGTCGAGCCTCACCTGGCGTCCATGGGACACCATAGTTTTGGTGACGAAAGATACTTAAAGCGATACCAGCTACGATAATCAATACAACTGATATGTAAAAGGGGATTTTAGACGTCATAAGCTTACGCTACCTTATTATTTCTGGGGAACTTCCGTGTGTATGTATTTCTTACTTACATCAACCACTGCGATATCACGGATAAACTCGCGACCTAAGAGTACAGGATGACTCATTTGCGATCGATCTGCCAAGGTAAATTGCGCTTTTTCATGGATTTTTCCGAGTTTGACCCACAATTCTACAACAGCGCGTCTTTCTACTTCTTCGTTGGTCGATTGGCGGATTTTTACAAAGCGTATGATAGGGGCTTCAATCCAGCTTGAATCGTTAGGTTCGGTGTCACTGCTGGATAGATGAAAACGTACCCAGTTTTTCCCATTGCGCTCAAATTGTTCGACATCTATTGCATTGAGTGAAGAGGTCGCCGCTCCGGTATCTACACGAGCATCAAAGGATTGTTTTATTGAATCTATGGTGACTTTTTCGACTTCACCAAGCACGATTTCATGGCTTGGAGTCGGTTCAGTCTGAGTTGAAGCTGGAATGACAATAGGTTCGGGCTTTTTACGCACGGCTTCTAATGTTTCTGCTTTAAAAGCCAATAGTTGTTGTTCTAATTCATGAACTTGCTCTTCGAGACTTTCAACATAGTCGGACTGATTATTTAACTGTAAGTTTAGGTTTGTGTACTGGTTGGTGAGATTTGCCTCTGAGGCTTTGATTGCGGCTAATGTTTCTTGGTGGTATTGCTCGCTATTCGTAAGAGTGCAGCCAGACAGCAACATCATTACTACGATAGGGGTAAATCTTGTCAACATTGATAAACCTAAAAGTAATTAAAACAATAGATAAATAAGTAGTTTAGCGTACTCATTTTGCTATAAACAAGCAGTTGTTCATTCTCTGTCATCAAATAGTGATTGATGAACAAATACGTATAAAAAACCAAGGATGTTGGGCATCCTTGGTATTGTATGAGGGATTGTGTCAAAGAGAAACGATTTCTCGTTTGAGATGAGTTAACTCTCTGTCAATTCGCGACTGCTTTATGGTTTCGTTGCAACTAAGACGGCACGACGAGGTGCAGGGTGACCTTCAACGGTTTTATTTGGGTCATTCGGGTCTAGATAGTCGGGCAGAGAGTTGTGCGTCATCCAATCTGTTGTTCTTTGTTCATCTGTCGTAGTGATGTTCTCATCGACAATGCGAACATTTTCAAAGCCAACATTTTCTAACCATACTTTGAGTGCTTTCGCGGATGGGAAGAAGTAGACGTTACGCATTTGGGCATAACGGTCTACAGGTACAAGTACCGAGGTTTCATCACCTTCAATGACCAGTGTCTCTAGTACTAGTTCGCCACCTGAGACCAACTGGTTTTTAAGTTGGATAAGGTGGTCAAGTGGTGAGCAGCGGTGGTACAGCACGCCCATGCTAAATACAGTATCGAAGGCTTCAAGCTTCGGTAGTTGTTCAATACCAAGTGGGAGTAAGTGTGCGCGTTGATCACCACCCATTAACTTTCTAATCGCTTCAAATTGGATCAAGAATAGATGTGAAGGATCAATACCTACGGTAAGTCGAGCACCTTCACCAAGCATGCGCCACATGTGATAGCCATTGCCACAACCGACATCCAGTACGCTGCGGTTCTTTAGCGGTGAGATATGTGGTAATACGCGATCCCACTTCCAATCGCTTCGCCACTCGGTATCAATATGAATACCATGCACAGTGTACGGTCCCTTTCGCCAAGGGTGGAAAGTACGCAGTAGGCTTTCGAGTTTTTTTAGTTCACCACTATGAAAAGGTGTATCGTTAGCAAGCAAAACTGCATTTTTTATGTCAATTTGGTCAGGGTGACCTTCCGGGATTTTGTTAAGCGCCTTAAGCCAGCGACCAAAATCACCATGTTCTGCATTTTGCCAATCGGTTAGCTGTTGAGGCAATACATTGAGCCAAGGCTGAAGGCGTGTGTCTGTGGCAATTAGCTGATAAAAATTGGCAAAGTTAAACATAGTTTTTCACTGATAATAAATTAATAATTTGACACGAGATAAGCGCTAACCAACACTTCTCTCGCTTCTCGCTTCTCGCTTCTCGCTTCTCGCTTCTCGCTTCTCGCTTCTCGCTTCTCGCTTCTCGCTTCTCGCTATTTTATCGCAAACATAGAACCAAAGTTAAAGCACTGGAACCAGACATCGTAGCTACTAAAGCCAATCTTGGCGAAACGTTCCTTGTGTTCTTTTTTCGAGTCTGGGCGCATGACATTTTCAATCGCACTGCGTTTTTGGCTAATCTCAAGTTCGCTGTAGCCATTGGCACGTTTAAAGTCATGGTGTAAATCGATCAGTAGCTCGTTAGAGGCTTGGTCTTCAAAGACAAACTTTTCTGAAACAATCAAAATCCCTCCAGGGCGAAGGCCTGCGTAGATTTTTTTTAGCAAAGTATAGCGATCTTCTGGTGATAGAAATTGCAGCGTAAAGTTCAGCACTACAACCGAAGCGTTGTCGATCTCGATGTCACGAATATCCGCTTCAACGACATCGACAGGTGTGTCACTGCGGTAAGCGTTTACGTGCAGTTTGCAGCGCTCTACCATGGCTGACGAGTTATCCACGGCGATAATCTGACAGCCTTCCTGATTAATGTGTCGTCGCATTGAAAGCGTTGCCGCACCGAGAGAACAGCCTAAGTCATAAATCTTTGAATGTGGCTTTACAAAGCGTTCAGCCAACATGCCGATAGCAGAAATAATGTTGCTGTAACCGGGTACTGAGCGTTGGATCATGTCAGGAAAGACTTCCGCAACACATTCATCAAAGGTGAAATCCCCAATTTTATCGATTGGAGCCGAAAAAATAGTATCTGGATTGCTCTTAGGGTTCATAACTTAGTTCTCTTCAGCACGAAACAACATTTATCTCGCGCGCTACAGCGATTAAAAAGGCGCGTATTTTAAGAGAAATTCACGTCTATGTCATGCTTTGAAGTAATTGGTTCTAAAACATCTGTATCTGTGTGTTGCCATCTGATGTAGGAAAGGCATTTAAGTCTGGTAACTTAACGTTTAATTGCAACTGCTTATAGAGGTTTGCAGCTAATTCAGGGGCAACGATATTGTCTGCAGTATGAATCATCACATAGGGCTGCTTGCCCTGTTCAATCCACTGGGGAAGCTTGGTTAGCCAAGGGGTAAAGAAGTTGTAGTTTTTTTCTTCCTGAGGATGACCGATAAAACGAACCATTGGATGACTGGCAGTAGCAATCGCATGAACGGGTACTTTAGGTTTCTTTTGTTGAGCATCAACAATGGCTTCGTTGTCTGGCTTCGCGGCAAATACAGGGCGGCTGTCCATTATAATGCGATCGTACCCCTTCTCTACAAGCCAAGAGTTGAGCTTTCGCTCTGCATCGTCCTTGGCAAAAAAAGCCGGATGGCGAACTTCGACTCCGATAGGGTAATTAGGTGGAAATAGGGCACAAAACTGTTTCAAGCGCTCTAAGTGGTCTGGTCCAAATGCGGCGGGCAACTGTATTGTCCACTGGCCGATGCGCTCGTGCAAAGGCTCCATTATCGTCATGAAGCTTTTTAACTCGGCCTGACAACCGCGTAACATTTGCTGGTGGGTGATGCTTTGCGGCAATTTGAAAGTAAAACGAAAATCATCATGTGTTGCCGCTCGCCAATTGTTGACGGTGACACTGTTTGGCGTAGCGTAAAAGGTCGTGTTTCCTTCAACGGTATGAAAGACACTGGCGTATTTTTCCAATCTTTCATTGGGCTTGGTGCCAGTGCCATAAAAGCTCTGCTGCCAATTGTTGTGTGACCACATGGTCAGTCCTAGTCTGATGGGTAAAGCATCCATATTCGCAGTTACATTGTCTTGTTTTCGTCGCTTGAACGAGAGTTTTGCCGAACTGCCCAGATTAGGGCTATAATCAGCGCCAATTTTTCATATTGCTGCTGTTTTACGCCTTTGTTGGTTTAAAAAGCATCAATAGATAATAAATCGCAATAAATTGTACGCTGGGTAGTCGATCTCGACACACTTTCAGCGTATAAATGGAACTTTGCTCTATCGGTAAACTTAACACCGATAGATAGTAATCAACAAATTTTAAGAGATTGGGAAATTCATTATGCGTACCCATTACTGTGGTCACCTGAACAAGTCCCTTGCAGGACAAACTGTAGAACTTTGCGGCTGGGTTAACCGCCGCCGTGATTTAGGCGGTCTTATTTTTATTGATATGCGAGATCGTGAAGGCGTTGTTCAGGTAGTTGTCGATCCAGATATGGCTGATGCGTACGAAGTGGCTAACACGCTGCGTAATGAATTCTGTATCAAGTTGACGGGTGAAGTTCGCGTTCGTCCCGATAGTCAAGTAAACAAAGATATGGCAACGGGTGAAGTTGAGATCATCGCTAAAGGCCTTGAGATCATCAACCGTGCAGACGTTCTGCCTCTAGACTTCAACCAGAAGAATACAGAAGAGCAGCGCCTAAAATACCGTTACTTAGATCTACGTCGTCCTGAAATGAGCGATCGCATTAAGCTTCGCGCTAAAGCATCTAGCTTTGTTCGTCGTTTCCTAGATGACAACGGCTTCCTAGACATCGAAACACCAGTACTAACAAAAGCAACGCCAGAAGGTGCACGTGACTATCTAGTACCAAGCCGCGTTCATAAAGGTAGCTTCTACGCACTTCCTCAGTCTCCACAGCTATTCAAACAGCTGCTAATGATGTCTGGTTTTGACCGTTATTACCAAATCGTTAAGTGTTTCCGTGACGAAGACTTACGAGCTGACCGTCAGCCAGAATTCACTCAGATCGATATCGAAACGTCTTTCATGACAGCTGACGAAGTTCGTGCAACCACTGAAAAAATGGTCCGTGACATGTGGCAAGAGCTACTAAACGTAGACCTAGGTGAATTCCCTGTGATGCCATTCTCTGAAGCGATTCGCCGTTTCGGCTCTGACAAACCAGACCTACGTAACCCACTAGAGTTAGTTGACGTTGCTGATCTAGTAAAAGACGTTGAGTTCAAAGTGTTCTCTGGTCCGGCAAACGACGAAAAAGGCCGCGTTGCAGTGATCCGCGTTCCAGGTGGTGCGTCTCTAACTCGTAAACAAATTGACGGCTACGGAGAGTTCGTAGGTATCTACGGCGCGAAAGGCCTAGCATGGATGAAGGTTAATGACCGTGCAGCCGGTGCTGAAGGTGTTCAATCTCCAGTGGCTAAGTTCCTTAACGAAGATGTGATCAATGGAATTCTCGACCGCACTCAGGCTGAGTCTGGTGATATTATTCTTTTCGGTGCAGACAAATCACACACTGTTGCAGAAGCAATGGGCGCGCTGCGTCTGAAGTTAGGTAAAGACTTAGAGCTAACAGATGAGTCTGCATGGGCACCGCTATGGGTTGTTGACTTCCCGATGTTCGAAGAAGATGACGAAGGTAACCTACATGCAATGCACCACCCATTCACATCGCCTTTAGGTGTGACAGCAGAAGAGCTAAAATCGAATCCTGCAGCTGCGAACTCAAACGCATACGACATGGTTCTAAACGGTTACGAAGTTGGTGGTGGTTCAGTACGTATCCACAATGCTGAAATGCAGGCGGCTGTATTCGATATTCTAGGTATCGAAGCAGAAGAGCAGCAGCTCAAGTTTGGCTTCCTACTCGAAGCATTGAAGTTCGGTACGCCACCGCACGCAGGTTTAGCATTCGGTCTTGACCGCCTAGTTATGCTGCTATGTGGTACAGAGAATATCCGTGATGTTATTGCATTCCCTAAAACAACAGCCGCGTCGTGCTTACTTACCGATGCACCAAGCCTGGCTAACCCAGCAGCACTTGAAGAGCTAGCGATCGCAGTGAAAGCCGCTGAGAAGAAAGAAGAACAGTAAGTCTCTCTTTCCGTTGATAATAAAAAGCCGCTTCATACCAATGAAGCGGCTTTTTTACGTCTGTAGATTCTCTACAGAGTACTAATGGTAAGAGCTTTGGTTAAGACGTTAAACTGTACTTGGAAAGCTCCATCACTGTCAGGAGTGAAGCTGATGTTTCCTGAGTTACTGCCAAATGGCAGAGAATTTTCTCCTGCAATAACTGCGTCAAAACCATGCTCGCATTGTCCCCAATCTCCACAGGTGAATTTGAAGTCGTAACTTGTACCACTTGTTAGCGTTGAGGTGGTAAACGTAGCCAGACTACTTGTTGTTAGGTCCATCTTGCGAGCGACAGTATGATCCCAACCACCGGATAGAGCGCCTGGAATGAACCACTCTTTGCCTTCATAGCTTTCGACAAGCTGTGCCTCAATGACGTTTGGAGATACGGTGTTAGTGGCATCAAGCTTGAATTGGTACATCCCCAATTCTTGATAGTTTGAAGGGCAATTGCCACCACCACAACTGTACTGCTCATCCCAAGAACCCATGGTGAACTTGTAACCGGTATCGCTATCTAGCCCAAGTGTCACACCATAGATACCTTCGCCTAGGTAAGGAACTTCAATTGTTGCTGGGTCCCAAACTGAGAGAGGAAATCCTCCAGCGATGTACACTTTACGTGCGCCAAATGGTGGCAGATCACCTTGCTTTTCTGAAACAGGCAGGCCAAGCCCTCGTTCAACTGCGCGAGCTTGTTCGAACACAGCCACTGACCAAGCAGGTACTTCAAATGTTTGTTTACTAGCGTTGAAGTAAGCACCATTAGACATGTTGCCTTGACTATGTGTATCACTAAGTTCAAAGCCGCTAAGCTCAATACGATTACCCAAATGGTCATTGAAATGACCGAATGACTGATGGTTCGGTGTTGCATTAATCATAACTACCAAGGCATCGAGGTTAGGATCCATGTCTGAACTTTGCGTGATACCGTTATCCACAGTCATGACGATTAGACCTGGTGTTTGTGCGCTGCCAGTATTGCGGAAATCGACGCGACTAATGATTTCGTCACCACTTGGCAATGTGAATAGTTTGCTTGATTGACGTAGTTGAAGCAGCTCCTTGTAGTTGGCGAACATCGCATCAATATCAGACGGAGTAGGGTGTGTGTTCGCGTCTGCAATGGCACGCTCAATTTGTTCGTAGTTAGCCAGATCCTTTTCTGCCGCGGGTAAGCCTTTATTCCAGTTGTTGTCTGAACGGTCAAAATCGACAAGATTGTACCAATCACCAAAATCGTAAGAGTCACGCTGCATTGATTTTGAACGAAGCAGTTCACCACCCATATGGTTGAACGGCATTGCTTGTCCTAGTAAAACAGTTGCGGTGCCAATGGTCTGCATTCTGACTCTTACATCAGTGCTTGCTGATTCTGCCACCTTATACATGTTGATATCCCAAAACGTCTGGTTATCGTGTTTAGAGACGTAGTTTTGGATCTCCCAAGGTTGGTCTGCATAGCCTGCCGCTTGACCGTTGTAGTCAACGTCTTGGCCTAACAGCGTTTGGTTACTAGAGTCGATAAGCTTGAACGTTTTTAAGTTGCCTGCCATACCTAGACGAATTAGGTCAGCTTGGTGCAGTGCTCGCGCAAGCTCAGTTTCGGCTTCATTACCGCTATAGTCCGTGAGTTCATTTGCTAGCACTGCGGCACCTGTCGCAAAGCCTTGCATACGACGGATGTCATCGCCAGACTCAAACGGGCTTCCTCCACGAGCGGCGTCGCGCAATCGGTCTGAAAATGATCCTATTCCAGTGCCACCTAAGTGCTTTTGAGTGGCTTGAATAAAGCGTTTGTCATCCGCGACTTCACCAAAGTTCCACCCTTCGCCGTAGAAGTAAACGTCAGGATTAATATCGCGCGCGGCGGCCAGTGTTTGTTGGATCTGACTTAATGGGTGATGCCCCATAAGGTCCCAACGGAATGCATCGATTTTATAGTCACGAACCCATGTTTGGATGGAGTCATCAATAAGCTTGGCAAACATGGCATGTTCAGGTGCCGTGTTTTCGCAACAGGTCGAGGTTTCGACTACCCCCGTATCTGGAACGAGGCGGTGGTAATAAAGCGGCACAACTTTATCAAGTACAGATTTATCACTCTGATAGCCCGATGCATTAGTGTGGTTGTAAACAACATCAACAACCACGTTCATGCCAATATCTTGTTTCACGGCTTGAACCATTTCGCGGAATTCAACGATACGCTGAGTACCTTCCGCGTCCGTCGCGTATGAGCCTTCTGGAACCGTGTAATGGAATGGGTCATATCCCCAGTTGTAGCTGTCTACTGTGCGTACATATTGAGTGAGATCTTGAACCAGTGGAGTCGATTTGTCATCTGAGGTTAAGATTTCAGAATAGACATCAGCGATGGATAGGCCGGTTTCACAGTAGCCACTAAAGTTTGCGTCACTGTTAACCTTTGGTACTAAGTTACATAGCTTGCTAAATGGCTCATCAATGTTTGCTACCTGATCAGGGTCTTCGTTTATGGTAGCAATATCAAATACAGGCATGAGGTGTAAGTGGGTCATGCCTGCTTGCTCAAGTTCTTTAAGGTGGTTAACTGGTACGCTGCCACTTTCAGTGAACGCAAGGTACTTCCCTTTGTTGACGGTTGACGCGTCATGAGCAGAAAAATCTCTTACATGTGACTCGTAAATTGTAAGGTTAGCCAAATCACCGTTGTCTTCATTTTGTGAATGAGGAGCTTGGAGAGCGTCCCATCCCGATGGTTTTAACTCGCTTGCATCAAGATTGATCGCTTGGCTGTGAGTTGAGTTCATTGCCAAGCTTACTGAGTATGGATCCGTGACTTCATATTCAGCGGTAAGTTGCTCTCTAGGCTGAAATACCTTCATAGCATAGCGGTAGTATTTACCGTCGACTGCTTTTACCCGCTTGCGCACGCTCCAACTACCTGAATAGATATCTTCGGTCATTGGGTAGCGTTTGAGTTCAACTTTGTTCTGGTCATAAACCACTAACTCGACATTGTGGGCAGTTGGTGCCCAAAGTCGGAACGTTACTCGGTTATCATCATAAACAGCACCATACTCAAGTTCAGTTGCCTCTTGTGCGAACATGGCGTCAAGTGCACCAGCGTATTGAACGCCGGTTACCGCTCGAAGAGTCGAAGGCCTCTCAGCCCCGCTACTATTAGACGCAACTGCCACCAGGCTGGTTTTTACCAAACCATATAACGCGGCGGGTACCTCATAAGCAGGGTAGTCGGCAAGATGTGGGTAGCGGGTTTTTTGTTCACTGCTTAGCGATGTTGGAGTCAGCTTAATTGAAAGTGCACTTACAATTCCTTGCTCCGAAACTTGGTACTTACCTTGCTCAGAGAACATGAGTTGCACTTGATCGGCACCTTTGGCACCTTTCCACACAAGGGTACGCTCATCTAATAAGATAGCTCCCACCGTATCTACATTGAAGCCTAGGTCAAGGTTGTTGTATACAAAGGTTCGGCTTGCGTAGGCAGTGCTGTCTCCAGGAACAAAAGTCACCGAAGGGTGGGTATCCATGGCTGAAATATCGATAGCAAGGTCGGATCCGATGATTTTGTCTTTGTTTCCATTGCGGACAATCGCGTTGAAACACTGGCTAGGGTCGTCGGTTACGGGCACGTACCAAATTGGACCAAAATGATCAGCCGCATCTGGTGTTATCGAAGTATCGTCCCAACCGTTGTTGAATCCAGCAGGATCGCCTGCAGCGCAAGGCGTTCCATTGTTCCACAGGTGCAGGTTGTAGTTAGCGTAGCCGTTGAGAGCTTGTCCCACCTCTTGATAATCGCCCATAGGATCATAGAGTTGAATGGCGAAGTGGCCTGCTGGTGGTGCAGCGAGCTCTCCCGGAGCATCAATTTGTGGAAGCTTAACATCTGTCCCTTGTTGATCGAGCCCTAGTGATGTTAACAGGGTTGCACGGCGGTTCTCATTAACCACTTCACCGTGTTCTGTGATGCCTTGAAATTTGGCTTGAGGATCAAGAGTCACCGAGATGACCTCGGAGTCCTTGTGGTTGATGGTACATGCGCCAGTTGTTTTTCGGGATTTAAGTAGCCAGTATGGGCCGTACTCATCCGAGCCACTTGCGCGATATTTTTTGTTGCCACATTCTAGTACCCAATCTCGCTTTTTTGTGCGATGCGAAAGGTGCGAGCTACTCTCTTCGGGAGCCATGATGTAGCTAATTAAGCGCCGTTTTTCCTTTACCTCCGGTTCTATTGGCATCTCACACCATGCTGGGATGTTGATTTGATCTGCAGATTGCTGAGGAGAGGTACAGTCGGTTTCTTGCTGGCAAGCCATGAGCAACGGTACTGTGAGTACCGGTAGCATTGCTTTGGTTAGTGTTGACAAGTTTAGTTGTTGTTTCACGATTCACGTCCATTGTTATAGTTAAGCGTAACGATTTTAGGGGGATCGTGAGCCAACAATGTGTGAGCGATTTAAGCTAAGTTATTTCTTAGTGCGAAAATTACCGTTTCGGGGCTCGCTGTCACAAATCGTGCAGTGATAGGCAACTGAATGCGTGATGTGGGATCGATTGTTTCAGCAAACTTACGCTTGGGGACGTAGAGAGGGAGGAGGATAAAACCTCAATCTCATCCCTAACGTAATGTGATGTGTATGCATAAAATGAGCAGCTTGTTTTGCTATACAAAAAAGCTAACTCAATGATAATTGGATTAAAGTCTTAGATCTGGATTTGTTTCCATTCTCCCGGTAACAGGTCACCTAGCTTTATATCCCCCATTGAGTAGCGAATCAAACGCAGGGTAGGAAAACCGATATTTGCCGTCATTCGACGGACTTGTCGGTTGCGTCCTTCAATAATGGTAATCGCTAGCCATGTAGTAGGAATGTTGGCTCTAAAACGAACGGGCGGGTTGCGATCCCACACTTTTGGTTGCTCTATTACTTCTACTTTTGCAGGAAGTGTCATGCCATCTTTTAACTCTACGCCCTTACGCAGTTTATCTAAGTCAGATTTTGACGGTGCGCCATCAACTTGCACCCAATAGGTTTTTGGTGACTTAGATTGAGGCTGGGTGAGCTTAGCCTGCAAGATACCGTCATTGGTGAGTACCATTAAACCTTCACTGTCACGATCAAGTCTGCCAGCAGCATAGATGTCTTTAACAGGGATAAAGTCAGCCAAGGTTTTTCTACCTTCACCGTCTGTAAACTGGCTAAGAGTGTCGAAAGGCTTGTTGAATATAACCACCTTGCGATCCTCAGGTGCTATTCTTGGCTTATTGCTGGCCAGCTTCTGGCGATTTCGAGACGAATGTTTATTGCTCTTTTTTGCCGAAGAAGGGCGTTTAAAACCGGGATTACCGTGACGTGTTGAAGACGGTTTGGACTCACGGTGTGAGCGTGGGGACATGTTAACTACCTTGCAAAAATGTAAACGAAGTGTGGGTATAACTTTTAACGAGATGCCAAATAAGCTACCATTTGCGCGCCCGAAAACAGGATTGGCGAACAAGATAATAGACTATTCTTGTCATTTTGTTTAATTATAACGAATCGCTCTCAAGGATGTCGCTGACTAAGTGACGAAAACAAAAAGAGACGGACAAAGCGCAACAAGTGAGGGGATTATTCATAACTTGTTAGCGGAAACACACACAGGATCACTTCTCAAAGCGATCCGGTTAGAACAAATAGGGAAATTTCATGCCTACAGAAAAACCTACAATCATTTACACGATTACTGACGAAGCACCTGCGCTAGCGACATACTCACTACTACCAATTATTCAATCGTTTACTGCTTCTTCAGGTATCAATGTTGACACTCGTGATATCTCTCTTGCTGGGCGTATTATCGCAAACTTCCCAGAGCATCTAACAGACGAGCAACGCATTGGTGACGCACTAGCTGAATTAGGCGAACTAGCGAAAACACCAGAAGCAAACATTATTAAGCTGCCAAACATCTCAGCTTCGATTCCTCAGCTCAAAGCTGCAATTAAAGAGCTGCAAGATAAAGGTTACAACCTACCTAACTATCCTGAAGAGCCTAGCACGTACGAAGAAGAAGCGATTAAAGCGACCTACGATAAGATCAAAGGTAGTGCAGTGAACCCTGTGCTACGTGAAGGCAACTCTGATCGTCGTGCACCGCTATCTGTAAAGAACTACGCCAAGAAGAACCCGCACTCAATGGGTGCTTGGTCTGCGGACTCTAAATCACACGTTTCTAGCATGGCTGGCAACGATTTCTTCGGTAGTGAAAAATCGCACACGGTAGTAGGCGCAACTGACGTTAAGATTGAATTTGTTGTAGCTGATGGCTCGGTGAAAGAGCTAAAAGGTGCTTTCCCACTCCAAGACCAAGAGATCATCGACTGCTCTGTAATGAACAAGAAAGCGCTAGTCGAGTTCTTTGAAGCACAAATCGCAGAAGCGAAAAAGCAAGATGTATTGCTTTCACTGCATATGAAAGCGACCATGATGAAAGTCTCTGATCCCGTGATCTTCGGTCATGCTGTTAAGGTTTACTACAAAGACGTTTTCGCGAAATACGGAGATGTGTTTGACAAGCTAGGCGTTGATGTAAACAACGGCATTGGCGACGTTTACGCTAAGATTCAAGCGCTTCCTACTGCTCAGAAAGAAAAGATCGAAGCGGCTCTACAGGCTGTTTACGAAACTCAACCGCCATTAGCGATGGTTGATTCAGACCGCGGTATTACGAACTTGCATGTACCAAGCGACATTATTGTTGATGCGTCTATGCCTGCAATGCTGCGTTCATCAGGTCAGATGTGGGGCCCAGATGGCAAACAGAAAGATACCAAAGCGCTAATCCCAGATCGTAGCTACGCAGGTATCTACCAAGCGGTTATTGATTTCTGTAAAGAAAACGGCGCATTCGATCCAACTACAATGGGTAGTGTGCCGAACGTGGGCCTAATGGCTCAAAAAGCTGAAGAGTACGGCTCGCATGACAAAACATTCATTCTAGACGCTGCTGGTACGGTGCGTGTTGTTGACGCTTCTGGTGCTGCTCTACTCGAGCAAGCAGTAGAAGAAGGCGATATTTTCCGTATGTGTCAGGTTAAAGATGCGCCAATCCAAGACTGGGTTAAGCTTGCGGTAACTCGCGCTCGTGCAACGGGTGTACCGGCAGTCTTCTGGTTGGACGAAAACCGCGCACACGATGCTCAGTTAATCAAAAAAGTAAACGCCTACTTACCTAACCACGACACTTCAGGTCTAGAGATTAAGATCTTAGCGCCATTAGAAGCATGTCAATTCTCTCTAGCTCGAATCAAACAGGGCCAAGATACAATTTCTGTAACGGGTAACGTACTTCGTGACTACCTAACTGACTTGTTCCCAATCCTAGAACTTGGTACTTCAGCTAAGATGCTGTCAATTGTTCCACTGATGAACGGTGGTGGCCTGTTTGAAACGGGTGCTGGTGGCTCGGCTCCGAAGCACGTTCAACAAGTTGAAAAAGAAAACCACTTACGTTGGGACTCACTGGGTGAATTCCTAGCGCTAGCAGCCTCTCTAGAGCACTTAAGCACAGTAACGGGCAATGCGAAAGCACAAGTTCTTGCTGATGCTTTAGATAAAGCAACAGGTGATTTCCTCGACAACAACAAGTCTCCATCACGTCGTGTGGGTGAGCTAGATAACCGTGGTAGCCACTACTACCTAGCGACATACTGGGCACAAGCATTGGCTTCTCAAAGCGCGGATGCGGAGCTAGCTGCGGAATTCGCACCAATAGCACAGGCACTATCTGCAAATGAAGAAAAGATTGTTGCAGAGCTAAACGACGCTCAAGGTGTGGCGGGTGAACTAGGCGGTTATTACGCGCCGGTATTTGATAAAGCAGCACCACTGATGCGCCCAAGCGCAACACTTAATGGTGTAATCAATCGCTAAACTTAGCGAGGCAAATAACAAAACCCGCCAACTGGCGGGTTTCTTTTTTTGATGATTTAAACTTAGTTTAAGTTGGCAGCGATTATTTTGCTGGTTGAGCTTCAACCGGAACCACAGAGCTAGCGTGGTAGCCTTTAGGTCCTTCTTCCACTTCAAAACTCACTTGTTGGCCAGCTTTCAGAGTACGATAACCGTCCATTTGAATTGTGGAGTAATGCGCGAACACGTCTCCATCTTCTCCCTCAGGACAAATAAAGCCAAATCCTTTGGCGTTGTTAAACCATTTTACTGTACCTGTAGCCATGCTATACATCCCTCATGCATATTGTTACTGATGTTGTTAAGGTGTTTACATTGATTCCTTGTAAACAGAAAGTGAATTTTCATTCAGCCGCTGCCAAAATTTCAGTCACTATTTGACCAATGTAGCCAATGATGGGTGACAGTCAATAGGAAAAAGGTATTACAGTCTACATATTTGCAAGCAAATCGCTTTTGAGATTTACATTTTTGCAACTAATGATTTTGTTAATTATGCATAAATATAGATGAGGTGAATGGTTTTTGGTTTCTTTTTAATCAATTAGATACAGCTCTTCCGATAAGTGAAATCTTTTATTTGCAGCGACTCTAATGCTGCATTAGTCTCTAAGTAAGGGCAAAAAAAGTTTGACGTATTTTGTCTGAAGCTATGCTGGTCTTTCTCGCGAAAATCAACCATGTAAGATAAACAAACCGTTAATAGTTAGAACTAAATTCGAAACTTACGCTCAATGAAGTGGTAAAATTAACAAAGATAAAACAGCAGCAACGATGAGTCATGAGCAAACATTTTGAATGGGTCACTCCCGGTTCCGATTTACTGGAGTTAGAAAAAACAAAAATTAAGCCGCCGTCCATGTATAACGTTGTGTTAAACAACGATGATTACACCCCGATGGACTTTGTGATTGAAATCTTAGAACGTTTTTTTTCTATGGATATCGACAAGGCGACACAAGTGATGCTCAAGGTGCATTATGAAGGCAAGGCAATTTGTGGCACGTATACTGCAGAAGTTGCTGAGACGAAGGTAGCGCAAGTTACTATGTATTCGAAAGAGAATGAGCATCCTTTGCTTTGTACAATGGAGCAAGCATAGCGCTTGTTCGAGCAACCTAAGTTGTTCTTAAAGGAGGTACTTATGCTGAATAAAGAATTGGAGTCGAGTCTGAATGGCGCATTTGCTCGCGCTAGAGACAAAAGACATGAGTTTATGACCGTCGAGCACCTCCTGTTAGCATTGCTAGAAAACGATGCTGCGCGTGAGGCCCTGCAAGCGTGTCAGGCAGATATCGAGGCCCTTCGAGGTGAACTCGATGTATTTATCGATCAAACAACACCTCTTATCCCAGAAAACGACGAAACTCGCGAAACGCAACCCACTTTGAGTTTTCAACGCGTTTTGCAAAGAGCAGTGTTCCATGTTCAGTCTTCAGGACGCAGCGAAGTCACAGGTGCAAATGTACTGGTGGCAATTTTTAGTGAACAAGAATCTCATGCGGCTTACCTTCTTAAGAAAAATGATATTAGTCGCCTAGATATTGTTAACTTTATTTCTCATGGAATTACGAAAGCTTCTAGTTCTGGTGATGAGCCTTCTTCCGATTCATTTGGTAGCGAGAGTGCTGAAGATACGGGTTCAGAAGAGCGTCTAGAAAGTTTTGCAACCAATCTCAATCAATTAGCCAAACAAGGTCAGATTGATCCACTTATCGGGCGCGATAAAGAGCTTGAACGGACGGTTCAGGTTTTGTGTCGTCGCCGTAAAAACAACCCACTTCTTGTTGGCGAGGCAGGTGTAGGTAAAACTGCAATTGCAGAAGGTCTAGCATGGCGTATTGTCGAAGGCCAAGTGCCAGATATCATTGCTGATAGCGTTATTTATTCTTTAGATATTGGCTCTTTACTCGCTGGTACTAAATACCGCGGAGATTTTGAGAAGCGGTTCAAGGCGATTTTGAAGCAGCTTGAAAAAGAAGACGACGCCATTCTATTTATTGATGAAATTCACACCATTATCGGTGCGGGTGCGGCATCGGGTGGCCAAGTAGATGCGGCTAACTTAATTAAACCTCTACTGAGTAGTGGTAAGCTACGTTGTATTGGTTCAACGACTTACCAAGAGTACAGTAATATCTTTGAGAAAGAGCGTGCTCTGTCTCGACGTTTCCAAAAAATCGATATTGTCGAACCTTCTTTGGATGACACAACTAAGATTTTGATCGGTCTGAAACCAAAATATGAAGCTCACCATGAAGTCCGCTACACCAACAAGGCACTTCGTGCTGCCGTTGAGTTGTCGGCGAAATACATTAATGAGCGCCATTTGCCAGATAAGGCGATTGACGTCATTGATGAAGCCGGTGCACGCAGCCGTTTAGCGCCAGCAAGCCGTCGTAAGAAGACGGTAAGCGTAGCCGATATTGAAGCAATGGTGGCGAAAATGGCCCGTATTCCTGAAAAATCAGTGTCGTCTTCTGATAAAGAGATTTTGCAAAAGCTTGATGAGAAGATGAAGATGCTGGTGTTTGGTCAAGATGATGCGATTGATGTGCTAAGTGAAGCGATCAAACTCACGCGTGCAGGCCTTGGAGCGGACAACAAACCTGTTGGTTCATTCCTGTTTGCAGGCCCGACAGGCGTAGGTAAGACAGAAGTAACTGTGCAGCTTTCTAAACTGCTCGGCATCGAGCTATTACGCTTTGATATGTCTGAATACGGTGAGCGCCATTCTGTGAGCCGTTTGATTGGTGCCCCCCCAGGTTATGTTGGTTATGACCAAGGTGGTTTGCTAACAGATGCTGTTATCAAACATCCTCATTCTGTTGTGCTATTGGATGAAATCGAGAAAGCTCACCCAGACATCTTCAACTTGCTGTTACAAGTCATGGATAACGGTACATTAACTGACAATAATGGTCGCAAAGCTGACTTCCGTAACGTAATTGTCGTGATGACTACTAACGCGGGTGTCCAGATGACAGAGAAGAAATCGATTGGTTTGATCCAACAAGATCATAGCCATGATGCGATGTCTGAAATTAAGAAAGTGTTTACACCAGAGTTCCGTAATCGTCTTGATAATATCATCTGGTTTAACAGCTTAGATGAGCATGTTATTCACCAAGTGGTTGATAAGTTTATCGTTGAGCTTCAAGCTCAACTGGATGCTCGTGGTGTATCCCTTGAAGTCTCTGATGATGCTCGCGACTGGCTTGCAACTAAAGGGTACGATAAAGCGATGGGCGCTCGTCCTATGGGTCGTGTGATTCAAGACCAGCTTAAGAAACCACTGGCCAACGAATTATTGTTTGGTTCTTTAATTGATGGCGGCACGGTGAAAGTAGATCTTAAAGGTGACGAGCTTAGGTTTAAATACTTAAGCGAGAAAGAAGCAGCGATTCACTAAGTAGTCGTAGCAGAAGTAAGGAAAAGCCAGAGCAATCGCTCTGGCTTTTTGTTGTGTGGTTTACTTAAAACCCTAATGACGCAAAGCTGGATCTGTTCTAATAACCTCGCTAAAGGCTCTAGCCATAAGTTTGCAGTTGTATTTATCCAAATACTGTCTTGAGCAAATGATAAGAGTCATCGATTTCTTGAGGAATTTTTTGCTCGACCTGAAAGCCAAGGGCAGGGTATGTCTTAATCCTTTCAAAGTCTCCTAGCATTGCAGTGACTGTTGTTTCAAGATCAATATCTTCGTTGAAATAGTCGCAGAATTTGGTCTTGGGAGATGTTACACAGATGGCCTCATATGGGATTGGCCACTGTTTCGTAAATGTGGCATAAGTTCGCCTTTCCATATAAGGTTTTTGAACGAGGATAAACGAGCGGAACTCTTCGCCCAATTGGTTCATCAGCTCATATGTAAAACGAATGTTTTCGCCCGTGTTGGTGGCCTTATTTTCAATAATAATACAGTCGCTAGGAACGCCCATATCGCGCGCAAGGGCTGCGAACGTCAATGCCTCGGTTGATTCAAATATCCCGTCGGTAAGGCGTCCGACGCCGCCAGAAAATATCAGCTTACCTGCCCAACCGTCTAAGAAAAGCTGCGCGGCATACTCAGCCACACGTACATCATTACTTCCCAAAACAAAGATGCAATCCGATTTCGTCAATGTATGGTTAAGTTGCATATATGACCATAGACGCTCGATATGTTGGTATAGCTTAAGTTTACTCATCATCGACTCTTTGACTGTTAAACCAATTCTAAGGTGTGTTGATAGTGGAAGCGGTAACCCAACTCAATCAGTTTACCTGCGATAATTCTTTTATCGGCTTGCTGGGAGATGGGGGGTAATGGCTCTGCGGAACCGACACTACTTAGTGCCGCCTGATAAAACTCAGCTTTGCTGACTGTGTTAGGTGTCGTTGCATTTACTGTGGTCGATTTCGCGCAAAAAGCCATGTGACTAACAGCGCCAATTGCATCTTGCAGATGAATCATATTCGCGGGGGCTTGTTGGCTAACCTGTTTTAGCTTGGCGGCAAACCTTGAAGGGTGGCGGTCTGGACCGACTAGCCCACTACAGCGAACAATAGCGAAACTCAGCCCTGAATTGATTAACGCATCCTCTGCTTGCAGCATAGTTGTCGCATTGTCGCTAAAATCTGGACTTCCCTTCGCAAGCGCGAGGGTAGCATCTTCTTCGGCCATCTCTTTAGCAATGTTTGGATAGACAGTTGTCGAACTCACCATGACAACGCGAGAGACCTCCTGTTGCTTAGCAGACTCAATCAGGGCAGCCCACTGACTAACGTATTGCTTTCCTCCACGTTTTCGGAATCCTGGTGGAAAACAGCCAATCACTATCTCGCTCGGATGGTTATTTAGGTGAGCGGTAAGTGCTTCGCTACCACCATTTAGGTCGCATAGAAAGCTGTCGATTCCTTTACTGCGCAGTTCATGAACACCTTCGGCCGTCGTCTTGCTTACATAGACTTTATGACCGATAGAAGTAAGGTATTGACCAAGAGGCTGACCAAGCCAACCTCCGCCGACGATTGAGATCGTTTTCATTGCTCTGTCCCTGATAATAACTTACGCAATTCACTACGTAAAAGTTGGTGTATCGGCTTAAAACCGTATGCTTGATGTTGAATCACATCGACATTAGCGTGCCAACATAGTTGTTCGTAGCGAACCGGAATTTTGGTAATTTTCCCACTTTGCTCATACACAGATGCGATATGAGTAGGTAAGAAGCCCCAGCCAAAGCCATTGCTGATCAACTCCAGCAGAACGTAGTAGCTGTCTGCATACCACAGGTCTGGACTATGTGCTTGCTGGAAACCACTAACTTTTGCATTTTTAGAGCGTAACAACAATTGTCGATGAAGCAATAGCTGGTCGACATTTTCGGACTGTTGGTTGGCAAGTGGATGAGTATGTCCAACATAGAGATCAAACTCAATATGCCCCACTGACTCAAAATCGACATTTGGTGGAAGTTCAATCTCAGAAAAAATGAGCCCAGTGGTGACCCGTTTATCTGCGACTAGCTCAATAATGTCGATACTTGAAGCGACGAGAACTTCCACTTTTAACTCGGGATAGCGGCTTGAAACGGAATCGAGTGCGCGCGAAAAGTTTTCGACCGGAATGCCCTCATCAATAGCGATGCTGATGTTCGACTCTTCTTCTTTAAACAATGATGCTGAGCACTCGACCAACCTTTTATGCTGTTTTAAGGTGGCATTCGCATGTGGAAGAAGGCGTTTACCTGCTTCGGTTAATGTAGGGTAGCGACCAGCACGATCAAACAGATCAACACCGCAATCAAGTTCAAGGTTCATAATATGCTGACTGATGGCCGATTGGACTTTATTCAATTGACGAGCCGCTGCTGAAAATGAACCTGCCTTAACGGTAGCCACAAAGGCCTCTAGTTGCTCAATACTAAACATATCGCTTTTACTGATGGTATCTAACTTTTTAATATCGTTATTATAGATGAAAATAAGCTCATCGTTTGTGACTAAAGAGAGAAATTAACATGCAAACTAGAGAACGTATTTTCCACGCACTATTTTTTGAATTGATTGCGCTGGCCATCATTATTCCCGTAGCTTCACTGTTTTCGGGCAAAGGGGCGAGTGATTTAGTTGTGGTAGGAGTTGGGCTGAGTTTGTTTACGGTGGTCTGGAACTACTTTTACAATATTGGCTTTGATCGCGTTTGTCGTGTTCCTAGGGCTGAGAGAGCATTATCAACCCGTATTTGGCATACGGCGGGCTTTGAGGGAGGGCTTATTTTTGTCACTTTACCAACTGTTGCTTGGTTCTTAAATATAACATACCTCCAAGCACTAATGCTTGAAGCTGGGTTTCTGGTGTTCTTTTTCTTTTACGCGACAGGCTTCAACTGGCTATATGATCGCCTTCAGCCATACAAATGGTGCTTTGAGCGCGCCTAGATAATTAAACCACTGTGCCTATTATTAACTATGTAGGTGTTGTTTACCTACATGTCAGAGGTGAGCATGAAGTGGTTGTTAATAGTAATACTCATATTCAGTGTCATTCCATGCGGGGCGACTCAGAGAGTTTATATGACCTCACTTGAGTGGCCGCCGTATTCTGGGGAAGAACTCGAAGGATATGGGTTGTCGGTTGCTGTTGCACGTGAAGCATTTGCTGCCATGGGATATGAGCTTATTGTTGAGTTCAAACCATGGGTGCGCACTGTTGCGCTGGCAAACAAAAGCAATAAGTATATTGGCTACTTTCCCGAATATTACTTTGAAACCGACGAGTTTGTCTTTTCTAACTCTATTGGTCAAGGGCCTCTAGGGCTGGTTGAAAATACCAAATTCCCTATTAAATGGAATTCACTCGATGATCTAACTCTGTATCGGATAGGTGTCGTTCAAGGGTATGTAAATACGACCGAGTTTGACCTACTAGTGGAAGAAGGGCTAATTCAGGTTGAAGCGTCAGCAAATGACCTCCGCAACATATACAAAGTGGCTAAGGGGCGCTTGGATGCTGCTGTTATAGACTCTAATGTACTCGAGTATTTGATCGGTATTGACCCTAGAGCAGACGTGCTAGCTAATCGAGTAAGAATGAATGAGCGACTACTTGAAAGCAAAGAGCTGTACTTAGCGTTCAAAAACACGCCAGACGGGCAAAACTGGCGTGATGTATTTAATGATGGTTTGGAAAAGATTGATATTTCCCTAATTGTCGAAAAGTACAGCCGCTATTTATCGAAGAAAAAAAGTATTAGCTCTCCAATTGTTCCTTATCGTGCTAACTAGTTAGGACTCTTAGTGCTTTGTCAGCGTGTTCAGCCATTTCAATGCCTTCGTCAGTTAGGTATCCACCATCAGGTAACGTACATAGACCTTTTTCATAAAGGCGCTGAACGGCTGCCTGCATCTCTTTAGAAGCTTCATGATGAACCTTAATACCTGTCGCGGCACTGCTGATGTCAAACTGAAGTAAAAGGTTAAGTTCAGACATATGTTCAGGCGTAAATTTCATAATCGAATCCTTTTAGAAAGTACTGTTTTCAACTTAATCATGAAGTTATAAATCGGCAATGTTACGAGTTGAGAAGTGTTAGCTACCCCTTACTTTCACTTAAGGAATTGCAGGGATTGGTTAGTAGTTGTTCAATCGCCCTGTCACTAGATCAGAATCAAAGATTGTCAGACGCTTTTGTTGGTCAGTAGCACGTTGTTCTTCTTGTAATGAAAATAGTGAATAAAAATGGCTGTTGTTATGAAAAATAAGACTAAAGTAGTGTCAGAACAAAAATATGATCATTGCCCTTTAGTTAAGTGATTGATTATTATGGTATACATGTGAAATGGTAATGGCTAATTTAGTTATTTTTAGCTCTATATTGTCAACATATACTAAGTGTTTTCTGTAGAGAAATAACATTTTGTCTTGTGTGGCTAATTAACGCTTGAATTTGAATAAAAATCGAGTGATTATCCGCCTCCATCAATCCACATGTTGCAAAATGTTTCACTCATGATGAACTTAAACCACCAGTTTGATTCTCTCCTACCCCCACAAATGGCTGAGCGCGCTGCAGAAATTGGCGTTGGCAAAGCGACGAAAGATCCCGTTAAATCTTTTCTGTTGGCGATATCTGCCGGAATACATATTGGTATCGCTTTCGTCTTTTATACCATTGTTACTACCGGCGCCGGTGAGCTACCTTGGGGCATCACTCGCCTTCTAGGTGGGTTCGCGTTTAGTCTAGGTCTTATCTTAGTCGTAGTGACTGGCGGTGAACTATTCACCAGTTCAGTCTTGACTCTGGTTGCACGAGCCAGTGGCAAAATAACTTGGAAAATGCTGTTTAAAAATTGGGCGGTCGTTTACGGTGGCAACCTTGTAGGTGCCTTGCTTTTGGTGGTGTGCATGCTACTAACAAAGCAGTACATGTTCGACCATGGTCAAGTGGGCCTTAACGCTATGGCAATTTCACAGCATAAGTTACATCACACTTTTCTGTCCGCAGTATCACTAGGGGTGATGTGTAATGTTTTGGTATGTATTGCTGTTTGGATGACATTCAGCGGTCGTACACTGACGGACAAAATTGCTGTGCTGATATTGCCAGTCGCTATGTTTGTCTCTGCGGGGTTTGAGCACTGTATCGCCAACATGTTTCAAGTTCCAATGGCTATCGGGATCAAGAATTTTGCACCCGCAGAGTTTTGGCAGATGACAGGGGCGAATATTGCAGACTACGCCGATTTGAACATGATCGATTTCATCACCAACAACCTCATTCCTGTGACACTTGGTAATATTATCGGTGGTGGAGTCTTCGTTGGCATGTGGTACTGGTTAATCTATCTACGTGACTAGCGTACTTGATGTTTTTTGAAGGCTCACATGATGTGAGCCTTTTTAATGCCAGCAGCCAAATTCTGATTCCGGAATCTCTTCTCTTGGAGCCATCTCTTTCGGCAGAGCAATCAGCCAGTCTCGGATGTTGGTAAGTTCAATTTCTTGAACTTCTACATCATAGGTGTCAATTGGGGTCAACATAACGCACTCCTTGGTTAACTAGCTTCAAACCTATGAGCTTGGTATGACATCTTTATTACACTTCTCGAATTAAATTATATGCGTATGAATGCAAAGAAAATTTTTATTGAGAATTCTCTTGAATTCTGGATAGACCAGTTGTTTCCTATGTATCACCACGGTTATCCACAGAATCTGTGGATAAGATCCCCAAGGCATTTTACTTTGCACAAACGATCAATGTGGAGGCTTGGTTTTGACTAATACTCTTCCTTCTTTGTTAATGCATCTTCTAATGGTTAGGTGCAAAGAGAGTGTCACCGAGACCGACATCATTACCAAGATCGCAACCATAATCATGATTTGGTACTTAATCGCAACAATTGGGCTAGCGCCCCCAAGGATTTGCCCTGTCATCATTCCTGGTAAAGTGACCAGCCCTGTGGCGCTCATCGTCGCTAGTGTGGGAGCGAGAGAACGACGAATGGCATCTTGAACAAAGGGTAAAGTGGCATACGAAGGTGAAGCCCCTAATGAGATAGCTGCTTCATATTCACTTTTTCGTTCTTCTATTGCGGTAAAGAAGTTTTGTAAAGCAACGATATTGCCGCTCATCGAGTTGCCGAGCAACATGCCAGCGAGAGGGATCACGTATTGAGTGCTATAGAAAGGTTGCGGTTGAATTACAACGAGCGAGATGACAGCTAGCATAGGGAATAAAGCGGTTGCTAAAGCCATAGTGACAGGAAATAGCAGCGTTCGTTTTGGGAGCGTAGCCTTTGCTATGATGGCACTCGCACCTATTAGAGTCATTATTACTAACCACAGAGTGTTAATGGCCAAGCTATTTAGTTGAAAAAGGTACTGAAGATAGATACCCACCATCAACAATTGCAAGGTCATCCGCGACACACTGATAATTGCCTCTTTACCTATCTTCAATTGATAGTGATGGCTTATAAGCAGAGGAACTGCTAGTAGGCTGAAAAATAGTGCTAAAACAGGCCAAGAGATATCTACCACACTGTCCATATTTTCTCCTTCAATCACGCCATTATTGTACGCGAAATTGCCTTTTCGTCACCCCATCTTGAAAGCCGAATTAGAGTAAGAAAGGGTCGTGAATTGAAACAAGCTTGTTACATTTGAACTAGAATTACCACGTAATAGGCGTGCCTCTAAAGTGGTAGATGTTTCGTCTTGCTACCAAATTGTTACGTAAAATGGTTGAGTTTTACGGGCTTGTTTCTGTTAATAATCATTCATATTTAGTGGCAAGTTTATATATACAATCACGATCAAACACATCTCGGGATGAGCTCAAAAAAGTATTGAATAACAAGGAATGAAAGGGCGTATTTGATTGAACCTTACAAAGAGTATGGTCTAACATTTCTTCTTAGAGATGGTAAAAAAAATTGGCTCGACCATAAGAGCTGACCAATAACACTAGATACAAAATAGGCAAATGTATGAGTGATGTTAACAAAATTGAGAGCGGTGAAAAACGTTCTCTGGAGTGGAAGTCTTTCCTCTTCATCGCGGTTGTTCTCTTTCCAATTTTGAGTGTGGCGTTCGTAGGTGGCTACGGATTCCTTATATGGATGCTGCAAGTATTCGTTATGGGACCGCCAGGCGTGCATGGCCTGTAAGCCATTGAGCTCAATTCCACATTTTTATAAAAATTTTAAGAGAGCAAATCATGAAATCATTGATCGTTAAACTGTGGCGTACCATGACGCGCCCAGCGGTTCATATCAGCCTAGGTGTGCTGACTATGGGCGGCTTTATCGCGGGTGTTATCTTTTGGGGTGGCTTCAATACCGCATTAGAAGCAACTAACACTGAAGAGTTTTGTATTAGCTGCCATACCATGCGTGACAACGTATACGTTGAACTACAAGACACTGTGCACTGGAAAAACCACTCTGGTGTTCGTGCAACGTGTCCAGACTGCCACGTTCCGCATAACTGGACAGATAAGATCGCGCGTAAGATGCAGGCTTCTAAAGAAGTGTTTGCCCAAGTGTTTGGTAACTATGATGAACCGGGTGTGTTTGAAGAGCGTCGTATCGAGCTTGCTAAACACGAGTGGGATCGTTTCTCTGCAAATAAGTCTCTAGAGTGTAAAAACTGCCACAACTACGAATCTATGGACTTCGAACAAATGTCGCCAACGGCTCGTATCCAGATGAAACAGGCTGCAGAGAAAGATCAAAGCTGTGTTGATTGCCACAAGGGTATTGCACATAACCTACCTGCTGGAATGGACAGTATTGGCGGTATCGTAGGTGATCTTGAGTCTATGGCTTCGAACACAAGCTACGATGTGGGTCAAACCCTTGTAAGCGTGCGCCACCTACCTATCTATTTCGATGCACAAGGCCAGAAAGAAGCAGGCCTTCTAAACCCTGCCTCTTCAGTGAAAGTACTTGAAGAAAAAGGTGAATTCGTTTCAATCGAAATTGATGGCTGGCGCAAGGCGAAAGGCTTTGGTCGCGTAATCCAAGAAGACTTTGGTAAAAACATTGCCGTTGCTTCTCTTCTTAAAGAAGCGTCGACAAATGACAGCATTGTTACAACTGGCGAGAAGAAAGTCGATGAACTGACAGGCCTTCCTTGGGAAAAAGTGGCAGCCACAGTATGGATTAAGAAAGAATCTATGCTAAATGACATTACTCCTGTTTGGGAAAAATCAGCAGAAGCTTACAAAACAAACTGTTCTGTGTGTCACACCCAGCCAGATGAAGCGCACTTTGATGCCAACACTTGGCCAGGTATGTTTGACGGTATGCTTGCATTCGTTAACCTAGATACAGACAGTGAAGCATTGATCTTGAAGTACTTACAGAAGCACTCTTCAGATTATGCTGAAGGCCACCACTAATAAGCGTCAGACGGAGTATTTGAAATGGCTATTACACGAAGAAGTTTTCTTAAAGGTGTAGCGACAACGAGCGCGGCATCAGTCATCGGTCCAAGCTTATTGGCATCTGCTTCTGCTAGCGCTGCAGAATCAACAGGTACTTGGAAGGTTACAGGTTCACACTGGGGCGCGTTTCGCGCCCACATCTACGCGGGTAAAGTTCAAGAGATCAAACCGTTAGAGCTAGATAAGAACCCGACAGAGATGCTGAACGGCATCAAGGGTATCATCTATAGCCCATCGCGTGTCCGTTACCCAATGGTACGCCTAGATTGGCTGAAGAAACATAAATACAGCGCCGACACTCGCGGTGACAACCGATTCATCCGTGTGACTTGGGATGAAGCAATCGATCTGTTCTACCGCGAGCTTGAGCGAGTACAAAAAGATTATGGTCCTTGGGCCCTGCACGCAGGTCAGACAGGTTGGAACCAAACTGGTGCATTCAACAACTGTACAGCGCATATGCAACGTGCGGTTGGTATGCACGGTAACTTCATTACTAAAGTAGGGGATTACTCTACAGGTGCAGGTCAAACCATCTTGCCATACGTACTAGGTTCAACTGAGGTATACGCACAAGGTACTTCTTGGTCTGAGATCCTAAAAAATGCAGATAACATCGTTCTTTGGGCAAATGACCCAGTGAAGAACCTGCAAGTTGGTTGGAACTGTGAAACGCACGAATCTTTCGACTATCTGTCTCAGCTAAAAGAGAAAGTAGCGAAAGGTGAGATCAACGTACTTTCTGTTGATCCAGTTAAGAACAAAACGCAGCGTTACCTAGAAAATGACCACCTGTACATCAACCCGATGACAGATGTGGCATTCATGCTTGCTGTTGCTCATGTGTTATACAACGAAGATCTGTACGACAAGAAGTTCATTGAGACTTACTGTCTTGGGTTTGCTGAGTTCATTCAATATGTTCAGGGTGAAACCAAAGATAAAGTGGTTAAAACGCCTGAATGGGCAGCCGAAATCTGTGGTGTTAAAGCTGACAAGATCCGCGAATTTGCTCGCATGCTAGTGAATGGTCGTACCCAAATCTTGATGGGTTGGTGTATCCAGCGTCAGGAGCATGGCGAACAGCCATACTGGGCAGCAGCGGTTGTCGCAGCTATGGTTGGTCAAATTGGTCTACCTGGTGGCGGTATTTCTTACGGCCATCACTACTCTAGTATCGGTGTTCCTTCAACTGGTTTTGCTGGTCCTGGTGGTTTCCCACGCAACCTTGACCAAGGTATGAAACCAAAATGGGACAACAATGACTTTAACGGTTACAGCCGCACAATCCCAGTTGCACGCTGGATTGACTGCTTACTTGAACCAGGTAAAGAGATCCGTTACAACGGCGGTAAAGTGAAGCTACCGGATTTCAAGATGATGGTAATTTCGGGTAACAACCCTTGGCACCACCACCAAGATCGCAACCGCATGAAGAAAGCATTCAAAAAGCTTCAGACTGTGGTAACGGTAGAGTTTGCTTGGACAGCAACATGTCGTTTCTCTGACATTGTTCTTCCTGCTTGTACTCAGTGGGAACGTAACGATATCGACGTATACGGTTCATACTCAAGCAAAGGTTTGGTCGCGATGCATCGCTTAGTGGATCCATTGTTCCAATCTAAGCCTGACTTCCAGATCATGAGTGAACTAACTCAACGCTTTGGTCGCCGTGATGAATACACACGTGGTATGAGCGAGATGGAGTGGATCGAGAGCCTGTACAACGACTGTAAGAAGTCTAACGAAGGTAAATTTGAGATGCCTGAGTTCGCTGAGTTCTGGGAACAAAGCGTGCTAGACTTCGGTCAAGGTAAACCTTGGGTTCGTCATGAAGCGTTCCGTAAAGACCCAGAGATCAACCCGTTAGGTACGCCATCTGGCTTTATCGAAATTACGTCGCGTAAGATCGGTCGCTACGGTTACGATCACTGTCAAGAGCACCCGATGTGGTTCGAGAAATCAGAGCGTTCACACGGTGGTCCAGGCTCTGATAAGCATCCGTACTGGCTACAGTCTTGTCACCCTGACAAGCGTCTGCACTCTCAGATGTGTGAGTCTGAAGAGTTCCGTGCAACGTATGCGGTGCAAGGTCGTGAGCCGGTATACATCAATCCAGTTGATGCGAAAGCGAAAGGAATTAAAGATGGTGACTTGGTCCGTGTATTCAACGACCGTGGTCAACTTTTGGCAGGCGCTGTTGTGACTGATAGCTACCCTAGTGGTGTTATCCGTATCGAGGAAGGTGCATGGTATGGTCCTCTAAATGAGAAAGAGGGTGCAATCTGTACTTATGGCGATCCAAACACGCTAACTCAAGATATCGGTTCTTCTGAACTAGCGCAGGCAACATCGGCTAACACCTGTATCGTTGACTTTGAGAAGTTCAAAGGCAAAGTTCCACCAGTGACTTCATTCGGTGGCCCAATCGAAGTGGCGTAATCGACACTAGAATTAAAAATACCAGCCAAGCGGCTGGTATTTTTTTATCTGTAGTTTGCTATTTAACTTATTCTGCTAATCCATATTTAATTTTTAGCAACTGAAGTTGGCGGTCACCGTGAGCCTTAAAATAAGCATTGAGTGCTGCGACGATCTTTTGCGCTTCGGGGTGGTTTTTTCTAATTGCTGCGTAGAGTGGGGTTGTATCTAAATAGATCGGGCTAAAACTCAGTTTCGAAGCATCTACTCTCATTTCTTTAATTGTCCAGCGACCAACGGCTTCGTCGGTGACTAGGACATCTGCTCTATCCGTCAGGATAAGGCGAATACTATTAGGTAAATGAATCGAGCTAACCGGAATTAGTTCTTGGTAATCTACAAGTTGTGCTCCGTAGGCGTAGTTATCGATCATCGCCACGCGAACTCCAGCCAAGCTATGGAGAGATGAAAACTCGAAATTGGCGTCTTGGCGTGAAACGACCGCCATTTTATTGTGCATGTACATATCAGTAAAAATGTAATCTCTAGCTCTCTGATCTGTTTTCCAGATCGCGATGATTACGTCATTTTTGCCATTGATGGTTTCTTTAAGAACACGTGTCCAAGGCTTGACCGAGTACTCAACTTCAAAGCCAGCTGAAACCAACCCTTCAATCACCAGGTCATGGGCTATACCACTGCCCAGAGCAGAGTTCATAACGTAGGGTGGCCACAAGTCTTGGGCGACTTTTATCGGCTCGGCAAGGGGAAGGCTACTCCAAAGCCATAAGATGCCAAGAATGAGTTTGTTCGATTTGTATCTTTTCACCTGATATGTCCATCTATCAACTCACCCTTAAGTTTAGGCATAGATAACTAAAAATGTGCTTTAGATACGATAAGTATCGGTACTTTTTACTTGATGTTTTGAACTTTACCAGTCGCTTAATCCGGCACATTCGGCTTCCCTAACTGTTTAGCTATGGCAGTGAAACCCACGATTCACCTAACTTTACAGCTAGCCATTAGAGATATTTAGCTTTTGACCAAACCCTTAATCACAATAAGAGGGCTGCTTTTTTAGTGATTCATTTGTTAATCATTGTCAGCACCAATAGTTTTTGTTTTCAGAGCGATCAGATGGCTTTTGACGCTCATAAATAAAAATCTATAGGAACAAAGAAATGAAAAAGACAGCACTAGCAGTAGCACTATCTCTTGTAGCCGGTTCAGCAGTAGCAGCAGAAGCGCTTTCAGGTGATCAATTTACCGTTTCTGGAGAGTTTGCGATTGGTGGCTATTACCAAGAAGACCGTAAAGAAAACGGCGCGGTAAACAACGTTGAACAGCAGAAAGATGAAGAATTCTACAACGGTGGCGTAACGGGGTTCGATATTTTTGCTGACTACGAAAACGGTAACATTGTTGGTAAGTTTGGTGGTGAGTTTGATGTTGAAGATGACTACGGCACGTCAGATTCAACGTTTACGATCACTGATACTTGGGTAGGCTACAAAACGGGTGCTGGTGTAGCGTCTATTGGTTACGCAAATGACACCGCTCTTGATGCAGTAGATGGCGCAGCTGACAAAACAATCGAGTTCCTATGGTCTCCAAACGATGCCTCTGATGCACGTCAAGTTGTGAAATTTGAAGGCGACAAAGAAGGTGTTAAATACGGTATCTCATACTTCGGCGACCGTAACTATGAAGGTACAGACCGTCAAAGTGGTTACAACGGCTACCTAGGCTACGAAAACGAAACCTTTATGGTTAACCTTGGTTACGAAGACAACGATGAAACTGAAGGTGATACAGACAAACTATACCTAGTTAACGGTGCGGTTAACCTAGGTGCGGTCGGTATTGGTGCGACATTCGCAGAAGAAGAGTTTGCAGACGGCAAAAAAGTGAAAATGTACAACACGTCAGTTGGCTACACACTTGATGCGCTTTACCTAGCAGCAGGCTATGTCACGATTGAAGATACTCGCGAAGCGGTTAACTTCGGTGGTTCTTATGCGTTTACCTCGAACTTCACTGCGCTGGTTGATATCGCTTACCACGTGTCTGATGAGGGTTACAACTCTGCGACAGGCGTTGGCGCTGAGAAAGGTGATATCGAGTCATTCCTAAAACTGGCTTACGCATTCTAAATTAAAGTTCGTCTCTACGTTTTTAGCCCACGTCAGTGGGCTTTTTAAAGCAGGATGCTTGATGCATAATCCACTGCCTTTTCACCCTCCGGAGTTGGAGGGTTTTTTCGTCTGTCAATGAGACAGATTCAATCTTCTGATCTATCAGGATGGCAGAAACGTGATCGTCGTATAGCTATGTGTTGTTGGGCAAATAGACAATGACGTGCGCCAGTGCTCTAATTGAGACAAATAACTACAAAGCTGAGCGTTATATGTCGCAAGTCCTGCACTTAGCCAATGAGCGTATCATTCGGATCCCCAACAGTGATCTTTCTGCCGAGCTAAACGGCAATCAAGTCTCCTTTAATTATCGTGGTTTATCCAACGAACCTATCTCCGAGCAGTATCTACTCTTTGACACTGACTTTGATTTTGAACGTCGCGCAACACTGCTTGGTGATGGCTTTCAAATGTTGGCTCAGACGACAGGTACTTTTGATGACCCAGTGGATATTGGGCGTTGCCCAGATAATAGTTCGAGCTATCGTATCTATTCGTCTCAAGAGCCTAAACGTTACTATAACTACTTGGTGGTCGAAGACTCATTAGGCTACGCCTTGTTTGGCTTTACTTCGTGTCACCGGTTTGCAGGTTACTTCACCATCAGTCATCGAGAAGGGCAATTGAAAATCAATGCTTATATTGATGGTGAACAGACTGCCCCCCAAGATTGGTCAACGACTTGCTTAGAGTCAGTTGTAGCTCTGAGAGGAGATTCGTTGTCTGAGTTGTATGAGCAATACAGCCAATTGATTCAGAGCCACCATCCAATTAGAGCAGGGGTGAAACAAGACTCACCATTAGGTTGGTGTTCTTGGTATGCCTATTATGCTGAGGTAACAGAGCAAAACATCCATGCCAACGTAGAGCAAATGCGTGAGCATCTCAAATCATTTGACTATGTACTTTTAGATGATGGATACCAAGCCTATATGGGTGATTGGCTAACGCCGTCTGAAAAATTCCCTTCAGGGATCAAGTCTGTGCTAAGAGAGATTCGCGCAAATGGTAAGAAACCGGCGATTTGGATGGCTCCTTTTATTGTTCAACCCGAATCTGAGGTGTTTCGACAGCACCCGGATTGGTTTGTTCGCCACAGTGATGGCCGCTTGCTGAAAGCAGAAGATGTCACTTACGCAGGTTGGCGTTGTACACCTTGGTACATCTTAGATACGACCAATCTAGAAGTGCAAGAACATCTAACTCGCGTTGTGCGTACTATGCGTGAAGAGTGGGGCGTTGAGATGTTTAAACTCGACGCCAATTACTGGGGCACGTTAAAAGGTGTTCGTAGTCAGTCCGGTGTGACGGGCGTTGAAGCCTATCGATTAGGTATGCAGGCCATTATAGAGGGCGCAGGCGAGGCGTTGGTCCTTGGCTGTAATGCACCAATGTGGCCTTCACTAGGGCTGGTGGATGCCATGCGAGTCTCTGACGATGTAGAGCGCTGTGCGACGCGTTTCGAGCAAATTGCCAAAGAGACATTTTACCGCAGTTGGCAGCACCGAAAACTGTGGCAGATTGATCCTGACTGCGCAACCTTTGTCTCTTTGGCTAATCAAGCCACAGAGAGAAAGTACTACGAATTTCACCGAGATGCCTTGTTGGCGAGCGGTGGTCTGTTGCTTTCTGGTGATCCACTTACTGATCTAACACCGTTTGCCAAGCGGACATTGGCGAAGTTGACGATTCGGCACAGACATAATCAAGATGCGGCGAGATTTACCGCCCTCAATCTTCATCATGCATTTTTGCAACTGACTGAGCGTAATGATCTTCATTGCCTGTTTAATTATCACAACACAGCTCGCGAGGTGACACTAACCGCCAATTTCCCCGTCAACTGGTATGATTATTGGACAGGTGAGAAGCTCGTCAATGAGCCAACGCAAGTCCTCGAGGTCGGTTTAGAATCTGGGTTGTCGAGCAGAGCGATAATTACCTCGCTATAGCGCTTTGGCTAGATTAAGATGTCGGGCTAGATTTAGCGATAACAAAGAAAACAATGTCAATCATACTAGGTATTGACCCAGGTTCGCGTATCACTGGTTATGGAGTGATTCGTCAAACGGGTCGTCATCTGCAATATCTTGGTAGCGGCTGTATTCGTACCTCTGAAAAAGAGCTACCCGGGCGTCTTAAGCAAATTTACGCGGGCGTTTCTGAGATCATCACTCAGTTTCAACCCGATGTATTTGCTATCGAGCAGGTGTTTATGGCTCGCAATGCAGACTCGGCGCTTAAACTTGGTCAAGCACGCGGTAGCGCTATTGTTGCCGCGGTAAATGCTGAACTACCTGTCTACGAGTACGCCGCTCGTTTGATCAAGCAAGCGGTCGTAGGAACGGGAGCGGCTGACAAAGAACAAGTACAGCATATGGTTCAACATATGCTTAAGTTACCTTCGAAACCTCAGGCTGATGCTGCTGACGCTCTAGGGGTGGCTATTTGTCATGCCAACACTAACAAAACACTGGTTGCACTTGCTGGCAAAGCGACCAGTGCAAGACGGGGGCGTTACCGTTAGCCATTCCACATTATTTGCTTCCTATTGATTCAAAACTGAGACATATAAAACAGATCTGAATATGAGGTTTGTTATAAAAATGTTGCATTAATATAGTGGTCAGAGGTCTAACAAAATATCAATCAAGGAAGATTGAAAATGAACCCTGTCAACTTATGGCGACGACTTTGCATGCCAGCACAATCTCAATGGACAAAAAATCAACAGCGCCAGGCGGATACCCTTTCCCTCTTTACTTTCATTGCGTTTTTTGTCGGTATTTATAGCCTGATCAAATGGTCTAAACACGGTCATGACAGCTTAATCATGACGTCGGTACTTTTGATTGGCTTCGAACTGGCGGCAGTGGCTTGCTTAAAAGCGATTAAAAATCCTACCTTTGCGCTTAATCTTGGTTTTATTGGCATGTCAGTTCATGCACTAAATATTATTTACCAAAGTGGTGGCGTGGTTGAATCCACCCAAACGTATTGGGTACCACTACTAGTGGTTGCGTTCTTTTTGTCTGGTACGAGAGGGATGGCAATCAGTTGGAGTGTTACCGTTATAGTGTGTGCTGCGTTCATGACCTATATGCATGTATCAGGAAGCGAATTTCCAGTGTTAGAGCTATCTGAATCTGCACGGCGCGTCGAGATCTGGTCGGGTACTGTGCTGCCTCTTGCTGTGATCTGTATTGCTCAGGCCTTTACCGCCAAGCAGAGAGATAGAGCGATCGAAATTGCAGAGCAAGCTAAAAGTGATAGTGAAGTCATTGCTGAAAAAGCGACGCTTGGTGAGCAAAGTCTATCGCATGTATTGGCGCAAGCAAACCAAAACTCATTGCAACTAAAAGATGTATCTCAAACCCTTGAGTCACAGTCGCTTACCTTAGACGATCAGGTCTCTAATTTGAACATTAACTGTGAATCCCAAGCTAGTGCAGCCGAGCAGATGAGTCAGCAGGTTCATCAGTTAGCAGAAGGAATCGAAGGCTCGACGCGATTTGTTGATGAGTTAAGAGAACGGAGTGATGCCGTTCACCAACAAGCAGAAACAAGCTCACAACTGCTTGAAGACTCTACCTCTGCAATAAGCCAGATTATTGGTAGCCATCAAGAGATCATGAAGGTCGCTGATCTGATCACCTCAGTTGCCGAGCAAACTAATCTGCTAGCACTTAATGCGGCGATTGAAGCCGCACGGGCAGGGGAGCAAGGTCGTGGTTTTGCGGTGGTTGCTGAGCAAGTACGTGACTTATCAGCTAAAAGCAGCCATTCCGCCGTTGAGATAAGAAACCTGCTTGATAGAAGCGAAAAGGAAGTCAAGCATGGTCAAGATGTGGTCAATTCAAGCGCGGGGAAAATGAGATCTATGATTGCTGAGGTCTCGGCAATTTCGCAAGACGTGAATGGATTAGCGAATATCATGTCAAATCAGATGCTGGCATTGAAAGAGCTTGATCAAGCCAGTAGCGAAGTCGCCAACGGTGTGGTTGAAACCAAAACCATCTCAGAACATGTGGCGCAAAATGGCGCTCATTTGACCGCACAGGTCGATGCAGTCCGAACCCTAACTTCTCAACTCGATCAAGTGGTCTCAAAAATCTAATCTCATTCAATAAAGAACTGGATGTCTATCCAGTTCTTTATTATCCTGTCGCAAATTCATTTCTAAAGAGTCATCACCGTGATTGGACGTCTGCGCGGCATTCTTATTGAGAAACAACCCCCTGAATTACTGATTGAAGTCAATGGCATTGGCTATGAAGTCCAAATGCCGATGAGCTGCTTCTATGAGCTACCGAATATCGGCGAAGAAGCCATCATCTATACTCATTTTGTTGTACGCGAAGATGCGCAGCTACTGTATGGTTTCAACACGGTGAAAGAGCGTGCGTTGTTCCGAGAAGTGATTAAAGCCAATGGTGTTGGTCCTAAACTTGGCTTAGCTATTCTTTCAGGGATGACAGCAAGTCAATTTGTTGCCAGTGTTGAACGTGAAGATGTCTCAACATTAGTTAAGTTGCCTGGCGTAGGTAAGAAAACAGCAGAACGCTTAGTGGTCGAAATGAAAGATCGCTTAAAAGGTTGGAGCGCCGGTGACTTGTTTACTCCATTTACCGATGCAGCACCAGTAGACTCTGCTCCGCAACCTGCTCAGTCTAATGCCGAAGAAGAAGCGATCAGTGCACTGCTTGCACTTGGTTACAAGCCGACTCAGGCGTCTAAAGTGGTTTCTCAGGTTAAAATGGAAGACATGAGTAGTGAGCAGCTTATCCGTGAAGCGCTGAAATCGATGGTATAGAGAAAGGCTTGAATAATGATAGAAGCGGATCGCTTAATAGCACCAGATAACACGGTTTATAAAGAAGAGGATGTGATCGATCGTGCGATACGTCCTAAAAAGCTTGAAGACTATAAAGGTCAAGATCATGTTCGTAGTCAGATGGAGATCTTCATTAAGGCAGCACAGCTACGTAATGAAGCGCTCGATCATCTGTTGATATTTGGTCCACCAGGATTGGGGAAAACCACCTTAGCGAACATTGTCGCCAATGAAATGGAAGTGAATATCCGTACCACATCTGGACCTGTATTGGAAAAAGCAGGGGATTTAGCCGCGCTTTTAACCAACTTAGAAGAAAACGATGTGCTATTCATTGATGAGATCCACCGTCTTAGCCCTATGGTAGAAGAGGTGCTTTATCCCGCAATGGAAGACTACCAGCTTGATATTATGATCGGCGAAGGTCCGGCTGCTCGCTCTATAAAAATTGACTTGCCTCCATTTACTCTGATTGGCGCAACGACGCGTGCAGGCTCATTGACCTCACCATTGCGTGATCGCTTTGGTATAACTCAACGTTTGGAGTATTACAAGATCCCGGATCTGCAAAACATTGTTCAGCGCAGTGCCGACTGTCTAGGTTTGTCGATGGAATCTGAAGGGGCACTAGAAGTGGCAAGACGCGCCCGCGGTACACCACGAATAGCCAACCGATTACTACGTCGCGTTCGTGACTACGCGGAAGTGAAAGGTAATGGCCATATTTGTGCCGATGTTGCCGACAAAGCACTGAATATGCTCGACGTGGACGCGCAAGGCTTCGACTATATGGATAGAAAGCTGCTTCTGGCAATAATGGAGAAGTTTGCTGGCGGCCCTGTAGGGTTAGATAACATGGCGGCAGCGATAGGTGAGGAAAAAGACACCATAGAAGATGTCCTAGAGCCTTACCTCATTCAGCAAGGCTACCTCCAACGAACGCCACGAGGAAGAATTGCCACGGATCGCGCCTATCTTCATTTCGGAATTGAAAAATAAGTTTTCAGTAGCCAGCTCTCAGAAGCTGGCTTTTTAATTTGGTGATCTATATCACACTAATGTAATTTACTTACTACTTAATAGGTAGCGCAATTGAGTGACTTGTTAACTGCTTGTTTTGCATAAATACTTAGCACCCTTGCGGCAATAACCCCTTCGTAACAAAATGACCTTCAAACTATTGATACAGATCAATGTGATGGAATTTTAATCAAAAATGCCGAACAAAACTTGATACAAATCAAAGCGAACTTTGGCTATAAACCTTTTGAAACAACCCGTTTTTAGCAGTAATATTAGCCGCAGCTATATTAGCTGATGCTTAACAATTAACTAACCATTACGGTACATTTTTGCAACAGAGTGACTATCTTTGATAACACTATCTAAGTAGTTCAACCTTTAATAACAATGCATTAATGTAAAAAGTGTCTTCAGCCGACACATAGGAGTAATCATGATCGATGTTGTTGATCTATCGCGACTGCAGTTTGCACTGACAGCGATGTATCACTTCCTATTCGTACCGTTGACTCTAGGTATGGCCTTCTTACTGGCCATCATGGAATCAATGTACGTAATGACGAACAAGCAAATCTATAAGGACATGACAAAGTTCTGGGGTAAGCTATTCGGTATTAACTTTGCACTTGGTGTGGCTACCGGCCTTACCATGGAGTTCCAGTTTGGTACTAACTGGTCTTACTATTCGCATTACGTAGGTGATATTTTCGGTGCACCTTTGGCGATCGAAGCCCTAGTAGCCTTCTTCTTGGAATCTACCTTTGTTGGTCTTTTCTTCTTTGGCTGGGATCGTCTTTCTAAACGTCAACACCTTGTGGTTACTTGGTTAGTTGCTCTAGGCTCTAACTTCTCTGCACTTTGGATCCTGGTAGCAAACGGCTGGATGCAAAACCCAGTTGGCGCAGAATTTAACTTTGAAACCATGCGTATGGAAATGGTGAGCTTTGCTGAGGTTGTTCTAAACCCAGTTGCTCAGGTTAAATTTGTTCACACCGTGGCATCTGGCTACACGACTGGTGCAATGTTCATTCTAGGCATCAGCTCATACTACCTACTAAAAGGTCGTGACATCGCATTCGCTCGTCGTTCATTTGCTATCGCAGCATCTTTCGGTATGGCAGCTATCTTGTCGGTTATCGTTCTTGGTGATGAATCAGGCTACGAGCTTGGTGAAGTTCAAAAAGTGAAACTAGCCGCAGTAGAAGCTGAATGGCACACAGAACCAGCCCCAGCAGCATTCACACTGTTTGGCTTACCAAACCAAGATGAGATGCATACCGACTACGCAATCAAGATTCCATATGTGATGGGTATCATCGCAACACGTTCTCTTGATGAGCAGGTTACAGGTCTGCGTGATCTACGTGATGATCACGTTGATCGTATTCGTACGGGTATGTATGCGTATGAGCTTCTAGAGAAGCTACGTGCTGGTGACAAGTCAGAAGAGAACATGGCAGCGTTTGATGAAGTGAAAGGCGACCTAGGTTATGGCCTGCTTCTTAAGCGTTACACGGAAAATGTCGTTGATGCGACAGAAGAGCAAATTCAAGCGGCAGCGGATGATTCTATCCCTACTGTTTGGCCTCTATTCTGGTCATTCCGTATCATGGTAGCGTGTGGCTTTATTATGCTATTCGTATTCGGTGCTGCATTCGTGCAAACGTGCCGCCAAAAAATTGAGCAGAAACCTTGGATTCTGAAAGCGGCTCTATTCAGTATTCCTCTTCCTTGGATTGCAATTGAAGCAGGTTGGTTCGTTGCAGAGTACGGTCGTCAGCCATGGGCGGTAGGTGAAATCCTTCCGACACATGTAGCAGCTTCAGCTCTGACAATAGGTGAACTTTGGACTTCTCTATTTGCCATCATTGCGCTGTATACAGTGTTCCTGATCGCAGAAGTTTACTTAATGCTTAAATTTGCACGTAAAGGTCCTAGCAGCCTGAAAACGGGTCGCTACCACTTCGAACAAAACGCTGACTCTGTTGAAGACAAAGTTGGTCGTTCAGTCGAAGTATAAGTGAGGGAATATTATGTTTGATTACGAAATCTTACGACTTATTTGGTGGATTCTGATTGGTGTTTTACTGGTTGGCTTCGCCGTAACTGATGGCTTCGACATGGGTGTTGCTACACTTTCACCTGTTATCGGTAAGAGCGACACTGAACGCCGTATTATGCTCAACACTATTGCCCCACACTGGGATGGTAACCAAGTTTGGCTAATTACAGCGGGTGGCGCATTGTTTGCTGCATGGCCTCTAGTTTACGCAACGTCGTTTTCTGGATTCTATCTAGCAATGTACGTGACCCTAGCTGCACTTTGGTTACGTCCACTGGCTCTTGATTACCGTTCTAAGATTGAAGATCCAAAATGGCGTAAGGCGTGGGACTACGCACTTTGCTTTAGTGGTACTGTTCCGCCAATCATCTTCGGTGTCGCATTTGGTAACCTGCTTCAAGGTGTACCATTTGAGCTAAACGATCTGCTAATGTCACAGTACAAAGGTTCGTTCTTCGCGCTACTAAACCCATTCGCGCTACTTTGTGGCGTGCTTAGCCTGATGTTATTCGTACTACAAGGTGCGACTTGGCTTCAGATGAAGACAACAGAAGCGCTACACTTACGTGCGCGCAATGTTGCTCAAATAGCGGGTCTAGTTGCGACGGCATTGTTTGTTTTAGGTGGTTTCTGGGTTCAATCAATCGATGGTTACGTGATTACAAGTACTATCGATACCATGGCAGCGTCGAACCCACTGAATAAAGAAGTGGCAATCCAGGCAGGTGCATGGATGCAGAACTTTGAAACTTACCCAGCAATGTGGGCAGCACCAGTTATTGGTGTGCTAATGCCGCTATTGGCTGTATTCGCTTCTCGCATTGAACGTGGCGGTTTTGCTTTCTTGTTCTCAAGCCTAGCGAACGCAGGTGTGATTCTGACGGCAGGTTTTGCGATGTTCCCATTCGTCATGCCTTCAAGCCTGGTACCTAGCCACAGCTTAACTATGTGGGATTCAACAGCAAGTGAACTGACACTTGGTCTGATGACGCTAGTAGCAGCAGTGATGGTACCTGTGATTCTTGGCTACACGACTTGGACATACTACAAAATGTTTGGTCGTCTTGATAAGAAACACATCGAAGACAACGACGTTTCAGCTTACTAAGGAGCAACGATTATGTGGTATTTCGCATGGATTCTGGGTGTATTACTCGCTTGTGCATTCGGTATCATTAACGCTCTTTGGTTAGAGCACTCTGAAATGATGGATAAAGACAGTGAGTGATCTCGCTGCGCAGGTAGCTAAGCTACATGCACCTGTTGATAAGGTTCTGTTTCGAGCCTTATCTCTGGTTCTTGGTTTTTACCATGTCGCTATGGTGATGTGGGATCCAGAACTGTATTCCGCTTCAATTGGTGGGTTCAATGCCATTATTTCGCCAATGCTGATCTGGGCGGTTTGCTCTAGCATGGTGTTTGGTCTTGGTTTTAAACCTCGCAATTGGTACTGGCAGGTGCTGTTTAGCCCATATTGTTCTCTTACGATTCTTATCTACCTAACGGTACTTCGTTTGATCTAGGGGCTAAACTCCGCTCATTTTGTTTAAAAAAAGCGCGACGCATTGAATGGGTTGCGCTTTTTTTTGTTTCAAGCTTTGAATTCACTTATTAACGCTTGCATAGACAGTAATGAGTTGCGTTATAGTAACCGTCTAGAACAACAAGTTGTGGACGCTAACGTGCAAGAGCATGGAATGACATTTGAGTGGCCGGTGACGGTTTATTATGAAGATACCGATGCTGGTGGACTGGTATACCATTCGAACTATCTCAAGTTCTTTGAACGAGCTAGAACCGAACTGCTTCGAACAATTGGCGTATCTCAGCAGGTCCTATTGGAACAAAACATCGGTTTCGTAGTCCGACACATTGACATCGATTTTTTGCAGGGGGCTCGTATTGACGATCACCTTACCGTAAGGACGCAAATCGCTGACCTTAAAAAAGCGACACTCTGTTTCTGTCAGGAGATCGTTAATCCTGACGGTAAGATATTGTGTAAGGCAATGGTTAAGGTAGCATGTATCGACAATATAAAAATGAGGCCGAAAGCAATGCCTCAATCAATAGTTATGGAGTTAACTAATAGTGACCGCTGATATTTCGATGCTAGACCTTTTCTTGCAGGCGAGCCTGCTTGTAAAAATGGTTATGCTGATCCTTTTAGGCATGTCGATTGTTTCTTGGGCAATGATCATAAAACGCAGCAAAGTGTTATCTCAAGCTTCTAAAGAGACAGAAACCTTCGAAGACAAGTTTTGGTCAGGTACCGATCTGTCGATTCTTTATCAAAATGCCAAGAAGCGTAAAGACGACTTAGCGGGAACAGAAGAGATCTTCTATTCAGGCTTTACTGAGTTTGCCAGATTACGTAAATCCAACGCAGATTCTCCAGACTTCATTATGGAAGGCACTGGCCGTTCAATGCGTGTCGCCGTGGCGCGTGAAGTCGACGAACTTGAAACCAACCTACCATTCTTAGCTACTGTTGGTTCTATCAGCCCTTATATTGGCCTGTTTGGTACTGTTTGGGGCATTATGCATGCTTTCATTGCTTTGGGTGAAGTCAAACAGGCGACACTCGCAATGGTTGCCCCTGGTATCGCTGAAGCGCTAGTTGCAACGGCGATGGGTCTGTTTGCAGCAATTCCAGCGGTAATGGCATATAACCGATTCAGCAGTAAAGTGGGTAAGCTAGAGCACAATTACGCAACCTTCTCAGAAGAGTTCCACAGTATTTTGCACCGTCAAGCAATGGCTGGTCGCGATACTGCAAGTAAGGAATAGTTGCTATGGCTGGTTACCAACCTAAAAAGCGCAAAATGACTGCCGAGATTAACGTTGTGCCTTATATCGACGTTATGTTGGTTCTTCTGATCATTTTCATGGTGACTTCACCCTTTGTTACACAAGGGGTCGACGTTGAACTGCCAAAAACCGCTACGGCTAAGCCAGCTTCTGACCTCGCAGGTGATAGCGATGCAAGCTTTATCATTGTCGAGATAGACAAAGACGGAAACCTTGGCCTAAGTGTCAACGATGAAGAAGTTACGCGAGGCATCTCACTGCAAGATATGATCGTACGTGTGAAAGCTGAATTGTCTTTAAAACCTGATTCACCCGTAGCGGTGGGCGGTGATGCCGCTACGCCTTATGCAGAAGTCGTATTGGTATTAGACGAATTGAGTCGTGCAGGCATTCCGAAAGTCGGTTTGCTGACAGATATTAAGGAATAATCGTCGCTGCGATGAAAGAGAACAAATCTAAAAAGAACGATTTCAAGAAGCCGATTATCATATCGGCTGCTTTGCATGCGCTTCTTATTGCGGCTTTGATTTGGGGCACGGACTTTACCATGTCTAAGCCAGAACCGACTGGGCGCCTTGTACAAGCGGTGGTCATTGACCCGGATCTTGTTAGGCAACAGGCACAACAAATTCGTAGTAAACGGGAAGAAGCGGCAAAGAAAGAGCAAGATCGCTTAGACAAATTGCGCCGTGAGAGCGAACAGCTTGAAAAGAACCGCAAAGCCGAAGAAGAACGTATTCGTAAGCTGAAAGAACAGCAAGTGAAAGAAGCCAAAGCGACACGCGAGGCAGAAAAGCGTCGTGTAGCGAAAGAAAAAGAGCGTAAAGCGGAAGAAGCGCGCGCGAAAAAAGAAAAAGAACGGGCTGCAAAACTAGAAGTGGAACGTAAAGCCAAAGAGCAGGCGATTGCCAAAGCTGAGCAAGAGCGCATTGCGCGTGAAAAAGCGGCGAAAGAGGCTGAAGAAAAGGCCCGCCGTGAGCGAGAAGCAGCCGCAAAAGCGGAAAAAGATCGAATAGCGAAAGAAAAGGCCGCTAAAGAGGCCGCAGAAAAAGCGCGTAAAGAGAAAGAGCGCTTAAAGCGTATTGAGCGTGAGCGTAAAGAGCAAGAAGCGGCACTTAACGATATCTTCTCAGGCTTAGAGACGGAAGCAGAGGCGAATACATCTGCTCGCTCTAGCCATGTCGCGAGTGAAGCGGATCGTTATGGGGCTATTTACACTCAGCTTATTCAGCAAAACCTTTTGTTGGAGGACAGTTTTCGGGGGAAGTCTTGTCGAGTTAATTTGCGTTTAATCCCTACAGGAGCAGACGCAATACTAGGTAGTCTTTCTGTTCTGGATGGTGACAGTCGCTTATGTGCCGCAACTAAACGAGCAGTGGCAAAAGTAAATAGCTTCCCGTTGCCCAAAGATCAAGACATCGTCAGCAAAATTAAGAATATCAATTTAACCGTAGTACCTGAGTGATAAGGAAAAGCTTGTGTTAAAGCGACTAGTAATAGGATGTGTACTCACTATGATGAGTGTGTTCCAAACTGCCAATGCGGCTTTGGAGCTAGTGATTACTGATGGTATCGATTCGGCAAGACCAGTCGCAATCGTACCTTTTAAGTGGGAAGGCAACGGAAAGTTGCCGCAAGATCTATCTGCTATCGTTGCTTCAGACTTACTTCGTAGCGGGAAATTCAAGCCAGTCTCAGTTTCTGCTATGCCAGAAACACCGCACTCTGCTTCAAATATCAATTTTGAAGAATGGATTAAGTTAGGTGTTGATGCAATGGTAACTGGAACGGTGACGCAAGATCCTGCGACTGGAAAGTATGTTGTCAACTACCAATTGATTGACGTGGTTAGAGGTCAGTTAACGAGTGGGCAAGCAAAGTCATTGAGTCCAGATGGACAGCTAGTTCTATCGCATGACCACATATTGCTCAATAAGAAAATGACAATTGTACCTAAGCAGATGAGAGCTGCTGGTCACCGTATTTCAAATCGCGTTTATGAAGCTTTAACTGGCGAAAAAGGTGCATTTGAAACCAGAATTTCTTATGTCGTTGTTAATGACAAAGATACATACCCTTACCAGCTACGCGTATCAGATTACGATGGTTATAACGAGCGACTAGTACTGAGTTCTAAGCAGCCACTGATGTCTCCTGCGTGGTCACCAGATGGTAAAAAACTTGCGTATGTGAGTTTCCAAAATGGGCAAGCTGAAATATTCATCATGAATATTTATACCGGTGAGCGTGAGAAGCTGACGTCATATCCTCGTCATAATGGCGCGCCAAGATTCTCTCCTGATGGCAGTAAACTCGCTTTGGTTTTATCTAAAACAGGTAGCCTACAAGTTTACACTCTGGATCTTAACACCAGAAAACTGACCCAAATTACACGCGGTAGATCGAATAATACCGAACCATTTTGGCATCCAGATGGTAAATCTCTGATCTTTACCTCGGATCGGGGTGGAAAACCTCAGATTTATCAAGTAGATTTGGCAAGTAATTCGACCAAGCGTTTAACATGGCAAGGCAGCCAGAACCTTGGCGGGCAAATTACCCCAGATGGTCGCTTCTTAGTGATGGTTAATCGCAGCAACACTGGATTCAATTTAGCCAAGCTAGATATGGAAACCGGTGCGATGCAGATTCTGACGAAAACACTGTTAGATGAATCACCGAGTATTGCACCGAACGGTGGAATGGTCATTTATAGTTCGATCTATAACAAGACCAATGTTCTTTCAATGGTCTCCATTGATGGGCGCTTTAAAGCAAGGTTACCGGCAACAAATGGTCGAGTTCGTGCACCAGCATGGTCACCGTTTTTGTAGCAAGTAAGTATTAATAACAAAGGAAACTATAACAATGCAACTTAACAAAGTTCTTAAAGGGCTTCTAATTGCGCTACCAGTTCTAGCGGTTACAGCATGTAGCTCAAGTGATGACGCAGCGAACACTTCTGGTTCTGCTGAAACGAACCAAGTTCAAACGACAGATAACACGGCTGTTTCTCCACTAGAAGCGAACGGTCAGCTTACTGAGCAAGAGCTTAAAGAGCAGGCACTGCGCGAATCTCAAACTATCTACTTTGCTTTCGACAACTCTACAATCGCGGGTGACTACGAAGAAATGCTAGCGGCTCACGCAGCATACCTAAGCAAAAACCCAACTCTAGAAGTTAAAATCGAAGGTCATGCAGATGAGCGCGGTACTCCAGAGTACAACATTGCTCTAGGCGAGCGTCGTGCTGAAGCAGTAGCAAAATACCTACAAGCGCTAGGTGTTCAAGCTGATCAAATCGAAGTGGTAAGCTACGGTGAAGAAAAACCACTTCTTCTAGGTCAATCAGAAGATGTATACGCTAAGAACCGCCGCGCTGTTCTAGTGTACTAATTGAGGAATTGCCTCATGTTCAGTAACCTTAAGCGCGTTGTTACGCTTACGTTACTGGCAAGTGCAGCGAGTAGTGTACTCGCTGCACCAGCTCCAGTATCCGATCTAAGCGGTAGCAATACTGCCACTTCGTCATCTTCAGTTCGTGGCAACGAAACTGATGTTCAGCGCTTAGAGCGCCTATTGGAAAACCGCAATCGCGTTCAGTTGCAAATGCAGCAACAGCTAGATGAAATGGCTCTAGAAATTAGTGAACTCCGCGGCCAGTTAGAAAAAAGTACTTATGACATGCAGCAGATGTTGCAGCGTCAAAGAGAATTGTTTATCGAGTTGGATAAAGTTCGTAGCCAAGCGTCAGTACCTGTTGTTCAAGCTACAAGCGATACCTCTGAAAAACCAAAAGGTGGTACATTCAGCTCTGATGTTGATGAGCAAACTGCTTATCAAAACTCTGTGGACTTAATCCTAAAGAAACGTGACTACACTGGAGCGATTGCCGCGTTCCAGCAGTTCCAAAAGGATTATCCAGATTCAACCTTTACGCCTAACTCTCATTATTGGTTAGGGCAACTTTACTTTGCTAAGAAGCAAGATAAAGAAGCGGTGAAGAGCTTTGCGGCGGTGATCGCGTATAAAGAGTCTAACAAACGCGCAGATGCGTTGGTAAAACTTGGTGATATCGCTCAGCGCAATAACAATGCGGAACAAGCGAAAAAATACTACCAGCAAGTGGTTGAAGAATATCCTAATAGTGCGTCGGCTAAATTGGCAAAAGAACGACTATAGGGTTGAGTTTCAAGTTTAAAAAGGGGTGCAGAGCACTCCTTTTTAGTTTTCATTGGCGCCGAAGCTGGAATCTGCAATAGCGTTAAGGTTACAATACTCGGATTACTGGAAGTAGCGTAGCGCAAAAGCAATGAGCCACATATTAGATAGAATTGACACAGTTTACCCATTCCCACCAAAACCAATCCCGCTAACAGAACAAGAAAAACAAGCACACATTGAAAACATCAAAGTGCTGCTTAAAGAAAAAGATGCGGTATTGATTGCTCACTATTATACCGATCCTGAAATCCAAGCTTTGGCAGAGGAAACGGGTGGCTTTGTTGGTGACTCGTTAGAAATGGCCAAGTTTGGTAACCGTCACCCTGCAAGTACACTCATCATTGGTGGGGTACGTTTTATGGGTGAATCTGCAAAGATCCTGACTCCTGAGAAGCGCATTTTAATGCCAACTCTTGAGGCGGAGTGTTCGCTAGATCTAGGTTGCCCTGCCGATAAATTTACAGAGTTCTGCGATGCACACCCAGACCATACCGTTGTTGTATATGCTAATACGTCAGCCGCAGTTAAAGCTCGCGCAGATTGGGTAGTAACATCGAGCATTGCACTTGAAATCGTCGAGCATCTAGACGCGGAAGACAAGCCGATTATCTGGGGGCCAGATCGCCACTTAGGATCATACATCGCTAACCAAACTGGCGCAGATATGCTGCTGTGGCAAGGTGAGTGTGTGGTGCATGACGAGTTTTCGGCAGATGCATTGCGTAAGATGAAAGGACTCTACCCAGACGCAGCTATTCTTGTTCACCCTGAGTCACCAGCGAGTGTGGTTGAGCTAGCGGATGCGGTGGGTTCTACTAGCCAACTAATCAAAGCAGCGAAAGAGCTACCTCAGAAGAAAATGATTGTCGCAACAGACAAAGGCATCTTCTTTAAAATGCAGCAACTTGTACCAGAAAAAGAGCTGATCGAAGCACCAACCGCAGGCGCAGGTGCCACATGCCGTAGCTGCGCGCACTGCCCTTGGATGGCAATGAATGGCCTAAAAGCCATTGAAGCAGCCTTACGTGATGGTGGCGAAGAGCATGAAATTTTTGTTGGCGAAGAGTTACGTGTTAAATCTTTGATTCCATTGAACCGTATGTTAGATTTTGCTGAACAGCTTAATATGCAGGTAAAAGGCAACGCGTAAACGGGCGCTTGTCACAGTTATAAAGACCAGCCTCAATGGCTGGTTTTTTTGTTTTGGCTCTTGAGCTTAAATACATACAAGTAACAAAAGTGAAGGAGCACTATGTCTCTTTGGTTAACATTTAGAACCTGGTTAAACTCCAACATGTTTAACCTCAGTAATCGCAATTTAGCCATACTGCTTGCGATTTATATCGTTTTGTCATGGGTTTTATTACGTGTAAGCGGTGAGCATGCACTCACTAACGACTTATCAACCTTTATCTATTTCTTGATGGTGACTGCATCGACGGTGGGTTATGGTGATTACTCACCAGAGACGTCGATAGGCAAATGGGTCGTGGTGGTGTTTGTTATCCCTGGAGGTCTGTCTCTTTTTGCTGCCTTGATTGGTCGGTTAGCAACAGGGATGGTGGAGTATTGGCGTGCAGGTATTTTAGGAAAGCGGAGAATGGGTGTGGAAAATCATATCGTACTATTAGGTTGGAATGGGCAGCGCACCATGCATTTGATTCGCATGCTGCAACATGAAGAGCACGGCAAACGCCCGATTGTCTTGTGTAGCCGATCTGATATAGAAAACCCACTTCCTGGCGAAATTGGTTTTGTGAAGGTCAACAGCTATACCGACTCGCAAGAGATGGAAAAAGCGGCAATAGAAACGGCAAGCTGCATTGTGGTCGACAACTTAGAAGATGACGTCACGCTCTCGGCTGCGCTCTACAGTGCTAACATTAATCCGAATGCGCATTTGCTCGCTTATTTCAAAGATGAAGCCCTGAGTAACCTATTGAGCCAGCATTGCCCTAACGCTGAATGTATCCCTGCGGTTGGTGCTGAAATGCTCGCGAAAGCGGCGGTGGACCCAGGTTCAAGTGCATTGCACCAAGAGCTTCTCGCGTCAACAAGGGGGATGACCCAGTATTCAGCCGTATATCCTGAAAAGCTGCCAACGATCAAGGTTGAAGATGCTTTTCAGTTTATGAAACGAGACTATCAAGCAACATTAATTGCATTAGATATTGGCAAAGGGATAGAGCTAAACCCAGATCTCGACAAAGAGATAACTCCGGGCGCCAAGATCTTTTACATTGCTGATGAACGTATTGAAGATTTTGATTGGCAGTCAATTGGATAAAAAATCGCAGCGAGAGCTGCGATTTATCGTTTGGCTATTCTTGCTCTGCTAACATCGAGCCACGCATGGTCAACCCGCACAGCATGGTTGGCATCGCTTTAAATATCTCTTCAAATTGCTCTAAGCCTTCGATACCTTGCTCCGCCAGTGTCGCGATAGATGTCTCCGGATCGTACAACATGCTTAAAGAAAGCAGTACACCACCTAATAGAGCGTTATCTTCGCTATCTTCTGGCATGATGGTTTCCCAATCGTCTCGAGCAAGCTGCCAGCCTTGAAGTACGCCTTCGCAGAAATCACGGGTAGCTTCAGTCACGATTTCTTCTTCATCCAGCGTGCACCCTTGCGGCCATTGCCAGCGATTTTCTAGCAGAGCAGGACGATACTCGTTCCAAATAGCAATAATGTGCTCGATGTAAGTCTCTAATTGCTCACCATCAGCAAAAGGGGCCACCTCTTCGCCACCCCAAAGGAAAGGTAGCCATTCATGCGGAGTCAGCATATGGGGAGCGGCAGCCATCGCAGTAACGAAGCCATGCGTCCTAGCTTCGTTAATCAACTTACCTTCAAGTTCAGGTAAGGATAGAAGTTCTTGTAAGGTCAAAACAAACGTCCTATATCAATCGGGAGTTGTGATATCGCAATGGTAACAGCCTACAGAAGTGAGAAAAAGGTTGCCGCATCGATATATTCGCTATAATTTTTTATAAACGGTCAAAATTCAAAGATTTATGGATATTCGTTCATCGCTAAAAAGGAAGAGCATCTTTGCCTTAGCTATTTATCTTGCTATGGCAATCGCTTTGATTGGTACTGTCAGCTACTTGGTCGTCGAGCCGCCGACTAGAGATCAGCTCGAGCAAAATCTAGACCTAAGAACCGAGCTTATTTCTACGCAAATCGAAGAGCCGATCAATAGCTCTATTGGGATATTGCAAGCGGTAGTGAGCATTGGCAGCAACCACGAGACTCAAGAACACCAAGCATTTTTACTTCATAAACTTTTTTCGCTTGTCGAAGGTGTCGCGGTGAGCGGCGGTTTGTGGCCTGTACCTTACTCGATTGACGGACAAACGCCATACCAAAGCCTTTTCTTTAATCGTACAATCGATGGTAAAGTCGATCGGGTCCTATCGTGGGACAACCCAGAGTCGGGGGGGTACGATAAGGAGCTTTGGTACACCTCGGTTATAAAAAAACCAACAGGAACCGTTGCTTGGTCTCCTGTTTACATCGATCCATTTACTCATGTCCAAATGATCACCGCCTCCTCGCCGTATTACATTGATGGTGAGTTTTCTGGTGTCGCGACGGTTGATCTCTCTCTTGAAACCTTAGTCGCTTTTGTTCGCCTACATGCGGAACAGTACGATTTAGGCGTTATCCTCCGTGACGGTTATGGATATGTGATTACCGAGCACAACTTCCAACTGGCTAAAGATATCTACATCAGCCAGAACGAGTTTGGTGGTTTTAAGTGGAGTGTGGATGTAGTTAACGCTAAGCGATTGGTGGCTGAACAGGTTTATGATTTGGTGTCTAAAGTCGAGGCGGTGATCATGCCGATCTTGCTTGCCTGCGTCATGCTTGGCTACTTTCTGATTAATCGGTTTTTAATCTCGCCTATTGTGGTTATCGCGCGTAGCCTTGATGAATCCAAACAAGGTGGCGCGATTGATATTGATTACAAAAGCCACGATGAGATCAAGTACCTAATAGACTCTCTTAATGAAAAGACCGTCTATCTTGAAGAAGAGAAAGTCAAAGCTCAGGCCTCGACAAAAGCGAAAAGCGCCTTTCTCGCGACACTATCTCACGAGATTCGAACGCCAATGAATGGGGTTCTTGGTACCGCGCAAATACTACTCAAAACAGACTTAAACGAAGATCAGCGTAAACACCTTAAAACCTTGTACGAGTCTGGCGAGCACATGATGACGTTGCTCAATGAGATTCTCGACTTCTCGAAAGTAGAGCAAGGGCATTTAGAGCTTGAGTCATCACCATTTCCACTAGAGTCGATCATCGGCAGCATCAACAGCGTCTATTTTACTCTTTGCGCCGAGAAGGGGCTGCAGTTTAAAGTCTATTCTGAAGTCCCACATGAACGCTGGTACATGTGTGACAAAGCGCGTTTAAGACAAATCTTGTTTAACCTACTCAATAACGCGGTTAAGTTTACTTCTCGTGGATATGTTGAAGTCTATTTTAAGGAAGAGCTTCGAGAGGGTGAGAACTTTCTACTTATACGTGTAAGAGATACAGGGATAGGGGTGGCGCGCGAGGCCCAAAATAAAATATTTAAACCTTTTGAACAAGCAGAGTCTTCAACCACACGCCGCTTCGGAGGAACAGGTTTAGGTTTGGCAATTGTTAAACAGCTCTGTGAGTTAATGGGTGGCAGTGTAACGGTTAAAAGCGAGCTAGGTATTGGATCTAGTTTTGAAGTGTCCATTCGTAGCGACATTAGCCAACCTGCTTTTGCTGAGTACCGGGAATTAAGAAAGCTCAATTATAAAGGGTTAAGAGTACTTATTGTAGAAGACAACCGGACCAACGCGATCATTCTACATACCTTCATGACCAATAAAGGCTTCTCTTGCGAATCGGTTGAAAATGGAGAACTTGGTGTTGAAGCCATCGCTCAGGGAGATTTCGATCTTATTCTGATGGATAACCATATGCCCGTGATGGATGGTGTGGAATCGACCACCGCTATTCGTGCTTTAGCTGGAGAACGATCCAATATACTGATTTTTGGATGTACTGCCGACGTGTTCAAAGATACCAGAGAAAGGATGCTTGGCGCTGGTGTAGACTACATTATTTCGAAACCTATTGATGAAACAGAGCTTGATGATGCGCTCATCAGCTACTCCGAAAAGCTTTACCAGTTTAAACCACAACTCTTAAAGGGGACTGGGAATTCGAGTGAGCTCAAGATTGAAATCGAAGAACCGCTGATGATGTTTTTCATGGCGATTGAAAACGAAGATCTGCCGCATGCTAAAAGCAAATTTGAGCAGATAAAACAAAACCTTGATAGCGTCCAAACCCCAATACTCGACGACAACCTTTTTAATATTGAATCTAGGCTGATGGCAGGGGAATTCCCGCATCAGGAAGAGTTAGATCTACTAGCAGTACAAGTAAAAGATTACTGTAATTAAATTACGTTAATTTGCTCAAAAACTATCCTTTGGTCGGAGTTGTAGCGACATAATCTAGTTTTAATACGAAATTTGGTTGTTTATTTACCTTCTTTAAATAACTTTGAAATCTAAAACTGAATAAATAATGTTTTAATAGCGATATTGACTGGCTGTCTACTGATAGGTTGGCTTTTCGTTTTGTTTATTGGTTTGTTTTCTAGTTATTTATGTTGAGGTAAGAATGAAGTCTCGTGGGCCTTTCTGTATTCGTAACGCTGCAGCAGATACGTTTGCAATGGTTGTATTTTGTTTTATTTCCGGAATGTTCATCGAGATTTTTGTATCCGGTATGACCTTTGAGCAGTCTTTAGCCTCAAGAACATTATCGATCCCTGTCAACATCGCTATCGCGTGGCCTTATGGTTTGTTTCGTGACTTCATGCTACGCCAGGGTGCTCGCTTATCTGACACTGGGGTAATGAGAAACATCTCTGATCTTGTCGCCTACGTGCTTTTCCAATCACCAGTGTATGCGGCAATCTTGTTTACCGTTGGCGCATCAACCGATCAGATTATTACAGCGGTCGCTTCTAACGCGGTAGTTTCTTGTGGAATGGGCGTGTTATACGGTTATTTTCTAGATATGTGCCGTAAGTGGTTCCGCGTACCTGGTTACTATCAAGAAGCCTAAACTGGCCGATTCACGTTCGAATTAGCTAGTTAGTAACCAAACAGCAGCAGTGGGGCGGTTTTTTTAGGGAATAGGCTTGACCTAACCCAATAGAATCATTAAATTAGCGCCTCGTTGGTTAACGAAACCAACCACAATTTGATTCGGTGAGTTGTCCGAGTGGCTGAAGGAGCACGCCTGGAAAGTGTGTATACGGCAACGTATCGAGAGTTCGAATCTCTCACTCACCGCCAATTTCTAAAGCCCCAGCAGAAATGCTGGGGCTTTTTCGTTTTCTGTCAGTGCCATCATAGTGGTGAACGATTTATTCGCAGCCTGTGGTTTTGTAACCAATTAGTCTCAGTCTTTTGTTAATAGCTAAATACACGTTTAGTTTTCAAAGAATAGAATTCTAATTTATCTCAATAGTGAGTTCATGGGGTATCAATGGCATATACTCATTGATATCGTTACATTGATCAAAGTGAACCTGCATGAAAATTGGAAAGTTAGTACAGGCACTGCTACCCAAAGTACTTGAGTATTGCGAGCAAAAAAGCCACAACGAGTTCGAGCGCCTTTGTGATGCTGAGTACTCCAAACGCAACTTTAACCTCAACTTTCCTTTTTTGATTCCAATAAGCAGTCTTCCTTCGGATTTATCTAAACGATATTGGACCAAAGTTTACTTGGTGCGTGGGCAAACTGTTCGTGCATGTAGTCAGTGGTTTGAAAAAGACGCGGTCTACTTTGATAAGTACTTAAAACGGATCGGCATCGATTATGACCAATCTCAGTTCGAGAGTGAGTTACTTGAATCAAGAGCAACACTCTCACGTAAGCTATCAGCGCCAACCGCCAGAGCCAATAGCCGCTACCGTGGTAATGCGATAGGCAATGCTCAAAACCTATTAGTGCGAAATATCCTTAGTAACCTTGGGACAGAGCAGTTTTCTGAAGAGGATTGGCAGGCAACCAAAGCCTACTTCAACCATCAATGTGCTTATTGTGGAAAGTCAAAGGAACTGGTGATTGAGCACGCAATCCCTATTAATAAGGTTTACCTAGGAGAGCATCGTCTTGGGAATTTAGTACCTAGCTGTAGAGAATGTAATAGCGCGAAGGCAAACACAGACTTTCGCGAGTTTCTAGAAGGGCGGGATGACAAAACTGCGGTGATTGAAGCTTATATGGACGAGAAAAACTACGTACCTCTTGAAAACAACGAGCAGGTATCAATGATTCTCGAGATGGCCTATCGAGAGGTTGGCACAGTGGCTGAGCGATATATCACAATTATCAGCGAACTGTTTGTGAGTGAAGATGAACAATGAAACCTCGCCATTGAAAATATTGAACAGGCACGTACGGCTTTGTTAAAGCTCTATCAATATGCTAGGGATATGCAGCAAAGATATGTTATTCATTGCCGTGCTGGTACCTGTAAACGTTGCGGGGATTACTTAGTCGTGGACGTAGTGGGTTAGTGATTAAATGTGATGATCAGGAAACATATCGATATTTGAAGTCTTGTGGTATGAAAATCTTATAACACAATCACCACCAGCTTCTGCTGGTGGTGATTGTCTTTTTGACTCAACCAAAGCCTAGTATTTCCAAAGCTCTGTCAGATTTTTTATTCCAAATGGGGTACTTGTTAGGATAGTACCAGCCATTAAATTCTTTGATAGCTGAATCCCCAAGGCCGAATAAAGATAAGCTACTTCTTTGTAAATCGGCTACTCTCTCAGAAATCGGTATGGCTTCATTCGCCAAGTGATGAAGTGAATTTAAGACTTGCTTAGAAGTATTACGTGTCGCAAATGCCTCTGCCTTGCCAGTGTAACGATCATCGACATAACGGGATGCGTGAAAAGTAAGGTAAAGCTCTTTTAATTGATTTTTGTTGAGGGAGCTTGAAGAGAGCAGTGACCTAAGGTTGTTCGCTCGTTCGAGCATCTGGCGACAATATTGCTCACCAGCTTGGTCCCATTGGATAAACTCTTCGAAGAGGGCTCGAGTTAAAGGTTCGCTTGGCCCATTGACAGTTTGTTGCCTAAGGAACTCTTTATCACTTCTCTTTTCTTCCACAATGAAGTGCCAAAAATGATCAATAACAAATGATGTTGGTATATCAGAATAATTGAGGTTGATGTCATCCTCGCAGAGCTTAGCGACATATTTAACCGCATTCTGCACTCGTTCGTAGCCAGCACCTAGCACCGCAGGTGAAGCAATGATGTCATTGAACTGTGGTTTTTCAAATGTAGCTAACTCTTCTTCGTATCGATCTAGGACGTCTGAGGTTAGCGGACTACCTAATTTGAATATTTGTTGAGCGTGTAAATATCCTTCTTCAGCTTGTTTACCTTCTAGAAGTATGTTCGTTTCAATATTGTTGTATAGGCCGCCGTAGGTCATGTTCGATGAGCCAATAGCTACGTTATATTCAGTACCCGACAGTGAGTTTCTATCACCTTTTTCAAATGCGTAGATTTTGGAGTGTAACACTCGACCCAAACAGTGGACCGTCACATTTGGAAGTAACAATGTTTCCCTGAGCGCTCTTGGGCATGTTGGTGGCCTAAGCGAGATAGTAAGATGAACTTTTTTACCAGCACGGCTCAGAATTTTTACTTGTTGCTCTTGAGTATAAAAAGCTGTGATGAAAAAGGCTTCGTCGCAATCGTCGCCAAATTTAGTTAGCTTCGCTGCAAAGGCTTGTTTGTCATCAAGTCCATTGGTAATGATCAAGGTATTACTCCTAACTTTAAGTTGTAGCTAATTAACGCACGAATAAGGCAGATCTCAAATGGAGGTGATTTAGTTCTCTAGGCTTAGTCTCAAATTGAACGTCGGTTAAAATAAATGCAAGCAATCTCATAATGCGACTAAGTTAATTGCCGATTCCCCAATTTTCCCATATTCTCTCACCATCAAACTTATCAACAAAATTGGTTAGAGCTAACACGCTGAAATGAATGATCAAATATTAACCTTGAAAGAGGTGGCGGCGTATTTAAAACTTGCCGAAAAAACCGCCTACAGACTCGCTAGTGAAGGCAAGCTACCAGGCTTTAAAGTAGGTGGTTCTTGGCGCTTCAAGTGCGAAGATCTCGAAGCGTGGATAGAGACGCAAAAAGGTGCGTGAGAGTAGCCTGCTGGCAACTAAATTCCTCTAGCCTTAGCCCATTATCGAATTCAATGGTTCTGCACTTGCTGAACACAATAACTGAGAAAACTATGCAAAAACTGACGCTTAACAAACTGTCTAGTAAGCTATTCAAAGCTTGTGACATCCTACGGGGTAAAATGGATGCCTCCGAGTACAAGGAATACATCTTTGGTATTTTGTTCCTTAAGCGTATGTCGGATCAATTCCTAAAGGATTACCAAGCGAAGGTTAAAGAGCTCAAGTCAGAAGGGCATGACGATGACGAAATTGAGCTTCTGCTAGAAGATGAAGAGCAGTTTGATTTCTACGTGCCGGAGAAAGCACGTTGGGAAAACCTCAAGCACCTGAAAACTAATGTCGGCTCAGGACTAAACAAAGCACTTGAAGCACTGGAAGAAAAGAACACCGCTAAGGGCTTGGAAGGCGTGCTCAAGCACATCAACTTCAACCGTAAAGTAGGCAAAAAACCTATTCCTGACGAGCGTTTGGTTGAGTTTATTCAGCACTTTGACAGCATCCCACTTTCAAATGAAGATTTCGAGTTCCCAGACCTATTGGGTGCTGCCTATGAATACCTGATCAAATACTTTGCTGACAGTGCAGGTAAAAAAGGTGGTGAGTTCTATACCCCTGCTGAAGTGGTCCGCCTGCTGGTGGAGATTCTTGAGCCAACTGAAGGCATGGAGATCTACGATCCAACCTGTGGCTCGGGCGGTATGCTGATCCAAAGCCGCAACTACGTGCAGGAAACGGGCGGCAACGTTAAGAAAATTCACCTGTTCGGCCAAGAAGACAATGGTGGCACCTGGTCTATCTGTAAGATGAACATGATTTTGCACGGAACAGGTGGCGCAGACATTGAAAATGGTGACACGCTAGCTACACCGCTGCACCGAACCAAATATGGTGAACCTCGTCCTTTCGACCGCGTGATTGCCAACCCTCCGTTTTCACAAAACTATAAGAAAGCGGATATGCAACTCAAAGAACGCTTCAACACCTTTATGCCAGAGTCTGGTAAGAAAGCGGACTTGATGTTTGTGCAGCACATGTTGGCCTCGCTCAAAGCCAACGGTAAAGCTGCCGTGGTAATGCCTCATGGCGTATTGTTCCGTGGCGCGGAAGAGCGCACTTGCCGCCAAGACTTTATTGAGCGTGGTATTCTTGAAGCCGTGATTGGCCTGCCACAAGGTTTGTTCTACGGTACGGGCATTCCTGCCTGTGTGTTGGTGCTCAACAAAGCTGGACGTGAAAACCGTGATTCAGTGCTGTTTATTAACGCTGACCGTGAATATCGCGAAGGCAAAAACCAAAACAGCCTGCGCCCTGAAGATATAGAGAAAATCACCAGCGTCTATAAAGCGATGCTGGAAGATGATAAGCATCCTGGCGTCGAAAAATATGCGCGGCTGGTTCACAAAGACGAACTCAAGCGTGAAGACTACAACTTCAATATTCGCCGCTATGTCGATAACAGCCCAGCTCCTGAGCCTCAAAACGTTAAAGCGCACTTAAACGGCGGTATTCCAACCAAAGAAATTGATGCGTTGCAAAGCACTTGGAATGATTACCCAGGATTGAAAGAAAGCCTGTTCGTTCCGCGTTCTAACAACGAGTTCCAAGACTTTTCTGAAGAATTTGAAGCGCTGTCATCGCTCAAACCGCACGTTGAAAACTACCCAGCAGTACTGAAAAAACATGCTGTTTTCCAAGCCGCCTTGGATGATTGGAAACAAGACTTTGCTGGCTTTGAAGCTCTGGGAGACAAGAAGCTCGGTGATGAAGGCGTATTCGCGTTGCGCCGCGAATCTCTGAATACCATTGAAAAGCACCTAATGCCGATCAAACTGCTGAACCAATACAAGGTGCGTGGTGCATTGGCAGATTGGTTTAAAACCTTGGAAGCGGATTTTAAATCTGTCGCTGCCAGTGGTTGGAATGCTGAGCTCATTCCTGACGAAGTGCTGTTTGCCAGCCAGTGCGCGGATGTGGTGGAAGAGCTGGAGGCTAAACAAGCGCGTATCAGTGAACTGCAAGCCTTTGTGGATGCAGCCGATGAAGAAGACTACGAGCCGACTGATGAAAACCCTGCGCTGCCGTCTGAGTATGTTAAACAGCTTAAAGACGAGCTGAAAGAACACAAAGCGACGATCAAAACCAGCTTGGCAGTGCTGAAAGCCCAAATCAAAGATGCGTTCACCCAGCTTAAAAACAGTGCAGAACTACCCAAAGGCACGAAGCAAGGGGATTTTGCAAAAGGGCTAACAGGCAAAGAGCTTAATTTTGCTGTCCATAGCGAAATTCTTGCTTTGGCGGATGAGCTTGGTGTTCAGTTAGATAACCTTGAGCTGATTAAAGAACACGCGAGAAAAGGTTCAATGGCTGCTGCTGAAGCAACGGCAATTGAAGCAAAGTTTGCAGCACACAAAGCGTTAGAAGATGAGTTGAAACAACTGAAAGCAGAAATTAAGGAAACAGAAAAGCGCCGTGATGAACTGCTTGAGATTGCTCGTGACGCAATTACAGCAGAAGAAGCGAAAGAGCTGATTCTGGATCGGTTCAAAACCGAGCTGGATCGCCAATACCAAAGTTATGTTCGTGCATTGCTGCTTGACCGCATCGCTGCAATTGAAAACTTCCATCGTAAATACCAGGAAACCGCGAAAAGCATTATTGCCAAGCGAGAACATGAAGCGAGCAAGTTAGCTGGCTTTATGAAGGAGCTTGGGTATGAGTAATTGGCAATATAGGAAGCTTGGTGAATTAGCTAAGACATTTTCAGGGGGAACACCTAGCCGTGGGGTTTCAGAATTCTATGGTGGTGAAATACCTTGGGTTAAATCAACGGAAGTTAACCAAAGCAAAATTAATCGTACTTCAGAGTTCATTACAGACATTGGATTAAAGAGTTCAAACTGTAAATTAGTGCCTAAAGGAGCAGTTCTGATTGCGATGTATGGAGCTACCGCAGGCCAAGTATCACAGTTAAAAATAGAGGCTGCGACTAATCAAGCTGTACTTGCAATTGTATGTGACGAAGAAGTACTACTACCTGAATTTGTGTACTACGTGCTTTTGCAAAAAAAGAGTGAATTGCTTTATTTAGCTCAAGGATCTGGGCAGCCAAATCTTAGTAAATCTCTAATTGATAATACGTTGATTCCATTATTGCCGATAAAACAGCAATCAAGAATTATCGAAATATTCAGTAGCCTTGACTTGCTAATCGGCGCCACACAAGCTCTTATCGACAAATATACTGCTATTAAACAAGGCATGATGGCAGATTTGTTTAGTCGAGGTATTGACCCAGAGACCAAAGCCCTTCGTCCAACGTTTGAAGAAGTGCCAGAGCTTTATCATAAGACGCCGTTGGGGATGTTGCCTAAGGGGTGGGGTATAAGTTTGCTTGAAGAAGTAGCTCCTGTAATTGACCCTCAACCTGATCACAGAACTCCTCCACAGGTAAAAGAAGGTATTCCTTATGTAGGGGTTGGTGACTTTACCTGGGATGAACGTATTGACGCTAAGAAGTGTCGTAAAGTAAGTCGTAACGCATATCTAAAACAGCAGAGCCGATTTAAAGTAGAGATGGGCGATGTAATTTTCGGGAAAATTGGCACCATTGGGCAACCTAAAGTCATTAGAGAAGATGGTGAATTTGCATTAAGTGCCAATGTGTTGTTAATCAAGTCAGGTATGAAAGGCAACTATATTCGTGATGTTTTGATTTCCCAATATACTTTGGCTCAATTAGATAAAATTGTGAACGTAACATCACAGCCGGCGGTAGGAATTCAGACAATGAGAGAATTAATGATTCCAATGCCTGATGCTATTGAACTTGAGTTGATCAACTCGAAATTACAAAGTTTGGAAAGTTATATTTGGAGCGAAGTTTCTTCATTAAACAAGTTAAAAGCCCAAAAGGCCGGCCTAATGCAAGATCTCTTAACAGGTAAAGTTCCAGTACCCGCATAAAAAAATAAGAAAATGGCAGCAGACAAATGCCTCGCTGCCAGTAATAAGGATATCAAACAATGTCAGAGTACCAATTGGTTGAAAAGCCGCTGCTAAACCAGCTTAAAAGCATGGGCTGGGATGTAACGGATTTAGGGCAAGGTGTGCCGACCGACCCAACCACCAGCTTTCGCGGCTCTTTTCGTGAAGTCATCTTAAAAGACATTTTTAAAACCGCAGTACATCGCATCAACACCACTGATGGTGGTAAGCCCTGGCTGACGGATAGCCAACTCGATGTTTTGCTCGATGATGTCACCGACTTTGGTACTCACAAGTTGCTGGCGGCCAATGAGGAGTTTATTGGCCGTCTCCACAAATGGCAGCTCGACCGCAACGAACTGAGCGGAGAAGAAGAGCCGGTAGTTAAACTGATTGATTTCGATAACTGGGAAAACAACACCTTCACTGCCATCAATCAGTTTCGTGTTGATACGCCTGGGTTAGGGAAAGAGCACATTCGCCCTGACGTTGTATTGTTCGTCAATGGCCTGCCGCTGGTGGTGATTGAGTGTAAAGAGCAGTCACAGCATTGCTGCAACCCAATGGCAGCAGGCATTGACCAATTACGCCGCTATGCAGACTTGCGTGAGCCTGAACACAGCAAACTGCGCGAGGGTGAACCCGCTTTGTTCTTTACCAACCAGTTGATGATCAGCACCTATGGCGATGATTGCAAAGTGGGCACCATCACTTCAAATGAAGATTACTACCTCAACTGGAAAACCATCTACCCCGATACTGAGCCTTATATTGCACTGGAAATTGGCACCCATCGCAGCCAGGAAAAGCTCGTTCAGGGCATGCTTCACCCACAAAGACTGCTTGATATCACCCGTTGTTTTACCCTGTTTATGGATACCGACAACGGCCCACGTGTAAAGGTGATTTGCCGTTACCAACAATTTCGCGCGGTGCAGAAAATCATTGAGCGTATGGAGCAGGGCGAAACTGGGATTCAACGTTCAGGCGTGGTTTGGCATACGCAGGGAAGTGGCAAAAGCCTGACTATGGTGTTCTTGGTGCGTAAGCTTCGTCGCCATCCTGATCTGAAAAGCTACAAAGTGCTGATGGTCAACGACAGAAACGATCTAGAAGAGCAGCTCACTAATACAGCGGCTTTAATTGGTGACAAGGTCGTTGTCATTAAAAATACGAGAGATGCGAAGGCGGAGCTTGCAAACGATACGTCAAATACCAATATGGTGATGGTACATAAGTTTCGCGAGCAAGACAGTGGTTTCCTTCCGGAGTCTGTGCGTAAGCTGTTGTCTAAACAGCTTGCGGGAGCGAAAGAGGCCGGTGATGTTGAGCGTATCGAAGAGCTAGAGTCAGACTTTGATGCCGAGATCGTCATGCATCAGCCTTTCGGCGTAATCAATGAAGGCGAAAAAGTCCTGATCTTAGTGGATGAAGCGCATCGCACGCAGCGGGGAGGTAAAGACCGTCCAAGCCTTTCAGATAACCTGTTTGATGCATTCCCGAATTCCACTCGAGTGGCATTTACAGGAACGCCGCTCATCGCGGACCACCACACTTATCCAACCTGGAAGCGCTTTGGAGTCAATCAAGAAAAAGCCTATGTCGATAAGTACAAACTTCAGGATGCGGTCGATGATGGCGCGACGTTAAAAATTCTCTACGAAGGTAAAACCGCAGACAGTGCGATTTACGATAAAGCGGGTTTTGATACCAAGTTTGAAGATCTATTTGCTGACAAAACGGAAGAAGAACTAAGAGAAATCCGTAAAAAGTATGGTGCGGAAGGGGATATTCTTGAGGCAGAAAAGCGCATTGAGGAAATTGCTGAGGATCTAGTTAAACACTACCTAAGACAAATCCTACCAGCAGGTTTTAAAGCGCAAGTAGTGTGTTCTTCCAAGCAAGCAGCTATTCATTACCAAACCTATATTGAAAAGGCACTGGCGAAAGAAATCGAGTTATACAAAAAGCAGCCAGAGCAATGTATCGATAAAGCTTGGCTTGAGCGCCTTGAGTTTTTGAAAACGGCGGTTGTGATTTCAAGTGATGACACCAATGAAGCAGCTTCTTTCACATATGCCAGAAAGCAGGCCAAAGAATTAAAAGCAGTCGATAACTTCAAGAAGAAGTTTGATCACAGCAAGCCAAATACCGGCGTCGCTTTCTTGATTGTCTGCGACATGCTGTTAACGGGCTTCGATGCGCCAATTGAACAGGTGATGTATCTCGACAAGAAACTGCGAGAGCATAATTTGCTGCAAACCATTGCCCGTGTAAACCGCACAGCGAAAGAGAAAAAACGTGGCTATATTGTCGATTATATTGGTCTTGCTCATCACTTGAGAGATGCACTGTCGATGTACTCTCAAGATGATCAAAACGACATCATGGAAAGTATGCAGAACATTGATAGCGAAGTGCCGGTGTTGGAAAGTCGTTATCGTCGTTTGCTTCAGCTATTTTCCGAACTCGATGTTCACAATATCGAAGCATTTGTGAACCAGAAACTTAGTGTGGATGAGCACTATCAAGTGCAACTTCAGGCGATTTCTGTTTTAGAAGACCCTCGCCAGCGTGACAGTTTCAACGTGTTCTTGAAGAAGTTTCTTCAGAGCATGGACATCATCATGCCGAACTCCTTGGCGGACCCGTACAAAACGCCCATGTACCAGTTTGTGCATATTCAAGCGAAAGCACGCCAGCGTTACCAGGATGACAGCATGAGCTTCCAAGGTGTGGGCGCAAAAATTCGCCACCTGGTGAACGAGCATCTGATCAGCCTGGGTATTAACCCTAAAATTAAACCGATTGACCTGTTCAGTGATGCGTTTATGACGCACATGGGTAAAGAGCCTGACTTACAAGCGCAAGCGAGTGAGATGGAACACGCCATTCGTAAGCACTGCAAAGTAAATGCGGATGATGACCCAGTCTTTCACAAAAAAATGAGTGAGAAGCTGGATGAGATAATTAAAAAGCACTCTGGCAACTGGGAAAAGATGATCCTAGAGCTAAGTGCTTTGCGAGATGAAATCGATGCGGGGCGTGGTCCTAACGCTCAGATATCCGACCCATTCTTTGATTTGATTGTCAGTATTGCATTCCCGGATGGCGAGCCTGTTAAGCCTCTGGACAAGGTGAAAGCCTGTGTTGACGCCATTATGGAAGAGCTAGGCGAGAACATCAGTAGCCTAGACTTCTGGGAGCGTGAGGATTTAGTGTCTGAGTTGAGAGGGCGCATCAAAAAGCGCTTTATTCTCAGTAAAGTACCGCAGCTGAAAGACGCGCGTGAACAGCTAACGATTGAGGTGGTAGCGCTGGCTCGTAGACGGGAACAAATGCTTTTATCTGATCATGAGCTGACCATCAAAATTGAAAAGCTCATAGACGCGATAAAAGAGCTAAAGATAACAGGTACAGAGGAAGGCGATCGAAGAATACTGGATATGCTGAAATATTCGGTATGTGGCACGGAGCTTTATTTAGCAAGTGAACTTGAGCAGTACGAGCAGTTTATCCGAGTGGCCTCTGTGACTGTCAGAACTGACATCGACGTTCCCAATGCGCCTGAAGCTCCCTCGTCAGACAGTACTATGCCTTATGAAGTTAAAACTGAATACGACCTAATGTCAGCACTCTCTCAAGAAGCTCTTTCAGACATTGTTTCAGCGTTACAAGATGAATTAACCGTTGATGGACTTGGTAGCCCTTTCATTGCTCTCAAACAGACAAGAAGAGGGAGCCAAGACTTCGATGTTGTGGCGTTTGTTCAGCTATCCGCTGTGGCGGGGATTATTGGTAATGTCGCAACTTATATCTTAGTGGCTGCATGCAAGAAATTTTTTAAGAGAGTTTTAGAGCTTCCAGAAATGTTACCGGGCGCGATGGAACAGAGTCGAGTGAAGAGGGAACGTATTGAGCCAACATATAATGCCTTTGAAGTGAGTTCTCAAAAGGAACTCGAAGAAGCTGTTGAAGAACGAAAAAAAATGAAAAAAGAGCAGCTGCACTAACATGCAATACAAAGATATCGAATACAGCTTGAAACAAAGCAAGCGAAAGACCACCAGCATTCTTATCGAGCGAGATGGGAGTGTCACTGTGCTTGCGCCTGAAAACTACGATATTGGAAAAATAGAAAGCATCGTTGAGGAAAAACGCAGTTGGATTTATCGCAACCTTGCAGAGTGGGAAGATCTTAACCGCACCAAAGTCGAGCGGGAGTTCGTGAGCGGTGAAGGCTTCCTCTACCTGGGTCGTAATTATCGCTTAAAGTTGGTGAACGAGCAGAAAGAAGATTTGATCCTGAAAAATGGTTACTTTCTGATGCGCCGTGATAAAGCGGAATATGGTAGTGAGCTATTCAAACACTTCTATCGCACCAAGGGGCTATCTCGCATTAGCAGACGGGTAGAGCATTTCGCCCCAAAGCTAGGAGTGGATTATCGTGCAATTCGCGTAATGGAACTTCAGCACCACTGGGCCTCCTGCTCACCAAAAGGCGACCTCAACTTTCATTGGCGTTGCCTGATGGCACCACTCGCAGTTCTGGATTACATCGTGGTTCATGAACTAGCACACCGCATTGAGCGCAATCATAGTGCTGCTTTTTGGAACCTCGTCGATAAAATTATACCTGACTACCAAAAACATGTTTCTTGGCTAAAGCATAATGGTGCGGGGATGGATTTGTAGTCTGTCGCGGAATAGTTATTGAGGCTAGTAAAATTTCTATTTTTCAGAAAGCTATTGATGAATCGACATTTGTTAGTTACTAAGAAAGAATGATGTGTTTGGCTTTAATATCTGAATTGCAATGGAATACAGTAAGTAATACCTATGGTAATACCATTAAAGTTTCTGTGATATTTTTTGTTATATTTCAGTGTTTTGACTCTCTAACTCTGATGTCTCACTCGCCACATTCTTGAAGAAAGACGTCTTAGGACGCCTTTTTTATGCCTGTAATAAAGTTAAATCAATGACTTAGATTCTATTTTAGACTTTTAGGGGTAAGTGATATTTCTTGTAATCCGCTATCTCGAATTAAAGCGAGCACTTCGGGGAACCTTATATAATTTGTGTAATTTCAAATGAAACTGAGCTTATAAGGCTATTTGCTATTCTCAGTGTTTATCGTTTGTGATTAAATGCGCTCAAATGCTTATTGGAGGGAGTCAGATGGCGCGAAAGAACGATGGAATTATATGGCACTTAATGGACAAGCCTTGGTGGTTAAGCGTTTTACTCTCTGCGAGTATTTATCTCGGTTTTTCATATATCTTACCAAGCATGGCTACAAACAGTGGTAATTTTGTTTTTGATGCTATTGGTCAAAGCCTTCCTCAAATAGCGCCTTACTTTGCGCTTTTATTTTTGCTCCCTGCACCTGTGGCGTTTTTTAAGCAGCATCAGAGAAAGCGCAGCTATGTCACAACGACATCTCGGATTAAATCGCACAAAAGTACCTCGCCATTGCACGCTCTTAGCTGGTTAGAGTTTGAAAGCTATATCGGTGAGTACTTCAAACGCCAGGGATACAAAGTCAAACAGGAGTTCTCACAGAAACCCGATGGGGGTGTTGATATTTGGCTTACAAAGGATGGTGAGTTAAGCCTCGTACAATGTAAACATTGGAAATCTCGAAAAGTTGGAGTGCAAGTGCTGCGCGAGATGTACGGGGTAATGATTGCTAACAATGCCAGTAAAATGATTATTGTAACGTCAGGAGATTTCACGTCCGAAGCTGTCGCTTTTGCGTTAGATAAGCGACTGTGGCTGGTCAATGGTAGTGAACTGGTTCATATGATTGAAGATGGGCGTCGTTTTCAGGATCAGCCATCAGTACCTGAACCAATACCTGCGCCAAAGACAGATTCCGAAGTTTGCCCTAGCTGCCAATCCAAACTTGTGCTGCGCGTAGCTAGGAGAGGGCCAAAAGCAGGGCGTCAGTTTTATGGTTGTTCTGCTTATCCGAAGTGTCGTTACACTAGTGATTTGTGAACGTGAAGCTGAGCAGGTTTCAGGTAAAGGAATTTTCGCTTTAACAGTCGCCGAACTTGCACTGAATAAAACACATTTTTACCCCTAAACAAGCTAGAACAAATACTCTATAAGATCTGTGTCGTTCATTTTACTCTACAAAACGTTATCCGACAGAATGCAACTTACCGCGATTGATCTTTCATTCTGCCTGTTTAACCTATCAAACTGCCTATTTAACTGGTTAAATTATCAGTTTATCTCATTGAGGGTGATAAACCACTGAAAATATTGTTATTATCGTTTTTATTTATCCGTCAAACCGACTCCCATGAGATATGAATCCGCTCCTGTAGCTCCAGAAGTAAGACAAGAAACCACAAGAGAACGTGCAGCACGTCAACACCGAGAACGTCAGGAAGAGCTGAGATATACCGCGAGCGATGAGAAACGATGGGCTGAAATTAGAGAGAGGGTTCTTCGAGACAGACAAGAAGCTGGGTTAGGTCAAATCTCTCATGGGTTGAAAACACCTCAAATTCTGAGTGACTCTATCGGGCTACAGTGTTCGCTTGAAGATGAAATGGCGAAGAATCACCAGCATGTACTTATCACTGATTTAGAAGATGCTCACAAGATATTGCATAACGTTTGGTTGGATTCTGGTAAAGACGTTGCAGCTCTTGCTGCGAGTATAAACACCGCGAAATCATGGTTTAACCACACCGATCCAATGTTTGATGCTGCGTCTATTACTAAGCAATTCGGGGATATGAACATTAAGGCAGATCTCGTAGAGAGCAAAGGAAAAATATTTGTCGCTTTTAATGGGACAGATCAGAACGGAAAAGTACTCAAACATGCGTTTGTGAATAGTACTCGTATCAACATGAACGGAAAAAAATATCCGCTCAACTCATTTAAATCAATGCAAGCTGGTTTTAGCCCGAAATCAAAAGCTGCGAACTTTAAAGGGGCAGGAGTTTTAACGTTTGTGGTATCCGCGAGTATTGCGACCAGTGATTTAGTTTTTAAAGATGACTATCACCTTGTTGATTGGTTTGGAAATGTTGGCTCTGACATGTTCAAATTTATGCTCCAGAGCGCAGTTGGTGAAGCTGCTTTGTTCGCTGTTGCTGCTCTAGGTGGTACTGTTTTAGTCGGTGCTCTGGCGTGTGTTGCTGCCTACGTAATTATAGAGTGGGCTTGGGGTGAGTTTAAAATATCAAAAACAATTGTTAAAGAGTTAGAGAATGTTACCCAAAACTAGCGTTAGGTTTGCAATACTTTTTATGTGGAGTTTCTTTTTTCCTAGTTGGTTCTATGTATCCAAAGGAGTATTAGAAGATTATCTTGATCTGTTGAACCATGCTGACCTTGTACAAGTTTCAATTATTACTTTATGGCTACCTGTAGGTTTTTTTGGACTGTTACTTTATTTGTTATTTTTAACACCTAAGGCTTTCGTCCGTGGTGAAAAGATAAAAGACATTTACCGTCCTCAAACAATAAAAATCTGGGATAAGATTGTAACTATATTTGCTTTATGCGGAGTTGCATTTGCTGCTGGTTGGACATATCACTCTATCGACTTGTTAGAAAAATATGGGTATGTGTACAGTCGAGATTTAACTCAGATAACCCCGACAGGGATTCACTTGATGTACATTAAAGCTACGCTTTGAACATAAAAACATTTAGTGTGCAACTAAAAAAATCAACCTTTTTGCTAGTGCGATTTTACTCATCGCACTAGAACTTCACAACAAATTTGCCATACCTCTGGTTATTCATGTTTTGCTAATACTAAATTTTCCGAAAATGATAATTGTCCAGAACCGTTACAGTCGGCACTTTAAAACACGTGTGAGTGAACTAGTGATTGACTTACACGCTCGACTTCAGCTTTTTAACAGAGAATTTCGTATCTGGCCTCATCGATCCGTATTCTCATCGCAATCCCTCATTCCTTCTTAATACTTTATCGCTATATGCAATCAAGATGGTTATTATTCCTTTAGGGAAACTTTTGGGTATTGGCCATGGATGTAAACCTCTCTTTTTACGACGAAAATGCGGCTCAATTGGCTGAGCAGTATGACTCGGTTGATTTTGAATCCGTACATAGCAGCTGGCGTTCACACTGGCCTCTATCGGGTAGCCGAGTATTAGATGTAGGTGCAGGCTCGGGAAGAGATGCTCAGTGGTTTGATTCACATGGCTGCAAGGTTGTGGCTATTGAGCCTTCGGCAGTTTTTCGTCAGTTAGGCCAAAAGCGTACTTCGGCGGCAATTCATTGGGTCGATGCCCAACTCCCTGACCTTAGCACCCTAGATACTTTATCCCATAGCTTCGACCTTATTCTTGTTTCAGCAGTGTGGATGCATATTCCCGTGTCTAAGCGCTATCAATCACTTTGTTCTTTGGTGGAACGGTTAGCCGAAAGGGGCAGAATAGTCATTACTTTGCGTCATGGTGCGTTCGGTGATGGCCGTACAAGTTATGGTGTCTCTCTGGCGGAGTTAGAACAGATTGCTCAACGGTTAGAGTTAGTGGTTTGCCACGTTGAAGATACTGAAGATGGGCTATCTCGGACAGGGTTGACTTGGCAAACAGTAGTATTAGAAAAAGCGTCAAACATGCAGATAAAGAGGAAATAAGTTGTGTCTCTTGAGTTCTATGTTGAAAAGTTCCAGAACCTGAATATGAACAGTGCTTGTGGTAAGAAAAGCCCGCATAAGGTGTGCATGCTGCTGACGGTCATGGATTTAATTCAAGCTGGTCATCTGGTAAAGAACAGAATTGAGTTCAATCAAGCAGTGAAAGATCGCTTTAGCCATTATTTTGAGAGTTTCGCCCAAGGCAATGATCGTAATACTCCAGAGAACCCGTTTTACCACCTTAAAGGTGAAGGCTTTTGGCACCTGAGCTATCACGCTGGTTTTGATGAGCTAAACACCAAAAGGTATTCAGCTAAAGCGATAGATTATGCCTATTTAGACCAAGAGCTGTTTGACTATATGAATAGCTCTATCGTTTCAAATGAGTTGAAAGATGCCCTCGTGGCGAATTTCGCCGATCTTCCATCCTTGTTCCGCCAATGGCTGCTCGATATTGGTAAGTCTGAGAAAACGGCGAAGAACTACGTGGGAGCGATTCGAGGCTCTATCTCAAATTGGCTCGCAGATGTAGGTGAACTCGAACAGCCACTCACTGAGGTTAAATCTTACAAGCAGTTTATTCGCTATGAGGAGCGAGTCAGGCAGTTGGATGAGTTTAAGATTCGAGACTCGCGTGGTAAAGGGATGTATAGCGCGGCGTTAAATCACTACCACCAATTTTTAGCCGATCTGTCTCAGGTTGATGTTAATGCCGATGTTCGCGGTGTTATGAGCGATAAAAAACTGACTGAAACTGAAAAGGCGATCTTGATTAACACTCGGTTGGGGCAGGGGCAGTTTCGATCAAAACTGATCGAAATGTGGGGCGGTTGCGCCGTGACGGGCTATCGTAATACACAACTTCTGCTCGCTTCACATATTAAGCCTTGGCGTAACTCAAATAACGAAGAGAGGTTAGATAAATATAATGGATTGCTGCTTGTTGCGAACTTAGATAAGGCGTTCGATCTCGGGTTTATATCCTTTACTGATAGCGGCAAGGTGATGATTTCAAAGTATCTAGAAGCGCCCGATGTTCTAGGCCTAAGGGAAGGGATGTCGTTTAATGTCAGACGAGAGAATAAGCCTTATCTTGGCTACCATCGTGGGGTGTTGTTTAAAGGGTTCTAACTTTTTCTGCGCTCCCAATAAAAAAGCCAGACATCGCTGTCTGACGCCACCTTGTCCAGGTGGCGTTTTTGTTTGAATAGTTTTTTCGCTCGGTTAGCTCGTCGCTAGGCAGTGATGAGCTCTGCTGCCTTCTTCATCGCCTCTTTGGTTGAACATTCCACCACGTTAGCGTTGGCAAAACGATGTGCATCTTTCACTTGAATATCGTGAGCTAAGATAACCAGTTTGGCATTAGCAACATCTAGGTCTGTAATGCGGTTCTGAATGCCGTTTTGGCCCTGGGTTTCAACCTTGATCTTAATGCCTGCCACAGCGCCTGCTTTTTCTAGCGCTTTGGCTGCCAAAAAGGTATGTGCAACGCCGGATGGGCAGCAAGTGACAGCAACAATATCGTACTCGCCTTCTCCGGCTTGTGGTGCAACTTGCGCAGGAGTGGCTTCTGATAGCTGTTCTTCACTCTCTTCTTCCGCTACTGGCTTCCAAAAACCGACAATTACAGCCGTTGTTAATGAACCAAGAGCAATGCCCACCACATACATTGGGATGTTACTTGATACAGGCGCTGTGATTAGGCCGCCCCAAGGTGCGTGCAGCAGAACATCGGTTAAGAATCCAAATACACAGCCCACGATGCCGCCAGCCACAATTGAAGGAAGCACGCGCATTGGGTCGTTGGCAGCGAATGGGATAGCCCCTTCAGAGATCCCGATAGAGCCCATGATCGCAGCGGCTTTGCCCGCTTCTTGCTCTTGCTTAGAGAATTTCTTTTTAAATAGGAAAGTCGCAAGCGCCATACCTAGCGGAGGAGTACAAATAGCAATGCCTACACCACCCATCAGCCATGGTTGGGTATCAACCTGAGTTTGGGCAAATAGGGTCGCCACTTTGTTGATTGGGCCGCCCATATCAAAAGCCGTCATACCACCAAGAATGGTACCAAGTACTACTTTAGAAGCCCCCGCCATAGATGCCAAAAACTCGTTCATAGATGCCATAAACAGCTTAATTGGCTCACCAATGCCCCAAAGAACGATACCCGCAGAGATTAACGTGCCGACAAGAGGGTAGATAAAGTAAGCGCCAAGCGCGGTCATATTGGTAGAAAGAGGGATTTTCTTAAGCTGAAAAACCACACCACCGGCGATAAATCCTGCCACAATACAACCTAAGAAGCCGCCACCCATATCGGCCATAATGCCGGAAGAGATCATCGCAGGTGCAAGGGCTGGTTTGTCGGCAATAGAATAGCCGATGAAACCGCCCAAAATAATTGGGAACAGCACTAATCCTTTAATGCCGATGTTGGAAATATCAGCGAGTAGGCCGTCTGCCGGTACAGCCCCTTTACCTGATGCCATTACTGCCAGTGCGAGCAAGACACCGCCCGCGACAATAAATGGCAACATATGTGAGGTACCGAATAAAAGGTGTTGTTTCAGGGTACTGAGGTTTTTTTTAAGATCGCTACTATTAGCAGCTTGAGCGGTTATTGTACTCATATCTATATTACCTTATGAATTAATTAAAATATCTAGGATCAGATGTTCATCTTTTGCTTTTATAATGTTTTCTATAAATTCTTCGCAGGCCTTTCCTACCTGTTCTTGAAGAACCTGAATATTGAGATCAATACGATTTGCTGTGAGTTAAAATTAATTCACTAGGTGGTTTGTCGAAATAGTAAAAATAAGGCTATTGCTATACTTTTGTACCCGCTAAAACTAACTGTGATTGGCGTCATTTTATTTAGATAAGATCACTGTGGAGCAAGCGTAAAAAAGCCTCAGCGGTGTGAGGCTTAATATTGAGTCTGGCTTAACTAGCAGTATGCTCGCGCTACCCGGCCTTGGCAGGTGAGCTGATAATCTTTAGTGTCAGCAGGCACAAAAACAGACTCGCCAACTGCTATTTGGCAAGTTTCACCGTGTGAATCGGTTAGGCTCATCGGATAATCTAACGGTAAAAGAATCTCTGCGCTGGTGGCGGAAATCAGGCGGTTATCAGAGTTGTGAATAATCGCAAACTTAAAGTCTTCAACGGGAACCTGAAATTGTTCAATGCCATTTTCAATACAGGGGTTCAGCCTGAGGTTATTGATTGGCTTTGGAGTAAATCGGGTACATGAGACTAGCTCTTCGACATCTATGTGCTTAGGCGTTAGACCCGCTCTGAGTACATTGTCTGAGTTCGCCATGATCTCTAGCCCTGTTCCGTGTAGATAGGCGTGAGGTGTTTGCGCATCAAGAAATATGGCTTCTCCTGGCTCTAATGTAATAACATTGAGCATCAAGGGGGCAAACAAGCCAATATCTCCCGGATACTGATCTGCGAGTTCTATGATCAGATTAAACACGGGATCAGTAGAAAGCTTAGCTTTGAGCAACAGTATCGTTAGCGCCATTTCTTTTTGTTCGCCTTGCAACGAAAGTATCCCCGCGAAGAAGCTTGCCAATCCGTGTGAGTTGGGCTCCTTGGTTAGCTCATCAAGTAGCAGCTGTATCTCTGCAATCGCAAGTTGTTCAAAATATTCAATGATCTCTGCTATTGGTCGAAAGCCATTCATTGCTTGGTATTGGGTAAGGGCGTATACCAACTCTGGTTTATGGTTGGGGTCTTTGTAATTGCGATTGCTCGCGGTTAATGGCAAACCAAGTTGCTGTTCTTTCGTAAAGCCAGATTCTGCTTGAGCCTTGCTCGGATGGACTTGGATCGAAAGGGCTTGATCTGCTGCCAAGATTTTAAATAGATAGGGAAGTTCGCCGAACTTGGTTGCCGTCTCTTTACCTAAATAACGCTGCGGGTTGGCTGCGATAAGCGCTGATAGAGCAGTGGGAATGCCTTGGTTCAATACACTAGAGCAGCCATTCGGGTGCGCACCCATCCACAGTTCAGCTTGCGGAGTCGAACCTGGATTATCGATGCCAAATAGCTGACCTAGTGACGTTTTACTACCCCAAGCGTAACTTTGAATGACGTTGCTCATAAGGTAGAAGGCTTGGTGAGGCTTGTCTGGGGCTAAACTGTTACTCGGTTCAAATAATTGAGTCGTGGCTGTAGAGTCGTGTTGAGTCTCTGTTATTGAGGTGGTTAGTTCTGGCATTGAGTTCACCATAGGAAGAATGGCCTGAGGGACGCTCAAGCCATTGGGAGTTGTGGGAAAGGTTTAAGCAGTCGCGGTAACTAGCTTTTCTTTGCGAAGTTTTTTCAGTGAGATACACGTTAAGGCGGTGACAACCGTACCTGCAGCCATGCATACCAATGCAAGTAGCGGGTAATTCATTGCGCCAAGTAGTGCCACCACTGGGCCGCCGTGTGCCACGCTGTTAGTGATGCCAAAAGAGAACGCCATTACAGCGGCGACCATAGAGCCAAGAACGTTGGCAGGGATAACAGACATCGGATCTTGTGCTGCAAAAGGAATCGCACCTTCAGAGATGCCCACTAAGCCCATCGCGCCAGCCGCTTTACCTGCTTCCAGTTCTGAAGATTCAAATAGTTCGAATTTGCGTCCAAGTGCAGTTGCTAGCGCCATACCAAGCGGAGCGACCGGGATTGCACAAGCCATTGCACCCATAAACTGAGTTTGACCACTTGCGATCATGCCAACAGAGAATAAGAAGGCGACCTTGTTGAATGGCCCGCCCATATCAAAGCCAGCCATACCACCCAGTACAATGCCAAGTAACACAACGTTACCAGTGCTCATTGAGGTAAGTAGTGCGGTTAAGCCTTCCATCAGTCCTGCAATGGGAGCACCAATGACAAAGATGAATAGGCCAGCAATAAACAGAGAGCCTGTAATGGGAGCGATCATGATAGGCACAAGTGGCTGAATGAACTTGTGATAGTTGATGGATGTAAGCCACTTAACGAAGTAGCCGACAAGTAGGCCTGCAACAATAGCACCGATGAAACCAGTCCCGGCTTCTGCGCCATAGAAAGAACCATTGTTGGCAATCCAGCCACCAATAAGGCCAGGAGTAAGAGCAGGGCGATCAGCAATGGCGTAAGCGATGTAGCCTGCCAGAATAGGAATCATCAAAGTAAAGGCGACGACACCCACTTCTAAGATTTGGTTCCACATGCTGCCCGCCGGAATCGCCATGCCTGATTCAGTGGGTTCACCACCAATGGCAAGAGCAAGCGCGATTAATAGGCCGCCAGTCACAACAAATGGGATCATGTGAGATACGCCATTCATCAAAAAGCGGTACAAGTCAGAGCGAGCCTGAGAAGCTTTATCCGCTACAGAAGATTCATTCGCCCGACTTTCAGCTTGGTAGGTCGGTGCACTTAATGCCTGTGTGATTAATCCTTCGGCATCTTTAATCGGCGCTTTTACATTGGTTTTGACCACACGTTTACCCGCAAAGCGGGCCATATCTACCTGCTTATCACAGGCGACAATAATGGCATCAGCGCGAGCAATTTCTTCTGCGCTAGGGCTGTTTTTTACCCCGATAGAGCCATTGGTTTCGACTTTGATTTCGTAGCCTAGTTTGGCTGCACCTTTTTCAAGCGCCTCTGCTGCTAGGTAGGTGTGCGCAACGCCGGCAGGACAACCCGTTACGCCTATGACAAAGCCGTTAGGTTCATCATGAGTAATCTCGTTTTCAATCTGTTTTTGTAGCAGCAATTCCAATGCTTGTTGGTTTGAAGCGGCACTTAAGAATCGCTCTATAAACCCTTCTTCAATTAACTTAGAGGAGAGCTCTGCCAGCACTTCGATGTGGTGGTTGTCGCCGCCATCGGGAGACGCGATCATAAAGAACAATTTCGATGGCAATCCATCTTCTGCACCGTATTCGATACCTGAGCGGTGGACACCTATCACTACCGCAGGTTCGATAACCGCAGCGCTTTTGGCATGTGGTAGGGCAATACCTTCTTCAAAACCAGTGTTGCCAAGTTCTTCGCGAGCCTTGATGTCAGCGAGAAACTGCTGTCTGTCGGAGATTCTGCCCTGTGAATAAAGTACCTCGATTAGCTCTTGAAAAACCTCTTCTTTGGATTGCGCTTTAAGATCTAGCGTAATCAAATTCTCATTGATGAGTTTGGTGATCATTTTGAACCCCTAATAATTTTAATGTTGTATCAGGGGTATTTTGGAAGCTGTACGAAATGGACTGTAGTGAAGAAAAAATGCATTTACTAGAGGATTGTAACGGCATCTTTGAGGTGTGATTAAGATCGCCTATATCGTCAAGGTTACATTCAGGTTTTTGATTTTATGCTGTTATAAAACAGTGGTTTATGTGTTGTCTTTGCTTGTGGTTTGAGGTGCAATTAACACTAATTAGCTAGAAATTTATTGCTAAAGCTGGATTTTTGTATCATTAATCTTAAATTGTGATTTTGCTCAATAGCATAGAATCTCAACTAGCGGTATACCTATGCCCGTAGCACACGCGCGACTTATTGAGAGTATCCAACATGGTATTTCATGATCTAATTTCTTCTGTACTGAGCGAGAGGGAAGCTTTTCATCACATATGGTTTGCAGGAGATTTTCACACGCCACCAGAATGCAGTTATCAAGTGAACTTTCCGCGCTTGGAGATCGTGTTAGAGGGAGAGTACATTAATGAGATGGAAGACCATGAGCGCAAAGTCACGCAAATTGTCGCTAAGGTTGGAGATGCTATTTTTATTCCGCCTAATTGCTGGAACAAACCCGACTGGGACACCAATTGCTCGGTGCTGAGTATTCTTTTTGGCCGGCGTCAACTGGGGTTAAGTTTGGTCAGTAAGCGCAAGGGAGAAGCGACCTTTTACGACATCCAAAAACACAGTATTCAGACACGCTCTGGGTTTGCGATAGATAATATTCTAGAGGCGCTCAGTTCGCTTGCTAGAGAGTGCACCAAAAAACCGATGGATGAGTTGTTGCTGCAAGCGTTACTTCAATACTGCAAAGCCATGCTTGATGCGCCATTAGAGCAGTCTCATAGCCGAGTTCAGGATCTTTATCAGGGGATCTGTATCTACATCCAGGAAAACTTCCATCGCCAGATAACCCGAGATAGCATCGCGACGCGCTTTAGTATCTCGGCCAACCACTTATCGCGCTTATTTCGCCAGCAAGGGCACATGACATTAGCCGACTACATTACGTGGGTAAGAATCGAACGTGCTAAGTTTATGCTCAAGAAGTATAACTTCAAGCTCAACGAGGTGTCGGTAAGGTGTGGCTTTAAGGATGTGAACTACTTTTGTCGAGTATTTAAAAATCGTACTGGAAGAACGCCATCTGATTATCGTGGATCTATTTAGCGGCTAAGCGATCAATCGTGACATGGAATACATCAGCAGGGCTTGCAGATCGATACTGCTTTTGGTCATTAATAAACGCTCTGCAAACGTTCCATACAGCAGGTTTCTGGTTAGGTTTGTTGCGGTCACTATCTGTTCACGGGACGGTGATGAAGGCATCACCAGTGCTATAGCCAAGTGAACCTCCCCCACTTTTGAAGCCCAATCTATTGGGGTATCGCTGCTAATCACGGCAATGGAGATTTGGTCGATATCATCAAACATGACATGGGGCAAAGCAATACCCGCTGTAACACACGTTGATGAACGCTCTTCGCGTTTAATGAAAGCAAGGATCAGGTCATCAGCAGAGCACGGGTAGATCAGTTGAGCCAATCCTTTTAAGCATTCAAACTTGGTCAGCTCGGTATGCGCTTTGGCATAGTGCCAGTTAATTTCACTGGGTGTACGAAGCTGAGGTAATCGCTTGGCAAGTTGGTCGGAAAACTCATAGTTAATGTTGGATCCAACCAAGGCATAGTGCTCTGCGACGATATCTTTTAGTACAAAACAAGCAAGCTCAGCGTCAATGCCAAAAGCAGTTATCTGGCACAAATCCCCCTTTACTAGCCCAGCTTGCAGCAACGCAACAGACTTGGCCATATCAGCACTACGATTTCGGGTGATGTTGATAATATCTATGCTACTTTTGAACTTTCTAGCAAGACTGCACAAGGGCTTGCTAGCGTGAGCACTCGCATTGGAGTCTTCGACAAGAAAGGTGATTTGATACTCTGTCATGACAGTTCGCTACGTTCTGCAGTGGAGAATAAAAACTTTATCAACGTTAAGCAGTACGTCTTCGATAGGGATTTGTACACAGGGTAAGCCGTCGAATCGATTTGCCTGTTCAATCTCAATATCCGAGACAATCAACACCTTGTCTGCATGGGTAATATCGTGAGGTGTTAGCGGGTTCTCGATTCCCATTGCACCTTGGGTCTCAACTTTAATTTGCACGTTATGTTTGGGCGCAGCTTTGGTTAACGCGTCTGCTGCCATATAAGTATGTGCAATGCCTGTTGGACAAGCAGTGACAGCAATGATTTTCATAATAGTTCTCTGTGGCTATTTTGGCGGATATTAACACAGCGCCGTGTGATTGCCTCGACCAAGAGCAACAATTTGAAAGATAGGCTTCACACTTTTTATGGGGTGTTACAATAATCCAGTTAATGCCGTTTTAGTCCTATATATCGGGCGAGGCGAGGTGATTAATCTATGTTCGAGCGCGAGCATGGCAAGGCAAGAAATAATGGATATTACAAACCTAGTTCAATCAGAGACCATCTGTCTCGACTTAAAAGCAACCACAAAAGAGGCAGCGCTCAAAGAGTTGGTGGAATTGCTTCATGATGCCAAAAAGCTAACTGATAAAGATCAGTTTCTCGCTGATTTATGGGCAAGAGAAGAGATTGGTAATACCGGGTTTGAAGATGGGATTGCCATTCCACATGCCAAAAGTTCAGCGGTGGCAAAACCTGCCGTTGCAGTTGGCATTAGCCGTAGTGGTATTGATTATGGCGCCGAAGATGGCGAGCGATCGGATGTGTTCTTTATGCTTGCTTCCCCAGATGGCGACGACCACCATCATATAGAGGTGTTGGCGCAGCTTTCTACCAAGTTGATTGAAGAGGAGTTTATCGATCAGCTTAAACAGGCAGAAAGTATAGAGGCGGCTTTATTGCTGATCACTGAAAGTACGCCAGAACCATATTTTGAACAAGATAACCTTGCGCAGGCGTTAAGCATAGAGCCACTAAGCCCGTTAAAAAGGCATTTAGCGCGAGTGAAAGAACACTTACTGTTTGGCACATCGCACATGATCCCCTTTATCGTTGCGGGTGGTGTGCTGCTCTCACTGTCGGTAATGATGACAGGCCATGCAGCATTGCCAGAGCAGGGCGTTCTGGCTGATATGGCGCACATGGGCATTGCCGGATTAACGCTTTTTACTGCCGTTCTGGGTGGATACATCGCTTATTCGATTGCAGATAAACCGGGGTTGGCACCGGGGATGATCGGTACATGGGTAGCGGTAGACCAATACAATACCGGGTTTCTCGGTGCCATAGTTGTCGGTTTTTTTGCTGGTTACTTTGTGCTGCTACTTAAGCAGATTAAATTGCCTGATAGCATGACTTCGTTAGGCAGTATCTTTATTTATCCTTTGGCCGGAACATTTGCCACTTGTGGGCTCGTCATGTGGTTAATAGGAGCACCTATTTCAGCCACCATGAATGCCTTGAATTTACTGTTAACGGATATGGCAGGTTCGGGGAAAGTGGTGTTAGGCGCAGTGCTTGGTGCGATGACCGCGTTCGACATGGGCGGGCCAGTGAACAAGGTAGCCACGTTGTTTGCTCAAACTCAGGTTAATACTCAGCCTTGGCTTATGGGCGGCGTTGGTATTGCAATCTGTACACCTCCTCTGGGGCTAGCATTAGCGACGCTGCTGTCACCGAATAAATTTAGGCGTGATGAACGCGAAGCAGGAAAAGCAGCAGGTATAATGGGTATGATTGGTATCAGCGAAGGAGCGATTCCTTTTGCTGCTGCAGATCCTACTCGGGTTCTTCCGGCTATTGTTGCTGGTGGGATTGTTGGTAATGTCATTGGCTTTATGTTCCACGTTATCAATCATGCACCGTGGGGAGGTTGGATCGTACTTCCTGTCGTTGATGGTAAGTTGGGCTATATCGTCGGAACCGTTGCGGGCGCACTCACGACGGCGTGTATTGTCATTCTATTGAAAAAAACGGTACGAGAAGATGAAGAGTATGACTCGTTTCGCCGCGCATACTCATCAGTGCAAACAGAGGGGGAAGCCGATGTACTTGCGGTGACTTCATGTCCTTCCGGTGTTGCCCATACGTTTCTAGCGGCTAAATCATTGGAGAAAGCAGCCTATTCTATGGGCATCAAAATTAAAGTAGAAACCCAAGGCGCAGATGGCATTAACAACCGCATCACCGAACTAGATATCGCGCGAGCAAAACTGGTGATCTTCGCTCATGACGTGGCAATAAAAGAGCCAGAAAGGTTTAGCAATATCGCGATTATCGATGTCAGTACCAAAGATGCTATGCATAACGCCGCTGCGTTGATCAAATCCAAACGGAGTTTAGTCAAATAGTTCCCCCGAACTATTTATGCTCCAAGCTCCATCAGTCGATGGAGCTTTTTCTTATCTGAATGAATACTGCTATCGAACTATTGCGGGTTATTCGACCTTAAATTGTTGAACCAAGCTTTGCAGCTCTGACATTGAGTTCGATAGCTCTTGGCTTACCCTAGCAGATGAGTCTGCTTCTTGGCTGACCGCTTGGCTAACATCTCTTATATTAGTGACGTTGTGGCTTAACTCTTCAGCGACGCCACGTTGTTCCATTGCCGCTTCAGATATGCGGTTGCTGATTTCATCAATACTGACGATATGGGTAATGATTTGCTCTAATACAGTTACAGTATTGTTGACTTGTTCTGCGGTCTGTTGAGCATTCTCATTACCTTTTTGTACCGCAACGACGACTTCGTTAGTACCTGTTTTCAATTGGTTGATGACTTCGCGAATTTCACTGATAGAGTCCTGAGTTCTTCCCGCGAGGGTTCTTACTTCATCAGCGACAACGGCGAAACCTCTGCCTTGATCTCCGGCACGGGCGGCCTCAATTGCTGCGTTAAGTGCCAGTAAATTGGTTTGTTCGGCGATGCTCTCAATAACCACCAAGATAGAGGTGATATTTTCGCTGTTTTGGGCGAGATTATCGGCTATCGGGACGGCAGCACTTACCTCTGCAACCAGTGATTCCATTGCATGCGTTGTAGAGTCAATGACGACTTTCCCTTGCTCTGCCGCATCGTTGGCTTCTTTGGCAGAATTTACAGCCTGGCTAGCACTGTTGGCGACTTCTTGTGCGGTTGAAGCCAGTTGAGCAGAGGCGCTCGCGACCAGATCAATTTCGGTAAACTGCTGCTGCATTCCCTGATTAGTGCGTTGAGAAATACTTGACGCTTCTTCTGCGTTTAGTTTTGCTCCCGCGACAGAGGTCGAAATTTGAGCCACTATACCTTGAAGTTTGCTAACAAATTGGTTGAAGCCAGAAGCGAGAGCACCGATTTCGTCATTACTGTTTACCGCCAATCGTCGGGTCAAATCCCCTTCGCCTCCTGCGATATCTTCAAGACTACGGGAGACAACGCGTATGGGGCTGACTAGCTTGGAGGCCACAAGCGCATTTAATATGAGAACGGTGATGGTAATGAATATGCCAATCAGAAAGATATTCGTGACAGACTCTCGATTGGCTTGATTTAAGGTCTTTTCTAGTTCCAGCGCTTGCTGCATAACATCTTTACGCGGAACGTCGAAAACTAGCCCCCATGGCTGCGCATTAGCTGACAACTGAACGGGAATCTTGGCGCGAAGTGTTTCACCGTTGTCCTCCCAGTTGACCGAGTAGGTGGGCTGACTAAGCCAGCTAAGCAGAGAATCAGAGCCAGTAATACTGGCTTCGGATAAATGTGTACCCACTAAACTCTGGTCAACATCGTAACCGACAATGAACCCGCCATGACTGAGCAATAAGACTTGGCCATGTCCAGAGAACATATTCTGGTCGGCCTCAGTGATTAGGGTTTGGATTTTATTTAATCCAAAATCGACCCCTAGCATACCGACAAGCTGCCCTTTCGACACAATGGGTAAGGTAAGCGAGGTCATCAGTATTTCTTCATTACCCACAGTATCTAGGTATGGGTTGAGAACACAGGCATTTTGATTGCGTATTGAGCATGCATACCATTCATTGAACGGCGTATTGGTTTCGTCGAGTTCAGTATCATTGATGTCTTCTTCAACCAGAACTTCAAGCTCTACGCTTCCATCACTTGAGCGAGCCCAGTACGGAGCAAATCGACCGACTTCATTGGACGCAGCTTCTTCACTATTAACGTAATACACATCACTGTTATCGAGCGCCTCTGTTTCTGAAACCACGTATAGGCCTAGCATCTCGCTGTGGTCACTCACGGTTTTTTTGATGATTTGATTCAGGAGAGGCCGCAGTGAATCGGAGTCAACTAATCCTTGGTCGGTGTTTTCTTTAAGAGAGACAATGTTTTTCACCAACATATCAGCTCGATCAAACGAACCGTCAAAGAAGCCCTGCATCTTTAAAGATTGCTGGTTCGCGAGTTCATTGATGTATTGTTCAGCGGATTGTTTTAAATTGTTTTCAGTCTGTCGACGGACTAGCTGCTGAGCCTGGTCACTGGCGTACAAAAATGAAACCATCAGTGCCGAAGCTGTAATAATTAGGCTTCCCCCAGCCGCGAGCAAAAACTTCCAGCGTACGGACAAGTTGCCAAAGAGGCCGACGGATTGCGTGTTTTTCATAGCGCATCTCACTTTACTTCTTTCTGCTAAGGATAGTAAAGCTAGTGCTATTCACCAGTGTCGAGGTAAATAGATAAAGCGTTTGTCACGACAATGCCATCTGGCTGGAAAACAACGTCAACGGCCGTGGGTGCCAATGGTCAATTCTGTGTATCCAGTCTGGGGATCAACTTCACGGCTAAAGCTCAGCTTGTGATACTGATGAATGATCAGCTCTGCAGTGGTATCAATTAAGCAACCTTCCAGCAGGTGACCTCCCACAACCTCTCCGTTTTGTCTGGCCACCGAGATATGAATGTGTTGGTGGTTGGGCGTTAGCGTGCCCATGATAGAGACGATCTCTAATGGTTCGTTTAATTCTAAAGTGTCAGTTGCGCCCGCCAACCGGATATGAAAGTGAGTAAAGCAACCTACGCAAGAGGCGATTGTCCCAGCGTTGATACTGTGTTTAGTGACCAAGTCCTGAATACTATGCTTAAGGTCGTCACCTTTAGTTAGACGAGTGGCTATTGGTGTGATCAAAATGTGCCTTGTTTATTGGTAGAACATACGCTAGTTGACTGAATATCGCTTGACGGGTTTTTCTGCGGGCTCTTGATTAGACGATTCTGCCGCTTCATGCTCATCAATACTGTGCCACTTTAAAGCGCCATTGGATTCAAAATCATTGGCTGACGAACAGATCATATAATATTCGTCGACTTGGATAATTGCGCCATCAGAATAAGCTTGATCTTGGTAATAACAGACGCGTTTACTAATCTCACTAGCGTTAATACCAATGATGGGTTTCGCGGGTGTAGTGATGATCGTGTTCGCGAACAGAGGTAAAGAGAGCGTAGCAAGTAGCAATATAATGTATGACTTCATATTTATTCCCCAAAGCGTTCACCAAATTTTCGCTCGTAGCGCGGCAGCATACTTTCATTGCCGAGCAAACCACCTTGATGAACATAAATGATGCTCTTATCTTGGTTTTCTTTATACCATGATTGTAGACACTGCCACATCATCGGATCATAGAGAAGATCGAACTCTACGTGGGTTTCGGCGAGAAGCTGCTTCCAGATCCGATAATCTTGCTCATACAGTTTGGCGAAATGATGCTTGGTCTCTAACTCGAGGATGTGTGGGAAATCATTCTCGCCCAGCTCTTCAAACTGCTGGATCAAGTACTCTTTTCCTCCTACGCAAGGGCAAGTTATAACTGGGATTGAATGTGGTTTCAGATACTTGTGCAGATACAGTGCAGTCGCGCCAGTCCCTGCTGGGAGGGCGACAACGAACTGATGATTGGGTTCGAATCTTGTCCAAGACAGGATTTCAGCCGCTAGCTGATCAACACCTTGTCTCGCGAGCTTAGAGCGTCCACCTTCAGGTAAAACCAAGCACGAGTTATCTGGTTGTCGAATCTGCTCGATGTAGTCTTTGGGGTGAAGGTGATAATCGGCGGTTGGAATGATCTTAGCGCCGAGCTCTAAAGCGCCGCGATAGTTTCCTAGCGGGGTATCACTCAACCACGATGGGATTCGGTCTACGTAAAACTCCAGTTGCCAGCCCTTAATGGCCGCCAGAGCTGACAAGGAATAGAGCGAGTTAGATTGGGTACTGCCATAACTGATTAGTGTTTGAATTGATGGGTAGTCTTGCTCTAGCACGGCCATAAACTTACGTGCTTTATTGCCGCTGAAATGGCTGTGCAGTTGATCATCACGCTTTAAGAAAAACGGAATAGTTCCAAACTGGTGCTGGGTTATTGGCGTGTTGGCAAGCTTCATAGAGAGTGATAGTAAAAAATTGGCCGACTATCTTAACGGATTAGCGGCTACGAGTATCAATCTAGATCAAAATTTAATGGTGGCGCAGCAGCCACGCTTGTCATGATTGGTCAACTCAAATTGCCATTGGTAGCGTCTACACAGGTCTTCAACGATCAAAAGGCCAAGCCCATGACCTTCAGAATCGGGTATTTCTGTTAGACCCGGACCATCATCAATCACTTCTATGTGCTGAGAAGAAACTTCAACGTCGATTCTGCCATGATCTGACGCTGCGATTGCATTGCGGATAAGATTACCTAGCACCATGTTTAATACCGCAGGTGTGGCTCTGAGCTGTGGTTGACCATTAAAGCGGACATCAATCTCAAGCTGTTTCTCTGTCGCATGCACCTTATTAGCAGCAACAATGTTCGCTATCTCTTGCGGCTGGATAGATCTAAGTGGCGCATCATCAACATTGCGCTCGTAACGCACAATAGAGAGCAGTGCATCGACCAAAGTAATCATTTCAAGTGCTGCGTGCTCAATACGTGTGACTTGTCTGTGCTGAAACTCGCTGAGACTAGAGCGAGTCAATAGCTTATTTGCCCCTTTTACCACAGTAAGCGGTGTTCTTAGCTCATGGCTAGCATAGCGTGCGAAAGCTTGTTCTCGTTTTAACGCGAGATTAAGTTCTTTGCGATACTGATTGAGGTGAGTGGTAAGCAACTGAAACTCTTCCGCTGCTTCATGATGAATATCGAAAGCTTGGGTTGTATCACCTGTGAGGTCGTTGAGCTGTTTGGTAATGTCGTTGACAGGTTCAATCAAGCGCCTGGAAAGACGAAACAGCAGCGCACCGAAAGTAAACATAAGCAGGGAAACAAAGCTTATGACTATGATTCCAGAATAGAGAATTTCTTCATTGCCAAACTCGACTTTGTCGATCAAAGAGAGCAACACAATGATCTTTCGCTCTCCTTTGTCTGAGTAATAGCCTTTGTATACCATATGTCCATGAGGAGAGAGCAGAGACCCCACTTCACCTAGAAAGCTTTCATGATCATCGACATACTTTCGGTACTCTTTGGGGACCAAATTCACGTCATTGTAAGCTACGGTTAACGAATCGAGGCGAATCTCTCCTTTTTCTCCTGCGAGAAAGCGTTCTACGGCGCTATCGCGGTCAATTAAGATGCGTCGTTCACCCACGCGATCTTCTGACCATTGCAGAGCAAAATAGAAAATTAAGAAAGTGACGATGCCAATCACGCAAGACATGCCAGTAAAGAATACTGCAAGTCGACCAGTCAGAGTTCGGGTGTTAGACAAAAAACCGTGCGGCATCAGATGTCCTCTAAGCGAAAGCCAATTTTGGGAATGGTCGTCAGCATAGGGGCATGGAAAGGTTTATCGAGCTGATTGCGAAGTTGATAAATATGGCTGCGTAATACGTCATTGTTTGGTTCGCTCTCTTGCCAAAGTTTTTCAGATACTTCTCTACGAGTGACTACCTCTGGGGCGCGCTGGCAAAGCATTTCTAAAATAGTGTAGGTGGTTGGGTTTAAAGCCAGTAGTTTGCTGTGGCGGTATGCTTGACGAGTTTTCTGATCAATTCTAAGGCTACCAAATTGTAAAATGGAGTTGGCGACTTGCCCTTTGTAGCGTTTGATCAATGCATGAATTCGCGCTTCGAGGATCTCTAAATCAAAGGGCTTGGTTAGGTAGTCATCTGCACCATGTTTAAAGCCGTTAAGCATGTCGTCACGATTGTCCAGAGCGGTCAACATTAACACGGGCGTATTGATGCCAGCTTCTCTTAGTTTATTGCAAACCGTCAGCCCATCCATTCTAGGCAGCATCAGATCAAGCAAAATGATGTCGAATGCTCCTTCAAGCGCTAGTTGAAGACCCAACTCACCGTTGTCGGCGTAGTCTAATTCCATACCTTCATACTCAAAGTAGTCGAACAAGATCCCCGCAACTTCGCGATTATCTTCAACCAGTAGCACTCTATTCATAACACACTCTCATTTTAAGGGGGTTGATGATCTCAATGGGAGCGTGAAAAAAGCGTGAACAACAAGCTTTTCACGTCTCTACTGATAGATTCGATTGCAATGAAGCAGTTCGACAGAGCTGCGTTTGAGAACCTAATCCAACATAGGGGGCAATATGGGTTATGTAACCTCAGTGCCAAGTCGTACTCAGTCACCCATCACACTCAGTGTTATCGTTCCTTACTTCAACGAACAAGATGCCCTTCCAGAGCTGCACTCTCGTCTTACCTCTGTGCTCGAACGGCTGCCTGATAGCAGTGAAATTATCTATATCGATGATGGTAGCACAGACCGTAGCTTATCGGTTGTCGAGAGTTTTATTAGTCGTTCTTCGTCGATTCAAAGTGTTGCCTTAAGCCGTAACTTTGGCAAGGAGGCTGCGATGAGTGCTGGTCTAGAGCATTGCAACGGGCTCGCGGTGATCTTAGTTGACGCTGATTTACAAGATCCACCAGAGCTGATTCCTCAGATGCTAGATAAATGGCGAGAGGGATATGATGTCGTTAACATGCAGCGCGCAGAAAGGCTAGGGGAGACGTGGTTTAAACGTAAATCTGCCGCCGCGTTCTATCGGATTCTGAATTCGATGGTTAAGTCTAACATTCCTGAAAATGTTGGTGATTTTCGACTTCTATCAAGAGAGGTTGTTGACCATATCAATCGGTTACCTGAGCGCAATCGTTATATGAAAGGCATTTTTGCATGGCCTGGTTTTAAGCAGGCAACGATTCAGTTTAAACGCGATGCGCGTTTTTGTGGTGAAACGAAGTGGAACTACCTAAAACTTATCGGTTTGGCGGTGGATGGCATTACTTCTTTTTCTATTCGTCCTTTGCGAATTGCGACATTCCTAGGATGTTTAATTGCTGGTGGTGCTTTTATCTATGGTGTGATGATTGTGGTTAAAACACTGTTGTTCGGTGATCCTGTCACGGGTTATCCGTCAATGATGGTGGTGCAACTCGCTTTGGGTGGAATCCAGCTGCTCAGTATCGGTGTATTAGGTGAATACATCGGACGAATTTTCATCGAAACCAAACAAAGACCTTTATACCTCGTGCAATCGGTTACTGAGAAGCAAGCACTGCATCAGAATCAAAAAGCGGAGAAACAAGCATGAGTCTTAACCGAATTCATTTGTGGGCCATTTTAGGTGCCGCTCTGTTTATCCGACTGGTTACCCTTGGTGCCTACCCATTAATGGATACTACTGAAGCCAGATACGGTGAAATGGCGCGTTTGATGATAGAAACCGGAAATTGGGTCACACCGCAGTTTGATTACGGGGTGCCTTTTTGGGGTAAGCCACCATTATTTACCTGGATGAGTGCGCTAGGTATCGAAACATTCGGTGTTAATGAATTTGCGGTTCGAGTGCCGCACTGGATTGCAGGTGTGTTCATTCTGTTATTGATGGGGTTATTCGCAAAGCGACTGGGGTACAGTGGTTTAGTCACTTCGTTGGTCTTGGCGACCTGCGGAATCTTCTCGATTGCAGCGGGTGCTGTGATGACAGATATGGCGCTCACATTCGGCATGACAATCGCAATGATAGGCTTTTATCTGTGTTGGTTGAGCTATGAAAGCAGTCATCCTAATAAAGTATGGGGCTATGTCGGTTTTATTGGCTTAGCTATTGGTTTGTTGGCGAAAGGTCCGCTTGTTGTTGTGCTAATGGGATTGGCTGTCGGGCCTTGGCTGATCTTGCAGCACGGTTTTGTTCATGCATTCAAAGTGATATGGCAACGTTTTCCACTTGTCGGAGGCACTTTACTTATGTTGGCGATCGCACTGCCTTGGTATGTACTGGCAGAGCAAGCTACCCCGGGGTTTTTAGATTACTTCATCATCGGTGAACACTTTAAGCGCTTTTTGGTCAGCGGCTGGGAAGGTGACCTTTACGGGACTGCACACAATGAGGCTCGCGGCACTATTTGGCTATTTTGGCTCTATTCCGCTGCACCGTGGTCTATTGTGTTACTAGTTTTATTATGGAAAAAACGTCGCATTTTGAAGTCAGCTATTAGTGCTGAAAATGGCATTGTCAGCTTCCTCCTGCTTTGGCTGATTGCGCCACTCGTTTTGTTTACTTTTTCGGGAAACATTTTGCCTGCCTATGTACTGCCTGGTGTGCCAGCGATCGGTTTGCTGATAGCCATCCTAGTATCGGATGCAAAACAAGATCACAAGTGGTTTAAGGTTACTGCTACCATCGTGCCTGTATTACTGCTTGTTGCTATCGGGTTTATTCATTTTGATGTCGGTGATAAGCGCAGTGATAAAGTCATTCTAACGATGGCTGACCCGAGTGTAGCGACTTACTACGTTGGGTCTCGTCCTTTTTCGGGCCAGTTCTACAGTTTTGGTCAGGCAAAATTATTGGGTGATGAAACCGTGCTTGACTCGTTGCCTCAGGTGCAGTTGATTGGTGAACGCACTGCTGTCGATAAGCTTGTTCAAGAGAAACAATTAAGTTGCATCATCGAGTTTACCTCTAAGAGTCGCCGCTCGCTGTATCGTTGCGGTCAACAGTCGTGAGTGTGAATGTCAGACTTGTACGCTTTGCGCTGATAGGAAGCATCGGCTTTATCGCCGATGCCGTGGTTTTTTCGGCTCTGTTTTATCTAGCAGACACGTCAATTATGCTTGCTCGTGCGATAGCGTTTGTTGGCGCGGCTACGGTGACATGGTTTGGTAATCGTACCTTCACTTTCTACAGCACAGAACAAAAAGCTTTTCAGCAATGGATGAAGTTTATGTGTGGAGCGAGCTTTTCTGCCTTGCCGAATTTTATTGTGTTTAAGGTGCTGTCATCAGTTTTAGGAGAGGCTGGGGTTGGGCCGTTGATTGCCTTAGTTGCTGGGATACTGGTAGGGATGGTGAGTAACTACTTGCTAAGCTCGCGCTGGGTTTTTGCTCAGGTTGGTATTAAACGCGCAGAATAAAAAAAGCCCAGAGCAATCGGGCTCTGGGCGGATACAAATAAACATAGGAGTTAAATAAGAAAAAGCAGCGTAAATTAGTAGCTTCAGTAAGAAGACAAGTTGACGGCCTGTAAACTTAATGGGTTGTTCAAACCCTCGAATGCTCTGCTAACTACAATTATTCAGACCGGGCGTTTTCAAAACAGTTCCAACTTTTTTCAAAAAATATTTAATTTTCTTCTTTCAGGTGCTTAGAACCCTTCTCCGATCTTCTGGTCAGACCAATATCTAAAAGTGTGATGTTAATGGCTTGTTGCCTTTCTGTTTCGATTGTATATTTCAAACAGTTGTTTAATACGAGTGATTAAAATGCCAAGTAAAAACTCCACTAAAGAGAAAATTCTTGATGTAGCAGAGGCACTTTTTGCAGAGCATGGCTTTAAAGATACTTCTCTACGTACGATTACCAGCAAAGCTGGCGTGAATCTAGCGTCGGTTAATTATCACTTTGGTGACAAGAAAACTTTGGTGAGAGCCGTACTTAATCGTTACCTAGAGGCATTTATGCCGGCTGTGCAAGATGCATTAATCAATCTCAACCTTAACGAGCGTTATGAGATGGCAGACGTGTTTGAGTCTTTACGCGGGCCGTTACGTAATCTAAATGATGTACGGCCAAATGGAACCAGTCGGTTCATGCTATTGATTGGTCGTGGTTACACAGATGTGCAGGGGCACCTCCGCTGGTTTATCACCACTCGTTACTCGGATGCGCTTTCTCTATTTACAGAATCAGTAATGAAAGCCAATCCGAAACTGTCTCAAGAAGAGCTGTTCTGGCGTCTGCATTTTACGCTCGGTACTTGTGTATTCACAATGGCTTCGAGCCAAGCACTGCTTGAGATCGCAGAAAATGATTACGGAAAAGCAATGGATGCTAAATCGGTTGTTGACCAACTAATTCCATTCTTAGCAGCAGGCGTCGCTGCGGAATAGAAGTTTTAACTAGTACTTACAAAAAACAAATAACAAGAATATTAGACCAGACAAATAGCGAACAAAAGGATCTGATTATGGGCTCTCTAAGAAGAAAATGGGTAAGTGACCCTGCTTTCAAAATGTTTAAAAAAGTGTTGCCACCTCTGTCGAGCACAGAGAAGGAAGCAATGGAAGCGGGTAGCGTTTGGTGGGATGGTGAGCTGTTTTCAGGTCGACCTGATTTCACCAAACTGCACCAGTACCCAAAACCAACGCTAACAGCAGAAGAACAATCGTTTATGGATAACGAGCTAGAGACCCTGCTAGCAATGTTGGATGACCACAAGATCGTAAAAGAAGATCGTGATTTGCCTCCTGAAGTATGGCAATACTTGCGCAAAGAGCGTTTCTTTTCTTTGATCATCTCAAAAGAGTATGGTGGTCGAGAGTTCTCTTCTTTGGCTAACTCAACAATTGTGACCCGTATTGCAACGCGCAGTATCAGCGCTGCGGTATCTGTTATGGTACCAAACTCGTTAGGTCCAGGTGAGCTGCTGTCTCACTATGGTACGCAAGAACAGAAAGACTACTGGCTGCCACGTTTAGCTGACGGTACTGATATCCCTTGTTTTGCTTTGACAGGCCCAGAAGCGGGCTCTGATGCGGGTGGTATTCCTGATGAAGGCATTGTTTGTTATGGCAAGCACGAAGGTAAAGAAGTCCTTGGTGTTCGTCTTAACTGGAACAAGCGCTACATCACACTTGCTCCTGTGGCAACTGTACTTGGCTTGGCATTCAAAATGTACGATCCAGAAGGCCTTATGGGAGACAAGAAAGAGCTTGGCATTACTTGTGCCCTTATCCCTGCTGACCACAAAGGTGTCGAGATTGGTGAACGTCATGACCCACTAGGGCTCGCGTTTATGAACGGCCCAACATTTGGTAAAGATGTTTTCATTCCTATGGATTGGCTAATTGGTGGTCAAGACTACGCAGGTAAAGGCTGGCGTATGTTGGTTGAGTGTCTTTCTGCCGGTCGTGGTATTTCTCTTCCTGCCCTTGGTACTGCGGTTGGTCACCTGACTTCTCGTACAACAGGTGCCTACGCCTACGTTCGTAAGCAGTTCGGTATGTCGATTGGTAAGTTCGAAGGGGTAGCAGAAGCACTTGGTCGTATTGGCGGGTTAACGTATTTGTTAGAAGCGAGCCGAACGCTAACAACGACCTCTCTCGATCTGAAAGAGAAACCCGGTATCGTAACAGCGATTGCTAAGTACCATATGACAGAAATGGCGCGTACCATTCTTAATGACTCAATGGATATTCACTCTGGTCGTGCCATTCAAGATGGACCAATGAACTACTTAGCATCACCATACCTCGGTATTCCAGTCGCTATTACGGTAGAAGGTGCGAACATTCTTACTCGTAATCTGATGATCTTTGGTCAAGGTGCGACACGTTGTCACCCATACGTACTGAAAGAGATGGAAGCGGCAGCAAACCCAGATCAGAAACAGGGTGCGAAAGAGTTTGATGACTTATTGTTCAAACATATTAAGCACGCAATGGGCAACACGTTCGGTGCGTTCGGCGCAGCTTTAACAGGTTCTCGCTTTATTAAAGCAGACATGAGCGGTGCGACTCAGAAGTACTACAAAGAGATGACGCGACTAAGCCGTGCGCTTGCCGTCAGCGCTGATATTGCAATGGCGACACTGGGTGGCGATCTGAAGCGTAAAGAGATGATCTCAGCTCGCCTAGGTGATGTTCTAGCTTACCTATATATGGCGTCAGCAGCACTTAAGAAGTATGAAGATGAAGGGCGTCAGCAACAAGATCTAGACTTTGTTCACTACGCGGTTCAGCACTGTTTGCATAACGCGGCAAATTCGCTTCAAGAGGCGTTTAGCAACTACCCGCAAAAGGCAGTTGGCCGCTTACTGAAAGTACTTATTTTCCCATTGGGCAACCATTTTGCTAAACCAAGCGATGACTTAACAGTGAAACTTGCAGAAAGCCTGATGACTCCAGGCGCACAACGCGATCGACTCACTAAGCTGTGCTACGTAGGTAAAGAAGAGAATGACAGCGTTGGCCTAATGGAAACGGCATTCTTAGCGATGTACGACGTCAAGAGCCTGGAACGTAAGCTTATGCGTGCCGCAAAAGAGGGCAAAGTAGCTCGTAAGGGCCTACTGGCAGACAAATTGGCACAAGCATTAGAGGCTGACGTGCTGACTCAAGAAGAGGTTGATAAGATTGTTGCGGCGGACAAGCTGCGTTATAAAGCAATTCAAGTTGACCACTTTAGCCATGACTTCAGTGATGTTCATACCAATGGCAAGCCAAAAAAGGGTAAAGCTAAGCTAAATACAGCGGCTTAGCAGAGCAAATTAAAAGATACGAAGGGCGCCAGTGGGTGCCTTTCTTTTTTGCTCTAGATCTCTCTGGTGTATGTAAGTGCTCCAACCACTTACATTTTCACGATATTTTTACAGAAATTAGATGCGATCTTCAGATGAACCTTTTATCCTAGCGAGGTTTTTTAAAGGAAGTTGAATATGATCATCAAACCTAGAATTCGTGGATTTATCTGTACCACAACGCATCCTGTGGGTTGTGAAGCTAACGTAAAAGAACAAATTGCTTACACAAAAGCACAAGGCCCAATCAAAGACGCACCTAAGCGTGTACTTGTTGTTGGTGCTTCAAGTGGCTACGGTCTATCTTCTCGTATCGCTGCGGCATTTGGTGGCGGTGCTTCAACTATTGGTGTTTTCTTTGAAAAAGAAGGCACAGAGAAAAAACCAGGCACAGCGGGTTTTTACAACTCAGTTGCGTTTGAAAAGCTAGCGCGCGAAGAAGGCCTCTATGCGAAAAGCCTAAATGGTGATGCTTTTTCTAACGAAGCTAAGCAAAAGACAATCGACCTAATCAAAGAAGACCTAGGTCAAATTGATATGGTGGTTTACTCACTGGCTTCTCCAGTACGTAAACTACCAGAAACGGGTGAACTAATCCGTTCATCACTAAAACCAATCGGCGAGACTTACACTTCTACAGCCGTTGACACAAACAAAGACGTGATCATCGAAGCAAGCGTAGAGCCTGCAACTGAAGAAGAGATCAAAGACACTGTGACTGTAATGGGCGGTGAAGATTGGGAACTTTGGATCAATGCGCTTTCTGAAGCGGGTGTACTGGCTGACGGCTGTAAGACAGTAGCATACAGCTATATTGGTACTGAGCTGACTTGGCCAATCTACTGGGATGGTGCGCTAGGTAAAGCGAAAATGGACCTAGACCGTGCAGCGACGGCACTAAACGACAAGCTTTCTGTAACAGGTGGCACGGCAAACGTAGCGGTACTTAAGTCTGTTGTTACTCAAGCAAGCTCTGCTATTCCGGTAATGCCTTTGTATATTGCAATGGTATTTAAGAAGATGCGTGCAGAGGGTGTACACGAAGGCTGTATGGAGCAGATCTTCCGCATGTTCAGCGAGCGTTTGTACAAAGAAGATGGCAGCGCAGCAGAAGTGGATGATAAAAACCGTCTGCGTCTAGATGATTTGGAATTGCGTGACGACATTCAGCAACACTGTCGTGACCTATGGCCTCAAATTACTTCTGAAAATCTAAAAGAGCTAACTGACTACGTTGAGTACAAAGAAGAGTTCTTGAAGCTATTCGGCTTTGGTGTTGAAGGCGTAGACTACGAAGCTGACGTAAACCCAGATTATAAAGCAGATTTCATCGCGATCTAATAGGGGACTACGTCCTTAAGAACGTTTCACTCAGAGTCGAGATTGGGCTTCGCCCTTCGAGATGAACCCCGTGCATTACTCGGTCATTCCATAGAGTGACGAAGGAGCGAGTAGGGAATCTCAATCGATTATCTACTTGTTTGAAGAGATCCCCAACTCGGTCGTGCCTCCCTCTCGGGGATGACATAAAAAACAAAGGGTTGACACAATGTGTCAACCCTTTAATTTTGTCCAGCTACTTAAACGTCGACCAAATCGGTGCGTGATCTGATGGCTTCTCAATGCCACGTAATTCGTAGTCAACATCTGACTCGATACATTTCTCGGCAAGCTTCGGTGTGGCTAGCACCACATCAATGCGTAGGCCGCGGTTATCTGGGAATCCTTTTGAGCGATAATCAAACCACGAGAAACGATCGTTTACGTCGGGGTGGATTTGTCGGAAAGTGTCGACAAAGCCCCAGTCTAATAATGTCTTCAACCATTCACGTTCTTCCGGCTGGAATGAACACTTACCAGTTTTTAGCCAACGCTTACGGTTTGGTTCACCAATGCCGATGTCTGCATCAATTGGGCTGATGTTAATGTCACCCATAACGATAAGCTGTTCATCGTTGTTGTGGTGATCATTGAGATAAGTCATCAGATCTTTGTAGAACTGACGCTTATATGGAAACTTGGTCTCGTGGCTGATGTTGTCGCCTTGAGGGAAATAGCCATTAAGTACCGTGACTTTTTCACCATTCTCGTCTTCTAGCGTTACCATGATCATACGCTTTTGATGATCTTCATTATCGGTAGGGAAACCTTTTTGAACTGAGATAGGCTCTTTCTTACATAGCATGGCAACACCGTAGTGCGCTTTTTGCCCGTGGAAGTAGACCTTGTAACCCATAGCTTCAACATCTTCTAAGGGGAATGCTTCGTCGTGCACTTTGATTTCTTGCAGGCCGATAACATCCGGTTGGTGCTTATCGATCACGGCTTGTAATTGATGCAGGCGGGCACGAAGACCGTTGATATTGAATGAAATAACTTTCATTTCAGTTCCTTGCTTGTGGCTGTTCGAATTTTTGTAAGCCAATACTAGCATCAATTTTCAGTTGCAGCGAAGGCGATGAACCCACTTAGCAGTTATTAACATTTTTTTAAACTTTAGATTGATATCTACTATGTTTGTGGTGTAATTCCATTGATACTTATCTCTATTTAAAACACCGAGTTTGCTAAAAGGACGTACTATGCGAACGTTATCAGTGCAGTGGAAAATTACGCTTCTAGCAGGGTTCTGCCTGCTTGTGACTTCTCTTTCTTTGATTGGTTTTTCCGTTTACAACGCAATTTCTAATCAACATCAAATTAAACAGCAAAGTTCAGAATCTGTAATTGACAAGTCAGAGCAGATCGTTGAAACGCGCGCCTTGCTTAATGCCACGCAGGTTTCAGAGTTTCTCAATGAAGCCCTATATCGAGCCGAGATGCTTGCCTCTAGTGTGATGTTTCAAAAGAATCTAAGTGAAGAAAATTTTGGAGATAGTGAGGAGCTAAGGACTGCATTGGATGAGATGGTTCGTCGAGCAGTGGTTGATTTTGACAGTGTTCAAGGTGCCTACTTAGTCTTTAAGCCTGAGATGTTGGATAATGAAGACAGTAACTACGTTGACGCTGAGTATGTTGGTTCGAATGAAAGAGGTCGTTTTGCTCCGTACTGGATGACAGCGCAAAACGGTGAGAACATTGTTTCAAGTGTTTTATCTGAAGCATTACTTGATGACGCAACAAATAGTGAACGTTTTTATTGTCCACTAGCTTCGGGTGAAACTTGTATTACCACTCCAAGGTTTGTAACCCAAGATGGCGGTGCTTTCTTAACCAGTTCAATTTCAATTCCACTCTTGATTGATGATACAACAATTGGTTTCTTTGGCATCGACCTGCGATTAGATGGTCTGTCAGGGATTGTCGTTAACTCTGATCAACAGCTGTTCTCCGGTAGTGGTAACGTCAATCTGATCAGTTTGGATGGTTCATTGATCGCCAGCGATAATCCATCTAGTTCGGTCGGCCAGCCATTTGTGAGTGATATTGTTTCTCCGGATAAGTTAACTGACCTATTGTTTGGGCAATCTGTTCAGACACAGTGGAGTGAAGACGGCCAGTGGCTTAATGTTTTTGCGCCAATTATGGTCGCGAATCAGACTTGGGGTGTGCTATTTGATCTACCTCGCTCTAGTGTGCTTGCAGATGCTGAAGCGTTAGATGCAATTATCAGTCAGCAAGTAGAATCTAGCGTTACTACTGAGCTTGTCGCAGGTATTGTTTTGGTATTGCTAGGGCTTGCGACGATTGCTTTCTCTGCATCACGCTTAGTGAAACCGATTCGAGAAGTGGCTACTCGACTAGACGATATCGCCTCAGGAGAAGGTGACTTAACTCAACGCTTAGAGGTGAAATCACAAGACGAAATTGGCCAGCTCGCGATAGGCTTCAATAGCTTCTTAGACAAGCTGCAATCTATCATCAGTGAAGTGGTCGATACGACTATCCAGGTCGGTACAACCACTCAGCAATCCCGGATCGCGGCGCAGCAAACTCGCACCAGTAGCGACTCGCAGTTTAAAGAAGTTGATTTGGTTGCAACGGCTTCAGAAGAGATGACCCAAACGGCGGGGTTAGTGGTTCAAAATGCCGAAATTGCAGTCAGAGAGGCAGAAAAAGCGAATGAGGCAGCGGTAAGTGGGCAATCAGTGGTTGAGAAATCTCAACAAGAAATGATGCGTTTGGTGGAGCGTATGACAGCGGCTGTTCCTGTTGTTGAAGAGCTCGCCAACAATAATGCCAATATCACAGAGATCTTGTCGGTTATTGAAGGTATTTCAGAGCAAACTAACTTACTTGCGCTCAATGCCGCTATTGAAGCTGCGAGGGCAGGTGAGCAAGGACGCGGCTTTGCAGTTGTCGCGGATGAGGTGCGAAACCTAGCTAGTCGAACGCAAGAATCGGTCGGTGAAATTAGGCAGGTGATTGAAAATGTGCAGAATGGCACCCGAGATGTAGTTCAGGCGATTCAAGATGGTAATGATCTAGCGAATGATTCAGCTACACAAGTGCAAAATGCCGCCAAAGAGTTGAACCAGATCTTTACAGCCATTGCGTCGATCAACGATATGAACTCGCAGATTGTTAAAGCAGCAGAAGAGCAGCAATCAGTATCGGCAGAAGTAAACCAAAGCGTGACCAACATCCGTGATTTAAGTGCTCAAATACTGAGCCAAGCAGAAGAGTCCGAGATGGTAAGTTCGCAAATCGCCGATTTATCTGACAAGCAGCAGCAATTAGTTAATCAGTTTAAAGTCTAATCGGATTTAGATGGCTAGCGGAAAGCAAAAAGGGCTTCGTAATCGCGAAGCCCTTTTTATTGTCGAAAAATTTTGCTTAGTCGAGGTACCAGTACCCTTTGTTCACTAAGTCAGTTAGCAGCATAATGGTTTGCTCATCGGTCACTTTAGCGAAAGACTGAACATTGATCGCTTCGTGATTGCACAACGCATCAACTAGCCACTCTTCTCTCACATCAAACGTCTCGCCATTGATATAGATTTTGTCTGTTGCTTCTTGGTGATAGAGTGCTCGAATGCCTGAAACTTTGCGCAATGTGCCTAACGTATTTAAGTGTTCAAAAACTTCTGATGGCCTCAATTGAGCTTCGGGTTCGACAATATCAAGCTGGTGGCGTGACTGGCTGAGCATCGATCCCAAAAATTGCTTAATATCGTTGCCTGAGTTTAAAGCGGATCTGAGCATGTCGATAAGTAAGTCTGTATCAGAAGATAGGATCTCACCGTAGTGTGCTTGACTACGTAGCTGCGGGTTATGCAAGTGAACATCTCCCATGTCATGAGCTAGTACGTAGTCTGCAAAGTTGCTCAGTAGCTCTTGCTCTTTTGGAGAACGATAGCCAATAGAGTAACTCATACTTGGCTCAAGCGTATCACCTTCATGAGGAAAGCCCGGTGGGATATAAAGAATATCGCCAGGCTCAAGAATCTCGTCAATAATTGCATCAAAGCCTTCAATTTGTCTTAGTGCGCCAGCTTGAATGGATTCTTTGTACTGGCCAATGTCTTTATCTCCAACTCGCCAATGACGTTTACCGCTTCCTTGGATGATAAACACGTCATATTGGTCGATATGTGGACCTACACCCCCTTTAGGAGCCGAGAAGCAGACCATTAAGTCATCAAACAGCCAGTTAGGTAATTGTTTAAACGGCTCAATAAGCTCAGCGGATCCTAAGTGCCAATGGTTGCAGGCCTGAACCACTAATTGCCAGTGTGACTCTTCAAGAGATTCGAAATGAGATTGAGAAAATGGACCGTGTTTGGCTGTCCAGTTGTTGTCTTTATTGGTGATAAAGCGCGAGTCAATCTCTTCCTCCATCGCTAGACCTGCTAACTCATCTGGGGAAATAGGATCGATGAAATTCGCGAAACCACCTTTAATGACAGTCGGCTTTTTATGCCAGTGCTCCGCAAGGAAAAGGTTGAGATCAAAACTTAGCTGGTACATGAGTTCTCTAGCTTACTCTCTAAATCTGCTTTTACTATCTTAATGGCTTCGAGTGCAACTTTTGGATCGACTTGATTGCTTTCCAGTAGGTAAATAAGATCGACGGCAAGTTTGACCTCATCTGGTGCATTATCTAATCCTGAGTTCGATGAAGGCATTACGGGTTTCTCTCTCTGTAGGTAATTTGTTTTTCTATCTTGAGCTTTGCTTCTTGGCAGCGCTTAAGCCTTTGCTCGGTTGCCATAAGGGCTTGCTGAGCTGATTGTTGCTGGAAAGGTGGTGCGTACTGGAGTGCAAGTTCCTTATCTCGCACCATTTCCACTAAACGACGTTCCCACTCTTGATGCTGAGAAAGGTGTTGATATAGCTCGTTGATGGGTTTTCTGAAGTAGCTGCTATGTTTCGGCTCGTTTTTGCGAATCTTAGTGGTCGCCAGTTCACGTTGTATTGCTCCGACTTGCGCGAGCAAACGCTCGGTAAGATACTCTGCACGCATAGCGGTTAGCTTACCAGCGTCTTCTTCTCGAATAATGCTCTCTAGCGTTGACTGGGTTTCTTTGACACAAGGCACTAAAAGCTTGGCTTTACACTTGAAAAGCCGTTCATCGAAAAGCGCCAAGTGGTGCTCACCACGCTGACGATCCAAAGCCGCCGCGTTGATGGCGAGTTGCTCTAGGGTCGATTGTAGCTGCTTAACTTTACTCATAAGTACTGCCTAAAGGTTCACAAACCAAGCTTCGTAAGCGAGTTTGACCGCGAGAATGCTTACTACGGTAACAAACACAGGGCGAATGAACTTGGCGCCGAATCGAATTGCAGAGTGCGCACCAACAAAAGCGCCTGCCATTAAGCATACACCCATAGTCAGGCCGAGGACCCAATCGATATGTCCAAGTATCGCGAAGGTCACCAAAGAGGTAAAGTTACTGGTGAAGTTCATCGCCTTTGCCAAACCAGAGGCGAGCAAAATGTTGAGCCGATATAGTGCCATTGAACTTACTGTCCAAAACGCACCCGTACCGGGACCTGCTACACCATCATAAAACCCAAGTGTTAAACCCTGAGCATACTGTTTCTTATTTAATACCGGACAAGGTTGTGGAGATTCGTTATTCACGTTGCCCGGCGTTTTGTGCCAGATGGTATAGACCGCCGCAGCAAGAATGATCAACGGCAATATTTTTTCGAGCCACTGGGTACTGATGAGATCGACAAATAAAGTACCAAGGATGGCGCCAACCAAAGTAGCGACGAAAGCACGTAACCAACATTGTGGCTTAAATAGCTTTTTACGGTAGTAAGTAAATGCTGCCGTTGATGAGGCAAAGGTCGCGGCAAGTTTGTTGGTACCAAGTGCAATATGGGGAGGCAATCCCAAAGACAGCAGCGCTGGTACAGTAAGCATACCGCCACCACCTGCAACTGCGTCGATAAAACCAGCCAAAAAAGCGACAAGTGCCAACACCAACAGCATGGTTGGCTCAAAAAGTTCCATATAGTTATTCTTCTTTATATATAGAGTAGGAGCAGGTCTATAGACCTTTATCATTCAATAATGCGTTTAAACGGAGGTAATGAGTCTAGTAAAGCGCTGCCGTAACGTTTAGTCACTACTCTTCGATCAAGGATGATGACTTTACCAGAATCGCGCTCTTTACGCAGCAAACGCCCGACTGACTGAATCAATTTTTTGCTTGCTTCTGGTACTGCAATTTGCATAAAAGGATTACCGCCACGACTTTCGATGTATTCGGCATGAGCTTGTTCAACAGGCGAAGTTGGCACAGCGAAAGGTATCTTGGTGATAATCAGATTTTCTAATAGTTCACCTGGTAAATCTAAGCCTTCGGAAAAGCTTCCTGTACCAAATAACACGCTTGTTTTCTGGCACTGAACCAAGGTTTTATGTTTTTTTAGCATCGCCGAACGAGACTCTTGCCCTTGTACCTGTAGCGCCCAGCCTCTTTTTACAAAATCTGTTGAGAGTGCGTCAGCGACTTGATTCATTTGCCAGTAAGAGGAGAAGAGTACCAAGTTTGCCTTATTGCTCTCAATCAGGTTAGGGAGCTTTTCTATTAAGTGGTCTGTAAATTGTGGCGCGGAAGGTTCGCAATCCATTTTTGGTATATGCAGTTCCGCCTGATTCTGATAATCGAATGGGGAGGCGAGGGCAAGGAATCTCACCCCATCATCTGGCCTCTCGCTCACGCCAGACTGGCGGCAAAAGAAGCTAAATGAGTTTAATGCACGTAAAGTAGCGGAAGTTAATACCGCGCCGACGCAACGACTCCATAGCTGTTGGTCTAGCTGCCAACCGACTTCGAGTGGAGAAACATTAACAATGAAGTCACCTTCACGATCTGGGCTGACTTCCAACCACCTTGCTAGCGGAGCGCCTTTTTCTCGCAATGGTTCTGCCATTAAATTCCAAACTTGAGCAAGGTTGTCCATACGTTGGATATAAAAGCCGAGTTCAGCTAGAGCAGGTTCCGCTAATCGATTGGTGAGTTCGCCATCTTTTACACGCTCTGAAATCAGATCCGCCACTTTCGCCACGGCTTGAGCGCCTTTTTGCGACAGCTTTTTCAGCTCCTTAGCTTCCTCTTCCAGCCAGCTGGGTAGCTCGCCATTCTCGAAGCGATAAATTTTTTCTTCAAAATGGACAGGATCAAAACGAGTCGCCAGTTGGCTAAGCGAAGGAATTAACTGCTGCACAGAGTCTTGCAATTCATTCCTAAATCGAGCAACTCTCTTTTCATCAGCCATATTGGCAAATTTAGTTACTGATTGATTCAGCCTTTCCAGCCAACTTGCCGCACCTTTTAGGCTAGCAGCGGCAGAGGAGTGATCGCGTGCTACATGTGGTAGGTGGTGCGCCTCATCAAACACGTAGATGGTATTCTCAGGTTCGGGAAGAATCACGCCGCCGCCAAGATCCGCGTCGGCCATGACTAAACTATGGTTAGCAATGATGACATCGGCTTTATCAAGTTCAGAACGAGCCTTTTGGAAAGGGCAGTCTCTGTGCGCGGGCAAACTCAGATTACAGCTATGCTTGTCGCTGACTATCATCTGCCAAATTTCATCTTTGATTGGTTTTGGCCAACTGTCACGATCGCCATCCCATTTTCCTTGAACTAGCGACTTATACATCGTCTCAAGCTGCTCTATATCTTTTTTCTTTGGTTTGGACTCGAACATAGCTAATTGACCACCATCAACCCCGCTCGCAGATGCCAGTTTTTCAGCACAACAATAGCGTTGGCGCCCTTTTGCTAAGATAAAGGAAAACTCTCGGTCAGTGAGCCTTCTATATAGAGGAAGATCTTTTCCAACGAGCTGCTCTTGAAGTGCCACGGTGGCGGTTGAAATAACGACCTTACGATTGTTGAGTACAGCAACAGGAATAGTTGCCATTAAATAAGATAGAGATTTGCCGATTCCAGTCCCTGCTTCAGCCACAATCACCCGAGTTGATTTGTGATATTCACCACACAATGTTTTGGCTATCTCAGCAACAAGATAGTTTTGCGCTCGACGAGGTACAAAGTTTTCGAGCTGTGACTGCAAGTTTTGATAACTTGTGCGAATGGACTGTTGGATTTTACTGGTTATCATACTGTGACCTATATAGCGGGTGCCGCATCATAGCACAGTTCTCTAAGTACTACTTAGTTCACGAAATAGAATCCCAATTGGCCAAATGTGGATCTTGTTCACAAAAAAAAACTGAACCTTCAGGTACTTACAATTAATTCTAAATGTAAAAAATATATCACGCCAAAGCTTTTGGTTTAACAGTTGATAATGCCAAGGATCTCTACTAAGTGAGTATTTTGTGGTATAAAAGTCTAAATATGAACTAAATCAAAGGGGCTGATAGACTCATTATTAATCTATGAAGTCGCTCGAATTTTGAGCCTAAAAATATGCAAGTTGTTGTTTTACATTGGTTTTATGTTTTTTTATGTGGGTGTTTTAGAACATTTGACACTTCGCATAATCTTTTGCAATCTAGACCCCGAAATTAAGTGGCGATGATATCCGACCATTAAGAGATTGGAGTCATCATCAAAAAACATAAAGGGAACCGGACAAGGAATTCCCATTCTATAGAAAAGGCAGTGGATTATTATGAAAAAGACTCTAGTAGCTCTTTCAGTACTTATGGCAGCGACGTCTGCTCAAGCTATCGAACTTTATAACCAAGATGGCGTTACAGTTAACATGACTGGTGACGTAGAAGTTCGTTACAAAAAAGACATCGGTAAAGATCAAAACACTAAGCAAGAAATCGATGATGCAGATTTCGGCTTCGACACTCGTTACGCAGTAAACGATGACCTACAAGTTGGTGCTTTCCTAGAATTCTCTGGCGACAACAGCGACCGTGCTAACGACAAAACTTCAGTTGGTAACGTATACGTTGGTTTCTACCACGGCAGCTACGGCGACCTAAAAATTGGTAAACTAGATACTCAGCTAGATGATGCTGGTATTGGTAACGACTACCTATTTGGTGTGAACTCATTCTTCAATAACGCTAACTTTGGTGGTGAAGAAGCAATTCGTTACGATCTAGATACTGGCTCTTTCTACATGGGTCTTGGTTTAATTCAAGACAAGCACGAAGCTCAAGCTATTGGTAAAGACGGTCACTATGTTGATGTTAAAGTTGGCTACCGTGTAGCAGATTTTGACTTTACAGCTTTCTACGGCGACGCAGAGCTTAAAGGTAAAGTTTTAAGCGACCAAGTGACACTAAACCAAGATGAAACTCTAGTTGCTTTAGAAGCACGTTACGCTGGTTTTGAAAACCTAAACATCGAGCTAGGTTACTACACTGTTGATACTAAAGAGAAAGGTGGCGATAAGATCGAAGCTGATACTATTGCTATTGCTCTAGACTACACATGGAACAAGTGGAACTTTGCTGGTGGTTACAGCGATACTGACTACAGCGACAACTACATGATCGGTTCTGTAAGTGGAACTACAGTAACTTATGCAAAAGCCGAAGACCACGGTCAGTGGTTCCTAAATGCTGGTTACGGTATTGCTCCTAATACTACAGTATATGTAGAAATTGGTGATAACGACAAAGCTAACTCTGACCTAGGTTACGGTATCGGTGTTAAAGCTACATTCTAATTGAATAATGTTAATTGGAATACGAAGCCACTCATTGAGAGTGGCTTTTTTATTTGACTAACAATAGTTTATTGCTTTTCACAGATGAATTGCCTTGCTAAAATTGACTGATAACTAAAGCGGGAACACAGAGTAATATCATGAAAAAATGGATGCTAGCATTATGTACTTTCGGCGCATTTTCTGTCAGTGCAGCAACATTAATGCCTGAGCAAGGGCTATCAGTTCTTTATATCAATGGTCAAAAATCGGAATCGAAAATTGGCACGCAAGAAATTCCAAATGGGGATGTTCAACTCGTTGTTAGAATGGACAAAACTTTAGGTCGAGGTAACTCTGCAAAGGTATTTACGTCAGATCCTTACGTTCTATCATTTATAGTAAACGGTGAGGAAATTAAAATTGAGAACCCACCAGTCAGCAGCGCGCAAGCAGCGACAAAAGAATTCAAAACTGAGCAACCAGGTTGGGAACTAGTTCAAGATGACGTCCCACTGAGTTACTCGCAAGAAAAACTACCATCAAAAGGTGGGTTATTCCCATACTTATCGATGGACAATCTTGTAGCTGAGTACAACCAATCTAAGGGGATTCACTTCAACAACGGCCAGTTAATTGACAAGCCTGTTGAAGCCCAAGCGATTGCTGTAGCAGCAACGACGACAGCTGCTGTGACTTCTACTTCAAGTAAGGTAGAAAAAACCTCTCCGGCTAAACCAGTGGCGACTAGCAATGTAGAACAGCTAAAAGCTTGGTACCTAAAAGCATCTAAAGAAGAGCGTAAAGCGTTCCGACGTTGGATGATTGACCAAGAGTAATGGTTACTAGATTTGAATCTAAAACAGGCTTCCAATTGGAAGCCTGTTATGTTTTTGCGAGAGTAATACAAAAAACTAAATAAAACACTCAGGGCAGTTTAGCGCAGACTCAATTGCTGAAACTAGCTTTTCGATATGTTCTGCTTGGCTGATGTAAGGTGGCATCATATAAATTAGTCTGCCAAATGGGCGAATCCAGACGCCTTGTTCAACAAACAGAGCTTGAATCGCTTCCATATTGACTGGTGTTGTCGTTTCAACCACACCAATCGCGCCTAACCAGCGAACATCTTTAACCAATTGATATTTTTTTAGCTTAGGCAGTAGCTCTGAGAATAGCTGCTCAATTTGTGTTGTTTGTTTTTGCCACTGGTTTTGCTCAAGTAACTCCATACTCGCAGTCGCGACAGCACAGGCCAGTGGATTACCCATAAATGTTGGCCCATGCATAAAACAGCCCGCTTCACCACCACAGACAGTATTAGCGACATCACTGGAGGCTAGGGTCGCTGAAAGCGTCATATAGCCACTGGTTAGTGCTTTGCCTACACATAATATATCTGGCTGAATATCGGCATGCTCACAAGCAAACATTTTGCCCGTACGGCCAAATCCGGTTGCGATTTCATCGAGAATCAGCAGTACACCAAATTGATCGCACAGCTCTCGAATTCCTCTGAGGAAATTCGGATGATAGATTCTCATTCCTCCGGCCCCTTGGACGATCGGTTCCAAGATTACAGCAGCGATCTCTTTGTGGTGCTGTGAAATTCTGGCTCTAAAGTCATTTAGGTCACTCTCATCCCACTCTTGCCAATAACCTGTTTTTGGAGAAGTAGCAAAAATATGCTCAGGAAGAAATCCTTTATAAAGCGAGTGCATCGAGTTATCAGGGTCGGTCACAGACATGGCGGCAAAGGTGTCACCATGGTAGCCATCGCGCAGTGTTAAGAACTTAGGTCGAGACTCTCCCTTAGCGTGCCAGTATTGAAGAGCCATTTTAAGACTGACTTCCACGGCAACGGAACCTGAGTCAGCGATAAATACATGTCGCAAGTTGCTAGGCGCAAATGACAGTAATTTCTTACATAGGTTGATTGCGGGTTCGTGCGTAATTCCGCCAAACATAACGTGTGACATTTTATCAATCTGAGCATGGGCAGCGGCATTTATATGCGGATGATTATAGCCATGGATCGCAGACCACCAAGAAGACATGCCATCTACGAGCTGTTTTCCATCTTCCAGTTGCAGGTAAACACCATCTGCTGAAGTTACAGGATAGCAGGTCAGAGGTGTAAGCGTTGATGTGTAAGGATGCCATATATGATGACGGTCGAAAGCGAGATCCATGTCCAGTTCCTGAAATTGAAGTGGTTAATATGCAATCAAATGTAAACTTTTGATTTTTTGTTGTGTTGACAGTTTACCCCGTGTCAGTAGACTAGCCAAGTAATCAAACCAACAATAATCAAAGGAAAGCACGTGGAAGTACGTCACAACTGGACTATTGAGCAAGTTCGCGGCCTTATGGAAAAGCCATTCATGGATCTAGTCTTCGAAGCGCAATTGGTTCACCGTCAATATCAGCAACATAACCATGTGCAAGTCAGTACTCTACTGTCCATTAAAACAGGTGCTTGCCCTGAAGATTGTAAGTACTGTCCGCAAAGTGCCCGCTATACAACGGACATTGAGAAAGAGCGCTTAATGGAAGTTGAGCGAGTTCTCGATGCTGCTCAAAAAGCGAAAAGTGCTGGTTCAACGCGTTTTTGTATGGGCGCTGCTTGGAAGAATCCAAAAGAGCGCGACATGCCGCATCTGACTGAGATGATCAAAGGTGTTAAAGGGATGGGCTTAGAGACCTGTATGACTCTAGGGATGCTCACGCCAGATCAAGCGAATTCTTTGGCACAGGCGGGTTTGGATTATTACAACCACAACTTAGATACGTCACCAGAGTTCTACGGCAGTATTATTACCACGCGAACGTACCAAGATCGTTTAGACACGCTGTCACATGTGCGTGATGCGGGAATGAAGATTTGTTCTGGTGGTATTATCGGTATGGGCGAGAGCGAAAATGACAGAGCGGGGTTGCTGGTTGAGCTTGCGAACCTACCTACTCACCCTGAAAGTGTGCCAATCAATATGTTGGTTAAGGTGAAGGGAACGCCACTTGAAGAGGTTGAAGACGTTGAGCCGTTCGACTTTATTCGCCTTATCGCTATTGCGCGTATCATGATGCCAAAATCAGCGGTTCGCTTGTCTGCAGGTCGAGAAAACATGAACGAGCAGATGCAGGCGCTATGTTTTATGGCTGGTGCTAACTCAGTTTTCTATGGTTGTAAACTTCTGACAACACCTAACCCGTCAGAAGACAAAGATATGCAGCTATTCAACAAACTAGGCATTAACAGCCAAGAGGTTTCTCAAAAGCCAGATGAAATCGAAGAGAACGATCTGCTTGACCGCGTAGTAGAACGTGTCGCGGCAAGGCCAACGAAAGATGACCTATTCTACGATGCAAGTGTTTGAGCAACGTATTCATTCAGCCCTTAGTGATCGACAAGCTAAAGGCCTTAGCCGCTCTCTGAGCGCTATCGAACTAAGCAGCGCGCCAAAGCTCATCTACAGTGATAACGAGTATCTTAACTTTTCCAGCAATGATTACCTTGGGTTAGCGTCTGATAAGGAGTTAACCCGAGCGTGGCAGGAAGGGCTAGATCTATATGGTAATGGTAGTGGTGCATCTCCACTGGTCACTGGATTTTCTGTTGCCCACCAAAAGCTTGAAGAGACCTTGTGTGGTTGGTTTGGGTTTGACCGAGCGGTTTTGTTTGGTTCTGGATTCTCAGCCAACCAAGCACTGCTGTTCTCGTTACTGAAGAAAAATGATCTGCTGCTGCAGGATAAGCTAAATCACGCTTCCTTGATTGAAGCGGGTGCGCTATCTCCTGCCATCATGAAGCGCTTTAAGCACAATGACGTTGCCCATTTAACATCTTTGCTTAATCAAGGCACTTTGGTGGTGACTGAAGGCGTATTTAGCATGGATGGCGATCTTTCTCCTCTGAAAGAGATCAAAATGTCGATTGAAGACAAAGCTTGGTTGGCAGTTGATGATGCTCACGGCGTTGGTGTCTTGGGTGATAAAGGTCAGGGGAGTTGTGCATACGCAGGTATTCAGCCAGACATCCTTGTTGTGACCTTTGGTAAAGCGTTTGGTCTGTCGGGTGCGGCGATTTTGTGTAGCCATTCTGTGGGAGATTACTTAACCCAGTTTGCTAAGCACCATGTCTATTCAACAGCTATTCCTCCTTCGCAAGCGGTTGCGCTTAATAAAGCCGCGCAGATGATTCAAGTGCAAGATTGGCGCAGAGAAAAGCTAGGCGAGTTGGCTGATCGTTTTCATGAGCAACTGAAAGATTTTGAAGGCTATAGGGAGACGGTCACCCCAATCAAACCGTTTGTTCTGGGCTCGCCCCAACAAGCACTTAAAGTTGCAGATGAACTGCGTCAACAAGGAATTTGGGTCACAGCGATTCGTCCACCTACGGTACCCCAGGACAGTGCTCGATTGAGAATCACGCTTACCGCTAAACATAATGAGCAACATGTCATCAAGTTGACCAATACGTTAAAGCAAGCATTGAAAGGGATATAAATAAATGAATCAAGCTGTACTTGTGGAGCCAGAAGAAACGGTGAACAAAACGGCAATAGCTGAAGCGTTTGGGCGTGCGGCCACTACCTATGACCAACACGCTGCTTTTCAACGTGATGTTGGTCATCGGTTGTTAGATAAAATGCCTCGCGATCTATCAGAACAAACAGTTTTAGATATTGGTTGTGGTACAGGGTACTTTGCTCAAGAGCTGTTAAAGCGCGGTGCGACGGTGGTGTGCTTCGATTTGTCAGACAAGATGCTTGCTGAAGCGAGGATTCGATGTGGTGAGGTGGGTATCTACTATCAGCAAGGAGATGCCGAATGTCTACCATTTGACAGTGATAGCTTTGACTGCGTCTTTTCTAGCCTTGCCTTACAGTGGTGTGAAGATTTGAGCGTGCCCCTGAGAGAGATCAAGCGAGTTGTGAAGCCTAAAGGGTCAGCATATATATCCACATTGCTAGATGGTTCTCTGCTAGAGCTTAAAAAGGCGTGGGCAAAAATTGACTCATATCAACACGTGAATGACTTTATCTCATTCAATCAGGCAAAAATTGCGTTAGCGCAATCTGAATGCCATGCGCATCAACTAGACTTATCGCCAATCACGGTTTGGTATAAAACGGCTTTTGCTCTTATGCGTGACTTGAAAGGCATTGGTGCTACTCACATTGATGGCCGTTCGAATAGCCTGACAAGTCGTAGAGCCTTGCTAAAAGTTGAGCATGAATACCAAACTTACCGAAATCATCAGGGTCTTCTGCCTGCAACATATCAGGTCTGTTTAGGGGTTATTAATCTATGATTGATGCATTTTTTATTGCGGGTACGGATACCGATGTTGGAAAAACGGTTGCTTCAAAAGCAATCTTAAATGCGCTAGCAGAAAAGGATTTAAAAACGATTGGTTACAAGCCTGTAGCCGCTGGGAGCGATAAAACAGAGCAAGGTTTTCGTAACTCAGATGCCTTGTATCTACAAGAAGCGGCAACAGTTAACGTTGCATACGACGATGTAAACCCATATGCGTTGGAGCTTCCTGCTTCTCCTCATATTGCGGCTATTCGTGAAAACATCGACATTGAGTACTCAGTGCTAAGTGGCAAACTAAAGTTGCATAAGCAGAATTCAGACATTGTCCTTGTTGAAGGTGCAGGCGGCTGGCGTGTACCTGTTTCGAAATCTGACTGTTTATCAACTTGGGTGCAGCAAGAGAAACTCCCAGTCGTTTTGGTGGTGGGTATAAAGTTAGGTTGCCTGAGTCACGCGATGTTAACACTGGATGCGATTAAAGCGGATGGCGTAGAGGTCGTGGGTTGGGTCGCCAACCGAGTGAATCCAGGTACTGAGCACTACGCAGAAATCATTGAAATGCTAGAGAATAAAATCGCAGCGCCAAAACTGGGTGAAATCCCCTATGTACCAAAAGTGAAGCGCAAAGATTTGGCTAAATACATTGATGTCTCACCACTTCTAAACCGCTAAAAAAGCAAAAGGCTGCCAAACTGGCAGCCCTTTTTATATTAGTATTGTTTACATCTCTTGGTTTAAGCCCATCAACGCACCTTGTGTTTCAATAATGCGCTTTTGAGTTTTATCTTCTACTGAGATCCCAAGTTGTTGTTTTGCCTCATCTTCAGAAATACCGAGGTGGCAGCACAACAGATCAATAGCCATTTGATAGTTGTTAGTTTCTACCATGATTTCGTTCCCTTATTACATGGATTCTTTAATCTCAACTAAATCTAGCACGTTTGGTAAGAGTCACAATACGACCAAAGTCTAAGGAGAAAATCTTAGGCTTATCGTTATGTCGTCAATTATTCCTCAGGTCAATTATTTATCAGTTGTTAATCTTAAGCTTACTTTTTAGAAATCAAATGTTTCAATTTACTTCTTAACCTTGTAATCAAAGGGGATAGACTATATCTATTAGGTAAAGAATAGTCCCAAGAGTTGATCTTGAGGGCAATAATAAGATGCTTCCGTTTTTTGGAGAAAAGTAATGAAGCGAGTAATGTTATTTCTTGCAACCAACTTAGCTGTTGTTCTGGTATTGAGTGTTGTTCTGAACATTGTTTATGCAATGACAGGGATGCAGCCTGGAAGTCTGTCTGGCTTGTTGATAATGGCAGCCGTTTTCGGCTTTGGTGGGTCGTTTATCTCACTGATGATGTCAAAAGGTATGGCTCTGCGCTCAGTGGGGGGAATGGTAATTGAAAGCCCACGCAATGAGACAGAGCACTGGTTACTAGAAACAGTTCGTCGCCAATCTGAGCAAGTAGGGATCGGTATGCCTACCGTCGCTATTTACGATTCAGCTGACATCAACGCCTTTGCAACTGGCGCAAAACGAGATGATTCTTTAGTTGCGGTTTCTACAGGTCTACTGCACAACATGACTCGTGATGAGGCAGAAGCGGTACTTGCCCACGAAGTTAGTCATATCGCCAATGGTGATATGGTGACAATGACACTGATGCAGGGTGTGGTGAACACATTCGTTATCTTCTTATCGCGATTTATCGCCAACATTGTTGCATCGAACGACAATGAGGAAGAAGGCGGAAGTAATATGATGGTTTACTTCGGTGTAAGCATGGTGCTTGAGTTGGTATTTGGCTTCCTAGCGAGTTTTATTACAATGTGGTACAGCCGTCATCGCGAGTTCCATGCTGATGCAGGTGCTGCTCACCTAGTTGGCAAACACAAAATGATAGCTGCGCTAGAGCGACTAAAAGTAAGTCACGAATCTCAACTAGAAGGCTCAATGATGGCGTTTGGTATTAATGGCAAACGTTCTGTGACAGAATTATTGATGAGTCATCCACCGCTAGATAAACGTATCTCAGCTCTACGCAATTCGTAGATATAACACCTAATTAATTGAAAAGGCTTGGTTTATAACCAGGCCTTTTTTTGATCTGTTTTAAAAGTCCTCACGTACAAGTTATACAAACTAAAATTTGTACAACTTTCAGAAATCACCTATGGTTAGGTTGTTGTACAAAATAATATTATGTATAAGGTTGTGAGAGGTATTTTGAATGGATGTACAGACGGTAGGCGAAGTTTATCAACAGTTGAACAAATCAAATCTTCATCTGTTGTCTGACGTTTATCATGACGAGGTAGTGTTTGAAGATGCTGCGCACAGATTAGAAGGGTGGCAAGAGTTAGAAAACTACTTCGAATCCCTTTATAGCAATGTAACGCGCTGCGATTTCAACATTCTTGAGCACCAGCAAACGGGAAACAGCGGCTTTCTAACCTGGCAGATGGCGCTGGAGCATCCAAAGCTATCAAAAGGCTCAGCGGTGTACGTCAATGGTGTTAGCCATCTGAAGTTTTCGCAAGGTCGGGTCATATACCATCGTGACTATTTTGATCTTGGTGAGATGCTCTATGAAAATCTACCTCTACTCGGTTCGGTAATCAAAACGATTAAGCAAAGGTTAGGCAAATGAAGACGGTTCTAATAACGGGAGCCACTTCAGGGATTGGGCTCCAGCTTGCAAAAGACTATGCCGACGACGGTTTCGAGGTCTATGCCTGCGGTAGGAATGAAGAACGATTAAGTGAGCTTAAAGACACGTTTACCAATTTACATCCTATTGCTTTTGACCTAACCGACCTAGAGGCGACGACTATTGCTCTTAACTCCTTACACAGCATTCCTGACCTTTGGATTTTGAATGCCGGGGACTGCGAGTACATCGATGACGGCAAGCTCGATGCGCTGCTTATGAAGCGTGTTTTCGACATTAACGTTATTGGGCTTACCAACGCCATCGAGGCTTGCCAGAAGTATTTTGCGCGTGGACAACGGCTCGCCATAGTAGGGTCGATAGCGAGTGAATTGGCCTTGCCGAGAGCAGAAGCTTATGGTGCATCAAAAGCGGCAGTGAGCTATTTGGCGCGAACACTTCAGGTTGACCTCAAGCCGCAAGGTATTGATGTTTCGATTATTTACCCGGGTTTTGTCAAAACTCCGCTAACCGACAAAAACACCTTTGAAATGCCCATGTTGGTTTCTTCACAGCGGGCGTCTCAGGAGATAAGAGATGGGCTTGCGAAAGGAAAAGACCACATCTATTTCCCTAAGAAATTTACTTCCATTTTACGTTTGATCGGCGCTCTTCCATACAGCTGGCAAAATGCACTGACTGCCAAGCTACTCGCTCAAGGATAGGAACAGGACAATGAAAATAGCAATTATTGGAACGGGAATATCAGGGTTAACTTGTGGTTACTATTTACATAGAGAGCACGACGTCACCTTGTTTGAAGCGAATGATTACATAGGCGGACACACCGCAACCGTTGATGTCGAAGTCGAAGGTTGTTCTTATTCTGTAGATACAGGCTTCATTGTCTACAACGACAGAACATACCCTAACTTTATCGCTTTGATGGAAGAGATCGGAGTGGAAGGCAAACCAAGCCAAATGAGTTTCAGCGTAAGAAATGATAGCAACGGCCTTGAGTATAATGGGCATACTGTGTCGACACTGTTTGCTCAAAAGCGCAATTGGCTAAATCCTAAATTTTACTCTTTTATCTTTGAAATTCTCCGCTTTAATAAAGAAGTCAAGGAGATAGCCAACCAGCCTAACATGGCCGATTTAACACTCGGAGACTTCCTCACTTCGCGTGAATTTAGTGACTACTTCTGCGACAACTATATTTTGCCGATGGGTGCGGCTATTTGGTCTTCGACATTAGCAGATATGCGAGCGTTTCCGTTGCCCTTCTTTGCGCGATTCTTTCTAAATCATGGCTTACTTGATGTGACCAATCGGCCGCAATGGTATGTAATTAAAGGTGGATCAAGCACTTACATCAAGCCACTTACCAGAGGGTATTCAGATAAGATACGTCTAAACACCCCCGTTGATTCTGTAGTAAGAGATCAAGTAGGTGTGACGCTGCATTTTAATGGTCAGACGGAAAGGTTCGATCAGGTTGTGTTTGCCTGCCATAGTGATCAGGCTCTACAGCTTTTGCAAGATTCGAGTGCGACCGAGCAATCTGTACTGTCCAACTTAGCTTATCAAGCGAATGAAGTCATTTTGCATACTGATGAAAGCTTACTGCCAAAACGAAAAGCCGCTTGGGCGTCTTGGAATTATTGGCTTGAAGGTTGTAAAGGTGAAGAAGGTAGAGCACCAACATTGACTTACAACATGAACATATTGCAGCACATTGATGCACCGTCAACATTCTGCGTCTCTTTAAACAGTAATGAGCAAATTGCGCAGGAAAAGATATTGAAGCGCTTTGTTTATCACCATCCGGTTTTCAACCAGCAATCGATAGAGGCACAGGCACGACGCGACGAAATTAATGGCCTATCTCGAACTTGGTTCTGTGGTGCATATTGGTATAACGGCTTCCACGAAGATGGTGTACGTAGTGCGTTAGACATAGTGAGAGGAATTAATCTACTTGATTCCAATCTGGGTTCTCAGGGAGCGGCTTAAGATGTCTGAAGGGAAGGGTAGCTGCCTTTTTGTTGGGGATGTAAGGCACCGGCGCTTTACTCCAGTACAACACGCGTTGAACTACCGTTTGTTTATGCCATGCCTAGACTTAGATGAGCTTGAATCTTTGCAAAACAAGGTGTGGGGGTTCGGAACTCGTTGGTGGCATTGGGCTAGGTTTAAACGCGATGATTACTTAGGTTCTGGGGACTTAAAACAGGCGGTATTAAACAAGGTTGTAGAACTTGGTGGAGAGGCTACTAAAGGAAGCGTAAAAGCTGTAGTGCACCTAAGGTATTTTGGTATCTACTTTAGTCCGGTTAATTTCTACTACATCTATGACGAGAGTGAAAACTGGCTTTACCTACTGGCTGAAGTTAGCAACACACCTTGGAATGAACGTTACTACTATTTATTAGATGCAAATGATGAGAGAACCTGGAAGCACGCAAAGGCGTTTCATGTCTCTCCATTTAATCCTATTGAGCAAGAATACGTATGGAAAATCAAGCCCATAAATCAGCGTCTCTCTATTCATTTGGAGTGTCATCGCAGTGACAAAGAGTTTGATGCCACAATGAAAATGGTTAGAAAGCCATTGTGTTCGCGAGTTCTACTTAAACATTTGATCGTTACTCCAATAATGGCAGTAAAAGTGACTGTGGGCATTTATTGGCACGCATTAAAACTATGGATCAAAGGAGCGCCGTTTTATTCGCACCCCAAATATAGTCAGGGTGATGAAATTGAACAGAATCACAGCGCGAAAATAGAAAAATAACAAGGAGCCTAAGAAATGATTAACTCACAAACGCTACCTTTGCCTGCGCAATTAACTTCGGTGCAGAAAACAGCCCGAAACATCGCATTTTCATGTTTGTACAAGATTCAGTTTGGTTCGTTGACCATCATTGAGTCTTTTGGTTCGCAAGGTGCTACGCAAGTCAGAGAGAGCTTTGGTCGCCCGCAGAAGGGTCAACCTAGTGCCATTGTTGAAGTCAAAAATCCTGCGTTTTATGCTCGCTTACTGAAAGGCGGCAGTATTGCCGCTGGTGAAGCGTATATGGATGGATGGTGGGAAAGCCCTGATCTCACAGCCGTAATGGAGCTAATGGCAATGAACCTTTCAACATTAGACACTATCGAAAGTCGTTCAAGTTTTTTGTCGAAACTTATATATCAAGTTGGGCACTGGTTGAATCGCAACACAGTCGAGAACTCTGCAAGAAATATTGAAGCTCATTATGATTTGAGTAATGAACTATACGAAACTTTTCTTGATAGTCGCATGCTCTACTCGTCAGGGATTTACGATTCGCCTAATGACACGCTAGAGCACGCCCAGATCAATAAAATGGATCGCCTGTGTAAGCAACTGAAGCTCACATCTAATGATTCCGTGATTGAGATAGGAACGGGGTGGGGGTCAATGGCTATCTATATGGCAGAAAACTATGGTTGCCATGTTACCACTACAACTATTTCAGAACAGCAGTTTCAATACGCTAAGCAGAAGATAGAAGAGAAGGGTTTGCAAGACAGAATAACCCTGCTTAAACAAGACTACCGTCTGTTGGAAGGGGCTTTTGATAAGCTGGTATCGATTGAGATGATTGAGGCAGTTGGCAAGCAGTTTCTTACCTCTTACATTCAAAAGTGCCAGTCATTATTGAAGACTGGTGGACTGATGGCGATCCAGGCCATCACCATTGCAGACCAGCGCTATGATTATTACAGTAATAATGTTGATTTTATTCAAAAGTATATCTTCCCAGGTGGCTTTTTACCTTCAATTACCGCATTAACACATGCCACGACAAAACATAGCGACCTCATTCTAAGAGATCTTTACGATATTGGTGAGGATTATGCCAAAACTCTTAGAGACTGGTATCTGAAGTTCAACCAAGCCCGTGAACAGGTTTCTGACTTGGGGTTTGATGACAGGTTTGTACGAATGTGGAATTACTACTTTTGCTATTGTGAAGGTGGCTTTCGTGCAAAATCAATCAGCACTGTTCACATGACGTTTCAGCGTCCATAGAAGCTGAATTAAAGGGGCATGCTATGAAGCGGTTACTTATGGTGTCAACTTGGTTTCAAGCTATATGGTTCTGCGCCGTAATAGGAAACTATGAGCTACAGTACGTGACATTATCGCTTGTCGCGATAACGCTGGTTGTGTCGACTATAAAAATGAAGCTCAATTGGATTAGGGTTGTTCTTGTTGTTGCTCTAGGTATTGTGGTCGATTTTACAAATATGACCTTTGGATTGCTTCAGTTTCAATACGAATATTTCCCATTATGGTTGTTGGCATTGTGGCTGATATTTGCTTGGTACGCTTATTTTTTATATCCGATAGTGAGCCAGTATCCACTAACTATCGTATCAATGGTAGGAGGGATTGGAGGTGCACTAAGTTATGTTGCGGGTGAAAGCCTTGGAGCCGTTTCATTTGGGGTTTCTAACATCACCATTGTAAGCATATTACTCGTTGAGTGGACTCTAATCATTGCTTTGATTCTTAAGGTATATGGATATGAAGTGCGTAGCAATAATAACAGCGTTCCTAGTGCTGACTAGTAGTGCTTTTGCGTCTGAGTCATCAAGGCATAATGCTGAAAGCTGGAGAAGTTGGACTAGTGTTGGTCAGGCTCAGTTAACAATGTTTTTCTTTGATATTTATGAGTCGCAATTGCTGACGCCAAATGGCGGCTATGTTGTTGAAAAGGATATTACACCTCACCCCCTTGCACTTTCTATTACTTACCAAAGAGACATTTCTCAAAAACAACTGCTAGACGCTACGGTTGAACAGTGGGAAAAGCTCGGCTATGAGCAAAGTGATACGGATTATTGGGCGTCAAGGCTAGAAATCATCTTCCCTGATATTGAAGAAGGTAACAATTTGACCTATGTGACAGATGGTTACCGGGGCAGCTTTTACTATTCTAAACCAAAGACAAACCAGCAACTTATTGGCTCTATTGAAGAAGAGGCTTTTAACGATGCTTTTCTAGCAATATGGTTATCACCAAACACTGAGTACCCGCGGCTCAGAGAACGTTTGATTGGGAGAAACTAATGTTTAAACGCCTAAAGCTGACGATCATGGTGCTGTTATCTACGCTGCTGATTATAGGTTGCTCTAGCGACTTAGATGACTACAGAGAAAGCAAACCTGAATTCAACTTGTTCGAGTACTTTGAAGGCAAGTCAATGGCTTGGGGAATGGTGCAAGATTACACCAACAAACAGACTCGCCGCTTTGAGGTGGTGATTGTCGGCAGTGTGAAAGAAAACACTCTCACACTTGTCGAAGATTTTGTATTTGATGATGGTGAGAAATCCCAACGAATCTGGACCATTGAACGCTTAGGCAATGGTTACTACCAAGGAAGCGCTGACGACATTATTGGTATTGCGACAGGGAGAGAAGTTGGCAATGCACTTCAGTGGCAATATGACTTCGAATTACAACTAGAAGACTCGACAGTTGTTGTGTCATTGGATGACTGGCTATACCGCCAGGATGAAAAGCATGTTTTTAATCTAACCAAAATTAAGAAGTTTGGCATTGAAGTAGGGAAGATCACGCTGTTTTTTCAAAAAAAATAGAGAGCTAAAGGGGATGGGTAAGCGGAAAATGTTTCTGCTTGACATTATATCCCTCATCCCCGAGAGCGAGGAACGAAGGGGGGGGGATCTCTAAAAGTTGATAGAAAAATTAATGAGATTCCTTACTCGCAACTTCGTTGCTCTAAGGAATGACCGGAAACAGCACGGCTGAATATATATTTAGATTGAAACGAAGAAGGGTTGACGCTTTCACGTCAACCCTCACAATTAAACGATTCTCGATTCTCGATTCTCGATTCTCGATTCTCGATTCTTTTACAGCTTATCAGTTAGCTCAATTGCCTGACCGATGTAGTTAGCTGGTGTCATCTCTTTTAGACGTGCTTTCTCGTGCCCTGGTAGTTCAAGGCCATCGATGAAGTTACGCATAGCTTCACCGTCGACACGTTTGCCACGAGTTAGCTCTTTTAGCTTCTCGTATGGCTTTTCGATACCGTAACGACGCATAACTGTTTGCACAGGTTCTGCAAGAACTTCCCAGTTTTGGTCTAGCTCAGCAAGAAGCGCTTCTCGGTTAACTTCTAGCTTACTGATGCCTTTTAGTGTTGAAGTGTACGCGATGATTGCGTAGCCCACACCAACGCCTAGGTTACGTAGAACTGTTGAGTCAGTTAAGTCACGCTGCCAGCGAGAGATAGGGAGTTTCTGCGCTAGGTGGCCGAATACCGCGTTTGCTAGCCCTAGGTTACCTTCTGAGTTTTCAAAGTCAATTGGGTTCACTTTATGCGGCATGGTTGAAGAACCGATTTCGCCAGCAATTGTTTTTTGCTTGAAGTGACCTAGAGCAATGTAACCCCAAACATCACGATCGAAGTCAATCAGGATAGTGTTGAAACGTGCAACCGCGTCGAATAGCTCTGCGATGTAATCGTGTGGTTCGATTTGAGTTGTGTATGGGTTCCAAGTAACACCAAGAGATTCAGTGATGAACTCTTCAGAGAATTGGTGCCAGTCTAACTCTGGGTAAGCAGAAAGGTGAGCGTTGTAGTTGCCTACGGCACCATTGATCTTACCAAGAATTTCTATGTTAGCGATCTGCTTGTACTGGCGCTCCATGCGGTACGCCACGTTAGCCATTTCTTTGCCCATAGTAGAAGGAGAAGCAGGTTGACCGTGTGTACGAGATAGAAGAGGAATATCACGGTATTCAACAGCAAGCGCTTTGATAGCGTCGATGATGTTTTTGATTTCAGGAAGAATCACTTCATCACGTGCTTCTTTGAGCATTAGCGCGTGAGAGGTGTTGTTGATGTCTTCTGAAGTACAAGCAAAGTGAATGAACTCATTCACTGCGTCTAGCTCTGGTAAACCAGCGACTTTCTCTTTAAGGAAGTACTCAACGGCTTTCACGTCGTGGTTAGTTGTACGTTCAATCTCTTTAATGCGTGCCGCATCTTCTTCAGAGAAGTTTGCTGCTAACTCATCTAGGAACTTGTTTGCTTCTGCGCTGAATGCTGGTACTTCGGTGATTGCATCTGTAGCTGCAAGCTTTTGTAACCAACGAATTTCAACGATAGAGCGGTACTTCAGTAGTCCAAATTCACTAAAGATGCTGCGAAGTGCGATTGTTTTGCTTCCGTAACGACCGTCTACTGGTGAAACAGCAGTCAATGCTGACAGTTCCATGATGTTCTCCTGAAAATTGAGTTTCTAAATTTTGTGTGCTTTATACCAATTACCAAAGCTTTTGTCACGAACATTGCGCAAACGTTTGCTTTACTCTTATTTTGGAAGAAAGTGCTTTGGTATAAAAGAAGAAGCTCGCGTCCTGCGCGAGCTATTAATTTTACGTTAGATTCGAGCTAATAGTATTTGTGCCTGTTCAACCATTTTTTTACGGCCAAAGATAAGGTGACGACGTTTACCACCGACCTGACGCCATAGTACGGCACTGCGAATACCTGATAGAAGAAGAGCGCGAACTTTGTGTTGGTTAGACGTTTGTTGCAGTACTGACGGTGTACCCGTAACTTGAATACGCGGGCCTACAGGGCTAATCACATCAAGATAGACGCTTGCAAGATTGCTAATCATTTGCTCGTCTAGCAGTTCAAAGTGATCGAGCTGACGTTCTAGCATTTGGATACGATCACCCAACTGAGACATGGCGTCATTGCGGGATTGCAGCTTACGCTCCAGCGCCATTAGGCTGATAATGTAACGCGTAATTTCGCTACCATTTGGAGTGCTATCGATACCTTTGACTAGGCATTCTAAGCCAAGCTTTAGGTCAGATTCGCGACCGAAAACACCCACGGTATTATTTGGGTTGGTGCTTAAGATCGCTTTTAGAGAAGTTTCAAACGCGTCAGAGTCACAGTGACCGTTTTTTGCGACTTGTTGTACCAAAGCGACAGCTTGGCAAATTCCTGCAAAGGCGATTGTACGGTCGTATAGTGTGTTAGCCACGTAGTTCTACTCCTAAAAAATTAAATGCGTTCTTCGATGATTCCACCACCAAGGCAGACGTCATCTTGATAGAAAACAGCAGATTGACCTGGTGTAACGGCAATTTGAGGCTCGTCAAAGATCACTTTAATGCTCTCATCATCGATAGGGATGATAGTACATGGGATATCTGTTTGACGGTAGCGTGTTTTTACTGTGCATTGTAACGGATCTTTAATTGCTTCACGATCAACCCAGTGTAGTTGTGATGCTAGTAAGCCTTGGGATTTAAGCATTGGGTGGTCTTTGCCTTGAACTGCAATCAGCACATTACGCTTAAGATCTTTGTCACCAACGAACCACGGGTCTTCATTGCCACCACCGCCTTTTTGGCCACCGATATGTAGACCTTTACGTTGACCCAGCGTGTGGTACATCAATCCGTTGTGTTTACCGATGACTTTGCCTTCTGGTGTTTCAATGTTGCCTGGCTGTGCTGGGAGATAACGGCCTAGGAAGTCAGTAAACTTACGTTCACCAATAAAACAAATACCAGTTGAATCTTTTTTCTTCGCTGTGATCAGATCTTGCTCTTCCGCAATGCGGCGAACTTCAGGTTTCTCTAAATCACCCACAGGGAAAAGGCTACGCGCGACTTGTTCGCTGCTTAAAGTGTATAGGAAGTAGCTTTGGTCTTTGTTGCTATCTAGTCCGCGAAGCATGCGTGGTTTCTCACCATTTGCAATGTCTTCCGCGGTTGGAAAAGTGCGGCGAACATAATGCCCCATCGCGATGTAGTCGGCATCTAGAACTTCATCAGCAAACTCCAAAAACGCTTTAAACTTAATCTCTTTGTTACACAGAATATCTGGGTTTGGTGTACGACCTGCTTTATATTCAGCAAGGAAATACTCGAATACGTTGTCCCAATACTCGGCAGCAAAGTTAATTGTGTGTAGATATATGCCTAGCTTGTCACAAACAGCTTGCGCATCGGCAAGGTCTTCAGCTGCTGTACAGTATTCTTCGTTGTCATCTTCTTCCCAGTTCTTCATAAATAGGCCTTCGACTTGGTAGCCTTGCTGCTTAAGAAGATACGCAGATACAGATGAATCAACGCCACCGGACATGCCAACGATGACTTTCTTTTGACTGTTGTCAGACATTACTAAACACCACTTAAATTAACTGGACGCAGATTTTATCAGAAAGCACAGCAGGGTGACAGTTCCGAGACCGAAATCACACTTCGAATTCGGACGATTATTGTGCGCTTGCATAGTTAAAACTGCAAAATTTGACTATTAAACTTGTATATATGGCATAGTGACGAAAATTCAAGAGAGTCAGAATTAATCTAATGAGCGAAGAAAACCAAATCATCGAAGAAGCGCAGCTAATCGAAGTTATCGAAAACCAGCTAGAAGATGGAAACCCAGTGAAGGTGAAAGAAACCTTGATGCGTTTGATGATGACGGGCACGCCTCGTGAAGACGCTATCGCTATGATGGCGTGTGCGGTAGCGATTGAAATCTTTGATGTAATGAAAAACGAAGGTGAGTTCAACTTAAAGCGCTATGCTGATAATTTAGATCGCCTGCCTGACTTAAGTTTTATGGAAGGCGAATAAGCCCAATATACAGACATTTAGAATGGTAACACTCGCTGTTTTACTTTCCAAAGCACTGACATAAAGTGAGTGCTTATCCTTATTTTTACCCCATTTATCTATTACATTCAGATTCACTCGTATATTAATTGCTCGTGCAAACGTTTGCTATAATACCTTTTGTTGCCGTGCTACAAGCTGCGAGGTAGAATCCGGCATCCTTTCATCCCTTATTTACATTCCTTTACTGCAGAAGCATTGTTATGAAATTTCCTGGTCAACGTAAATCGAAGCACTACTTTCCTGTTCACGCACGTGATCCATTAGTCAGTCAATCTCAAGAAAGTAAAAAAATGTCGCGTACGCACATTATCGGTATTGATCAAACGCTCGTTGATATAGAAGCCAAGGTAAGCAGTGAGCTTATTGATAAGTACAAATTGAGTAAGGGGCACTCACTTGTCATAGATGACGAAACTGCTGAAGCATTATATAACGAGCTAAAAGAGCGTGACCTTATTACCAATGAATATGCTGGTGGTACTATTGGCAATACGCTTCACAATTATTCGGTGCTCGCTGATGATCGTTCGACTTTGTTAGGCGTGATGAGCCAAGATATTAAAATTGGCAGCTACGGCTACCGCTACTTGTGTAACACATCAAGTCGGATGGACTTAAATCACCTGCAAGGTGTAGATGGTGCAATCGGTCGTTGTTTTGCACTTATTACCGAAGATGGCGAACGTACATTTGCAATTAGTGAAGGTCAGATGAATCAACTTCATCCTGATAGTATTTCAGAAAAAATATTTAAAAATGCTTCAGCGTTAGTACTGACCGCTTATTTGGTGCGTTGTAAAGAGGGAGACCCAATGCCTCAAGCAACAATGAAGGCAATAGAATATGCCAAAAAGCATGACGTGCCGGTTGTACTGACTTTAGGTACTAAGTTTGTCATTCAAGATGACCCGAAATTTTGGCAAGAATTTTTAAATGATCATGTCTCAGTGGTAGCGATGAATGAGGATGAAGCCGAAGCGTTAACCGGCGAGTCTGATCCCCTTGCTGCATCTGATAAAGCGTTAGACTGGGTGGATTTGGTATTATGTACTGCTGGACCTGTCGGCTTATTTATGGCCGGATATACGGAAGAATCAGCAAAGCGTGAAACCTCTTTGCCATTGCTACCAGGTAGTATTGCTGAATTCAACCGCTTCGAATTTAGCCGACCTGCTTCAAAAGCGCTTTGTGATAATCCGATTAAAGTGTACTCACATATTTCGCCTTATATGGGAGGTCCGGAGAAAATTAAGAATACAAATGGTGCTGGCGATGCTGCATTGTCGGCTTTATTGCATGATATGGCTGCCAATAAATACCACAAAGAAAATGTCCCTAACTCTAGTAAGCATGCACATTCATACTTAACTTATTCTTCATTCTCACAAGTATGTAAATACTCAAACCGAGCAAGCTACGAAGTATTGGTGCAGCATTCGCCACGTTTATCTCGTGGACTTCCAGAGCGAGAAGACAGTTTGGAAGAAGCGTATTGGGAACGTTAAAACTCATTTTAAGAAAGCCTCATTTGATGGGGCTTTGTTATATTCATTGTAATAAAAAAGCGCCCAGCGGCGCTTTTTGAATAACTCAAACGAATTGATTAGATTAGGAAGTCATCTAAAGGCTTACCAGCATCTAATTGTTCTTGGATAACTGAAGGTGTACGACCTTGACCTGTCCAAGTTTTGGTTTCGCCAGAAGCATCAATATAATGATATTTAGCAGGACGAGGAGCACGCTTAGCTTTAGGCTTGTTACCTTTAGACTCACCTGCTAGCGCAGAAATTAGCGCTTCTACATCGATACCATCTTTAGCTATTTGGTCAGCGATAGCCGCTAATTTAGCTTCTTGCTCAGCTCTCGCTGCAAGTTCAGCTTCTTCAGCTTCTTTACGTTCTGCTACAACTGTAGCGAGTTTATCTAGTGCTTCCTCTAATTGCTCGAGAGTTAATTCGCGAGCAAAAGCGCGTAGACTACGAATGTTTAATAGTGTTTTTGTTAGTTCCGACATTTATTCATCTCTTCATATATAAGTTGCCGATGTGTGAACTATAAACCGCCAAGAATAATATTACAATCTTACTGACATAAATTTACCTAAAATAGTAATTTATCCGTATCATTCTGCACTATCTAATTTAAATTCAGTCAGGAAAATTAATCTCTACCGTGATTTGGCCTTGTTCAAATAATATTAGATAAGTTGTTTGGGGGTTTGGTTTCATATCGATGGCCGTGAATATATAAAACTAGGCTTTGGCTGTATATGTCGCTATGTATATAGCAATTAAATAGCAAGTGCTGCATCTCATACAATAATGTAATTTTCATGAAACTACTCATATATTTTGCAGCATATATCTCTTTTCTGCAGAGTTTATAAATGATTAATTCATCCACAGCAAAAGGTCTCAGCTAAAGCTATCAAACTGGATGACTATTCATTCGATTTGGAAGCTTAGTCGAAGATGGTTAGCAATAATTCTAACAATAAAAAGTGGAATATTATGTTGAAAGAGAGCGTGAGATAAGTACAATGGGCGGAACCTGATGCGAATTGTTGGTTAAATTATTGTTAAATTGATTTTTCAATAGTTTAAAGTTTCAACGTTCGCGGTAGAGGCGCGGAATAAAAAAGTAGTGTTTGTTGGGGTGATGCCAATGAGCAAACACAAAAGGTTATTCCGCCGAAGTGAACTTTCTCATCAAAGGGGTTTGCTGGGGTTACACTCGAAAGGGGTAACACTGCCATAGTCTATAATTTGTAAAACTATGGAGCGCTACTGTAGGGCTGGGTCTGGCATTCGCTAGCCTATCGCTAATTTCAACTTAATTGTTTGGAAATGAATTCCTTCAATTAGTCTGCAGTAGATCTCTAACCATTTATTACTGGTTTTTGAAGATCATGAATTTAATTGATTTTGCATCATCTCCTTTGTCTCTTTTGCCACCGCTTGTGGCACTGAGTTTAGCTATTATTACCCGTCGAGTTCTCGTTTCGTTGGGGGTTGGTATTGTATTGGGCGCTATTTTGCTAAACGATTACTCGTTTGGTAGTGCGCTAGGCTACGTTGGTTCGACTGTTTCAAGCGTATTTATTGAAGACGGTGGCATTAATACGTGGAATATGAGCATTGTTGGCTTCCTTATTCTACTCGGCATGATGACTGCGCTATTGACCCTTTCGGGTGGTACTCGTGCGTTTGCCGAATGGGCTCAGACCCGAGTGAAAAGTAAACGCGGCTCAAAGCTCCTCGCTGCATTTTTAGGTGTTTTTATCTTTGTTGATGATTACTTCAATAGCTTAGCTGTCGGTGCGATTTCTCGTCCTGTTACAGACCGCTTTTATGTGTCGCGAGCTAAGTTAGCCTATATTCTAGACTCTACAGCAGCACCCATGTGTGTGATTATGCCTGCATCCAGTTGGGGTGCATACATTATGACTATTATTGGAGGTATCTTGGTCTCTCATGGGATTACTGAGTATTCAGCCTTAGGTGCCTATGTCCGCCTTATTCCGATGAACTTCTATGCAATCTTTGCTCTGCTTATGGTGTTTGCTGTGGCATGGTTCGGCTTAGATATTGGTAAGATGCGCGATCATGAAATTGCAGCTTCACGTGGTCAAGGCTTTACTAAAGAGCAAGCAGAAGATTCAGACGAAGCACACGAAATCAACGAAGAGCTTGATATTGAAGAGAGCGATAAAGGTAAGGTTTCGGATCTGATTCTACCGATCGTTTTACTTATCGTTGCGACTGTAGCTTCAATGCTATATACAGGTGGACAAGCTCTAGAGGCTGACGGTATTGCCTTTAATTTGCTTGGCGCATTTGAGAATACCGATGTTGGTACGTCACTAATTTACGGTGGTCTAGTCGGTCTCGCTGTGGCGCTGTTTACCGTTGTTAAGCAAGGCATCGCTGTAACGGAGATTTCCCGTACGCTTTGGATTGGTGCGAAATCAATGTTCGGTGCGATTTTGATTTTGGTATTTGCTTGGACAATCGGTTCTGTTATCGGAGATATGAACACTGGTAAGTATCTATCGACGTTGGCTCAAGGCAATATTAACCCACATTGGCTGCCGGTAATTTTGTTCTTGTTGTCTGGTCTTATGGCTTTCTCTACAGGTACTTCATGGGGTACGTTTGGTATTATGCTGCCAATTGCTGGTGATATGGCGGGTGCCACTGATCTTGCGCTTATGCTACCTATGTTAAGTGCTGTTCTAGCGGGTTCAGTATTTGGTGATCACTGTTCACCAATCTCGGACACGACTATTCTCTCTTCTACAGGTGCGCGTTGTAATCATATTGACCACGTAGCAACTCAGCTGCCATACGCGCTTTCGGTTGCAGCAGTGTCGTGCATTGGCTTTATCACTCTAGGTATGACAGCGTCTATCGGGATGTCGTTTGCTGCAGCATCAGTGGCATTTATAGCGATTTGCGTGGTGTTGTCGGTTCTGTCGAAGTCAAAAATGGCTAGCTGCCAAAACACCTAATTGACTGAAGTGATAAATAACTAGATAGGGAGCTCAGGCTCCCTTTTTATTTGTCATAGACAATTATAAAAAAGTTTAAATAAATGGTTGAAAAATGTTTTCGCCTTAGTTAGTGTGGATATCAACAAAGCGAAGCAGAAGAGCTTATTAAGTATGCGTAAATTAGTCATGAACATTCATCACCATCATCACCCAGTCTAGTCTTTCGGGAGATGCACGCATACCCGGGAGACAGGAAACTCCCGGAGGCTAAAATCGCAAAATACAAGATTTAGAACCCTCGGGAGACCAGCTCTTCCGAGGGTTTTTCAGTATTTTAATCTTAAAAAGTTTATAAATTTCAAAATTTTGCACAGGGATATAGCAATGCAAACACAACGCCTAAGAATCGCAATCCAAAAGAAAGGTCGCCTAAGTAAGGAGTGTCAGACACTGCTTAAAAAGTGCGGCGTTAAATTCAACATCATGGGTGAGCGCCTTGTAGTTCACTCACTAAATATGCCAATTGACTTATTGCTCGTCCGAGATGACGATATTCCTGGTCTAATCATGGATGGTGTTGTTGACCTAGGCTTTATCGGTGAAAACGAACTTGAAGAAGTGCGCTTAGATCGTAAGGCATTAGGTGAACCAAGTGAATTCGTTCAATTGCGCCGACTAGACTTCGGTGGTTGCCGCCTGTCAATTGCTATCGACAAAGACGAAGTTTATAACGGTCCTCAAGATCTCGCGGGTAAACGAATTGCGACAACCTACCCACAATTGTTGAAAGCTTACATGGATGAGCAAGGTGTTCCATTCTCTACCTGTATGTTGACAGGTTCTGTAGAGGTTGCGCCACGTGCCGGTCTTGCTGATGCGATTGCAGACTTAGTTTCTACTGGTGCGACTTTGGAAGCAAATGGTCTCAAAGAAGCAGAGATCATCTTCCAATCAAAAGCGACCTTGATTCAACGTACTGGTGAGTTCGATGCTGACAAAGTTGCCTTGATCGAAAAACTTCTGACACGTATGCAAGGTGTACAGCAAGCGAAAGAGTCAAAATATATTATGTTGCACGCACCAACGGATAAACTGGAGCAAATCAAGTCTTTGCTACCGGGCGCTGAAGATCCAACGGTTCTCCCTCTTTCGGCTGATCAGCAAAAAGTCGCTGTTCACTTAGTGAGTACTGAAAACTTGTTCTGGGAAACAATGGAACAGCTAAAAGAGTTGGGCGCGAGCTCAATCCTAGTATTGCCAATTGAGAAAATGATGGAGTAATCGCAATGAGAACAGTCGTTTGGCAATCATTAAGTGAATCTCAGCAAGACTCTATTTTAGAGCGTCCGGCAATTACTGAAGGTGCGAATATAACCGCAGCGGTTTCGCAAGTGATCGCCAAAGTCCGCGCAGAGGGAGATGCTGCGTTGCTGGAGCTGACAGAAAAGTTTGATCGTGTTAAGCCTGAGTCGATTCGTGTCTCTGAGCAAGAGGTAGAGGCTGCATGTGAACGCTTGTCTTCCAACATGAAACAGGCACTTGAACAGGCCTATGAGAATATCTCTAAGTTCCATAAGGCGCAAAAACCTCAGCCTATTAAGGTTGAGACACAACCTGGTGTATTGTGTGAGCAAGTCACTCGTCCAATTCAAAAAGTGGGCTTGTACATTCCGGGTGGCAGTGCACCACTGCCATCGACAGTTTTGATGCTTGGGGTGCCAGCGAAAATTGCAGGTTGCCGCAAAGTAGTGCTCTGCTCGCCACCGCCAATCGCAGACGAGATCCTTTATGTCGCGAAGCTATGTGGCATTGATGAAGTCTACAATGTTGGTGGCGGTCAAGCGGTTGCGGCAATGGCGTATGGTACGGAAAGCGTTTCAAAAGTAGATAAGATTTTTGGGCCGGGTAATGCTTACGTGACAGAAGCAAAGCGTCAGGTAAGTAATGACTTCCGTGGTGCAGCAATTGATATGCCAGCAGGGCCTTCTGAAGTGTTGGTTCTGGCTGACGAAACCGCTGACCCAGATTTTATTGCTGCCGATTTGCTTAGCCAAGCGGAGCACGGACCAGATTCACAAGTCGTGCTTGTTACACCATCGCCGATTGTTGCCGATCAGGTCACCGATGCAGTCCAGCGTCAGCTTAAAGAACTAACGCGTGCAGATATTGCGGAGAAAGCTTTAGCATCAAGCTTAATCATTATCTCTGAATCGCTTACTCAAGCAGTGTCGATTTCGAACTATTACGGTCCTGAGCACCTTATTGTTCAGACAAAAAATCCACGTGAGCTTTTGCCACTGTTAGATAACGCTGGTTCTATCTTCCTTGGTGATTGGTCTCCTGAATCAGCAGGTGACTATGCTTCGGGAACAAACCACGTTCTTCCTACTTACGGCTACACCCGCACGTACTCAAGTCTTGGTTTAGCAGACTTCTCTAAACGAATGACGGTGCAAGAATTAACGGCAGATGGTTTAAAAGAGTTAGCGCCAACAGTTGTAACCATGGCGGAAGCGGAAGGTCTGGATGCGCACAAGCGTGCTGTGACTATTCGCGTAGAAAAACTGGCGGCTAAGTAAGAGGGCAATGAGATGGAAAAGCTAGCGCGTAAACAAGTCCAACAACTGACTCCTTATTTATCGGCTCGCCGAATTGGTGGTATGGGCGACGTTTGGCTGAACGCGAATGAATCGCCATTCAACAACGAATACAAAACTGACTTTGCTCGCTTAAACCGCTACAGCGAATGTCAGCCAAAAGAGCTAATTGAAGCGTATGCGGCTTATGCGGGTGTAAAACCAGCGCAAACACTGACCTCTCGAGGAGCTGATGAAGGTATCGAATTATTGATTCGCGCGTTCTGTGAGCCGGGTGAAGACGCGATTCTTTATTGCCCACCGACTTACGGAATGTATGCAATCAGCGCAGAAACCATTGGTGTAGAACGCAAGACTGTGCCGCTCACGTCAGACTGGCAACTTGATCTGGATGGTATCAAAGCCAACCTAGATAACGTCAAGCTAGTATTTGTTTGTTCGCCAAACAACCCAACGGGCAATCTAGTTAAGCGAGAAGATATTGTCTCTCTGCTTGAGATGACAAAAGATCGTGCCATTGTGGTGATGGACGAAGCGTATATTGATTTCTGCCCGGACGCGTCGACAGTCGATTTATTAGCGCAATATCCGAACCTAGCGATTTTACGTACGCTGTCTAAAGCTTTTGCGCTTGCTGGGCTACGCTGCGGCTTCACCCTTGCAAACGATGAGCTGATTAATGTACTTCTTAAGGTTATCGCCCCGTATCCAGTACCAGTACCAGTGGCAGAAATCGCTACTCAGGCGTTATCTGAAGCGGGACTAGCTAGAGCGAAGTTTCAAGTTCTCGACCTCAATGCAAACCGCGCGTATCTGCAAGTTGGTTTATCAATGATTGAAGGCTTAGAAATATTCGAAGGCTGGGGTAATTACCTATTGGTTAAATTCCCGCAGGGTGACGAACTATTTAAAGCAGCATGGGAGAGCGGCATTATTTTACGCAACTCTCCTATCGAAAACTGTGTACGCATCAGTATTGGTAGCCGAGACGAGTGCGAAAAGACACTCGGGTTTATTAGAAACTATTACAGCTAAATATCGTTGGCTCTAGCCTTTGCGAGAGCCACTAAATTTGAAATAAGGAAGTTCGAGTGAGCAAGCAACAAAAAATTCTATTTATCGACCGAGATGGCACCTTAATTGTTGAGCCGCCGGTGGACTTTCAAGTAGACCGATTAGATAAACTAAAGCTAGAGCCGTTTGTTATTCCAAGTCTACTTTCGCTTCAAGATGCGGGTTACCGACTAGTGATGGTGACTAACCAAGATGGCTTGGGGACAGACAGCTATCCACAAGCAGACTTTGATGCGCCACACAACATGATGATGGAGATCTTCGAATCTCAGGGTGTGAAATTCGATGATGTGCTGATTTGTCCACATTTTGATGAAGATAACTGCTCTTGCCGTAAGCCTAAATTGGGTTTGGTTAAAGAATACCTTCAAGGTGGCAAAGTCGATTTCCAAAACTCGGTTGTGATTGGTGATCGTCAAACGGATCTTCAACTAGCCGAAAACATGGCAATTCGTGGTATTCAATACAACCCAGAAACCATGAACTGGAAACAGATTCTTAAAGATCTAACCGTCAAAGCACGCGTTGCTGAAGTGATTCGAACCACTAAAGAAACGGACATTAGAGTTGCTGTTAATCTGGATGAGCAGGGAAGCAACCAAATCTCTACTGGTCTTGGTTTCTTCGACCACATGCTAGATCAAATCGCGACCCACGGCGGATTCCAGATGGTGTGCAAAGTGGAAGGTGACTTACACATTGATGATCACCACACGGTAGAAGATACCGCTCTTGCATTAGGCCAAGCGTTGAAAGAAGCTCTCGGTGACAAGCGTGGTATCGGTCGCTTTGGCTTTAGCCTGCCAATGGATGAGTGTTTAGCTCAGTGTGCGCTTGATCTGTCTGGCCGTCCGTACCTTAAGTTCGATGCGGAGTTTAGCCGTGAACAAGTCGGTGACCTATCCACAGAGATGGTGGTTCATTTCTTCCGCTCATTGACTGATACGCTAGCGTGTACGCTGCACCTATCTTCAGCTGGCGATAATGATCACCACATCATCGAGAGTCTATTTAAAGCGTTTGGTCGTACTTTACGCCAAGCAATCAAAGTAGAAGGCACTGAGCTACCAAGTAGTAAAGGCGTACTTTAAGGCTAACATTAGCAAGGAGAAAAACAGTGACAGAACAGAAAGTAGTCATTATTGATACTGGTTGTGCCAACGTTTCTTCGGTGAAGTTTGCCATTGAACGTTTAGGTTATGATGTAACGATTTCTAAAGACCCTCAAGTAGTGCTTGCAGCAGATAAGCTATTTCTACCAGGTGTAGGGACAGCAAGTGAAGCGATGAAGAATCTCGAAGAGCGTGATCTAATTAGCTTGGTAAAACAGGTAGAAAAGCCGCTGCTGGGGATCTGTTTAGGTATGCAGCTGTTGGGCAAAGTGTCTCAAGAAAAAGGGCAGAAAGCGGATGAGCTAGTTGAGTGCCTTGGACTTTGTGATGGTGAAGTGAAGCTACTTGAAACCGGTGACTTACCACTGCCTCACATGGGGTGGAACACTGTCTCAGCTAAAACAGGCAACCCACTATTCAAAGGGATTGAAGAAGGCGAGTACTTCTATTTCGTACATAGCTTTGCCATGCCTGTTGGCGAGTACACGATTGCAGAATGTGAATACGAAAATCCATTCACGGCTGCTGTGCAAAGCGGTAACTACTACGGTGTGCAATTCCACCCTGAGCGTTCTTCAAAAGCGGGCGCAAAGCTTATTCAAAACTTCTTAGAATTATAAAAGGGATTTAGTGTGATTATTCCAGCTCTTGATTTAATTGAAGGACAGGTGGTTCGCCTTTATCAAGGTGATTACGGACAAGTAACCGAGTACAAAGTCGACCCAGCAGAGCAGTTCAACTTGTATCACCAAGCCGGTGCTAATTGGTTGCATTTAGTGGATCTAACGGGCGCGAAAGACACGACAGCGCGCCAACTTGATTTGATTGCCAAGCTACTTGCGAGCACTCCAGCGAATATCCAAATCGGTGGTGGTGTACGAACAGAGCAAGACGTTGTCGATCTACTCGAAGCAGGTGCTCAGCGCGTTGTCGTTGGCTCGACAGCGGTAAAACAACCAGAATTGGTAAAAGGTTGGATGGAAAAATACGGCGCGGAAAAAATTGTTCTCGCGCTAGATATCAACATCGCTCAAGACGGCACTCGTAAGGTAGCGATCTCTGGTTGGCAAGAAGACTCAGGCGTGACTATCGAAGCTCTGATTAATGATTACCTAACCGTTGGCTTACAGCATGTGCTTTGTACTGATATTTCTCGTGACGGTACGCTAGAAGGCTCAAACGTTGAGCTGTATGTAGACCTATGTAAACAATACCCACAAGTGCAATTCCAATCATCAGGTGGCATTGGCTCATTAGCGGATATCGAAGCGCTGAAAGGTTCTGGTGTCGCTGGTGTAATTGTTGGCCGCGCACTACTTGATGGTAAGTTCACAGCAGAGGAGGCATTTGCATGTTGGCAAAGCGAATAATTCCATGTCTTGATGTTCGTGATGGACAAGTGGTGAAGGGCGTTCAGTTCCGCAACCACGAAATCATTGGCGATATTGTTCCTCTGGCGCAGCGTTACGCTGAAGAAGGTGCAGACGAGCTAGTGTTTTACGACATTACCGCTTCAAGCGATGGCCGTGTGGTTGATAAAAGTTGGGTTGCGCGTGTAGCAGAAGTGATCGATATTCCTTTCTGTGTCGCTGGTGGCATTAAATCAGCCGAAGACGCAGCGCGCATTCTTGAGTTCGGCGCTGACAAGGTGTCTATCAACTCTCCAGCGTTGGCAAACCCACAGTTAATCACTGACCTTGCGGATAAATTTGGCGTTCAGTGCATCGTCGTCGGCATCGATTCGTACTATGACAAAGAGACGGGCAAATATCAGGTTTATCAGTTTACGGGTGATGAAGAACGCACCAAAGCGACCCAATGGGAAACACGCGATTGGGTACAAGAAGTTCAGCAGCGTGGCGCAGGTGAAATTGTGTTGAACATGATGAACCAAGACGGTGTACGTAATGGTTACGATATCGAACAGCTTAATATGGTGCGAGAAGTGTGTAACGTGCCATTGATTGCATCGGGCGGTGCTGGTGCGATGGAGCACTTTGCAGAAGCTTACCAAAAGGCAAATGTGGATGGTGCGCTTGCCGCATCGGTGTTCCACAAGCAAGTCATCAATATTGGCGAATTAAAGCAGTATTTAAAACAACAAGGTATTGAGGTTCGACTATGAGTGTAAACACCGCCGAAGTAAGTTCTTTAGCTGAGCGTATCAACTGGGACAAGGTGGATGGCCTAGTACCTGCCATTGTGCAAGATTTCCAGTCGAGCCAAGTGCTGATGATGGGTTACATGAATCAAGACGCACTGGCGAAAACGGGTGAAACAGGTCAAGTCACCTTTTTTTCTCGTACTAAGCAGCGTTTGTGGACCAAAGGTGAAACCTCAGGCAACGTATTGCAATTGGTGAACATGCAGCTAGATTGCGATAACGACACGCTACTAGTGAAAGTGAATCCCATTGGTCCTACGTGTCACTTGGGCAACACCACTTGCTGGGATGTCGACCCACAAGAGGAGTCGCAAATGGTGTGGCTTCATCAACTTGAGCAGCTATTGGCTGCCCGCAAGAGTGCCGACCCTGATTCCTCTTATACTGCCAACCTTTATTCCCGTGGCACCAAGCGTATTTCGCAGAAAGTGGGCGAAGAAGGCGTTGAAGTCGCGCTTGCGGCGACGTCGGGTGATAAAGCGGAGTTAGTGTGCGAGTCAGCCGATTTGATCTACCACTTGCTAGTCCTTCTGCAAGACCAAGGTTTATCAATGAATGATGTGGTCAACAAGCTAAAAGAGCGTCACAAATAATATCTGACCTCCCAATAGCAAGCGCCCTCAAATGAGGGCGCTTTTTCTTGCCAACGTATATGTTGTTAAATTTCAAATAAGAAGTAATAACCGTAACCGACAACTAAAGCGGGTAATGCTGAGTAGATGGTTGCGACCAAAGCGGCTTTTGGTGCCAAGGCAATTGCAGGGAATAGAGCATCGCCATCGTTAGAGATTGCATTTGCGAGTTGCGCGGATAAGGGTGCTGCGCCGGAAATATATAGGCTAGTCACCAGTATTTGCGGGCCACAGCCCGGAAGTAAACCTACTGTTAATCCCATTAGAGGCATCCACGCTCCCCAGCCAGAAAACGTCGCGGCGAGGTCAATATGGCCAAAGAAAGTAATCAGCTCAAATGCCATAAATGCCAGTATCACCCATGCTGTAACGAAATTGGTATCTTGCGCAGCTTTCTGTATTGGATGAGAAGAAACTTGCTTTATGTCCTCAGCAACTGTTGATTCGTAATCTTTGATTTCTTTAGTTAGTGACCACAGTAACATACTAACAATGATCAGAATTGCGCCCGTCCATTCAATGGTCATTTCAGGTAGGTGGAGCAATTGATTTACATCGACCTGAAAAGAGCCAAGTGCGGCAATGATGGTTGCAGGTACAATTAGCCATTTCCAAAATGCACCTTGTAGATTGATTGCCTTTTGTTCAAGGCTGTTTGATCTTTCACTTGCGCAACTAAAACGATTCGCGACTGACTTTGCTTCAGGGCGCAGGAAATCATCACGATGTATTCCATTAACAACTCAGCCAGAAATACAGCCAACCATTACCCCAAGGCCAATGACTGCAAAACCGATATCAGGTTTACTTGCGAGTAGCAAAAATGCGGCATCACCCATTGTCGACGTTAAAACTGCGACAATTGCGCCGAAACCAACTCTACCGCTAACAAATTGAGTGGTGACAATAATCGCACCGCCACAACCGGGTAGAGCGCCAAGTAATGCTGCAAAGAATACTTGGTGGTTTCGAGAACTTTGGTACAAATTTACTATACGGTTTTCCTTGTTAAAGAAAACAGATAGGTAATGATAAATCGCAAGGGTAAAAGCGACATAGCTAGATACTGCCCAAAATGCATCAGACAGGGTGTTTATCGAAACGTCTCTTGTCGTGTCGTTTGTGATTAAAGCGATTAGTGCGAAAGGGAGCAACAAGCGCTTGTATGCTGGCCGAAACTGAGCAAGAGACAGCCACGAGGGCAGAGTTTGAGAAAATCGTAAAATGTCCATAGGCGGTCGAAACTGTGAATACGAATTATTATCAACTATATGCTAATGAGAATTGTTTGCAATAACTTTTTGCCTTACCTGCTAGGTGAACCATGGTATTAAGTGTGTCTTATTGTTGAGAAGCATGATGGGATTAGTGCTAAACTTAAATGAGGGTTAGGTTTGATAACGGTTATTGGTCATGGCTTATGATGAAATATTCTCTATCCAACCGATGACAAATCACCAAAATCCGGTAAAATGCCGGGTTTGTGAGTAATTACCCCGCGTGGGAAGAAATTTAGTCAGATAGGAAAAAAGATGATTCTAGTTGTAGGTCACAAGAACCCTGATAGTGATAGTATCTGTAGTGCACTAGTAGCGACTGAGCTGCTGAAAGCACGTGGCGTTGAAGCGATGCCTATTCGCCAAGGTGAAATTAACCGTGAAACTCAACACATTCTAGAAGTGGCTGGCGCAGAAGTTCCTGAGCTACGTACTTCAGTGGCGGGTGAGAAAATCTGGTTAGTAGATTACTCAGATCTAGCACAAGCACCAGATGATGTGGCTGACGCAGAAATTCTAGGTATCGTCGATCACCACCGCCTAGGTGACGTGATGACTGTAAACCCTATGGAAGCTTGGATCTGGCCTGTTGGCTGTACTAACACAGTACTGTTTAACATGTTTAAAATCGAAGGCCACGAAATCACGCCTAAGATCGCTAAGCTAATGATGTCAGCAATCCTATCTGACACTGTCGGCTTTGCTTCTCCAACCTGTACTCAAAAAGATAAAGATGCAGTAGAAGAGCTAGCGAAAATCGCTGACGTTTGCGATGTAGATGCATTCATTAAAGATCTACTTATCGCTAAAACAAATATCGAAGGCCTATCAGCGGCTGAGCTTGTGGAAAAAGACCTGAAAGGTTACCCATTCAACGGTCGTGACGTAGTTGTTGGTCAGGTTGAGCTTGCAACACTTGAGCAAGTTGACGGCATGATCGAAGCGCTAGAAGCTGATCTAGAAAGCCGCTGTGCTGAACAAGGTTTGGCGTTTGCAGCAGTAATGCTAACAGACATCACTACAGCTCAAACTCGTCTACTTTACAAAGGTGAGTGGGCTGAGAAACTTGTTAAGCATGAGAAAGACGGCATGCTAATGATGGAAAACACGCTAAGTCGTAAGAAGCAAGGTTGGCCTTGGCTTCAAGCTGAACTAGCTTAATTCTATCTCTCTAATGTATACCCTAACGCCCATGGTCACGCCATGGGCGTTTTCTTTGCGAGGAAGTGAATATGTCGCTATCAAATGAGCAACTAGAAACAGTGAATAAAATGCGCCCTGATGAGCGCTTTAACTACTGCATTAAAGAAATCGCCAAAAACCGTAAGGTTTGGATCTTGACTGATGAGCATGGCTGCGTAATGCTCAACACCGAAGAGGAAGATTGTGTGCCGGTTTGGCCCCACCAAGAGTTTGCTGAGCAGTGGGCAACCGGAGACTGGGAGCATTGTAAAGCAGAGCCAATTTCGACGGCAAAATGGTTTAGTCGTTGGACGAACGGTCTTGAAGATGACGAGCTATCAGTTGTTGTTTTTCCTAACGACAACGAAGAAGGTGTAGTGCTATACCCAGACGAATTTGAAGTTGAGCTGAAAAAGCGCGGCTAGGGCTGACGTTAATAGCCTATCAGCCGAAATAGTTCCCCTTGCTTTGCGATAGAGACGGCACGATTTAACGTGCCGTCTTTTTTGTATTTGGCTAATAGCTTTCTAATAATAGGCGTGACTTGCTTTTGACTCATCCCAGGTTTGAGCTCAGGCTCATAGAGTAGTTTTAAAAGAACGACATCAAGCGGAGAGAGCAGATCTTCGGGAGTTTCATCATTAAAAATCGATGGGAAAGCGCTCTCTGAGTCGTTCGGCAACCCCAATACTTGAGTGATCTCTTCAACGATACAGGCAAGCAACTTACCATGCTCCCTAGCTTGATCGACTGGTATGATGATGGCTGCGTGAGAAAGAGCGCCGTTACGACCGACTTGGTAACCTGCTTTGCAGATCGCCCCATATACTTTCGCAAGCGCTGGTTTACCTAGCTCTCGTTCGATATCCTCACGCCACTTAGATTCTTTAGTAAACACCCAGACGATATTCGCTTGTTCACGTGATGCCACTCTTTGAATTCGATGTCCAGTTATCTGCTCTAAGTGACGCAAATGTGCGTCTGTAAGCTCATCGTGAAGCGCTTTGTCCGGTACTTTGTGCTGGACCCATATTTTTATAGGCTCATTCCATTTTACTAATGGCTTACTTCCAGACGAGTACTCATTACGCAGCGCAACATTGATAAAAGCCTTCTCGACAAACTGGGTATCGAGCCAAGTTTGTTGTGTACTGTATGCCTGAGAATGGAATGAAGTGGCAAGCACTATAATTCCAAGCATTGCTTTCCTTAGCATGAGTAGTCCTATTTAAAGCAGGTCGCCTTATTGAAATGACTTTCTACTAATCTTTGTGTCACAGGATGAGTTGGGCAACTAAGCACTTCATGGGTTTCACCGCTCTCGACGAGTTCCCCTTCATGCATCACCATCACTTTATCGGTAATGTGTTTTACAATGCCGATATGCTGTGACACATAAATAAACGAGACGCCCATCTCTTCTTGAAGCTCTAAGAATAAGTTGATGATCTGTGAGCGCATTGCCATATCCAGCCCATTCAGCGCTTCATCGGCAACAATAACGGAAGGTTGGAGAATTAACGCTCGTGCGAGACAAACACGCTGCTTCTGACCCGTAGCGAGCATCTGCGGATAGAAATAGGCGTGCTCAGGAAGTAACCCCACTCTAAGAAGTGTTTCTTTTACTCGTTTCATACGCGCTTCGGGGGGCATACTCGTATTTCTTTTTAGTGGGCCTTCCAAGATTCGTCCAATTTGAATGCGAGGATTCAAAGAGGTATTTGGATCTTGGAAAATCATTCGAATAAGTTTGCAGCGCGTGGAATAGTCTTCATGTTTTAGCAGTTCACCATTGACTCGAATTTCACCTGATGTGGGCTCAACAACCCCCGAGAGCATTCGTGCTAAGGTTGACTTACCCGAACCGTTTTGGCCGATAAAGCCTATGGTCTGTCCTGCCTCAAGGCTAAAGCTGACCGGTTTTACTGCTTGTTGAACCTTTTTGCGAAACAGACTAGAGCGCGTAACGAAGGTTTTTGATAACTCATTGACTTCTAATAGGGCACTCATAGTTTTTTCTTCTCCATATTCAACGGGAAGTGGCAGGCAAATTTATGATTTTTAATTCGACGAGTCATCGGTATTTCAACGCATTGGCGCTGCGCATAGGGGCAACGTGGGCCAAGGCGGCAGCCAATGGGCAAATGCTGGAGCGGTGGAATAGAGCCCGGTAACGACTGGAGTTTCTCTTTATGCGGAATCCAGTCGTTAAAGTCGGGCATAGCTTTAAGCAGTGCTGCGGTATAAGGGTGTTTAGGTTTGTCTAAAATCTTACTGGTATCTGCAGACTCAACAGATTGGCCACAATACATGACAGTAATACGTGTCGCCCACTGAGTAATAGTGGTTAAGTCGTGCCCGATCAGCATGATGGATGTGTTGTGCAATTGGTTCATCCTACTGAGCAAGCGCAAAATCTGAGATTGAGTTATAGGGTCTAGATCATTGGTTGGCTCGTCAGCAATCAAGAGCTTTGGCTTAGCAGCGATGGCCATTGCAATCATGATTTTTTGGCACTCACCATCAGTGAGTTCATAGGGAAAACTCTCCATGATTTGTTGATGGTTTTTAATTCCAACCTTATGAAGTAGCGCAACCGCTTGTTTTTTTCGCCACTTAAACCGCTCCCACCACTTACCTTCAAAAGAGCGTGATGGAATGGCTTCAATCAACTGCTTACCCACTTCTTCTGAAGGGTCTAAACAGGTAGAGGGTTCTTGAAAAATCATAGCTATATCACGGGCTATGACGCGGCGCCGCTCTTTAGGAGTCAATTGGAGTAAGTCTACATTACCTAGTCTCATCCGGTCGGCGCTAACTTTCCAGTTATCTTTACAAACGCCAACGATCGCCTTAGCAACAAGGCTCTTGCCTGAACCAGACTCACCAACTAATCCTCGTATTTCGCCTTCGTTCATGGTCAGACTCATACGATCTACCGCTTTCATCATTCCTTGCGGTGTTTCAATCTCGATGGTGAGATGTCGAATATCTAATAACGGCATTATTCGATCCCCGCATTAAGCGCTTGGCGAATTCCTTCACCAACCAGATTAATGACAATAACGGTAAACATAATGGCGAGCCCTGGAAGGGTCACAGTCCAAGGGGCAAGGTAGATCAGCTCAACAGAATCGCCAAGTATGGCCCCCCATTCGGTGCTCGGTGCCTGCGCGCCTAACCCTAAGAAGCCTAGCGCGGTGATATCTAGAATAGCAATTGACCAAGCAAGGGTAACTTCAGTGGCAACAACTACCAAAATGTTGGGTAATATTGAGTTCCATAGTAGGTAGAACTGGTTTGCCCCATCTAAGCGAGCTGCCATGATGTAGTCTTTTTCAACTTCAGTATGTACCGCAATGTAGACGGAACGAACGAACCTTGGTATCAAGGCTAAGCAGATTGCGAGGAGTATATTGAATTCACCAAACCCTAAGAAAGCAACGAATATAATTGCTAATAGTAATGATGGAATAGACATAACGGTATCTAGCAAGTGATTCAAAACACTTGATAGCAGTCCTTTGGTCATGCCTGCTAGCACACCAATCAAACAACCGATCACTGTGGCGACGAGTGTAACCACAAAGGCTGCGCCAAATGTGAATCGCGAGCCTTCGATTAGTCGAGACAGTATGTCTCGGCCTAAGTCATCTGTACCAAGGAAATATTCTACTGTGCCAGTCGGGTTCCAAGAGGGAGGGATAAGTAACTCTCCACTTTGAGCCTGCGGATCGTGGGGGGTTAACCACGGCGAAACCAATGTAATCAGGCACAGAATCAGCAGGCACCACAGACCAAACATTGCCAAATTGTTTGCTCGGAAGCTACGCCAGAAACGTTCGAACTGGGTAGGGATACGCTCTTCTTGATAAACGTTATCGGTTAGCATACCACTCCTTCCTTACCAGTGGGTTGACCATTGCACCAATCAAATCTGACAAGATGTTGGCAGTAAGAACAAAGCTAGCAACCACGATAACCCCCGCTTGAATGGCAACGTAATCTTGATTGGATAGGGCATCGAGTAACCAGCGGCCAATGCCTGGCCAGTTAAATATTGACTCGGTGATAATGGCAAGTGTCAACATACTTGAAAGTTGCACGCCTATTTTTGGAATGATAGGTGGAATAGCGTTGCGCAGCACATGTTGGGTGACGATCTCGTGCGTCGACAAACCCTTGATGCGGGCGGCACGAATATAGTTCTGTCCCATAACTTCTGCTACCGAAGCTCGCATCAAGCCAATGACTTGAGTGGTCGGTGCTAGAGCAAGTACCAAGCATGGCAGGATTAAGTGTTCCAGAACGCTCTGAAGCGCGTGTGCTCGGTACTCGCCATTGGCAAAAAAAGCATCGATGATGGCAAATCCAGTGACATGCTCTATTTGATAAAGTAGGTCATAACGGCCAGCAACGGGTAGCACTTGAAAGTGTAGCGAGAACACCATGATCATTAATAGAGCGACCCAAAATAAGGGAGCGGAATAACCAGACATTGAAGTAAATGAAATGACAGTATCTATCCACTTACCTTGCTTCATACCGGCCAAGGTGCCAACGGGAATACCAACCAATAGCGAAATAATAAACGCAATGAAACACAATTCTAAAGTCGCAGGAAAGACAACACTTAACTCATCAATAATCGGCGTGCCTAGTTTAGTGACACCAAGGTTCAACTGCATGAGTTCACCAAGATAGAGCATCCAGCCGTTCCAAAAATCATGGATAGCCCAAGGTGAACTAGGCTCTAGTCTGAGAATGCTAAAACCCACCATAGTGAGTATCAATAGTGTGATTATGAAGAGATTAAAGCGTCTAACCGAATACAGTAGCATTACTTAACCCTCTCGACAGTATCAAATGGCTGAGCATTGAATGGACTCTCTTTGAAGCCCTTCAATGATGCGTGATGAGCTTGCAACTGCATGCCATGGTTTAGTGGAATCACAGGGAACTCTTCATTGAGAATATTCTGCGCTTGTTTGTACAGATTCTGTCGATAACGTGGCTTGTCGACCTCGAGTGCTAAATCGAGTAAGAAATCGAAGTCTGGGTTGCACCAACTCGATACATTTAGCCCTGCGCGTTTTGAGTCACAAGATAGGAGAGGGCGCAAAAAGTTATCTGGGTCACCTGTATTGGCAATCCAACCTGTCAAGTGAAGGTCAATATTGGCATTGTCGTTGAGCGTACTGCGCTCGAACCTGTCGTCGGCCATCAAATTGAGTTTTATGCCAACGTCGGCTAAGTTAGCCTGAATTAACTCTGCTGTTTTCCTTGGACTAGGATTATAAGCTCGTGGCTCAAGTGGCACCGACATAGTTAGCTCTAGCCCTTTGCTATAACCAGCGTCACGTAAAAGTGCGATGGCATAGTTTCGGTCATAGCGGATCTGTACGGCGTCTTTTTGATAGGCCCATGAGGAAGGGGGCAGAACAGAATATGCTTGGCTCCCTGTACCATAATAGACAGAATCTAAGATGTTTTGACGGTTGATAGCATAGTTAAGGGCTTTGCGCACCCGAGCATCATTTAGTGCAGGGTGTGAGGTGTTGACTGCAACGAAAGAAATGTTCATTGCTGGCTTAGCCGTTAACTCTACGTCGGCCGTTTGTTCAATAATGGGCAGTTGGCTTGACAGTGGTGAGTTAAGTACGTCACATTCGCTTCGCAGCAGTTTCGCTAGCGTACCTGTACCGCGTTGAGAAATGTCAAAAACAACTTGCTCCATTTTAGGTCTGACTTTCCAATAGCGATCGTTTCTTTTGAGACGAATAAGGTCATTGGCTTGGTACTCGGCAAGGTAAAAAGGCCCAGTTCCAACAGGGTGGCTATCTAGCATGCTTTTGTCATCACTGAGCGCGAGCTGATTTGCGTACTCTTTCGAATGGATTACGGCGTGGCTAGTGGCAATGTTAGACAAGAAACTATTGTCTGGTCGGCTCAAGGTGAACTTCACCTTGTACTTTGATAGGGCGGTCACGTCGACAATCAAGTTTTGAAAATCAATGCCAGTAAACCAAGGGTAAAGACCGCTGCCGACATAATGAAATGGGTTGGTGGTATCGACAATGCGATTAAAGCTAAACTCCACATCATCCGCGTTCATTGATCTAGAAGGCGTGAACCAAGCTGTGGTTTGAAACTGAATTCCTTTTCGCAGAGTAAAAATGTACTCAGTACCGGCTTTATTTACCATCCACTTTGTCGCAAGGCTTGGGATAGGTTGGTACGTTTTGCTATCGAGTGTCAGTAAAGTGTTGAACAATTGTGGGCTAAGTGTTTCGGTAGTAATACCACTATCAACGAGCTGAGGGTTAAAGGTCGTTGGACCTCCTTGACCACAGTAGACGAATCCTTTCTGGCGGATTTTGTCGTGATCAATCTCTTCACCACAACCTGCTAACAGGCTGAGGCTAAATAAACCTAATGTAAACTGAATGAATGCTTTCATAGAAAGAACAAGTGTCTGGGACAAAGCACAATAGAACGCATCATTATGCCTTAAGATCCTAATAATTTACCACTAAATACCCATGGTAACCAAAGCAAAACCACAATTTTCATCGGCTAATTGAGGTTGGTAAGGTCATACTTACGTACCATCCCCCTTAATTGGTGATAACTTAGCCCAAGTAGCTCTGCCGCTTTTCGCTGATTGAACTGACTTTGCTTTAATGCCTCATTAAGTATGAGTTGGTCTTGCTGTTCTTGCCACTGTTTGTAATCAATCGGAAACTGGAAGTATGGTACTTGAGGTGGTTGGGCTGATTCATCCTTCAGCTCGGGTGGGGTCCAAGAGGATTGAAATGGGTCGAATATTAACTGCTCAATTTGTTCTTGCTCTGCTCCATGCTGATAAACGGCTCGCTCAATAACATTCTTTAGTTCGCGGACATTGCCTGGCCAACGGTAATCGAGCAAACTTTGCTCCGCTTGGTTCGAAAATCCAACGAAATACTCAAAGCCCAATTCGCGGCACATCTTAATGGCATAATATTCAGCAAGTAATAGAATGTCTTCTTGCCGCTGGCGAAGCGGAGGTAAGTGAATAACGTCAAAGGCTAGTCTATCTAATAGATCGGCTCTGAAAGCCCCTTGACCTGCCATTTGAGGTAGATCTGCATTGGTTGCACAAACCAAGCGGACATTGGCATTAAGCAACTGATGACCACCAACCCGTTCATACTGGCCGTATTCAATGACTCGCAAAAGCTTTTCTTGAACCAGCAAAGGAGCCGTCGCCAATTCGTCCAAAAACAGAGTGCCATTTTCAGCGCGCTCGAAACGCCCTTTATGACGTCCTTTAGAGCCAGTAAATGAGCCTTGTTCATGACCAAAAAGCTCTGAGTCGATCAGCCCTTCACTTAACGTTGAGCAATTTAGCGAAATCAAAGGCTGATCCCAGCGCTTGGACAGATAATGCAGACGTTGAGCGATGAGTTCCTTACCCGTACCACGTTCACCGATAATTAGTACTGGTCGTTCAATTGCTGCCAGTTTAGAGACTTTGTCAAGTACCGAGAGAAAGGCAGGGGATTCGCCAATTAGATTTTGCTGCATAATAGCTCCGTGGTGAAATTTACCAACTGTAGGTCAAATTCAACACAGTTAAAAAAATATTTCAATGAGTTTTTTGATAACTGTTTGATTTATATAGATTGAAATGTTGGCACGTAACTTGGAACCATTGAGTAGATTGAAAAAACACAGATTCAATGGTTATGTTTGCCATAACTTGATGCAATAAAATAAGGAGCCTCGCAATGGGTATTTTCTCTCGATTCGCCGACATCGTTAATTCAAACATCAGTGCTCTATTGGATAAAGCAGAGGATCCTGAAAAAATGATCCGCTTAATCATTCAGGAAATGGAAGACACTTTAGTGGAAGTGCGCACCAATTCGGCAAAAGCAATTGCAGACAAAAAAGAGTTGGCACGTAAAGTAGATTCAATGGAAGCTGCGATCGATGAATGGCAGCAGAAGGCAACGCTGGCACTGACAAAGCAGCGTGAAGATCTTGCGCGATCAGCGCTGATAGAGAAGCAAAAACTGCAAGATATGCTGAAAGGCCTGCACACTGAACAAACCTTGGTTGAGGAGACCATCGACAAGCTAACTGGTGAAATCAGCAAGCTAGAAACAAAAATAACGGAAACTCGTGCAAAGCAACAGGCATTGGCAATTCGTAGCCAAACTGCTTCAAACCGCCGTGATGTTCAAAAGCACTTGCATACAGCGCGTACAAGCGAGGCTATGGCTAAGTTTGAGCAATACTCACGCAAGGTAGATGAAATGGAAGCGGAAGCGGATCTGTATGCTAAGACAGGTAACGCTAAGTCACTCGACCAAGAATTTGCAGAGCTTCAGGCGCAAGATGAAATTGAAAAAGAATTGGAGAAACTTAAACAGCAAATGGAAGATAAAAAGTAATTCCAGTTAGATTTTGATAAGTTAACTAGGTAGATAGCATGGACTTGGAAAAGCTATCTACCTTTCATTAAGGAGTTATTTATGTCGTCATTTTTTATTGCTGGTCCATTAATCGTATTTCTGATTTTCGTTGCTCCGTTGTGGCTATTCTTGCACTACCGCAGTAAGAAAAATGCAAGTACAGGGCTGTCGCATGAAGATCTTCAACGACTAGAATCTTTATCGGAGAAAGCGGCCAGTATGCAGAACCGAGTAGACACGCTAGAGCGTATTTTGGATGCGGAGTCACCGACTTGGAGACGTCGTTATGAATAGGCGAGAACTTTATCGAGATCCTGTGAATGGAAAGATAACGGGCGTGTGTGCAGGGTTAGCGAATTATTTTGCTTTAGAAGTGTGGCTAGTGCGTATTTTGGTGATTTCAGCCGCTCTGCTGGGTGGTAGCTTCTTGGTACTGTTAGCGTACATTGCCATGACACTGATGATTGAAAAGCAGCCCGCAAACTATGTCGAAGCGATCAAAACCGAGCAAGAGCACAAGCTAAAAAACAAACCTTGGCAGCAAGGCCAAACACCTGAAATGTTGCTCAATACCATCGAGCGAGATTTTCACAATCTAGAAACTCAAATTCGAGATATTGAAGCTTACGTGACTTCAGATGCGTTTAAAGTAGATAAAGAGTTCAAAACACTTTAACGGCTTCAAAGAGCTCGGCGGTTTTGAACCTTCACTTCACATTAATATACTGAGGGTTCAAAATTGCGACAATCTACTCATATAACGGGCAAATTATTAATTTTCATAATATTTTCTACCTGACGTATGGAAGAGGCGGTATCATTCATCTATCTTTGTAACTAATCGCTGCAAACGGATGATTGATTATGCGCAAATCCATACTGTTTCTTGCAACAGCTGCTGTGCTCAGTGGCTGTGGTAGGGAGCTTCCTCCTGTTCCTGACCCCGATTCTAGGCCAGCTAAACTGTTTACTGTTTCAATCGGCAATGCTCACTTTGAACGCTCTTTTCCCGCCACTTCTGAAGCTGGTGATAAAGCGGTACTTGCCTTTCGAGTACCAGGCCAATTGCAATCTATTGATGTCGTTGCTGGGCAAGCTGTCATTAAAGGGGATGTTTTAGCCTCATTAAACCCTGATGAATACACCTTATTGGCGAAGCAAGCGGAAGCACAATACCGCCTCGCTGATGTTCAATTCCAGCGGTATAAAAAGCTTCGTAAAGACAAAGTTGTCTCTGAACAAGACTTTGATGAAGCGAAAGCCAAACGAAACTCTGCTAGAGCGACGCTTGAACAGGCGCAAGCAAACTTACGCTACACCCGTTTAGTCGCGCCGTACGATGGTACGGTATCCATTGTCCCTGCTGAAGCATATGAGTATATCGCGGCCAAAGAAGGTGTAATGAATATTCAAACGACGCAGTTAATGAAGGTTATTTTTCAGCTTCCAGATCATCTCCTCAATCGATTTGCAAGTGGTCTAAATCTAACTGCGCACATGACGTTTGATGCGTTCCCTGAGAACCAATATGAATTGACATTCCAAGAAGTCGATACTGAAGCAGATCCGAAGACGGGCTCTTATAAAGTCACCATGGTGATGGAAAGACCCGAAGACATAGGTATTTTACCGGGTATGGCTGGCACTATCCACGTCGCAGTAGAGTCTACCGGAGCAACGCGGATTCCAACGTCGGCATTGATTGAGGAAGACGGTCAAACATATGTTTGGCGAGTAGATTCTCAAGGCATCGTTACTAAAGCCCTGGTCGATCTGAATGACAAGCGACAAGTGCAAAGTGGCCTAAATGAAGGTGACCAGATCGTAATCTCTGGTGTGAATGGTATCGAGCCGGGCATTAAGGTTCGAGAGTGGATTAAAGAGCGAGGTCTGTAAGATGAAGCAATGGTTAAATCTATGTGCGCTCTCTTCAGTTGCACTTTTATCGGGATGTGGAGGTGAACCTCAGTATGTTGATTTTGGCGCACCTAAAGTTAAGGTATTGGCGCTAGCTGATCGTGAGGTAAGCGCAGATCTACTTTATTTCCCTGCTGTCGCCAATGCCGCAGAACGTTCACATCTTAGCTTCCGTGTCTCTGGTGAGATCAACAAAATTTATGTCAAAGAAGGTGATCATCTTGCAAAGGGAGACCTAATCGCTGAGTTAGATCCCACTGACTACCAGCTTGATGTCGACAACGCATCGGCACGTTACAGTGTCGTAGATAGTCAATATAAACGTTCTAAACCACTAGTAGATAAAGGCTTACTAGCAAAATCTCAATTTGATGAAATAGCAGCTAACCGTCAGATAGCTTACGCAGAGCTTCAGTTAGCGAAACTTCGCTTGTCTTTTACTCAGTTAAAAGCGCCCGTTGATGGCATTATTTCTCGGGTAAGTGTAGATCAATACGAGAATATTCAAGTTGGTCAGCAAGTCGTCAACATCCATAGTGTCGACAGTGTCGAAGTGCTGATACAACTGCCTGATAGACTCCATGCGAATAAGCAAACACAAGTGGCTGCTAAGAGCATCAAAGCGATTGTCAGAGTTCCAAGTGGTAATGAGTACAACGCTAGAGTCAAAGAGTTTACCACTGAGCCAGATCCTGCAACTGGTACATTTACGGCGACTTTAACGCTTCCTATGCCTGAAGAGGAATACATTCTTGACGGTATGGCGGTAGAAGTGACTTCTAAAAGCAAAGAAATTGGTTTCGAGTTGAAAGGTCGCGTACAAGTGCCTATTGAGGCCATCTTCAATGGTGATGGCGACTCACTCGACAGACAAAGTAAGTATGTTTGGGTGGTCAATGAAGATAACTCTGTCGCGAAACAGAAAGTGGTGACAGGAAAGGCGACGAAAGATGCAGTTGAAATTCTTGATGGCTTGAGTCGTGAGCAATCAGTTGTGATAGCAGGTGTTTCTAGGTTAAGGGAAGGAATGCAGGTGCAAGTAGTTAAGCAGGAGGCGGGTAATGAGTGAACACAACAATAACTCGTCACAAAGCGATGATGATATAACGGGAATCGCGGCTTATTTTATCCGTAACCGAGTCATCAGTTGGATGATCTCACTGATTTTCTTAATTGGTGGTGTTAGTGCATTTTTCAGTTTAGGCCAGTTAGAAGATCCGGCATTTACCATTAAAGATGCTATGGTTGTCACTTCCTACCCTGGAGCAACACCGCAGCAAGTTGAAGAAGAGGTGACGTACCCGATAGAAAAAGCGATTCAACAGCTTACGTATGTCGATGAAGTAAACTCGACCTCTAGTCGAGGTTTGTCGCAGATCACTGTCTCGATGAAGAACAACTATGGCCCTGATGACTTACCTCAAATTTGGGATGAGTTGCGTCGTAAGGTTAATGATCTTAAAGGGCAACTCCCACCTGGTGTGAATGACCCGACAGTGATTGATGATTTTGGTGACGTTTACGGTATCTTACTAGCGGTAACTGGCGATGGATACAGCTACAAAGAGTTACTCGATTATGTTGACTATTTGCGTCGAGAACTGGAACTGATTGACGGTGTCAGCAAGGTTTCTGTATCGGGTGAGCAGCAAGAGCAGGTCTTTATCGAGATTTCGATGAAGCGTTTGAGTACTCTCGGAATAGCGCCGAACACTGTATTTAACTTGTTATCAACTCAGAACGTTGTCTCTGATGCTGGCGCAATTCGAATCGGTGATGAATATATTCGAATCCATCCAACAGGTGAGTTTGAAAATGTGGACCAACTTGGTGATCTCATTATTACTGAAAGTGGTGCACAGGGCCTAATTTACCTTAAAGATGTTGCCGATATAAAACGGGGTTATGTTGAAGTTCCTAGTAACATCATTACCTTTAATGGCGATTTAGCGCTTAATTTAGGGGTCTCTTTTGCTCAAGGGGTGAACGTTGTTGAGGTAGGGGAACGCTTTGACCGACGTCTTGCCGAGCTGAAGTATCAGCAGCCTGTCGGTGTTGGAATCTCTGAAATTTATAGCCAGCCCAAAGAAGTCGACAAGTCGGTGAGCGGATTCGTTGTCAGCCTAGGTCAGGCAGTGGCGATTGTGATCATCGTGCTGTTGTTCTTTATGGGGCTACGTTCAGGTCTGTTGATTGGGCTTATTCTACTTTTGACCGTGTTAGGTACATTCATTTTTATGAAGTACTTCGCTATTGATTTGCAACGCATCTCTTTAGGTGCGCTGGTGATCGCACTGGGTATGCTGGTGGACAATGCCATAGTGGTGGTCGAAGGGATATTGATCGGTACGCAAAAAGGGCGAACGCGAATGCAGGCCGCCACCGATATCGTAACTCAAACCAAGTGGCCATTGCTTGGTGCTACTGTTATTGCAGTGACGGCGTTTGCTCCAATTGGCTTGTCAGAGGATGCAACGGGTGAGTACTGTGGTACTTTGTTTACCGTACTGCTTATTTCGCTGATGTTGAGCTGGTTTACCGCTATCTCCCTAACTCCATTTTTTGCAGATATCTTCTTTAAAGGTCAGAAGTTCAAACAAGGAGAAGGCAGTGACCCATACAATGGAATGATCTTTGTGGTTTATAAAGGCTTCCTTGAATTTTGTATGAAGCGAGCGTGGTTAACCGTGATTGTGCTTATTGTTGGCTTGGCTGCGAGCATTGTTGGCTTTACTCAAGTTAAGCAGTCTTTCTTTCCATCTTCCACAACACCTATGTTCCTAACGGACATATGGCTACCTGAAGGGACTGATATACGCGCGACTAATACTAAGTTGAAAGCATTGGAATCTTGGCTTTCAGAGCAAGAAGGTGTTGAGCATGTCACGGCGACGGCGGGGCAGGGCTTGCAACGCTTTATGCTGACATATTCGCCAGAAAAGAGCTATTCAGCCTATGGTGAGATCACGACTCGTGTTGCCGACTATGAACAACTTGAAAGTTTGATGAAAAACTTTAGGTTGTACCTAGAAGACAAATTTCCAGAGATTAACTATAAGCTTAAGCAAATTGAGCTTGGTCCAGGTGGTGGTGCGAAGATAGAAGCTCGTATCATTGGTTCTGATCCAACGGTACTGCGTGGTATTGCTAAACAAGTTGAAGATATCATGCACGCTGATCCTGGTGCGACGAACATCCGTCACGATTGGCGAGAGCGTACTAAAGTGCTTGAACCACAATTTAATGAGAGCCAAGCGCGTCGTTACGGCATCAGTAAATCTGATGTAGACGAGTTCCTAGCGATGTCTTTTTCAGGTAAATCAATTGGTGTTTACCGAGATGGTACGACGTTAATGCCGATAGTAGCCCGTTTGCCTGAAGGTGAGCGTGTTGATATTCGTAATATTGAAGGTATGAAGATTTGGAGCCCAGCGCTTGGCGAGTATATTCCGTTGCAGCAAGTGACATTAGGCTACGATATTCGTTGGGAGGACTCAATCATAGTTCGCAAGAACCGAAAACGTATGCTGACCGTCATGGCTGATCCCGATTTGCTTGGGGAAGAGACTGCAGCGACACTCCAAACGCGTTTGATGCCACAAATCGAAGCGATTGAGTTGCCGCCAGGTTATTCGCTAGAGTGGGGCGGTGAATATGAGTCGTCAGGTGATGCTCAAAAGTCACTATTTACCACTATGCCAATGGGCTACCTATTTATGTTCTTGGTGACGGTATTCTTGTTTAACTCAGTCAAAGAGCCTTTGATTGTTTGGTTAACCGTACCTTTAGCGATAATTGGTGTGACCACAGGCTTACTGGCTTTGAATACACCGTTCGGCTTTATGGCCCTACTTGGTTTCTTGAGTTTATCAGGTATGTTGCTGAAAAACGGTATCGTTTTGTTGGATCAGATAGAGATCGAAATGCATTCGGGTAAAGATCCCTATGTTGCGGTGGTGGATGCTGCGTTAAGCCGTGTTCGCCCGGTTTGTATGGCTGCGATCACTACCATCTTGGGTATGATTCCTCTGCTCCCTGATATTTTCTTCAAACCGATGGCGGTGACTATCATGTTTGGTTTAGGTTTTGCAACAGTGCTGACACTTATTGTCGTGCCAGTGTTGTATCGTCTATTCCACAAAGTGAAAGTGCCAAATTAACTAGAAATATTAACGGAATGCCCCTGACTTTGTCGGGGGCGTTTTTTTAAAGGGGATAATGAATGAGTAAGGATACAACTTGCGCATGGGCTATGAATCATGAACTAGAGCGTGAGTATCACGATGCAGAATGGGGTGTGCCCGTCTATGACGACAAAGTGCTATTTGAGTTTATTACTTTAGAAGGCGCGCAAGCTGGGTTAAGTTGGATAACGATTCTAAAAAAACGTGAAGGTTACCGAGCGGCATTTGAAGACTACGATTTGTTTCGTCTATCTCAGTACGATGAATCAAACGTAGAGCCAATTATAGAGAATTTTGACGTGGTTAAACACAGAGGAAAGATTGCATCTGTCTATAGTAATGCGCGTGCGGCTCTCGCACTCATCGAAGAGTACGGCAGTTTATCTGAGGCATTGTGGCAGTTTGTCGAGGGTGAGCCTATTGTTAACCTCTGGACTCAAATGAGCGATGTCCCTACCTCGACACAGCAATCAAAAGCGATGAGTAAATTCCTCAAAAAGAAAGGGTTTAAGTTCGTTGGCGAAACCATCTGTTATGCATTTATGCAAGCTGTTGGAATGGTTGATGATCACTTAGTCGGCTGTCCGAAAAAGCGTGTATAGGTTTTGTTTGGCAGCACCTTGTATGCTGCCAATGTTGTATCGTTTAACGACTGTCATGGATTCTTTCAAGCGCTTGTACTCGTCTCAACTGAGTTGTGTCGAAGTTTTGCTCTCGTAACTGATTGATTTGAAATTGTTTATCTTGCTCTGAAAGAGATGGCGACGCAAGTAGGCTATCTCTACGCTGTAAATAGGAATCGAGTGATGATTGGAAAGAGGCACGTTGTTGATCGAGTGCGGTGAGCCGCTGTGCTGCTTTTTCGCCGATCAGCTCGACTCTGGCAAGGTATTTCTCTTGACTCTCAAGTCGTGATACAGACGCTAAATTAACAACGAGTTGGTTGTTGCTTTCGGCTTTGCGAATATGTTCAGGTAGCTCGATAAGCCTATCTTCTATCAAGACTTGCTTTTGCATATTGTTGATATCTTGCTGGGCGATACTCGCTTTGTCGATGGCCAATTGACGTAACAGGTTTTCATCTTCAAATAGCAGCTTGATTTGTTCTTGCGAGAAATACTGAGATTGTAAATCCATGATGCGTAGGTGAAGTTGCTCTAAATCTATGGCTGTGAGCGAGGTGACTTGCATGGGTTCAAGGTCAGCAAGCGCTTCTTTGTATTGCAAATAAGTTGTAAATAACGCCTCTTCATCAGTGAGATTGCTGCCCGTTGAAACGTGTTGACGGACCGTTTTCTTTATGTCATTGAGACTTTGCTCTCCCAAGCTGCTCAAAGAAAAATCGAAAAAGTGTTTTGCCGTGGTGGTATCAACCTCAATATCTACTTGAGATGGAGCGACTGGTAAACTGTCCGGCATACTAGCGGACTTATATAAGACCGTACCTAAACCAATAGAAATAACGAGAGTAGCGGTAATAAGAGCGGTCTTTTTCATCGGGTTTTCCTTATAGCCCCTGTTGTTTTAGGCGATTCGCGTGTTGTCGATACAGTGTGACAGGATCTGTCTCAAATAGATGGTGAATGCCTAGCAACCCATTTATTTCGTCGAGATGGTTCATCTTGTAATCATCACGAATGACTTTACCTAAATGGGTACTACACGCTCCGACTAAACCATCATTTGGTTCATCGAATGCCCAGCCCAGTACAACCATGGCGCCATCAGTAGGATCAAAAAGATTGGTAAAGGTGGAAGATCCTGTCCAAGAATAGTAATAGACACCATTATTAGCGAGAAGGTCGCCATCGCCACAGGTGCTGGCGGGAATTCCATATGGGTGATGTTGATTAAACGCAAGCGAACCTTCAGTGGTTAGCGCTTCGAGAGAGGCTAGTGGATCTTGATCAAGATCTGTCCCACCCGAAAGAAGGTTAATTAGTGTGGTGAGTCCTCCGGCTAGTTTTACCGCTAACCCTTCTAACCCCGAGCCTTCCGGTACCGTTCCTCTTACCAAGTCAGCAACTTTAGAACCCTTGTTAACGCCACCAATGCTGGTGACTGATGCAACAAGATCTGGCCTGACGGATGCGACATAACGTGCGGTGGGGCCGCCATGACTATGACCCATTAGGTTGACCTTAGACGCGCCTGTTGCAGCCAATAAGGTTTCTACTTGTTCTAGAAGTTGCTCCCCCCTTACTTCGGTACTGTTTGAAGCGGATACTTGCGCAACGTACACAGTGGCGCCATCACGCGTCAGTGAGTGGGGTATGCCATAAAAATAGTCGACACCAGCAAGGGTATCGAATCCAAACAGTCCATGAACAAGAACTATGGGATATTGAGTTTGAGTGTAGCCACTGGCATAGGCGATGTTGGTTAGCATAGGTTGTCCAAGTGCTAAAGCACAAGTAAGGACAAGTGAGTAGATCAGTTTCAATGTTAGCTCCTTCTGGTATGACCTCTGATGAGATATTTAAACGTAGGAGAAAAATCGAACTAAGCGAAATTAGATAAGTTAATGAAATGTTAAAATGTGATGTTGAATTAATAACCAACAGCTTTAATTAACGAAAGGTCTTAGAAAATCTTAATGACCAAATTGTTAATAATATCAATATATTAAAAAGCCTCGCGAGCGAGGCTAAATAGTAAACTTTTTTGAAGACATTAGGCCGTTGCTTCTTTTTCGAGAATCAGTGCGTTGTATCGTTCTAGCCCTGCTTCAAGATCGGCGATCAGGTCATCGACATCTTCAAGTCCAATATGTACGCGAATCAGGGTTCCCTCAAAGTTAGGATTAGCCACTGTACGCAGACTATTGAAGCTCTTAGGTTCATTGGCAAGAATCAGACTTTCAAACCCCCCCCAGGAATAGCCCATACTAAAATGCTTCATTCCATCTAATAGGGCTGTGGTTGCTCTTGGGTAACTGCTTTTCAAGACAAATGAAAATAGGCCATTTCCACCGGTAAAATCGCGTGTGAAAAACTCGTGACCAGGACAAGTTTCAAGGGCAGGGTGGCGAACATGATCGACTTCAGGTCTGTTTTGAAGCCACTGCGCGACTTTTAAGCTGTTTTCTGCGTGTTGACGCAGACGTACATCAAGAGTGCGAATTCCACGTAAGCCTAAGTAGGCGTCGTCAGGGGAAACACATTGGCCCATCAAGTAACTTTGTTCGCGTAATTGATCCCAGTGTTTTTCATTGGCAACTGCAGTACCGAGCATGACATCTGAGTGGCCCACAATATATTTCGTTGCTGCTTGAATAGAAATGTCGACGCCATGTTCAAAGGGCGAGAAATTTACACCTGCTGCCCAAGTGTTATCTAGCATCACGATGATATCGTGTTCGTGTGCAATACTAGACAGAGTTGGCACATCCTGAACTTCCATGGTGATAGACCCCGGAGATTCTAGGAACAGCACCTTAGTATTTGACTTAATAAGTTCGCGAATACCTTCACCCAGAGTTGGGTCGTAGTAGGTTGTTTCTACACCCATCTTCTTAAGGATCTTGTCGCAAAAATCTCGTGTTGGTTCATAACAGGTATCGACCATCAAAATGTGATCGCCTGTCTCGACAAACGACAGAATGGCATTAGAGATCGCTGCTGTACCGCAAGGATACAGAGCGCAACCTGTACCACCTTCTATTTCGGTCATTGCGTCTTGAAACGCAAAATGGGTGGTAGTACCGCGGCGACCGTAAAACAGAGTCTTATTTGCACGGTTAACCGTTGCATGATGTTTTTCAGCGACGGTGTTGAATACAACGGTAGATGCCCTCTGGACGGACGGGTTTACCACGCCATTAGTCCACTTTTTATCGCGACCAGCGGTGACCAATCTGGTCTGTTTACTTTCTGACATCGGAAGTCCTTATCGAATACTTTCTCTTATTTAAACCATGGCGTAGCTTGAATAGCAAGGGATTAAAGCAGTGGATTAAATAGATAGAAAACGCGTTCTAAAAAGCGAGAGAATAGCGTACGTTTTTCCCAGTCTTGAATATTAACTAAGTGAGACTGATCTATATAACTTTGCTGAAGCCAATACATCTCTTTGGTAAACGCTATGTCATCAATGGCTAGGGTAAGCTCAAAGTTAAGCCACAAACTACGCATATCCATATTTACCGTGCCGACGAGACAGAACTCCTCGTCAATTACAACCGACTTTGTATGTAGCAATCCGCCATAGAACTCATAAATGTTAACCCCGGCACTTAATAGCTCACTGTAAAATGCACGTGATGCCCACTGAACCATGAGTGAGTCATTTTTGTGTGGGATGATCAACTCCACTTTAATGCCACGTTGTGCGGTCATCTTGAGCGTTTCAAGTAAATCAGAGCTAGGGACAAAGTAAGGTGTCGTGATACGAACTGAGTGATTTGCCTGATTGATCGCCAGCGTTAATACCTGAGAAATGAGGTGTTCTGGCATACCTGGGCCGGATGGAACAACTTGAACAGGGTGTTGAGGTTCATTTGGATTGATGTTGCACTTGGGTAATGATGGGAATACCCGAGAACCTGTCTCTACTTCCCAGTCCCAGCAGTGAATCGCCGACAATACATTAACTGTTGGCCCGGTGATGCGTACCATCATGTCTATCCACTGACCGACGCCAGAGTCTCGTTTAAAGTATGCCGGGTCAACCAAGTTCATTGATCCTGTATATGCGATCTCTTCGTCGATGACGATGATTTTCCGATGTTGGCGCAGGTCGAGGCGACGAAGGAAGATACGCCACGGGCTAACTTCGAGTGCTTGAACGACTTCGATACCCGCACCGCGCATCATCTGTAACCACTCGCTGCGAAAGAAACGTGGGCTGCCAGCGGAGTCGAGCAAAACTTTAACATCTACACCTCGTTTTGTTGCTTGAATCAAGGCAGAAGCAACGGAATCGGCCAACCCGCCTGGGTGCCAAATGTAGAAAACCATACGAATACTGGCTTGAGCATTTTCAATGTCTTCGATAATGGAATGTAAAATATCGTCAGGAGAACTTTGTAAAGAAAGTGAGTTACCCGAAAGGGCAGGTAGACCAAGCCGGTTGTTACATAGCTCATCAATACGATAGATATGGCGGCCAAAACTTTCAGGTGAGTGAGCATGACAATCGTTGAGCTTCGAGAACCACTCGGAAAAAGGAGAGAGCATCTCTTTGGCGCGTTCGGCTCTTTTGCGACCAAGATTGAGTTCACCAAATAGGAAATAGCAGGCGACACCTAAGATTGGAATGATATAAATGATCATCAGCCAAGCTAGCGAGACGCTGACAGCACGTCGTTTTAGTACGACTCGAATTGTCACACCTGCAACTAAAATCCAATATAAGACGATCCCAGCCAGCGTAACAAAGTGATAAAACTTTTCCATTCAGTAACCTAGGTATTCCAATGCCATTCAATATTAGAACTCTGGGAGAGGGACGACAAGCGACAAATAGACAAAGAATGTAACGAGTAAGGAAAAGTCAGAAAAAGAATGATTGTGTTATGGAAATGTAAATTCTGGTGTATAGTAGATGTTAAAGGCTAAAAAAGCAGCATTTAAACATATTAATTACATTTGTGGTGGAAAAATAAACTAAATGGGCTTCCAATTTTAATCTTAAACTGCTTTACTTGCCATAACGTTAGCGTCACTGATAATTTTATTAAGTGTAAAAATAATTATACACCACTTTTTTAAGGCGCCTAACAGAAGCAAACACAACTTAAAAACGATTTAATGGAGTAACCGTGGCTACTAGTACAAGTACACAAGCCCGTGATACATGGGGATCTAAATTAGGCTTCGTGATGGCCGCAGCAGGTTCTGCTGTTGGTTTGGGCAACATATGGAAATTTCCTTACACGGCAGGTGAGAGCGGCGGCGGCGCGTTCGTTGCAATTTACCTTCTTTTCGTGATTTTTATCGGCTTTAGCGTCATGCTAACTGAATTCGCTATTGGTCGTAAGACAGGTCTATCCGCTGTTGGTGCGTTTAAAACGACAGATCGTCGTTGGACGTTTACAGGCGTTATGGGTGTGTTGAGTGGTCTACTTATCATGGGTTTCTACCCAGTGGTAGGTGGTTGGGCACTGGCATACATCTTTAAAGTTGGTGGTGGCCTGCTAAGTGCACCAGAAGCAATTGGTGACAGCTTTGGCGGTTTCATCTCTGATCCCGTTCAACCACTGATGTGGATGGGTATCTACCTGATGCTAAACATCGCCATCGTGATGAAAGGCGTATCTGGCGGTATCGAGAAAGCAGGTAAGATCCTAATGCCTTTATTATTCCTTATCCTGATTGTTGTATCAGTGAAAGGTCTAATGCTCCCTGGCGCTATGGCTGGTCTTGAATTCCTGTTTATGCCAGATTTCTCTAAAGTGGATAGTAACGTCGTTCTAGCGGCTCTAGGTCAGGCGTTCTTCTCGCTGAGCTTGGGTATGGGCTGTATGTTGACTTACGGTTCTTACTTGAAGAAGAAAGAAAACCTAGTTCAGACGACAGGTATGGTTACTGCAATGGACACTGGTGTTGCAATCCTAGCAGGTGTAGCAATGTTCCCAGCAATGTTTGCATTTGGTATGGAGCCAGCGGCTGGCCCTGGTCTAGTATTTGTTGTCGTACCTCAGCTATTTGCTGAAATGGGTGGCGTAATCGGTCTTCTGTTTGCACTGATGTTCTTCATTGGTCTAACGGTAGCGGCACTTACTTCTTCTGTATCACTACTTGAGGTTGTGGTTTCTTACCTAATTGATGAAAAAGGTATGAAGCGATCTACAGCCGTAATCAGCGCAAGCTCAGTAATGGCAACGCTATGTGTATTCGCCTCTCTGTCGCTAGGTGGTGTAGGGCCAACACTATTCGGCACTGGCGCATTTGATATCTTCGACCTCCTAACAGATAAGATCTTCCTAGCTGTTGGTGGTATGTTGGTATGTATCTTTGCAGGTTGGCGCCTATCACGCTCAGAGCTTGAAAAAGAGATCACTAACGATGGTGAAGTGTCTTTCCCACTGTTTGGTCTATGGTACAACCTAGTTAAGTACATTATTCCAGTAGCTATCGCAGTCGTTGCTTTCATGGGCATTAAGTCTGGCTTCGATAGCGGCAAGGGTGAAATCATGCTGCTAGGTATCGGTATCATCGCTGTGGCAGGAATCTTCTCTAAGAAGCTATAGATCTGACTCACGACTTCAATGAAACAAACCTCCCGCTTGGGAGGTTTTTTTTGCTAGTCCTACATGAGTGAGTGGCAGCAGTACAGGTAAGTCTGGAAATACCTGGTCTATCTTGTGTCAAAGTCTCTTTATCGCTTGATGAATGATACCCTACTGGTATTCACAAAGAGAATGGGTATACTCATGCCTCCGAAGTGGAGCCTGTCTAATGTTTGATATTTTACATACCCATCCTGACTTTATCGTTATTAATAAACATCCGAATGTGTCAGTACATAAAGATGATGGCGATACTATGCTACTCCAAGATGTTTCCAAACAGACTGGAGATTCACAGCTTTATCTTATTCACCGCTTAGACAAAATGACTTCGGGTATTTTGTTGCTGGGTAGAAACGTGGCGGCAGCCAGAGCTCTTTCAAACCAGTTTGCCGAACGGCGAGTGGAGAAGTTCTATCTCGCCATCGGCAGTAAAAAACCAAAAAAGAAGCAAGGGTTGGTATCGGGAGATATGGAACGCTCGCGTCGAGCATCTTGGAAGCTGCTTACCACTCAACATAACCCTGCGGTGACCCAGTTTTTTTCTGCAACTGCTTTGCCCGGTGAAAGACTTTTCTTATGTAAACCGCATACAGGGAAAACGCACCAAATTCGCGTCGCTCTGAAATCAGTAGGTTCGGGAATTGTCGGCGATCCTATATACAATAGTGGCAATACCTCAGATCGCGGTTACTTGCATGCGTTTGCCCTTCGCTTCGAATTCAATAGCCAAAGCTACGAATTTGTTTGCGATCCGCGTAAAAGTGTCTTACTCGGAGAGAAGTGGAATGATGAAATGACCAGTCAAGGCATTGAGGCTTGGCTAAAACCTTGGGAGCTATCATGGCCGAAGATCAACAAGTAATTCCTGCAGCAATGCAGACACAACAACTTCCAGTTTTTTTTGAGCAGTTGCAACTTCAATTGGAATCAGCTCCGAACGAAATTCGCCGTCTGTTTCATGGCCGTGGCCGTAGATTTGAAGGGTTGGATCAATTAACCTGTGATTGGATTCAAGGGCAGCTGATTGTCAGTGTATTTAAAGCGGTTGAAGAGTCTTTTATTGAACAACTAAAGCAAGGGTTGGTTACACTGTCACAAAGTGCGTTGTGGAACGAAAAACAAGGCCGTTCAATAGTTGTTCAATATCGTTACGCAGAGGGGGCTCCTTCGGAAGTCTTGCTGGGCGAGTTGGATAGCCGCCCTGTAGTAGAAGAGTCAGGTTTAAAGTACCAACTCGATATTGGCCGCAACCAAAACTTTGGTCTGTTTTTGGATATGCGCTATGGGCGTGATTGGGTAAAAGATAACGCTAAGCATAAAAATGTTCTAAACCTGTTTGCCTACACATGTGGATTTTCTGTTGCTGCGATAGAAGGTGGGGCAGATCAAGTGGTCAACGTCGATATGTCGCGCTCTTCACTGGCGAAAGGGCGAGAAAATCATAAGTTGAATAGCCACAACACTAATCAAGTTAAGTTCTTAGGCTACGATATTTTCCGCTCTTGGGGAAAAATCAAGAAGATGGGACGTTATGACTTAATTGTGATTGATCCGCCGTCATTCCAAAAAGGTAGCTTTGCACTAACTAAAGATTACAAGCGTATTCTCAGAAAGCTGCCGGAGTTGTTAGCGCAAGATGGACAAGTAATCGCGTGTGTTAACTCTCCTCAAGTGACAAGCCAGTTCTTAATAGAAGGTATGAAGGAAGAAGCGCCGCAGCTCAACTTCATTGAGCGGTTAGACAACCCTCCAGAGTTTGAAGACGTCGATACAGAAGCGTCGCTTAAAGTACTTCGATTTAAATAGCCGCATATTTTAACCCCGAAAAGCGCCATTCATGGCGCTTTTTTATTATTCGTAGCCTCTAAATAACAGAACTGAACGTGTTTTGTTTTGTTGTTTTATCAACCATCTTATTTGTAGATCTATTCAATAAGTGAATGTGATTTAAACTGGACACTAGGCAAGAAATGTCGCCTCATATGCTCGGTGGTTCATATTTTGTGTGTAATAATTTTACATATTTGTTTATTTTTATATAAATATACAGTTTATTGATCGGCTTATACTGTTTGTTTAGTTTAGTTATGAATTGTTTTTTGAACAGGTGTAATTGTTCGAGTTACAAATGTGCACCCCAAAATTTGTCTGGGTTATAAGTTTTTAATTTTAATTTCTAGATTAAAGTCAGAAGGAATAAGCATGTTTACTAAACTATTCGTTAACACCAAATTAGCCATTGAAAACTATAAGAGCGATGAGAACGGCGTAACTGCTATCGAGTACGGCCTTATTGCGGCAGGTATCTCAATTGTTATTGCTGCACTCGTTGGTGACATTGGTACACACCTTACTACCATATTTACTAGCATCAAAACAGAACTAGGCAAAGTTGCGAAGTAGTCATCGACGTTTTGGGAACACAGTGCCTAACAGGGTGGCTAATGTTATTGGCTACCCTCACTTTTCTATCCATCTGGTCAGATATTAGATACCGAAGAATCAGTAACCTCCTCTGTTTAGGAGTGCTACTTAGTTGCTCCATTATCGTTTTGAAACTGGGTGGAGTCTTCCAAATAGTCAACGTTATCTTGTTTTTGTCAATTGGATTAGTCATGAGCCACCTAGGTTGGCTTGGTGGCGGAGATAGTAAGCTATTTGCCGCCTATTCAGTTGCAATTATTCCAGCATACATTCCTATTACGCTATTTATAGTTGCTATTACCGGCGGTATTACCAGTGTTTTCTATCTGTTTAGAAATAAAGTAGCAGAGAGTAAATTCACGGGAATACCCTATGGGATCGCTATATCCCTAGGCGGGCTATTTGGAGTGCTGGCATCTATCTTGGAAAATTCAGTGTGAATAAAAAAGTATTATTAACTTTTGCAGGGCTAGCAATCTTATTGGGTTTGTATGGCTTAGCAGGGAGTTTATCAAAAACTCCAACGCAAGAGTTTCAACCGGAAGTGAAACAAGACAAGTTGATTACCGCTTGGCGATTGGTCAACTCTGTTGGTCAAGGTCAGCAGGTGAAGCGCTCGGATTTGGAATTACTTCGTGTAACCGAGTCTAAAGCCACGGTGTTAGGTGTTGCTGAAGATATGTTGATCAATTTTTCAAACGGTTTGGTCTACGCGGCAGACTTGAATGTTGGCGAGTTGATTTTTCAAGAGCACTTGGTTGCGCCAGATCAAGAGGGCTATGTTGATTTGGTGATCGCCAAAAACCGTGTTCCTTATGCAATAAAAGTGCGGCCTCAATCCATTGTTGGTGGTGTGATCACCCACGGGACCATGATTGATGTGTTATCTCTCTCTTTGCCAACGGAATTCTCAATAGAAACGGCAGAGACACAACCGACGCGTAAGCGCAATATGTTTGTTACCCCAGTGCTAACAGGTGTCAAAGTACTGCAAGTAAACAAGACGTTGATTGGTGAAACGCGTAGCGCTCCAGCGTCAACCGAAGTAAATCTGATTTTAGAGCTTACTCGTAAGCAAGTAGCGACCCTCACAGTGGCAAAAAGAATCTCTGAACTGGAAGTCCACAAATCCATTGGTGAATACAAGAAGTCAGATCTCCATGCAGATGCTGGTGATGTGCTATCCAACTTCAAATCTGTCGTTGAGTATCGCTCTAACGACGTAACCATTAACTGAGGCTTCAATGAAAAAGTTACTTATCTCTCTTTGTGCCTTATTGTTTTTAGTACCTTCTCTTTCAAACGCGCAAAGAATCACCTACCTCTCTGAAGGCGAGATGGAAATCATCTCGGTTGGCGAAGACATTGACTCTGTCTTTATTTCCAATCCAGAAGTGGCTGACTATCAAGTGATTGATAAACGCAAAGTTGCTTTGTTTGGCAAAGCCTTGGGTGAAACCGGATTTGCCGTATTTGGCATCAGTGGAAAAACCCTAACTAAACGTAAGGTAACGGTTAATACATCGCTCACGGAGCTAGAAAGCCAAGTTCAACTGCTGTATCCCAATGCGAACGTAAAGCTGACTCATATTGGTGACAATGTGGTTTTAACGGGCACTGTTGCGAATGAAAAAAACAAAGATGCTATCAATCAAATGGTGGGAGAGTTGTTAGAGAAAGAAAAGAAAGAGTACGCAATTAAATGGAACATCAATGATGACGACTATGAAATGGAGTTTATGAAGCGTTTCCACTTCACTGGTGTTGTCAACCAGATCGAAGTCGTCACCCAAAAGCAGGTCAATGTAAAGCTATCGATTGCTGAAGTGTCACACTCATTTCTTGAAGAATTTGGTGTTCAGTATGGTAGCCAAGGTCAAAACCCAGGTGTTTTCATTGATAAGCTAACCTCTTTCAGTGCCTCAGATATCATTTCAGTGATAACTGCGATGGGTAACGATACCGTTGGGCAAATTCTAGCGCAGCCAAACTTGTCAGTGATGTCCGGAGAGACGGCCAATTTCCTTGTAGGTGGAGAACTACCTGTAGTGACTGTGGTCGATGGGACCACTAATGTTGAATACAAAGAGTTTGGTATTCGCTTAGATTTGATGGCTAAGGTGCTGGATGATGACAATATCAAGCTCTCACTAATCCCAGAAGTGAGTTCATTGGATACCCAATACCGCAACGAGTCATACAATCTTCCGGCATTAAAAACTCGACGGGCAAGAACGACGGTTCAGCTCGCTGATGGCAAGAGCTTTGTGTTAGGTGGCCTGTTGAGTACCGAAGACAAGGAGTCGTTACGCCAAATCCCATTTATTGGCGAAATTCCTGTATTAGGTGCGCTATTTCGCTCTTCAGGGACGGAAAGAACGCGCACTGAGCTTGTTATTGTTGCGACGGTCAATCTTGTTCAACCCGTTGAACCTAGCTCAATCCAACTGCCTACGATGCAGAAAACTACTAGTCTTGAGCGCTTTTTGAACATTGAGCCAAACATATCGGATTCAGATCAAAGTAAATGGGCAAATGAAATCTACGCGACAGGAGGCTTCAAGCTATGAGAAACGTCAATCTTAACTCTATTTGGCAATCCGTCGGCTTATCTATGCTGCTTGTTTTGAGTGGTTGCGCTGAAAACGTTTCGATGCGTGAAGGCCAAGCGATTCACACTGTGCCGATGACTTATACATGGTCTGCTTCCTTTGAACCTGCTGGTATAGACAAAGCTAAGCAAGAAGTGCAGAAGCTAATCGATCACAACTGGCAAATTGTTGCGAGTAAGGGAATTAATCTGCAATGGTCAACAAGGCTAGGTAAACAGTTTGTAATCTCAATTCGTCAAGGTTTGCTTGAGCGTGGGGTTGAGTCAAATCAAATATCCCTTCACCAAGAACAGTTAGATAGTGGCAAAGATGTAGCGGTTGAATTTCACTACACCAAGGTGATCACTGAATTATGCACTCCAAGTAAGGTAGGTAAGTTTGGTACAAACGCCGAAGGTTGTTTTGCGGAAAATGCACGATGGCAATCGATGGTGAATCCAGAAAATACCCTTTCATCTCAGCCTTTAGCTAAGTAAGGCCCACATTTATGTTTGATTTAGTAGATAAGCTACAAAGTAAACCGCTGCAAAACACTGTTAAAAAAGAGACCATTACCTCTGTTTTGTTCCATCAAACACAAGAGTGTGTCGATCTGGTTGATGAAGCTTTTCGCTTCGAGAATATCAATGTTCCAACTATGCTCGTCAATAGTGATGACAAGATTAAACAGCATGTGCGTGAATCTTTCGTTGAGATCGTGATTGTTGAGCTAAACCTGAGCGAAAACATCACAAAGGACATGGAGCGAATTAGTCATCTTTTACCTAACAGTGCTTCTGTAATAGTCGTAGGTAGCGAAGATGCAATCTCTACAATTCGAAACTTGAAAGAGATGGGTTTTTACTATGTATTCTGGCCTATCACTAAGCAAGAACTGATAGAGTTTGTCCGCAATGTTAATAATAACCGTCAACGAAATTCTGGTTTAGGTAAAGATCGCAGCGCTAAAAAAGTGGGTGTTTGGGGGACCAAGGGGGGCGTCGGTGCCACCATGTTGACCGCAGAATTAGCCTTCGAGCTATCCGACATTAAAAAGTCGAGTGCTCTGGTGGTCGATCATGATTTTCGTGGTGGTAACTTAGATATTTTCTTGGGGCTTAAGCGATTTGATAAGAAACTCGTCTCTAGAGCTTCATTAGCATCGAGCGTTGATACTACCTATGCAGCAAGCATGGTGAAAAAGGTCGACAACATGCTAGCGGTATTGTCGCTTGAGTCAGATGAACTCAATGAACTCGAACTGAAAGAGTACCTCCGCACTTTAACGGCGCAATTATCAGGTAACTACAATTTTATTCTCGAAGATCTATCACGAGGGAGTAATTCTAAACAAGACCTCGATTACATCTCAACTTCCTGTGACGTCATTGTTCTACTGATGGAGCCAACAGTCTCAAGTGTTCGTGAAGCTAAACGCACGATGAAGAGTTTGGAAGCCGCAGACTCTAGTGTGCGTTGTTTGTTTGTTTGTTTTGAACTACACCATTGAAGAAAAAGCGGCGACGATAAATGCGGCAAACATTAAAGCGTTTCTAGGGCGTGCCCCTGACATCATACTGCCGAACGAGCCGAGAATGAGTAAGTTAGTTTTAGAGCAAAAGCATATCTATAAACATGATTATCCAGTCAGTCAAAATCTGCACAAACTCACAGCAATGTTGCTTGGTCAGTCAGATGAAGGTGAAAAAAACAGTTGGCTACGTCGTATTCTTAAGCGAGGCAAGTAATGGACGTTAACATCAATAAGTCAGCTTATATAGAGATTCGTAAACAGATTTTCGAAGCGCTAGATGCAGAAGTGGTGCAAAGTGTGTCTAAAGACGCATTGACGCTTCAGCTTTCTAACGCTGTCGATATGTTGATCGACAAGCTAGGGTTTTCGGTTGCCAGTGTTATCCGTCGTGAATATGTCAAAGGGCTTGTCGATGAATTGCACGGACTTGGGCCTTTGCAACCTCTAATGGAAGATGAGTCGATCAGTGACATCATGATCAATGGTTGTGACCACATCTTTATTGAGCGACATGGTTTGGTAGAACAAGCGAATATTTCCTTTATCGATGAAGGGCAGTTACAGCAAATCGCTAAACGTATTGCTAGCCGAGTTGGTAGACGTGTTGATGAATCTTCGCCAACTTGTGATGCTCGTTTACCTGATGGAAGCCGCGTTAATATCGTTATTCCCCCCATAGCAATCGACGGTACTTCCATCTCTATTCGTAAGTTTAAGAAACAAACAATAGAGCTTTCTGAACTGGTCGAGTTTGGTGCCATGAGCACTGAGATGGCGCGTATTTTAATGATTGCAGCACGTTGTAGGCTCAACATCCTCATCTCTGGCGGTACAGGTTCCGGTAAGACAACTATGCTTAATGCGTTGTCACAATATGTCTCGGAAAAAGAGCGAATTGTCACTATCGAAGATGCTGCGGAACTGAAACTGTTGCAGCCTCATGTAGTACGATTGGAAACTCGAATGGCTGGTATTGAAGGTTCTGGTGCGATTAGTCAGCGTGACTTGGTGATTAACTCACTGCGTATGCGTCCTGATCGAATCATTGTTGGTGAATGTCGTGGTGCAGAAGCGTTTGAAATGCTTCAAGCAATGAATACAGGGCACGATGGTTCTATGTCTACTCTGCATGCCAACACTCCACGAGATGCGCTGGCAAGGGTAGAATCCATGGTAATGATGGCGACCAACAGTTTGCCATTAGAGGCGGTTCGCAGAGCAATTGTGAGCGCAGTCGATCTTGTGGTGCAAATTAGTCGCTTGCACGACGGTAGCCGTAAAGTGATGAGCATCACTGAAGTAGTTGGGATTGAAGGTTCGAATGTTGTACTTGAAGAACTATTCCGCTTTCAACCTGCGTCAGTGGCGAACGAAGACGGAAAAATTCACGGTAAGTTTGTTACCGCTGGCCTTATGCAACGTTCAGTTTTAGTCGAAAAAGCCAAGTACTTTGGGTTGGAACAACAGCTAACGGATGCTTTTAATGTTGGTGCCCCTGTATGATTTACTGGTTAGCCTTAATTCTAGGTGGTGTGGCTTTGCTAGTGGTGTTTTGGCCAACAAATAGCGAACAAAAAAACGACTACTTGGAAGAAGCAAACCGCTCTTTAAGGGCTTGCTCTATTGATGAGGCTCAGCAAGCCGTTGACCTTAAAGCGCTTTCTGACAAAACTTTTGTCGACAAACTAAAAGCACGAAGCAAAAACGTGAAACGTCAGTTAGGCAAAATGCCAGAGGTGAAACTGCTTGTGTACAGCCTTGTTTTAGTCACCGTTGCTATGATACTGAATAACAAGTATTTGCAGGCAAACTTGGTCTCAGTTGCTTCAAGTGTCTTGGTTCTCGGTTGGATGCTTGGGTATTTATGGTTGCAAAAGCGTCAGCGTCAAGCGTTTGAAAGTGCCTTTCCTGACGCACTGAACATGCTATCGAGTGCGGTGAGCTCAGGTGAAAGTATTATGCATGCCATCATCTATGTAGGTCGAACGCTACAAGGTGAAGTTGGTAGTGAGTTTAAGCACATGGGAGAAAGGCTTCAGCTCGGCGAAACACCGGACAACGTGTTTCGTAAATCTTGCGATCGCTTTCCTTATCCTTCTTTCTATTTTTTCGTTATCACGTTGCGCGCCAATATGCAGCGTGGAGGGCAATTGAAAGATGTCATTGCACGTTTAAACCGATTGATGTTCGATGCTCGGGCGATAGAGAAAAAAAAGTATGCCCTGACCGCGGAAGCACGCATGTCGGCAAAGATTGTCGCGGTTATCCCTTTTTCTGTGTTGTTAATGTTGCAGTTTGTCAGCCCTGATAATTTCGAATTTTTGCTATTTGATCCTGAAGGTAAACCTATTCTGTATTACTTGATTAGCAGTGAGTTTATTGGGCTGTTTATCATTTGGAGTTTGATGAGAGGAGCCCAAAGATAATGTCAGCTCATTTGCTCATCTTTGTAACTCTTATCCTTATCACTCTAGGTATCGCGATTGTCAGCTATCAGGTATGGAGTACGGCTAAGCGACGGAAGATGTTAAAAATCTATGCCTTGATTGGTGACGACCAAGAAAAGCAAACCGATACGGATAGCCACCTAGTGCAGGCACTTGAAAAGCTAACTTCTTCATTTTCTTCACAGGAAGGTGAGATTAAGGAGAAATTAGAGGAGGCAGGTCTACACAATCAAAATTTTGCTAAGTACTACATGCACTTTAAGTATGGCGTATCAGTTCTAGGTATTGTTCTTATCTACTTGTTAGCCAATATGTATTCAATAGCATCGTCGAAAATGGTCGCGGCAATGGCTGTTTGGTTCGTCACCTGTATTATTTTTCCTGACTCGTTACTCGCGGCAAGAAAGAGGGCGCGCCAACAACGTATTTCTGGACAGTTACCCTATTTACTCGATCTGATGGCAATTTGTGTTCAAACCGGAATGACGCTCGAGGCGACCATTAAATATCTATCTCTAGAACTAAGAGCATTTGATAAAGAGCTTGCCTCGTTGCTCGCTAAATTGGATGACCGCGCACAAATTGTCAGCCTTGAAAGGGCGCTAGACGAGCTGTATGAAAAATTACCGACATCAGAAATTCGCAGCTTTGTCATGACATTAAAGCAAAGCCTGCAATATGGCTCGTCTATTTATCAAGTGTTAACCACACTTGCATCTGACATCCGTGACGTCAATATGCTCGCAGCTGAAGAGCGTATCGGTAAGCTCGCCGCAAAAATGTCTCTGCCGCTGATTGTTTTTATCATGATGCCGATTGTGGTGATCATCTTAGCACCTGCCGTAATGAGGTTTATGGACCATGTATAAATTGATGCTGTTAGCTACTTTATTGTTGAGCGGTTGTGCGACCATCCAGCCCTCTAGCCCTAATTCGGTGATTAATGCTAATAAAGAGCAGATGTATATCGAGGCAAACAATCAGGAAAAGCTGATTGAATTTTATAAGCAAGCGCTACGCGAACGTGAAAGTATTGAAACCCGTATAAAACTAGCTCGTACATATTTGGATACGGAAGACCATGAGTCTGCCATTTTTGTTATCAGTCAACTTACCGAAAAATCAAAAGGATTTGATGTTTATCTTATATTGGCTAAAGCGCATTTCCATTTAGGCAATATCGAACAGTCAGTGGAGAATGTTTCGACGGCTCTGTCGCTAAACCCAAAGAGTGGTGAAGCTCACAACCTTGCGGGAGTATTAGCCGCGGTGGAAGGGAAACTTGAGGTGGCGGAACGACACTTCGTTGACGCGAGAAGGCTGTTTTATGTCGATGATGTGGTTAAAAATAATCTCGCGACCTTGTATTTAGTTCAGGGTCAATATAAACGCAGTTACAACTTACTACTTTCTGCTTATCAGTCTAATCCAAAAGATAGCAAAACTGAGGCTAACTTGGTCATTGTGTTGGTGAAATTAGGTGATATTGAGCAAGCTCAACAGTTGCTCGAAGACAAATATGAGCGTGAACAGGCGCAGAAAATCATTAGTTCAATCCGTGCTGACGGTTTTAACAGCGCGTACTTTGAGTCTTAAGCCATGATAAATCGACGTAAACAACATGGCGTTGCCTCTATCGAATTTGGACTCGGCTTTATGGCTTTTTTCTTAATGATTATGCTTTGGGCTGAAATGGGCTATCTGGCCTATGTTTCTTCTGCTAATGATCTCGCGATAGCGGAAGCTTCACGTCGTGCCAAGACGACAAATACGATGGCGAGCCGTAGCTCACAGCAAACGCAGTTTATGACGGAGTTCAAACGAATCATTCGTGAGCAGGCGGGTGTGTTAGGCAATATCATTGACCCTGACAAGTACAGACTTACAGTACATTACTTTGCTTCGATTGAAGAGCTAGGTCGCTATGGTGGATCGAACGATGACACATGTACCCAGAATGAAAATCACAGCGAAGTGGAGTGCGGAAACCCGACAGATAGCGCGCTTGCGATATACAGAGTCAATTATGACTACACGCCAATGCTCGCTATTTTTATGCGGGGGAGCAGTAGCCTGACAAGAGAAGTTGTTGTAATTCAGGAGTTCGAGCGTGATCAATTCAAAATCTAGCCAGCGTGGGGTGTTCTCTATTGAGTTTGCATTGCTGGGGGTTGTGTTCTCCACCATATTGATCTTTACCGCTGATATCATCGTTAAGCTCTCGGTGCAAGGCAAGTTAGATCGGCTTTCTTATTCCTTGGTCAATGTGATCAAAGAGCGTACTCAATTCTATGGCAAAGACAATTTCGATATCGATAACAAGATGGTCACTGATATCTACCAGATTGCTACAGGTTCTATGCAAAGAACCACGGGCAATTATCAGGCAAACAACGTTGGTGGAGAGTTTGAGTTGCTTAAATTTGACCTCAACGGTAAGCCTTCTGTGACTCTAATTTCGAAAGGAAAGGGATGCTCACTTGGACAAACTATCTCTCAGCAAGAAGGGCTCTCAATGGTGACCTCATGGGGACGTCGAGCAACCTTATACCGGGTGACATTATGTTATGAAACCGACAATTGGGCGGGACCTTTGTTTGACGAAGAATTTACCACCATACAATCATCCTCTTTGATGATGGGGCGGTAATCATGCGCAGTTCTAGAACAAAACAAAGCGGGCACGCTGCGTTATTATTTGCTTTGATCATTCCAGGGATGTGGGGATTTTTCACACTCGCCATTGATGGTTCACGTGCACTGCAAACCAAAGCTCGTTTAGGCGATGCAACTGAAGCAGCAGCGTTGGCTCTGGCTGCTAAGAATAGCCCAAACACAAGTGAAAACAAAAGTTTAGCTAAAGACTATATTAGCGCGTATATCCCTGATTCGGATATCTCCATTACCAAGATAGGGAGAAGTGAATGTCATGTTTCCAACAACCTCGACTGTGATGGCGCCAACCGATACTCACAGTATTCGTTAGAAGTGTCCATTAACCAAGATGCTTGGTTACCCACACAGGAGTTTGTCGGTTTTGGTGACAGCTATGATGTGGCGCACGCTGCTACAGCGCGTAAGTACCAAGGTGACAGCATTGATATTTCATTTGTGATGGACTATTCGGGGTCCATGCGCGAATCATGGAAGGGTAAACCTAAGTATATACGTGTAAGAGATATCATTAATGATGTGCTTGATGAACTTGAAACATACCAAGGAATACAAGAAATCAATAACAAGGTTTCACTGGTACCTTATGCCGAGTTTACTGCGCGGCCCAAGAATAACTTGTCTTGTGGGTGGAGAAGTAAGAGTCCACTTCCTTATGTTGATGAACTCTACTATAAAAAGCGAGGCCGAAATTACAAACTCGATGCGTACAAAACGGTACAGCGTTGGCGTGATAGCCGAGCATCTGACAAAGATATGGTGTGTGCTCACGAATTGTATAGAAATTTTGGGATGAGCTATAAGAATGTCTCATTTGTCGATAAGTTCGATCAACTAAGATCCGAGATGAAAAAGTTTCGTCCGGGCGGTGCAACCGCTTCTTACCAAGGGATTATCAAGTCAGCACAGTATTTTGACCAGTTATCAGATCCTAACCCGCGTCAGCTTATGGTTATTTTATCTGATGGCGATGATAAAAACGGCAATCATGGCCCTATGAGTCGTCGTGAACCAGTCCCAACCAAAGCACTCATTAAGCAGGGCCTTTGTGAAGATATACGTGCAGAGTTAAATAGCCGCAAAACTTCTGATAATCGACCTGTGACATTCCAAATTGCTTTAATCGGATTTGGCTATAACGTTGGAAAAAACCCCTTAACTCAATGTGTTGGTGAAGAAAATGTCTACGATGCTGCTAATCCTGATGAACTCTTAGACATCATCCTCAACCTAATTTCAGAAGAAATCGGACACTTAAAATGATTTTTAAATTCAACAAGCTCTTTATTGTTTCGGCTCTAGTTGGGAGTTCTACAGTATTAGCCAATGACGCCAATATTGTCTTTGAGCAAGTATGTGGAACTCAGTCGGGCGCGACTTATATTCAGGTTGAGTCTGGTACGCCTGTTTCTGTTATTCCTAATGCAGGAATTATGTATCAGGTGCAAACTGAAGCAACAGACCTAGATACTAGCCATTTTGTCGACCGCTTCGCTAGTCAGTTTGAGCTAGAGCGAGATTGTGCCGAGTATCTAGTAAATAATGGCCAGTTTGTTTCAGGTCAGTCTGGGGATGTGTTAGCGAGTGTTTATTTTGACTTTGACCGCGCGAACCTAACGCCGGTGTCGAAGAAAGTCCTTGATCGTATTATTCAAATCGCAGGGTCATCAAACAATGAGTTTGTTTTGACCGGACATACTGATAGTACAGGACCACAGGAGTATAACTTTCAGTTGGGTCTAAAGCGTGCAGGCAGCGTAGACGCTTATTTAAAAGAGCAAGGGCTAGATAATACTCAGATTGATTCGAAAGGCGAAACAAAGCCTAAGGCGAGTAATGGCACTTCACAAGGGCGTGAAAAAAATCGCCGTGTCGAAGTCACTTTATAGGTAGTAAATGAGGCGCTAAGGCGCCTCATTTAATGTCTGAAAGCCTGAATAGATACGGGTAAAGGTTGTAAACCAGCATGCGGCACCAAAGACGAATGCAATCAAGGCAAAATGTTGTGGAAATAAGCAGAACAAAATAAAGCAGCCAATTGTCTCTGTTCCTTCGGTGAGTCCACTCATGTAATAGAGTGACTTATTTTTATAGACAGGGTTGTCGATGCCGCGTTTTCCTGCCATTACAGCAAAAGCTAAAAAACTCGTTCCCGTTCCGATAAAAGAAAAAATCAGAAATGCCCCGGCAATGGCATTTTGCTCTGGATTAGCGAGCACAAAACCAAATGGGATCAGCGAGTAAAATAGAAAATCTAAGCTGATATCGAGAAAGCCCCCCGCATCCGAAATACCTTGAACACGTGCCAATGCGCCATCAAGGCCATCGCATATCCGATTGAGAACTATAAAAGCCAGCGCTAAGGTGTATTGCTCTACGATCAAAGCGGGAAAGGCAAGGCAGCCTAAGGCAAAGCCAAACAGTGTTGTCTGGTTGGCAGTGACCCCTAGCTTATCAAATAGCTTGGCAGACTGAGCTAAAGGCCAACGAATAACTTTGATACTGAAACGATCAAGCATGTTTTGTCTCCCACGGCCAAGTTATACAGCGGCTATCTGATGGAATGTCTTCGTCATCATGAGTGACCATCAATGCTGGAATATTGGCCTGTTTTAATTGCTCGACAACCCAAGCGCGGAATTGCTCTCTCAGTTCCTTATCTAGCTTGCTGTAAGGCTCATCTAATAAAGCGACTTTGGGTTTCGCTAGTAGCATGCGTGTTAAGGCAATACGAGCGCGTTGACCGCCAGAGATCTGGTCTGGATAGGACTCTGCGAGTTTTGATAGTGAGATGTTTTTTAATGCTTGCATCGCTCTTGATTTTCTTTGTGCTCCTTTCATCGAGTCGGGCAATGCAAACGCAAGGTTTTCCCCCACAGTTAGATGCGGAAAGAGCAAATCATCTTGAAATAGAATACCAACTTGACGTTTGTGTGCGGGCAGTCTATCAAGGCGTTGCTCGCTCAATGTGATAGAGCCTGAGTAATCAAATTCTGATGACAAGTGACCAGCAATCGCATCAAGCAAGGTTGATTTACCACAGCCACTTGGGCCCATCAAAGTGACAATTTCTCCTGGCTCGACGGTCAGGTTGAAATCAGAGAAAAGGGGGTCACCATTCGTTTTACGGATGGCGAGGTTTTCGAGACAAAGACTCATTTGGTAGTAAACCTTTAATAGTCAGTCGGCGATACTTAACGTGTAGTCGGCTAAGTAGAATCGCAAATGAGAAAAACAGCAGTGGTAAGATCGCTTGCCAAATAGCATAAATGGCAGTGACGCGACGATCAAAGCCGCTGGATAAAGCGACAGCTTCAGTAGTGATTGTGCTGATACGTCCCGCTCCCAACACGAGAGTCGGAAGGTATTGAGCGAGACTCACACTAATGCCTATAGCCCAAGCAAACGCGATGGCAGGTAATAGCAATGGCAGTTTAACTTTCATCCAAGCCTGTAACGGAGACTTACCTAAGCTAAGGGCAACGCGCGTAAGCCCGTCGTCAAAGCTGCGCCATGGTCCATCAAGTGATAGATAGACGAATGGGAAAGCGAAAAAAACGTGAGCCCAGCATACCCAAAACAAATACGCTTCGCTGTTTAAGTACAAAGTCACGATTTGCACACCAAACAGAACTGACAATTGTGGGATGAGCATAGGGATTGCGATGATATACCCCGGTACCTGCCAACGGTAACGTAGACGATATTCATGAGCGATCAACGCTAACACCAAACTCACAGTCGCACAGACAAGCGCGATGACTAGACTCTGTTCTAGAGTGGCTAAAATACCTTGCCATTCATATTGCCAAAATCGAAGGCTAAACTTGGATGGCAGGAGATCTGGGAACCGCCAGCGTTGAGCGAAACTCCAAATAATCAATAGCGGAATTATCGCTAAGGTTAATCCTGCGACTACAGAGAAAAGGCTTTTTCCCGGTAAATTGACTCCCTTTCTACCCGAATATTGCCAAGCCTTAAAACCTTTGGTGACTGTCCATTCGACCAAGCGAGCAAAAACAATCAGTAATGTGGCTATTGTGAATAAAACGACGGCACCAGCTGCTGCGCGAGGAAGCAGTGATAAGTCTGGGTCATTGAACCATTGCCAGACCAATACAGCAAATGTTGGCGGATTGGTAGGGCCAACAATTAAGGCAACGTCAACCACAGATAAGCTGTAAGCCATAACCGCGAGCATAGGGAAGCGCAGCTTAGCAAACCATTGAGGGAAAAGACATTTCCACCAAGTTTGAGCCGAGCTATAGCCCATGGCGTGACTGACTTTTTCAGTCTGTTCAACATTTAACTGCTGAAGAATGGGGATACTCATCAGAAGTAAGAAGGGAACTTCTTTGATGGCCAACATTACAATTAAGCCCATTGCATAAGGGTCTTTGACTAATAGCGCCAAGTCATCGACCGTTTGTCCGTTAGGGTTGTAACCAAACATATCATATAGGATACGCGCGCCCATTCCCGTCGGCGCAAACAAGAAAGCAAAACCAATAGCAAATGCAACGTGAGGCATCGCGAGTAGCGGAGATAAGCTCAACTCAACCTTACGCCAAAATGCAGTCCTCCATGCAGATTGCAAAATGGCAAAAGTGATCAAACAGGCTAGGTAGCTACTCAAAATCGCGCTATATACCGTTAACCCGATTGACTGCCAAACACCAGCCCATTCAAAAACAGCAGAAAAGCCATCAATGGAAAACTGATTTAAGCCAATCGGGGGGATGTACCCGAGCGCAGAGACCAACACACCAAGCAAGCCTGGTAGGGTAGGCACTATACAAACGACAATAATGACTAAATAGAGCGCTCTTAACATGGAGTAACTCTAGTTTCCATACCGTTTTAGCCACTCTTTTTCCAAAGCAGCTTGCCAGCTAGGGTGAGGCTCGGCAATTGACTTAAATTGCTGGGTATTCTTAGCTGAACCAGTTAAGAATTGGCTACTTAGTACGGAAGGATCACCCCATACATTCAAATCTCCTTTACGAGATTGCGCTTCAGGGCTGAGTAGGAAATTAATCGCAATTTGAGCTCCAGCGCTTGCATTGGCATTCCAAGGAATCGCTAAGAAGTGGATGTTAGAAAGAGCACCAGCCTCCATTGCATAAGCCTTTGTTGTGTCTGCTAGGTTGCCACTTACTTGTGCGGAAAATACGGCATTTGGATTGAATGTAATGGCGAGATCGATTTGGCCATCATCAAGCAACTGAACCGTTTCTGCCGTGCCCGCTGGGAACTGTTTGCCACCACGCCAAGCCACTCTATGTAATTCATCTAAGTATGACCAAAGAGGCTGTGTCACGATAGCAAAACTCTCATCAGAAACTGGCTGCTGTAGCGAAGCATCATTATTTGTCAGTTCGATCAATAGTGCTTTAAGAAAACTCGTGCCATGAAATTCTGGCGGGCGAGGGTAAGTGATTCGGTTGGGGTACGCTTTGGCGTAACTTTGTAGTTCTGCGAATGATTGTGGTGGATTATTTAGCGCTTTTTCATCATGAATAAAGACCAGTTGACCTACGCCCCAAGGAGCTTCTAGGCCCTCTGTCGGTTCAGAGAAATCTACGTCGACAGGAAGTGATTTATCGACATACTGCCAGCTAGGTAAACCCTCGGCAAATGGACCAAATAGAAGTTGGTTGTCTTTCATAGATTTGAAGTTCTCACCATTAATCCAAACCATGTCGACACTACCACCACTGTTTTTTCCTGCTGCTTTTTCTGCAATCAAGCGTGATGTTGTTTCTGCAATATCGGTGACTTTTACATGTTTTAATGTCACACCGTATTGTGATTGAAGCTCATTGCCGGCCCATTGAATATAGCGGTTAATTTCTTGGCTACCGCCCCAAGCATGGAAGTAAACGGTTTGCCCTTTTGCTTTCTCGACTGTCTCTTGCCATTGGTCTGCTGCAACGGAAGAAAGTGAAAAAACAAGCGAAGAAATAAGCGTGATCAGCCTTGTCATAATGTTCCCTGTTAGTTGAATAATTGTATCGGCCAATAATTAGAGACCGAGCTAACGCAATTATTCATTCATTATGACTGAAAAAATCAGGATTATTAACAATTTGGCTGAATTGTTGACGAGATGTATGAAAAGAGTCTGATAGAAATCAAAAAGCAGCCAAGTTGGCTGCTTTCTGAACTGCTTTTGGCGATAAATGTTAGTTTTTCCAATCGTTCAATTTAAACGTTAGTGTATGTACATCGTTTTTAAGCACCATTGAGTCTTGTGTTAGAGTCATATCGCTCCAGTCAGATAGAGTTTGGCCGAATGCTTGCTCAATATCCATAATGTCACCAACACACATTTTCATGGTCATACCCATTTTTTCGATGCGGAACTGATTATCTTTTAATTCTGCTTGGCCAAAGAAGTTGTTGCATCCAGCATTACCGTTGGCAGTCATTTTCTCGCCAATTTCTAGACGTGGTGGGTTTTGGCGACCTTCTAGCATGATATCTTCGCCGTCAATGCTAACCAGTTCCCAGTTATGGTGTTGTAAATCTTGAGCTGTAATTGGTTTCACATCGTCTCCATTGCTTGCACATGCCGTTACAACAAGAGGTAGAGTAATTGCTGCAAGTAACATTTTTGGACTAAGCTTCATAATAGATCAACTCCGATAATAAATAGATAAGTCAGCTTTATGACTTTGATGAGAGCAGTATAGTGAATTGCAGGCAGGATTTGTCAAAATAAGGTCATAGTTTGGTATCAATCACATATTGAAACTCATTGATAAACATACAATTACAATTCACGTAGAGTGAAATTTATGCGTTAATTAAAGTGAGAGGAATCGCTTGGAGCAGTTAGAGTTTTTTATCGTCCCAAGTCCCTGCGTCGGCATATGTACAGTAGATGAGAAAGGCTATTGTCAGGGCTGTATGCGCAAAAGGGAAGAGCGTTTTAATTGGCTTAATATGACACCTGCTCAACAGTTACATGTGATAAAGCTCTGTCGACAACGATACTTACGCAAAATTCGAAAAGGGCAATCTAAGCCCACGGAAGAGATACTTACCCACACCCAGCAACAAGATCTATTTTAAAATCAAATCCTTACGTGGCCAATTGTTTAGGCTACATCTTAAATGTCGTGTACTGTATTTTAAGGTATAGTATGGATATACGAAATGACAATACTAACCCTTGCCTAGGTCTATGCGAATCTAGCAACAATGGTATTTGTATCGGCTGCGGACGTAGCCGGGAAGAAAGGTATCTGTGGCATCAACTGACCGAAATAAAACAAAGAGAGATTCTTGAGCGCTTGCCCAATGAACCTCTCTGTTTGAAATCTGACAACTAGCTCACTTACTTCAAGCCCCAACGATCGTTAACCCAACCGCCAGCGTGCTCATCAAAATGGTTTCCTGAGAATCGGTGGTTCACTTCATTGCGTTTTTCATTTTGAGGTTTTTCATCGAGCAAATGTTGTATATAGCTCGCCATCGGATCACCACCTTTCAGCCGATCTTGCCGAGTCGCTACCTCTTTAATCAATTGAAGACGGTATGAGTTGCTAGCACGTTTCATGCGGTGATCCTCCTTAGTTGTGACATTAATATGAAAACTTAGAAGCCGACAAGAAAACCGTCAATACATTATGGTTAATTATTGGTCAATTTTGTCAGTGTAGAATCTGTTTTAATTAAAGCTATCAGAGTGATGAGGATCTATCGTATTGAAATATAGGGGAAGATTAGAAACTTGAGCAACTGTAAGCTGCAATAAAAAATTCATCAATAATTAAGATAGTAAAGACTCCAATTCTGTAGCCTTTACTCAATCTTTAACAGGTGCTGCCTATCGATTACTTGCTTAGAGTCTGGCAGCGTTGGTTAGTGATTAACTCATCTGCCATTAGCTGCCCGCGGCTATTGCGCATCTTAATACGGTAGCTGACTCCGACCTCTAGGTTATTCTTGGTATCTGGTGTGTTGCAATAAGTTTGAATGCTCTGCTTCAACACTTGAGATGTAGGTCTAGCCCCTTTTGCATCGTCATTGTAAACCATCATAATCTCAATCGTGGTTCCTTTTGCGTTGGCGCGCATGATAGATAATGGACCAGACTCAAGCGGTAACTCTGTTGATAGCAAGTTAGCACGGCTTTGTGCGAGTAACTCAAGCTGTTTCTGCTTTTCTGATGATGCAGAAGAACACCCCACAATTAAGGTGCCTAAGGCCACTAGAGTAAATATCTTTAGCGAGTTAAGCATGATTAGAATACTTTTTTGAATGGTTTTACGACAACGCTTTGATATACACCTGCTGCAATGTATGGGTCTGAGTCTGCCCACTCTTGCGCTTGCTGTAGAGATTCGAATTCAGCAATGACAGTCGAACCTGTAAAACCAGCTTCACCAGGGTTATCAGAGTCTATTGCAGGCATAGGACCAGCAGTCAGCAAGCGACCTTCATCTTGGAGTACTTGCAAACGTTCTAGATGAGCCGGACGAGCGCTAAGGCGTTTTTCCAAAGAGTTCTCTACATCTTGTGAGAAAATGACGTACCACATGAGCCGATATCCTTATATAATTAGCTTAATTTCAGACGATTACTCTACCTTAACTAGCGTATTTTTAAAGCTTTGATGTATAGATAATTCTATACCTATGCTGATTACTTGATCGGACGAGGCTTTCCGTCGCCATCAATAGCAACGTAATTGAATGTGGCGTCACACACCATAAAGCGATCTTCTAGGCCATGCTCTTTCACGGGCTTTACCCATACTTCTAGGTCAATACTCATTGAAGTACGGCCAATCTTAGTACACTCACCATAACAACAGACGACATCACCAACGCGGACAGGCTTTTTAAAAGTGATGCTCGATACAGAAACCGTAACAATGCGGCCAGATGAGATTTCTTTGGCGAGAATCCCGCCAGCTAGATCGAGTTGTGACATGATCCAACCACCAAAAATATCGCCATTGGCGTTGGTATCTGCTGGCATAGCGAGGGTTCTAAGAAGCATCTGCCCTTTAGGTGCGGTGTGTTCTGTGCTCATTGTGACATCCAATACAAACGAAGCAGCGACCAAGTCGGTCGCCGCAAAAGTAGGATTGTAACAAACTTATCAACTTATTCGCTAGAGTTTGCCTGCCTATCGTCTTTAGGCATATGCTTATAAATATACACACCAGTGAGTAGAGTAAATCCAAATGTTGCGGCAAGCAGGCCAAACACCTTGAAGTTAACCCAAACATCAAGAGGCAGTTTGAACGCGATATAGACGTTTAACCCCGCACAGAATGCAAAGAATGCTACCCATGCCCATGTGACTTTGGCCCATATGTGCTCGGGGAGGGTGATTTCTTTGCCCAACATGCTCTTAATCGCTGATTTACCGAGGATATGGCTGCCTGCCAAGCCAATGGAAAAAATCATATAAACGATGGTGACTTTCCATTTTATGAAGTTGTCATCGTGAAGGAAAATTGTCATGCCACCAAAGATGGCTACCATCAGAAAAGTGATGACTTGCATCTTCTCTACTTTTTTGAGCATGACATAGGTGACGATTATTTGAATTGCGGTGGCTGCTATAAGAGCGCCCGTCGCAACGTAGATGTCCTGCATTTTGTATAGAACAAAGAAGATAATCAGCGGGATAAAGTCGAGCAGTTGTTTCATTGAGTTATTCTACATCTGTGTAATTGCTCTCAGTCTAACCAATTCAATGCCAATCACAAAGTGCTTAGTAGCATGCGAGCCGAAGTCTGTACCCGTAAATTTGTCAATTAACGTTGAATCTGTCGCTTAAAATCTTCCAAATAGCCTTCACTGCGTAAACTATCGACGGCAAATTGCAATTCTTCATCGCTCATCGAAAAGCAACATGACTTTCCAGTCATACCATTTAAGTATTCGTGATATTCCAACTCAGTAAAATGCCCGATTCGGTCGACAAGAAGGCTCTTGATGCCTTGATGAATAAGTCGATAGTATGTGTGACGTTGAACTTCCATAACGTGCTCCTGACATCTGTAAAACGGAGTGTTGCCGCTTGTGTATACCGTGTAAGGATTAAGCATATTCAATGCCAGTAGAATGAGACTCTGACCACTTAGGTGGTAGGTGCTTAATAATGTGTAAAAAATAGCGAATTGAGAGCAAGTGTATTTGGATAATCTAGCAAAAAACAGCAAAATGAGAGTCAAATTGGGAATAGGATTGCCAATCTATTGACTGGCAATCATCACGAAGAGCGGGTCTTATTTCAGCTAACAGCCGGAGCTGTATGCTGCCGAGCTTTGTTGACTTGGTGAGGCTTTGGCGCTTTGATTTGACTGAGCGAAATGTTCGTCGTTGGGAATGTTAGTTTGAATTCGGAGTATTGCTCAACTCGAGATTGGCAGTGGATTGACCCTCCAAATGCGTTCATCACACGTTGGCAATAGCCCAAACCTAAACCGCTGCTGCCGTTTTTGTTATAGCTAAAGAAGTCGTCAAAAATGCGTGTTTGTAGGCTTTCTGGTATTCCAGGCCCGGTATCACGAAAAAGAACAGAGTTCTCGTATTGGCCATTCTCAATGCGAATTGTGATTTGGCTTTTCGGGTAAGAATCGAAATAGTAGGTGGCATTGCGTAAAAGGTTGAACAGAACAAAACTGAGTAAGGTGGCATTAATTTCAGCCACAAAGTCTTGGTCTAGTTCTAAATGAATCCTTTGACGCGTGGTTTCATTGTCAAAGCCATATTGGTCAACCGCTGCACAAATTACCGATGATATCAAAGATGGAATAACAGGCTCTTGATCGAGCGAAGCGTCTTCCAGCTCACGCATTATAATATCAATCAGTTGATGGCTTTGAGCGATGGCATGGGCTCCTTTTTTAACATGTGACACTAGCTGTTCAGATGGCTGCCTTCCGCCAATAGCTTGTTCTAGCATTTCAAACTCAAGCAGAAGCTGCGAGAACGGATTGCGCATTTCATGTGCAATAGAACTTGCTAAAGCTTGTGATTGTCTCACTTCTTTTTTGTAATTGACATGCACTTGTATTTTTCTTAGCACTCGTTCAGTTGCTGCCAGCTCCTCGTAGGAAAAGTGCCTTCCTGTGGGTTTTGAACTTGATACTAGAATATGTGAAAGCTTATTTTTCCTCTCATAGAGGGGCAGTACTAGAGCAGACTGAGTTTTACTCATAGTGTTGTGTACCGCAGTAAGCGCCATATCACTAGATTGAAGTAACTCTTCTTCAATTTCATCAATTACTAACGGGGTGCGATAGCTCTCAAAATAGGAGCGGTACTGGTTCACTTCTCGATAATCGTCAAGTAGGCGCAGTTTACCTTTAGGCACACCTATATAGTTCGCTAACTTCTCCATCGCTTGGGTTGGAGATATTTGAAATTCTTCTTCTAAAAGAGCAATTCTTTCTACTGGATTTATTGATTCGCCATAGCAAAACAGACTTACTCCTTTTTGGATCACTTTAAAAAGCTTGTGCCATGTCATGCCAATGAGCAGGACAAGCAATAAAACATCAAACAGATCCACCTTTGATATTGGTACTACTAAAGAAATGATAACAGCGTATAAAAGCGCAGTTATTGCCGCACTAGCAAAGACAAAACAAATATATCGTGGGCTAACGAATCGAGATGTGAGCAACGCGTAGCCCATGAGTAACATCTCACTGAGAGAGAGTGTAGGTGGGAGCCAAGTCAGTGAAAAGTTATCAAAAAAGAAAGTCATACCAACTTGAATGGTGGCGGTAGAGCACATGAAAATGGTGATACCCAGAATCATGTAATTAATTCTCGTTTGTCTTATTCGATTGTGATTATTTCTTAATGAAAGCAGATTGAAAAAAGTCAGAAATACTAAGGTAGTGAAGCCAAGAAAAAAGTATTTTGTATAGGGGCCAAATTCTAATTGGAATTTGCTTGGACCCGAAACTTCAATTCCCTGAACTGTACCACCAGGGATCAAGTTGCTGAACACTCCGAATAGGGCAATGGCGATGACCAATACGCTCTGCCATCGAGCGACATTTTTATCTGTATAGTGTTTATGCAATTTGACGATGAAACAATAGGCAGAAACAAACGCAAGCAGCGTCGCGAGATTCGCAATGACGGCCATCTTAATGGCTATAGCATCACCAAATTTTACAAGGAGATCGGTGTGGAAATAGCTATTGCTGAGAGCCCAAATGAACACCCCTAATGTATAACAAATATAAAAGAGATAGTGTTTTAGACCGAGGCTCCCGTGACGTTTTGCTAGAGCAGTACAAAAGTACCCAGCCCATATAAGGACGAGTAAAGAGGTCGAGAGTAATACGAGCGCCTTTGGGTATAATAGTTGATTCAATAGATAACTGAACATGTTGTTCTGAGTTCACCAAGTGTTGACGTTGTTAATGTTGAGCCGACACGGTTTTTATCTTATATAGCTTAGTTAGCACCGTGCATACGATTAGATCGCAAGAAGTAGGCTGAATTTGGTGCTAATTTGAATTATCGAGACTCAAAGTTTTGCGATCTTATTTACCTGATGCAAATGTAAGAGCAACTATTTTCTTATTTCGATCTGACTTGTGTCTCGTTTTCGAAGGACGAATGATCGGTACTATGATTTAGTACCGAATAATGAGTAAAGTTATTGATGGTTTTGGGAAGAGGATGGGTAATTCCCATATAATCAAATGTTTATCTACGAAAGCGGTATGGAAAATTGATACCATTACCGCTTTGAGAGTTTTGTTACGTCATTAAACTACAGCTCAATGTATGCCCATAGGCAGAGCCGATTTCAACATTTGATCGAGTGCTTCTTTTGTCGTTGGTTTAGACAGTCGTCCGTCCATAAGTTCGCTAATCAAGTTTAGTTCTCGTTCACCAGATTCTCCTGACAGAGCGATAATTGGAATTGTTGGATAGGTTCGCTTAATGATGCTCGCTGCCTCAAAACCATTCATGACTGGCATCTGGATATCCATAAATACAAGATCAATGGGGTTGCTTCGAATAATCTCAATTGCCACTTTGCCATTATTTGCCAGTACGACGCCATAGCCTAACTGTTCAAGGTAAAGTTTAACTAAGGTGCGCTGAATTTCTTTATCATCAACGACCAATATCATATGAGAAGGTGCGACGCCAAAATTAAGTTCGCCATTAGATACAGCAACAGCAGGAGTAGAGGCTTTTGTTTCTTGTTTAGGCACCGGGCTGGTTTTTATAGCCTGAGAAACGGTAGCGTTGGTTGCCGGGAAGGTGAGTTTAAACTCGGTAAAGCTTCCAACTTCTGAGTGACAACTGATCGAGCCACCAAATGACGTCAATACGCGTTGGCAGTATCCGAGGCCTAAGCCACTACCACCACTCTTATTGTGGCTAAAGAAGTCATCAAAAATACGCCTCAGCAAATTTTGAGGAATGCCTGGTCCGGTATCTCGAAACAGTAAGTAGTTTTCGTACTGACCGCGCTCAGTCCTTATTTCAATCTGACTATTCGGATAAGAGTCAAAGTAGTAAATGGCATTGCGTAGCAAGTTAAATAAGACAAAATTGAACAGAGTATCATTAATTTTGGCTACGAAATCATGGTCAAGATTCAACGAGATACGTTTAAGGTTATCATCATTGTCGAAGCCGTATTGATTAATCGCACTATTGATTGCGTCATGAATTAATGTTGCTTCTGCTGGTTCTTGATCAAGTGAAGAGTTGTTAACTTCTCGCAGGATGATATCAATCAGTTGTCGCCCGCGCTTTATCGCTTGCTTACCTTTATCAACATGTTGCATTAGGCTGTTGGCATCGTTCGGAGATAGAAGCTTGTGGTTAAGCGATTCGAACTCAAACTGCACCTGTGCAAGTGGATTTCTCATCTCGTGAGCGATGGAATTGGCAAGTGCTTGCGACTGTCTTACTTTCTGTTCGTAATTGATATGAACTTGAACTTTCTGTATGACGCGTTCTAGTGCCTTGAGTTCTTCAAAAGAAAAATTGACACCTCCCGGCTTGTGACTAGAAACCAGTACATGGGATAGCTTGTTCTTGCCTTCGTAGATGGGCAGAACCAGTGCTGACTCCATTTGATTCATACTACTGTGGATGGTTGATAGTTCTTTGTTGCGGTTTTTTTCGATCGCATCTTCAATTTCATCGATCACCAACGGTGTGGAGTGATTCTCGAAGTAAGAGCGATACATACTGGCACCTTGGTAATCATCAAGTAACTTTAGTTTATCGCTAGGTACACCCAAATAAGTCGCGAGTGATTCTATGGCTTTACTTGGGGATTTTTGAAACTCGTCTTCTAATTGAGCGATTTTCTCTGTCGGAGAAACAGGTGAACCGTACAACGCGTAGGTTAGGCAGGTGCGGACCAAACGTGATACATAAGGCCATGAGAGACCGATGGCCAATATTGCGACTATACCTGTTGCTGTACTGGCATAGCTCAAGTCTTTGAACAGAGAAACGATAAATGTATAGGTGGCGGCGGTAATGAGTAGTGAACACCCCACAAGGCAGAGATAGCGAAAACTGTAAAAGCGAGAAGCGAGAATCGCGTATCCCATAAAGAGCATTTCACTAATTGAAAGTGCTGGTGGGAGCCAAGTCAGAGAGAAGTTATTGAAGAAATATGTAAAACCTAATTGGATAACCGCAGTAGACGCCATAAAAATGGTCATCCCGAGTATCATATAGTTAACTCTTGTGCGTCGTACACGGCTACTACCGCGTTTAATAGAGAGCAGGTTAAAGAACGTTAGTGCGAATAGCAGCGTTAAGCCAATAAAGAATGGTCGAGTGTACTCACCAAACTCTAACATGAAGTTACTTGGGCCTTTAATGATTACGCTTTTAACAGTCAGATCGGGAACGATATTTACCACGGTACAAAAGGTCAAGGTTAAACCAGCAAATAGAAACTGCCAAAAACTTGGTTGACTACTTGTGTAATGTTTTCTCAGTTTGGCTGAGAAATAGTAAGCTGAACTAAATGCAAGCAGTGCAGAAAGGTTGGCAATGATTGCCATCATAGTACCTACATCTGGGCCCCATTCAACTAACCATCCGCTATGAAAGTAAGCATTACTCAAAATCCAAACAAACAGCCCAAGCGTATAGGTTACATAGTAGAGATATTGTCTTAAGCTGCCTACACCATGCTTTCTAGTGAGAGCGGTGCAAAAATACCCCGCCCATATAAAGACAAGTAAAGCAGTCATAATCAGGGCGATGGCTTTTGGATAGAGTAGCTGTTCTGAAATATAACTAAGCATATTGTAGCTCTTGTCCTTGGTGTCTATGCTGCTTTAATTGCGTGATGGTACTAACTTTATAATGTCGATAACTGCATTCGGCTAAAGCTTGACTTAGTGGTTTAATAAACCAAAGTCCTTTATATGTAGCGAACCCTGAATCTGATACGTGGCAAAAACTCATCTTTAGATACGCACCGTTATTTAAACTTTGGTAATACTGAATCATCAATGGTTGCTCAATGACGACAAAGGCAACCTGAAAGTGGTGTTTGTCCAGTTGAGCCATTAGCCTTTTTTGTGACAAATAGAGGAAAAAAATCTTCTGATTCTGGTTACCACTGACAGTTAGCCTGACGATTTCGCAGCACTTTTCTTGGGCCCTAATATTTTGCCATAGTGTGTTTTCAAATTCCGCTGATGAAGTATCTCTGATCTCGACATCTGAACACAAGAGATCTAGGTTCACTAATTGATCTTGCATCTCTGCTTGGTTGATCAAAGTCCAGCAAGAAGTTTGAAAAAACGGTGAAAAGTAAAGCCAATCAAGTGCGTTTTGATGTCGATTAATTTTCGCACTAGATACAATGATGGGGAAGGCTAGATCAGGGGCTAACTGAGCTAGAATGAAGTGAGTTCCCTGAGAAGATACTTCAATTTCATAGAGCATTTCAAACCATTGTTGTTCCCAAACAAACGTTGCTAGATTGATTAACATTACTGCGTCAGGGAGTTCCATTGCATACTGACTGTGAAACGTGTAATAGAGCTCTGTGTGTTTCTCTATATCCTTGATGATGCTATCGGCGAAGTTCTCTTCATTCTGAGTAAATGTTGGAACTGACTCAAGTTTTAAACTACAGGTTTGATTGTAGTATTTTTTCGTAATCTTCCAGACATTGAATGCACACCATGCCTGCGCCCAGTTATCAAAAAGTGTTAAAGCCCTTTGTTCAAAATCATGCCACTGCTTAGGTTCATCTTTCAGCGGATAATTGACGTTAACAAAGTAGTAAGGTGATTGCAGCTTTGTCGCGATATTTTTATACCGGAGCGAGTTATCTTGCTCGCAGATCTGCGTGACTCTTTCGTTGAGTATATGTTTAAAAAAGTGATTGCTGTCCACTCCGAAAAGTATTTCGATTTGCTCAAATAGCGCACGCGCATGTTGACTCGTCCCTCGTTCCAAAAGGGAAGATTGATAATTATTAGCCATAGACATTGTTGTAATATTGTTATTTTGAACAATTAGTATTCATATGTATGCCTATTTGTGCAATTGAATTAGTATGTTTATGCTAATTACTACGTTATTAATATTAATATTGGTGATGTAGAGCACGTTGTGTATGGATTAGGTGATTGTTTTTTCATCATTAATGTATTGAATTGCGCTAACAACAGAGCCATTAGTTATTGGGATGACGTGGTTTTCGTAAGATTTGTGTTTTATTACCTACATCAGTACTTTAGCTATCAACTGATTCTGATTTGAAATTATTATCTAACAATCTTGTTAATAATAAACTAATCCTCTGCGCTATTGGCGTTCATCATCCCTTTAATTGTTGGAAATTCTGCCTATTTAGCCATCTATCTCGTTGTTTTGTCGACTAAATTGTGCTCATTGAAGAAAAAAGTTGGCGAAAATCATGAGCTTGGCATACACTTTCCAAGGTAAAGCCGATATGTTGTTGATTGGCTTGGTGAAATGCTTTGGTGCTGCCTTGGGGCGGCGATGTTTAACACAGCTTTGAGGAAAGTTTTATGGCGCTCACAAAGGCCGATTTGGCTGAGAACCTGTTTGAAAAGCTCGGATACAGTAAACGGGATGCCAAGGAAACGGTTGAGGCGTTTTTCGAAGAGATTCGTAAGGCACTGGAAAGTGGCGAACAGGTAAAACTGTCTGGATTTGGTAATTTTGATCTTCGTGATAAGAATGAACGTCCAGGTCGAAACCCCAAGACAGGTGAAGACATTCCAATCAGTGCTCGTCGCGTAGTGACCTTCCGCCCTGGGCAAAAATTAAAAGCCCGAGTTGAAAACATAAAGATGGACTAACTCTTAGTTAACTATGAGGCGCGTCCTGCGTAGGGGCTAGTTAGATTCCTAGAAAGCTCCTGATGAAAAAACACCCCAGCAAAGGCTAGGGTGTTTTTGTCTTTGCCATTTGAAAGTCGATTTTAGTCGCGTTTCCATAGAGCATGGCAGAACTTGTGTTCAGGATCGCGGCTAATTAATAGGCGCGCGAACACATCATCAAGCACATCATTTTCTTCGTTGACTAAGCCAACACGAACTTCAGCATATACTTCTTTGTCTACGTCAAAACCGACATGTTCAACCCAGTCGTCACCAGTTTCAACCAACTCAGCAGCGCCGCGCTCTTCAAACTGCGCGGTGAATAGAATGACATCTGCTGGCTCTAGGTTGTCTGGCGCCATTTCCAAGAAAATATCGTAAGCCGTGTCGATGGCATCGTCGTATGAGATTAGACCTGTCATGGCTACGCGCGACTCATGTATTTACGTTCAGTCGTGTTAATCACGATTCGGTCACCAGTAGCAATGTATTCTGGAACTTGCACGGTGAGGCCCGTTGCGAAGCGCGCAGGCTTAGTACGTGCTGATGCTGAAGCCCCTTTAATTGAAGGATCTGTCTCTTCAATGACTAATTCAACAGCCGCAGGAAGCTCTAGGCCAACGGCGTTACCGTCAACGAGGATTATATGTAGACCTTGGATGTCTTCTGTTACAAATAGTAGTTCGTCTTCAATTTCGTCTTGTTTGAAGGTGTATTGAGTGTAATCTTCGTTATCCATGAAGATGTATTCGTCACCATCAACGTAAGAGAAAGAAGAAGCACGTTTGAACATGTCTACAGTTTCTACGACGTCGTCTGATTTGTAGCGTTCATCAACGCGAGCACCTGTAGTTAGGTCCGTACAACGCAGTTTGTATATTTTAGCGCCGCCGCGACCACCAGGAGTGGTTACTTCGATGTCTTTAATTAATAGCGTTTTACCATTAGATTCGATAGCAAAACCTTTTTTAAGCTCACTTGCCTTTGGCATGAACAATTTCCTTCGTGTGAATAGGTATTACCGCGATTATATACCGAGTCACTAGCTGAAGGAATATCTTGATTCATCCTGCGCGGTGAGCGAACATTAGAGAATTGAGTTCGTTTATTTTGTGTTACCAATCAAATGCATCTTTCCACGATCAACCCTAAAACACCGTTTCAACCTAATTATCAACCAGCCATCGATGAATTGGTGAGCTTCCTCAGAAATGGGTTAGGGGAAAATCTACACAGCATTTATCTCTATGGCAGTGTTGCACGTAAAACTGCAAAGCCTGGGGGGTCTAATTTGGACGTGATTGTGGTTACAGTTGAGCCGTTTAGCAATCTAAGAACCACTCTATTTAATTCAATCAAATGGCGCTTTCAAAAGTCTTATCCATTTATCACTGAAATATCTTTTAAAACTGCGTTAGTTTCAGAGGTAGCGAGTTTGGAGAGTATTTTCTCTTGGGGCTTTCAGCTACGGCATTGCTCAGTGTGCATTTTCGGTGAAGATTTGTCTGAGTGTTTTGGTGATTACGAACCAAGTTGGGAGATCGCCAAGCACTGGAATATGGATGTGGAAGATTGGGTAGCGGTTTACCGCAATCGTATTGTCCGTTGTGATAAGCCTGAAGATCAGATTAAAGCGCAGAAGATCATCGCGAAGAAGTTGCTCCGAGCGAGCTACTCTCTCGTCATGTACAAAGATAAAAAGTGGTTTGATGACCCACAAGAGTGCGGAAAAGCTTTTTTGTGTTATCACCCTGAAAAGCAGGTAGAAATAGACCGATTAGGGATACTGCTTTCAGGGCGACTTATCGCCAAACGTTCTGTGATTGGTATTCTTGATGGTTTTGGTGAGTGGCTATCTCACCAATATAAAAAGACCGAATTTAAGATTGGATAAAGCGTCGGCTAGGCGGTAGTGAAACAAGGTGGCTCTCACTACCGCGGTATTCTTTAAATCTAGTATGCGGGCGTTACTTAAAAGAGCTTGTTTCTATTGTCGAGGCGTCAAATACATTGACATAACGCGTATACATCTTAGTACTGAGTTTAGAGCCGGTTTGTGTGCCAGATGACATGCTCAGCTCACCAGTTTGTTTGTCGTGCGTTAGATAACGATCGAGGTGGGCGCTCTTTAAGTTGTCTGGTTTTGTCTCTTCCTCCCAACTCCATTTTTGTGTGAGGCTTAAGCTACACGACCGAGCTTGGCTTAGATCATCACTGTCTAAGCAATATTCGGTGTTGTATGCGCTAATATACTGACCATCTCGACTGTAAATGAATGCCTGATGGTTATCATATTCATCACACTCTTCACTGGATAAACGTTGTTGATTATCGATAGCAATGCATCTGTTTTTGAAACCACCAAGCTGCAGGTTAACTGGCCTGCCTCCGGTGAAGACAGGGTGGTCCCAATCAACCACAAAACTAATGTTCTTGTTGACGCGATTGACTTGGTGATCACTGTCTTTAGCGTAGTAAGTGCGCACTCCAAAAAACGGTGTCACGTTCGTCATATACCTAAAGCCAGTTATGTCGACAGAGGAATCAATATCAAATTTGGTTTTGCCTGTAGCATCAGGGGCTGCGGAGTAAATGACTTCCATTTTTGGTAGAAAGCTTGCGTGTCCCATTTTGTGGATACGACTTTCATCAACAGGTAGTGTGATTCCTGCGGTATAGCCATGGATTGTAGTTACCATAACCGATTCAGCGGTTGGGTACTGCTCCCTTGCCCATTCGAAACCTACATGCTGAGAGCCGTTTGAATGGCGATCGACCCGATAGTCATTGGTTTCGAAAGACAACCACTTTGATTCCGTCCAGTTTGCCGAAGCTTCAAGCTTGCCTTTGGCGCCGTCGCTACTCGCTTCACCTCCCGCAACAACACCGAAAGAAAAAGTTGAAATCTCACGGTTGGTATAGTTTTTGTTTAAATTGTTTTTAGGCACAGTGCGCAGAATGCGAGCTTTGTCATTTGAAGCATTAAAATTAAAGTCATAATTTTGCGCGAGTGCCGTGGTGACCATCTCATGCTCGTCCCCCCCTTCAGGCCAAGGTATGCCGCGTGTATGAAGTAGAATTTTGCCGAAGTCGCGGTTTAGTTTAATGCCCGCTCCGGTCGTAGAGTCATCAATCGCAACTCGAACGATTTTTGCGTCTGGCGTAGCGCTCCCTTGGCTCCCGTATGGTAGTGAGCGTTGCAGCGTCACTTGGTAAATCAAAGAGATATGGGCATTGTCACACATGCCAGTACTCTTTACGGGCCCTTGGTAAGTATTCCAAGTAGGATTACATGCTGCGTCACTGATTGTGCGTTTAGCCTCGATATAAAAAGCGACCCTAGGTATGCTGTTGTCTATTTCTGCTAGAGGTGAGACGCTTTTCTTTACCCGTCGTGGCTTGGACTTGTATTCAAGACGCTCCAGGTTACTGTCATCAGGCCCTTCTAATTGGCTAAACAGTAGTTTTCCTTTGTGCTCACTAATGATAATCATATCCCCAAGAGTCAACAAACCTAAGCTTTGACGGAGCTTGTCCTGAGCAATATGTTTATCAGATTCATGTTCAATATTACTAAAGTCGATCAAGTAGCGTCTGTTTTCGGTTAACACCTGAGTTTTTACTTGGGAGAGTGTCGGTGGCTCGCTGTTAGCGTCGGCTAGATAGGCGGCATTGATGTAGTTGACTGCACTTGAATCTTGCAGAGTACTGAGCATATTGATAGCTGCTCCAGCGGGCTCGTCAAATCCAGATGCCCAAACGTTAGCACTCAACACTCCTGAAACTGCGAGTAGAAGCAGATTAGATTTTCCTTTCATACTATTTCTCTTGTTATTTGATGATACAAACTTGATCTTCGGCAACATGGACACCAGTGAAATCTATAACGGGGGCAGTCAGATTAGTGTTACTCGCTCCGGTTGGTTGGAATTAACCAGCACATATTCTTCCTATGGTGACGACATGCCTTTAATCAGTCGAAAATTAGTTTAAATAGGGTTAAGGGTGGGTTAAGAAATGCAAATAAATAAAAATGTTTTACTTTCAAATGATTGGCTTTGAACGAGAGTCACGCAGCATTGGCAATTAACTGATAGATAAGGGCTCGTGGCTCTTATAGAGCGATAAAAAGGATCTGCCTCGATGCGATGAAAGGGGGGGGGGGCTTGGCCACTAATGACAAAGGGCGGACATGCTATATTTATATGGAATATGTACCGTTTATTCCATAGGAGATATTATGAAATTGCCGTTGATCCTTGTGGTTCTCTATTTAGTTTCTGCACATACTTTAGCCGGTCCTAGTACCATTAAATTAACCAATGGAGAATGGCCTCCTTACCTTTCTAACTCTTTGCCAAACGGCGGTCCGTCATCGCAAGTTATTGTTGAGGCGTACAAACTACAAGGTATAGATGTGAGTTGGGGGTGGTACCCGTGGCAAAGGTCTTATATCTTAGCAGAAGAAGGCCAATATGACGGAACAGTGATTTGGTCGGAAAATAAAAAGCGTCAAGCAGCATTTATCTATACCCTTCCTGTATTAGAAGAACGTCGCGTACTGTTTCATTTAGTCGGCAAGACAGTAGATTGGCATACTATGAGTGACCTCGGTGAATATGAGATAGGGGGTACAATTGGTTATGAGTATTCGCAAGAATTCCAAGATGCTGAGCAACAAGGTGTGATAAAAGTTCAACGTGTACGGAGTGAGGTGAATAATTTTAAAAAACTGGTGGCTAATAGAATAGACTTGGTTATTGCGACGGAAAGTGTTGGCTATACATTAATCCATAATGAACTTCCCTACGACCAAGCACAAAAGATTACCCATGCCAGCAAGCCTGTTGACGTGCAAAAATGGAGTGTTCTTATCTCTAACAAGAGCCCTCATCAAGCGTACTTTGTCGAGCAATTTAATCTAGGTTTCGAGAAATTAGTTGCCTCTGGTCGTTACGCCGAGATTATGCAAGACGCTAAATAGTCTGCTAACCGTTAGAATAAACCTAGTTGTGGTTCGCTAAGAGTGGCAAAATCTACGCCAATAAATGGCAGGATCGCTTCCGCGACAGGTTTAAGTTGTTTGTCTATGTAGTGTTGATAGTCGATGGCACTCTTTTGGTACTCTTTCGGCTCTGGCCCTGCAATGGTAATCACATACTCGATTCGGCCTTTGTTTTGGTACTGTAACGGTCGGCCTAATTGGCCATTGATCTCATCCGCTATTCTTGCCGCGCGTACTTGAGGTGGGATGTTTTTCTGATACTCATGCAGTTTTCTTCTTAAGCGTTTTTGATAAATCAATTTGTCATCGAATTGGCCCGCTTTTGTCTGCTCTACAAACCTACGAACATAATCATTTGGATTTTTACCATGAAACACCATCGAATAAAGTGTCTGCTGAAACTCTTGTGCAAGAGGGGTCCAGTCTGTACGTGCACTTTCTAACCCTTTAAAAATGAGTCGTTCATCCTCTCCGTCCCCGATAAGTCCTGCATAGCGTTTTTTCGAACCAATTTCTTGTCCCCGAATCGTCGGCATTAAGAACTTTTTATAGTGTGTTTCGTATTCTAGCTCCAAAATTGAGTTGAGGTTGTACTCGGTACGCAGATGGTTCGTCCACCAATCGTTGATATAGTCGACTAGTTGGTGGCCAATTTCATCGGCTTTCTTTTGGGTGAATTGGCCATTGAGCGAGACGAAAGTGGAATCAGTATCTCCATAGATGACTTGATAACCTTTCTCCTCAATCAACACCTTGGTTTGCTTCATGATCTCGTGACCCCGCATGGTAATACTTGAAGCTAACCGGGTATCAAAGAAGCGGCACCCTGACGAACCAAGCAAGCCATAGAAAGAGTTCATGATAATTTTTATTGCTTGAGAGAAAGCTTTTTCGCTATTCTTTTTGGCGATATCGCGAGCTGCCCATAGATTTTCGATCATTTCAGGAAGGAAATGGCGGGAGCGGTGAAATTGGCCGCCCCGGAATCCTGGAACCGCTTGCTCTTCCTGATTACCAACCTCTAACTGTAAACCCTCAATTAACCCCATAGGGTCGATTAGAAAACTACGAATGATTGAAGGGTAGAGGCTTTTAAAGTCGAGAACTAAAACAGAATCGTAGAGGTTTGGGATGGAATCCATCACATACCCACCAGGACTTGCAACCCAATTCTCAGAATGCAGATTAGGAGCGACATAACCTGCACGATGCAACTGAGGTAGATACAGATTAGTAAAGGCAGCGACTGAGCCTCCAACGCGGTCGAGCTCAACGCCCGTCAGCTTCGAGCGCTCAATGGCAAACTCAAGTAAATGAGTGTGAGCAAAAATCTTGTTAACCAATACACAATCTTGCAGGTTATATTTTGCAAGTGAGGGCTTGTCATGGCGAAACATCTGATTGATTTCGTCCATGCGATCGTGCACGTTGTGTATCTGCTTACCTTCGCCGAGTAATTCTTGCGAAACTGACTCAAGTGACCAACTTCGAAAGTGGTAGGTCGCCGTCTTAAGGGTATCAATCCCATCCATTACAACTCGGCCGGGGATCGAGATAAAGGCTTGTTGAGTTGTGTTTGATGTGCGGAAAAAGCTCGATTGCTTACCTCGACCAAGTATAAGTTTGACCTGATTCCTCTCGGCACGCTTATGTAGGAGCCTGAAATCAAAGTCGATGACGTTCCAACCAATAATAACATCAGGGTCGAACTGGTTAAACCAACCAACAAGGGCCAGCAGCAACTCTTTTTCGTTGTTTACCCACTGTATATGAGTGTCAGCCTTCTCTGATTGTCCAATCATAATCACTCGACTATCCATTGGACTATCTAGCCCAATAGAATAGAGAACACCTTTTTCTGAACACTCAATGTCTAATGACACCACTTTAAGTTCGGGGGTGTAATTACCTTGGCGGCATCTCACCTGCTTAAGTCGTCGGTGGGGTGTATTACTCTGTACTGCACCTGCAAACTCTATACTACCTTTAATAAAGCGTTCCATTAAAAAGCGATCAGCAAGGCGAATATCGTGTTCTAAGACTTCAATGTCGTGCTGCTTTAGCTGCTCGCTGAGTGATTGAGCTTGCTTAATAGAACTGCAGTAACATGCAGCCACAGGTCGTAAGTCAAAGTCTTTCAGTGGTAAGATTTTCCATTCGACTTGTAAATTTTGGGTCTGTGCTTTGGCACTTTCTAACTGGTCTTGAAACACAAAAAAGACAGGCTTTTCGCCTTCAATCAGAAGTTGAGTAGGACCATGTGGTGTTGATAACCAAAGATCAATCTGAGTATTGCCTTTAATATCGCGGGCTTGCCGCGTAAGTACGAATCCGTTTTGAATAGCCATGGTGATAATTATCAACGAAATGACGCGGTGAACTTCCGCAGAAATAGAGTACCACAAGCTTAGAATGTTAAATAGCAAGCAGCTATTTTACCACTTTTGGAATCGACGAAGTGCTATGAAAATGACCAATAATATACTCTAAGCAATTGATTATTAGATTAATAACAATTTAAATACCAGTTATGAAAATAAGTACTTGCTAAACTTTGCGTTTCAGCACATATTCAGAGTAAGCGAAATGAGTAATTTGAGTTAAACTAGGCAGCTGTACTGTAATCCACACTAGTGGGTTCAGAGCCAAGTTAATGTTGTGTGGAGATACAAGTTTGATAAATGTTTTCCTTGTAGATGATCACGAGCTGGTTCGCACAGGGATACGACGTATTATTGAAGACGTCCGTGGAATGAACGTAGCAGGGGAAGCTGAAAGCGGTGAAGAAGCAGTAAAATGGTGTCGTAGTAACCATGCTGATGTCATTTTAATGGATATGAATATGCCGGGTATTGGTGGCCTAGAGGCAACCAAGAAGATCCTGCGTTTTAATCCTGATGTCAAAATCATCGTTTTAACTGTTCATACGGAAAATCCGTTTCCAACTAAAGTGATGCAGGCAGGTGCCGCGGGTTACCTGACTAAAGGCGCGGGGCCAGATGAAATGGTCAACGCGATTCGTATGGTGAATAGTGGTCAACGCTACATCTCACCAGAAATTGCTCAACAGATGGCACTTAGCCAATTTTCTCCGGCTTCGGAAAACCCATTTGCTGATCTGTCTGAGCGCGAGCTGCAAATCATGATGATGATTACCAAAGGAGAAAAGGTTACTGACATTTCTGAGCAGTTGAACCTGAGTCCTAAAACGGTAAACAGCTACCGCTATCGTTTGTTTAATAAACTAGACATTAGTGGTGATGTTGAATTGACTCACCTAGCGATTCGACATGGAATGATCGACACCGAGACATTATAAGGCGCCATTACCATCAATGTTTTTCAGATCCAGTACATGGTAGTGGTATGACCCAATTTGACTCGGCTTCTTTCCTTAAAACAGTAACCAATCAGCCTGGCGTTTATCGTATGTATAACGCCGAGGCTGTGGTTATCTATGTTGGTAAAGCCAAAGATCTCAAAAAGCGCCTTTCAAGCTATTTTAGAATCAAAGTAGATAGCGAAAAAACGCGTGCCCTCGTAAGTAATATTGCCAAAATTGATGTCACGGTTACACACACCGAGACTGAAGCCCTGATCCTAGAGCATAACTACATCAAACAGTACCTGCCTAAGTACAATGTACTTTTGCGGGATGATAAGTCCTACCCCTATATCTTTGTGAGTGGACACAAACATCCTCGGCTTTCGATGCACCGTGGCGCTAAAAAACGCAAAGGCGAGTACTTCGGCCCTTACCCTGATTCTGGTGCGGTAAGAGAAACGCTCCATCTGTTGCAAAAGATTTTTCCAGTCAGACAATGTGAAGACACTGTCTACAGCAATCGGACGCGGCCTTGCTTGATGCATCAGATTGGTCGCTGCGCAGCACCTTGTGTTAGCAGTGTGATATCTGATCAAGATTACGAAGAACTAGTCGATTTAGTACGTTTGTTTCTACAGGGCAAAGATCAACAAGTCCTGAGTTCATTAGTTGAAAAAATGGAGCTGGCAAGTCAATCATTGCGCTTTGAAGATGCAGCCAAATTCAGGGATCAAATCCAAGCAATACGCCGCGTGCAAGAGCAGCAATTTGTTTCCGAAGACTCTATGGACGATATGGATGTGCTCGGCTTTGCCCAAGAAAATGGGATTGCCTGTATTCATATCTTAATGATTCGCCAAGGTAAGGTTTTGGGGAGCCGAAGCCATTTCCCTAAGATTCCAAACAGCACCACTCAGCAAGAAGTTTTTTATAGTTTCTTAAGCCAATACTACTTAAGCCATAATGAGGCGAGGACTATTCCGACTCGAATTATACTCAACACAGGCTTAATGGATGATTCTGACTCGCTGGCTGAAGCGCTCTCAGGTATTGCGGGACGTAAGGTCCATTTTCATGTTAACCCGGTTGGTACACGTGGCAGATACTTGAAGCTTTCTAACACCAACGCGCTCACTGCAATCACCACCAAGATCAATCATAAGATGACGATCTCTCAACGTTTTAAAGAGTTGCGAGAGTTGCTTGGAATGGAAAGTATAACACGTATGGAGTGTTTCGATATTTCCCATACCATGGGTGAGAGTACCATAGCATCGTGCGTGGTGTTCAACCATGAGGGCCCCGTTAAGCAAGAGTATCGTCGTTATAATATTTCCGGTATTACGGGGGGAGATGACTACGCTGCGATGGGGCAAGCACTAGAGCGTCGTTACTCGAAGCAACTCGAAGTAGAAAAGATTCCAGATATCGTATTTATCGACGGTGGTAAAGGCCAGCTAAATCGTGCGCATGAGATTATTTCTCAATATTGGGGAGACTGGCCAAAGCGACCACATTTGATCGGTATCGCAAAGGGCGTGACTCGTAAACCAGGACTGGAAACTTTGATTACCGTTGAAGGGGATGAGTTTAACCTACCTAGCGACGCCCCAGCTCTGCATCTTATGCAGCATATTCGGGATGAAAGCCACAATCATGCGATTGCTGGTCACCGAGCTAAGCGCGGAAAAACCCGTAGAACCAGTGTCTTAGAAGGCATTGAAGGCGTCGGGCCAAAGCGTCGCCAAGCCTTACTTAAATACATGGGTGGTTTGCAAGAACTTAAACGAGCAAGTGTAGAAGAAATCGCCAAAGTGCCGGGTATTAGTGTTTCTTTGGCAGAAAACATATATCAAGCATTGAAACAATAATAAAAATCCCGCACCATAAGGCGCTGTTTGAAGCACCAAATAGAGCCATACGCAAACAAAAAGAGCCTTAAATAAATATGCGTTTAAATATCCCGAACATATTGTCTTTGTTGCGACTTTTCTTGATACCAGTATTTGTCGTTGTGTTTTACCTCCCTTATAGCTGGTCTCCTTTTGCCGCCGCAATGGTGTTTTGGGTTGCTGGGTTTACAGATTGGTTAGACGGCATGCTGGCTCGAAAACTGGGCCAAACCTCTCGTTTTGGTGCATTTATCGATCCTGTAGCGGATAAAGTACTGGTTGCGACTGCGCTAATTTTAATTACAGAGCATTACCACAGCATTTGGATCACTATTCCGGCAGTGACAATGATCGCTCGTGAAATCATCATTTCAGCATTACGTGAGTGGATGGCGGAAATTGGTAAACGAGCGAGTGTGGCGGTTTCTTGGGTGGGCAAGGTTAAAACGCTCAGTCAGATGTTTGCTTTATGGGTTCTTATTTGGCGGTACGATGATTGGATGATTTGGGTTGGTTATGCGGCATTGTACATTGCGACCTTCCTGACTTACTGGTCGATGGCGCAGTATCTCATGGCAGCAAAAGATGATTTGCTCAATGAAGAACACCACTGATTTCGAAAGCGGGCAATAGCCCGCTTTTTTGTATCTGGTATCTGTGTAAATTCAGTTAACTCAGTGGATTTACTCAATTATTTGCTAACAAACTCACTAATTTGGGTCGTTTTGCACGATTAATAGACAAACGATTTAAAAAATCAAAATTAGTGTTGACTCGTTAGTTCGAATGGGTAGAATGCTTTCCGTACCCAAGAGGAATCGAGTTAAATACTCTTCATCTTGGCGACACAGAGGCGCGTTGGCAGAGTGGCTATGCAGCGGATTGCAAATCCGTGGACCTCGGTTCGACTCCGGGACGCGCCTCCATTTGCGACACTAGCTCAGTTGGTAGAGCGCAACCTTGCCAAGGTTGAGGTCACGAGTTCGAACCTCGTGTGTCGCTCCAAATTATTTTGATAACGATGCGTTAATATCGATATCGCAGATGGTGTCTCCATCACAAATTTAGATTTGTGTGCCCTGGTGGTGGAATTGGTAGACACAAGGGATTTAAAATCCCTCGGCGTTCGCGCTGTGCCGGTTCAAGTCCGGCCCGGGGCACCATCTAATCTTAAGCTTTATGCGACACTAGCTCAGTTGGTAGAGCGCAACCTTGCCAAGGTTGAGGTCACGAGTTCGAACCTCGTGTGTCGCTCCAAGTTTAAAACCCTAGCAGAAATGCTAGGGTTTTTTGCTATATACACTTTACCCATCTTATCTCTGCTACAACTCTCAAGTCCTGATTGATTTTTGAACATTCATTGTGTGAATTTATTTATAAATCGAATAAAATAAACGTTCGATTATATGAAGTTGCTCTAAGAGTTGTAGGATGAGTTCGAATGGGTAGACCAAACTGGTTAGTTGACAATACTTTCTGTTTAGGATTGTCGAGTAGTTCTACTTCGCATTATTCATATGCTTCGTTTGCTAAAGATATCTGCTACCTGTTTTTTTCTAATGGGTCGTTGATTAGTGCAAATAGTGAGCACTAATCTTGACTAAGATGATCCCTAAGCTTGTTGCGAGATTTTCTATTAATCAGATGTTGGTTATCTCGCATCTGTTGTTGGTCGTTATTTTGGTTGCTGGCTTTAGCTATGCGCGTTACCAAAGCGAGTGGCACCGTCACATTGATTATTCTGCTTCGATAGCAAAGCTCACTTTAGCGCCACATATTCCTTTCATATCGAGTTCCGTTGCTGGGATCAATTATGCAAACCTCACCACGCCAAGCACTAAACAGATGCTGGCTTCTCTTGACGATCTTGAGTTCTTGGAGATTGCAGGACAGTCTGATTACTCCAATCAAGAGGTTCAAATACGGTACTTTAAACGTTTTGATTATTTATGGCGTGCAGATGTAAAGCAGGAAGAAATAGCGGAGCATGAGAAAAAACTTAATACATTGACAGCTCAGATTGAAGCTAATGGCACTAAAAACTTAACCAAGTACAGAAAGTTAGTGTTTATTGAGAACAAAGTTAAACGCGAGCATGCAGCGTTACTCGAAAGCCTCTACGTCTCTAACAATGTATTCATACCTTGGAGTAAGCCGGAAGTCACAACAGATTCCTACTACCTTGATGAGGAGTTATGTACCCTTAATGTGGTCTTACCTTTGACCAATAAAAACGGTGGTGAGATTTGGGCAGTATTTGACGCGAGTGAACTGACTCAGCTACAGCGTTCGTTACTTGAAGAGATTATCGCGGAAGCTATCGTCGCACTCGCCATTTCTCTGATTCTGATTGGCTGGGTTTCTCATTGGATAGTGTCACCTCTTAAATCTCTTGCAGAACATATGAGATTGGGACAAGCGAACAGCGATCTTAACCATTTAACAGAGCTAGAGCGAAGTGATGAAATAGGCCAGCTCGCTAGAGCCTATCAAGGCTTGCTGATAAAACTCGATAATCAACTTAACATCTTGCGCACCAAATCGGATACTGACCCTCTTACAGGGCTCGGTTCACGTCATAAATATTCTCGTACCGCCGTGCCTTTCCTTAAGCGCCATTTAGCTAAGGGCCATTATGTGGGTTTGATAGTTTGCGATGTCGATAATTTTAAAGCGTTTAATGATATATACGGCCATACAGAAGGTGACAACGCATTGTCTAGAGTCGGCAGTAAGATCAAGCAATTGGCGCGTGATAGCGATCTTGCATTCCGCTATGGAGGCGAAGAGTTTGTTATTTTCTGCGCTCGACCTGACTTGAGTCAACTCGCGAATTTCACAGAGCGCTTGAGGCACGAGATCGCAGGATTGGACTTGGTTCATGAAGGGAATCAACCTTTTGGAATTGTTACGGCATCTGTAGGTGGTGCCGTTGCCCAGCAGCGAGATTTGTATGAGAGATTCAATACCCATCAGGAGCTACAAGAAGCAATGTTCAATATGGCAGACAAAGCTCTATACGAGTGTAAGCAAAGCGGCCGTAACAAAGTCATTTGGGCGAGTAGTTCTGAGTAAAAAGTTAATGAGCACCTGAGTGTGCTCACTCTGCTTAGCCTTCTTTTGCTAAGCGATATATCTTCCCGCTATCAGTACTAAATAGAATTTCTCCATTGGGTAATGCTTCGATATCGCGGATACGTTCACCTAGGTGTTCTAGAATTCTCTGCTCACCGACGATTTGGTTACCTTCTATAGTTAGTACATTGATATGAGTGAGTTTAAGCGCACCAGCAAGCAGTTTTCCAGATAACCCAGGGTGTTTGTCTCCACGATAGAGTATTAGAGAACTAGGTGCTATAGAGGGGATGTATACTTTCTTTGGAGAGCTGATACCTTCTTTTTCAGTTGACTCTCCGACTGCGATTGGTCCCCAGTATTCTTTACCGTGCGATGTAACAGGCCAACCGTAGTTCGCACCTTTCTCTATCAAGTTCACTTCGTCGCCACCCCGTGGACCATGCTCAATAGACCATAGGCTTCTCTGCTTACTATCAAAAAACAGTCCTTGCGGATTTCGATGGCCATAGCTCCATATTTCATCCAACTTACCTTCTTCTGCAATAAATGGGTTGTCTTGAGCAGCCTCACCATTGACTTGAACACGAAGAATGCTTCCTGCATGAGTCGTGAGGTCTTGCCCGTTGTCTCTTTCGCCTCGATCGCCGATGCTGAAGTACAAATACTGTGAGTCAAAAGTGATCCGGCTTCCAAAGTGACGGCCACCATCAGAACCGGATTGGGTGACCAGCAAATCTTGCCAACTTGGTCGCTCACCTTCGTTGTAGGTTGCGCTCGCTAGCGTTGTTTCTATCGCTTTACCAACAGATTTTGAATAGGTGATATAGATTTGAGTGGGGTCAAAAGGGGAGACTGCTATATCAAGGAGCCCTCCCTGACCAGATACATGTACGTCCGGAACTTTACCAATGTCTTGGTAGGTGTTGTTTTCAAGGTTTAGCACACCAACGGTGCCGTTTTTTTCACTTACGAGCACCTTACTGTCGCCGAGATAGCTAAGTCCCCAAGGTACATTGAGGCCTGCCACCAGAGGTTCTGCGTACCAATTGTTGGCGAAAACACTAGATGTCGAGAATATCCCTAAGCCAAGTAACGTTAAAAAGTTTTTCATACAAGATCCATTTGAAATTAGCTTACCAAGCAATAGTAGCACTTGGATTAATTCATTACTGTCATAAATGTTTTACCTAACTTTTTCTTGATATGATTAATAAATGCGCTATTATGACGATGTGTCAAAAATGACGGATCGTCATTAATGGTGTTTATAACGTAATTGGTATTCGTGTTACAATAGTAAGGTTAGGGAGTAAACGACTGAGACGGATTAGATAATCATGTTTGGTTTTGGCTGTAGTAAGAGTGATAAAAAAGAAGGTTCCAGCTGCTCATTTGGTTTGACTAAAAAGCAGCAGGCGATTGCAGATAGAGAGGTAGAACTTACTCTATTAGCCAAGTCGCTTGTTCAAGAGCAAGGGTGGAGTAACTTGACGATGGACAAGTTAACTTCAGCGAGTGCGTATTCTAAAGGCACGATTTACAATCATTTTTGCAGTAAAGAAGACGTGATTATGGCGCTGTGCATACATTCACTGAAAAGTGAGGCTGTTTTGTTTGCGCGTGCTGGTGAATTTGAAGGCAACACCCGTGAAAAGGTGATTGCGCTCCACGTTGGTTATCGTATTTACGCTCGTATGGAGCCAGTACTGTCAACGTGTGCGATTATGGCAAAGAGCCCTTGGGTACTTGAGAAAGCCTCCCCAGAAAGGGTAAAAGAGCTAAATACTCTCGAAGAACAAGTGATTGAACATGCTGATCAACTTGTGCTTAATGGAGTAGAGCAGGGAGACTTGAAGTTCTCTCCTGGTATCGGCTCTGATGCTATCGTATTTGCAAACTGGTCAATTGCCTTTGGTTCAAATGCATTGACACAGAATGCTTCAAATAGCCATTGTATCAATCGTTTGCAAGATCCCTATACCGTACTCAATAATGCCAACATGTTATTGGATGGTTTGGCTTGGAAGCCTTTATCGACAGAGTGGGATTATCGAAAAACTTGGCGCAGAGTAGAGCAAGAGTTGTTCGCCCAAGAGATAGATTATCTAGAGTCTGTAGGTCGATAGGCTACAAGCATTTCATCATAAAAGCCCGTAAGGGCTTTTAAAATCACCATTTTTGACGAATCGTCACATAAAGCACTGATACTCAGAATCTAATTAACAGGTTCAGGGGTTGTTACTTAAGTACCAGCATTTGCTGGTTTTTAACTAACCGCTTTTGACGAAACGTCACAAATGGAGAGTGTGATGACTGCTCAACTTAATAATTCAAAACAGCCTTCTACTTGGCTGACCATGCCGACTCGCTTTAGCTGGTGGGTGTTACTCATAACGCTGGCGATAGTCACTGTTTCAACAATGGGAGGAAAAAATCTCTATTTTAGAGGTGATTATAATATCTTCTTCGATGGGCAAAATGCTCAATTAAGGGCGTTTGATGAGATTCAAACGATATTTGCAAAGTCAGACAATCTTGCCATCGTAATTGCCCCTGCGACTGGTAATGTGTTTGAACCAGAGACATTAACTTTAGTTCAACAACTTACTCAAGATGCATGGCAAGTCCCGTACTCAAGCCGCGTCGATTCTATCGCAAATTATCAACACACCGAAGCATACGAAGATGATCTGATCGTCGAAGATCTGCTACTGGAAGATTACCCTTTAACACCAGAGCGGATTGAAAAGGTTAAGCGTATTGCACTGTCAGAGCCGGTTATCAAAGACTCTCTGATTTCGCAAAAAGGCGATGTCACAGTGGTTAACGTCACTGTCCAAATGCCTGAAATTGACGAAACGGCGGAAGTGATTGAAATCGTAACTCACATCGATCAGTTGCTCGCCAAATATCAATCTCAATATCCGCAAGTAGAATTTCATAAAGCCGGTATCATCGCTATGAACCACGCCTTTATGACCTCTGCCCAAGAAGACAGTTCAACGCTAGTGCCCACTATGCTACTGGTCATTCTTGTGTTTCTAACTCTGATGCTGCGTTCGTTCTTAAGTGTGGTGGCGACGTTAGTCATCATCATAGGTTCTGTTGCTGCGACTATGGGGATCTCTGGCTGGGCTGGAATGTTCCTAAGTACCGCAACTGTAAATATACCTACCTTAGTGATGACGCTAGCGGTTGCTGACTGTGTGCATGTAATAGCGACCATGAGGCAAAACCTTAAGAAAGGTTACAGCAAGCCTTACGCGATAGACCAAAGCGTTGCCATCAACTTTATGCCAATCGTGATTACCTCTGTCACGACGGCTATTGGCTTCTTGATGATGAACATGTCTGACTCACCAGTATTGCGCGATTTCGGCAACTTGGCCGCGCTTGGAGTCATGATTGCCTGTTTCTTATCGGTAACTATGCTGCCAGCCATGTTGAAACTGCTGCCTATCAAAGTCAAAGCTGTCGATGAGAAAACAGCCGCGTCGCAAGACTTCATGGACAAGCTTGGTGACAAGGTGGTTCGTTATCGTAAGGCGCTATTGCCGATTTCTGCGTTAGTCATCGCCGTTTCTGCAAGTTTACTACCGCTGAATAAAGTGAATGATGAGTCCGTTAAGTACTTCGATTCGCGTAGTGATTTCCGCCAAGCGGCTGACTTTATGGAAGAGCGCATCAGTGGAATGACAAACATCAGTATTGCGGTCAAAACTGGCGAATCACAAGGTATTGCCGATCCTACATTCCTAAAAACAATGGGAGACTTTACCAATTGGCTGCGCTTGCAACCTGAGACTGACCATGTCGCTACCTTGTCAGACGTTTATAAGCGCCTTAATAAGAACATGCATGCTGATGACGACAGCTACTATAAGCTGCCACTGGATAGAGAGTTAGCCGCTCAGTACCTGCTACTTTATGAGATGTCATTGCCTTACGGCTTAGACCTCAACAACCAGATCAACGTCGACAAGTCGTCTATCAAGCTGGTTGTGACGGTTGATAACTTGGGCAGTGTCGAGCTTGTGGAACTGGAAGAACGCATCTATAGCTGGTTTGCCACTTACGCCCCTCAGTATCAGGTAGTCGCGTCTAGCCCGTCACTTATGTTTGCCCATATCGGTGAAACGAATATGGCTAGTATGCTGTCGACACTACCTATCACTTTAATCTTGATTTCCGCGCTGATGGTGTTTGCTCTACGTTCAACTCGCTTGGGATTGATCAGTATTGTGCCAAACATGGCGCCAGCTATTATCGGATTTGGATTATGGGCGCTACTATCAGGTGAAATTAACCTTGGATTATCGGTTGTCGTAACTCTGACTCTAGGCATTGTCGTCGATGATTCGGTTCACTTCTTATCTAAATATCAACGTGCACGTAAACAAGGGCAATCTGCTGAACAAGCGGTGCGCTATGCCTTCCACACTGTCGGGCGCGCATTATGGATCACCACTGTTGTGTTAGTCGCTGGTTTCTCTGTTCTAGCAATGTCGAGCTTTAGACTTAACGCCGATATGGGTCAGCTGAGCGCCATGGTGATCTTTATTGCCCTTGTGGTCGACTTTATCTTCTTACCTGCGTTGCTGATGCGTTTTGATACCGCTAGCTACGTTGAAGAAACAGAAAATAAACCAGAACAAACTCGTTCCACCCCAATCACACAAACCCAAAGCTAAAAGGATTTCATTATGAATACTCAAACAAAATCAATGATCAAGGCAGTCGCCCTTTCAGCCATGGTTGTGTTTGCTAGCCAAGTCGTGGCTTCACCAGAGCGTGGGTTAGAAATTGCTACTGAACGTAAAGCTCGCGATGAAGGTTGGGGTGACTCGGTTGCCACAATGAAGATGATTCTAAAGAACGCTCAGGGTGAAAGCAGTACTCGTGAAATGCGCTTAAAGTCGTTCGAAATCGATGGTGATGGTGATAAAGGTCTCACTATCTTCGATTTGCCGCGAGATGTGAAGGGGACTGCTTTTCTTAACCATTCACACAGTATTGAGGCTGATGATCAATGGCTGTATTTACCTGCGTTGAAGCGTGTTAAACGTATCTCTTCACGCAATAAGTCCGGGCCTTTTATGGGCAGCGAATTCGCCTATGAGGATTTAAGCTCTTTTGAACTGGAGAAGTACACCTTCAACTATTTGGGCGATAAAGAGGTCAATGGCACACCAACTTATCTGCTTGAGCAGATCCCAACAGATAAGAACTCTGGTTATACCAAGCAACTTGTTTGGTTGGATAAGGAGCATTATCGCCCGCTGAAGGTTGAGTTCTATGATCGCAAAGGCGCACTGCTAAAAACCTTGCAGTTTGACGCATACAAACAGTACCTCAGTCAGTACTGGCGCGCACATTCTATGGCAATGGTGAATCACCAAACAGGTAAAAGCACCACGCTGACCACGAGCAATCTCGATTTTCAAACTGGATTGAGAGAAAAGGATTTTGAAAAGAATGTTCTTAAGCGTGTGAAGTAAGAGGCGATATGAAGGATCTATTAAGCAAAGCTGGCAGACTTTCTGCCAGCGCCATGTTGACCTTGCTTTCGTTACAATGTCACGCTTTCGAGTTCGCAGGACAAGCTAATGTAGAGCATAGGCAGTTTTTCTCAGACGGTGAGCAGGGGCAGGGAAAAGGTCAGAGTTCTCTGGTTCTGCAACCTGAATTTTACTGGCAGTTGGGAGAGAACGCCGATTTTACCTTTACACCTTTTTATCGTGTAGACAGCTTAGATGATGAAAGAACGCATGGTGATATTCGTGAAGCTCTCTATCTAAACTATTGGGATGACTATGAAATCAGGGTAGGCATTGGCAAGGTATTTTGGGGAGTGACTGAATCTACTCATTTAGTTGATGTTGTTAATCAAACCGACGCTATTGAAGCGGTTGATGGCGAAGATAAGTTCGGCCAACCTATGATTCATTTTACCTCGATCAAAGAGTGGGGAACCATAGACGCCATGGTTTTACCTTACTTTAGAGAGCGCACGTTTTCGGGTAAGGATGGCCGCTTACGTCCTACGTTGCCGGTATCTAAAGACGCTATCTATGAATCCTCACGGGAAGAAAAGCATGTCGATTTTGCGCTTAGATATTCCCAGATGTACGGTGATTGGGATGTAGGATTGAGCTATTTCCAAGGTACTAATCGTGATCCCTATTTTCGTTTGGCTGGTGGTGAAGTGAAGCCATACTATGCACAGGCGAAACAGGTTGGTCTCGATGTACAAGGCATTGTGGGCGATTGGCTGTGGAAACTTGAAACTATCTACCGAGACAGTTTCGATCACCATACTGGGCTCGTGTCTGGCTTTGAATACACGATTGTTGGCGTGTTTGATACGGTTTGGGATTTAGGTTTGATTGCTGAGTATCTCTACGATAGCCGCGGCAATAATGCTCAATCCATTGGACAAAACGACATCTTTGCAGGAACGCGTTTGGCGCTCAATGACGAAGACAGCACTGAGATTCTTTTGGGCGTCACCCAAGATCTCGATAACAGTGATGTCTACAGCGCGAAGTTGGAAGCTTCAAGTCGACTTACCAATCACTTATCTTGGACTCTCGATGCCTGGTTGTTTGAGAACGAAACTCCAAACGATTTGCTATATTTCGCTCGTAAAGATGATTTTATTGAAGTGTCACTGGAATACTATTTTTGACATGAATGTAATCAAAGATGTTTCTAGATGATTTAAACTAGGGAGCAAATAAGCTCCCTTTTTTAGCGATACTCATTGTTCATAAAACCACCATACTGTTAGTGACTTTTGCTGTTTTGGCATAAGTGATTGATAACCTGAGAATAAAATAAAACATGCAATTTTGGAGGTGTAAGTCTGCATGTTTTATTAGTGGTTATTAATGATACATTTGTTACCTGAATGTATTGAATTTTGGAAATAAGTCTCATTACCGAGTGGTGGGTCATATTTTTCGAAATTTTGGTAGTTGCTGAATGAGGTACCGCTCTTGGTTGGACAATTTAAATTAACCGCAGAAACCTATGTCGTTATTGGCTTAGATGGTCGCATCAAAATCGTAGATTCAAAGGATGAACTACTGCCGGGTGAAGTGATTGTTGAGACGTTGGAAAATGAAATCCAACCAGAGCAAATTTATGTTCTAGATGAACTTGGGCACCTTCAGTCTGAACAGATAGCAGCTAAGCAAGTTGCGCAGTTACTGGAAGCATTCGAAAACGGTCTTGATCCTAATGAGTTGGGAGAAGAGTTCGCGACGGCAGCAGGCGGTGCAGGCGGTTCAAGCCTAACAGAGTCAGGTACTATTGAAAGAATAGGGGCTGAAGTTCTTGCTAGCACTTATTTTGAGACAGCTGGCTTTAGTTCAGAGCAAAGTACCACGTTGTTTAACCTTTTCCGTTATTCGCAAACCGATATTGCGCAGATTAAAGCGATAATTGCGGGGGATGACTCTGGGGTAGTTAAAGAGGATACTATTCTTCAAACAAGTGGCCAGTTATCCATCAGTGATTCCAACCCTGGTGAAGCATTTTTTCAGCCACAGACAAACGTGAAAGATGGCAATTGGGGCAGCTTTTCAGTTGATGCTAATGGCCATTGGAGTTATGAACTCAACAATACTCATTCTGATGTTCAGGCCTTAAATACAGACAGCGAGCCAGTTACCCGTATTTTAACCGTCACCTCAGTTGATGGGACAACTCATCAAGTAGAAATCACCATTACGGGCACCAATGACGCCGCGCAAATCAGCGGCGACGATAAAGGTGCCGTGACGGAAGGTGATGGCAACGAGATCCTTGAAGATACGGGCACGCTGACGTCTGTCGATGTGGATGGTAACAACGCTAACGACACCTTTAAAACTGACGTGACGGCGGTGAATCACCCAACGGAAGGTGCGCCACTGGGCAGCCTGACTATCACCGAAGGCGGTAAGTGGACGTACAACGTTGACAACAGCAAAGTGGAATACTTAGGTGAAGGTCAGACTCGCGTTGAGACCTTCACAGTTCAGTCTGAAGACGGCACGCCACACACGGTCGAAATCACCATTACGGGCACCAATGACGCCGCGCAGATCAGCGGCGATGACAAAGGTGCCGTGACGGAAGGTGACGGCAATGTGGTCCTTGAAG